>CAYZGO010000009.1:0-111630 GCA_964478075.1 uncultured Anaerolineales bacterium | reverse complement strand
AGGCCGGGCTTCACTGCGTTCAGAATGACACCCTTGTGACTTTTTCAACACCCTCGAACACTCTGGCTTTTAGATTGTTGAAGGTTCTGCTATAATCCTTGCCACTCCAGTACTTACTCCAGCACTGCTGGATACGCATTGCAGCACACCATCGAAGGAGGCACAACAGAATTCATGCAAGAAGCTACAGTGGTCGTTCGGCACGAAGTAGGTTTGCACGCCAGACCGGCAGCCATGTTTGTCCAGACAGCGAAACGGTTCAAGTCTGAGGTCCACGTGAGCAAAGACGACAGGGAGGTCGATGCTAAAAGCATTCTCTCCATACTCACGCTGGGGGCAAACCAGGGCGCCGTTCTTATCATCAAAGCGAATGGCGAAGATGAAAAGGAGGCAGTCAACGCCCTCCAGGAGTTGGTGGAGACCAACTTTGGCGAATCCCTCAAAGAGTCCGAGTAGGCTTTACCACGCATGCCGCACGAACGCGTAGAAACCGGGATGCACTCACAGGAAGAGAGGTTGCATCGTTGCTAGTCCTCAACCTGGGTCGAGAACGCTATGAACGTGCCCAGGAGCTGCAGCATCGCCTGGTCAAGGCTCGGCAGGAGGGACGCCTTGACGACGTCCTGATATTGCTGGAGCATGAACCCGTGATCACTCTGGGCCGCACTGGCGACCCCAGTCACATCCTGGCATCTGCCGATGAACTCCAAAAGGCAGGCATCAGTGTCTACAGGGTTGAACGTGGAGGAGATGTCACTTATCACGGACCGGGACAACTCGTAGGCTATCCCATCCTGTCCCTGGAAGCACATTGCCTGGGTGTTTCCGATTACATGCACGCGCTTGAAGAAGTACTTGTTCGCACACTGCGGGATTTTGGCCTACCGGCGTATAGCCAGATGGGAATCATTGGCGTGTGGGTGGGAGAAGGCATAATCGGATCACTGGGAGCGCGCGTGGAGCACGGCGTGACCTACCATGGCTTTGCACTAAACGTGGCCCCCAATCTGCAGCACTTTGCGCTGATCATACCTTGTGGCCTGGCTGATGCACAAATCACTTCCATGCAGCGAGAACTGGGGAACCCGATCGAGATGCAGCTTGTCCGTGAACGTGTGATATGGAACTTTGGACAGGTGTTTGCTATCCCCTTAGAGGAAACAACAATCGCGCAACTGCCTCTATAGATTAGCCAGCGCAGAACATCGCCCCAACGTGGCCCAGAGGAACACAAAGACCTCCGAGGTTTTGGACGCCAGCTTTGCCGCAGGGAAAGCCAGTGATTCGCAAACCTCGGAGGCCTTGCCGACAGAGAGCCCATCCCAAGAGCATACTGCACTCGCCCAGGACCGCGTTTCTTTGCATAGGGGTAGGAGTATGCTACAATACGTGGCGCGTGTAGCAATGAAGGAGCCTCATCAATGCAACAGCAGGAAGCCATCGGCTACTGCGTAAAGTGCCACGAGAAAAGGGGCATGCAGGATACAGAGCCGGTCTACACCGCTGCGGGAACCCCAGCGACGCGGGGGAAGTGCCCAGTCTGCGGTGCAGGAATGTTCAAGATGGGCCTGACCGATGCTCATGCCTCCATACCAAAGCCCCAGAGCAAGCCCCGCCGCAAATCCAGCCCACGCCCTTCGAGGAAGAAACGCGCCTCAGAAGCCAAGCGCCGCCGCAAAGCTGGCCGCAAGTTAGTTATCGTTGAATCTCCGGCCAAAGCGCGGACCGTCGGCAGGTTTCTCGGGAGACACTACAAGGTCGAGGCCTCTGTAGGTCATGTGCGCGATCTCCTCCGCTCTAAACTGAGCGTGGATGTGGAGAACGACTTTGCCCCCACTTATCGTGTGCCAAAGAAGAAGCGCGAAGTAGTCCAGCGCTTGAAAAAGGCAGTACGCCAGGCTGGGGAAGTCTACCTTGCCACCGACCCCGACCGTGAAGGAGAGGCCATCGCCTGGCATCTGATGGCGGCAGCCGCTATCCCCGAAGAAACAGCGCGTAGAGTGGTTTTCCACGAGATAACGGATGCTGCTGTCAAAGAGGCATTCGCAAACCCGCGCAGCATCGACCAGAACCTGGTGAATGCTCAGCAGGCGAGGCGCATTCTGGACCGACTCGTAGGCTACAAGATCAGCCCACTTCTTTGGCAAAAGGTACGCAATCGCTTGTCTGCTGGCCGGGTACAGTCGGTGGCCGTGCGCTTGATCGTGGAGCGCGAACGGGAGATACAGGCTTTCGTGCCCGTAGAGTATTGGTCCATCGCCGCCGAACTGGCCAAGCAGGACACCCGAGGACTCGAGGAACGCCCCACCTTTATCGCCAAGCTGCTCAAGATCAGGGGCAAAGAAGTTGACTTGAAAGAGGAGCCTGCGACCCAGGCTATCGTGGATGATCTGGAAGGCGCGCACTACATTGTGGGCAAAGTGCGCAAGTTCAAGCGGCAACGCAAGCCGCCCGCTCCCTTTATCACCAGTACAATGCAGCAAGAAGCCTTTGGAAAGCTGGGTTTCACTGCCAAACGCACGATGGCCATCGCGCAGGGACTCTACGAGGGCGTGGACATCGGCGGTGGCGAACGGGTTGGGCTCATCACCTACATGCGCACGGACTCGACCAACGTCGCCAAAGCGGCGCTTGCCGAAGTACGTGCCTATATCAAAGACAAATATGGCGCCGACTTTCTGCCCGCGAAGCCGCCCGTGCACAAAACTCGGGCCGTGAAAGCACAAGAGGCCCACGAGTGCATCCGCCCCACTTCAGTCCGTCGTGAACCTGATGCCATCAAGGATCACCTGAATAGAGACCAATACCGACTCTACCAATTGATCTGGAAACGCTTCGTAGCTAGCCAGATGAAGCCCGCTGTCTTTGACGTGACCTCGGTGGACATCAAGGCTGGCTGCCTGGAAGCAGAGGCAACAGTGCCGACAGGGGATGTCCTCAAGCCGTTCCTGGATGCGCTGCCCTACCTCTTTCGTGTCACCGGTTCTACGATCACCTTTCCTGGCTTCCTGCTGGTCTACGAGAGAGCGGAAGATGAAGAGGCCGCAGCAGAAGAAGACGCTGGCGCCCTGCCGCCTCTGAAAGTCCGCGAGGTTCTGGACCTGATACGGCTGATCCCAGAGCAGCATTTCACCAAGCCGCCTCCGCGTTACACAGAGGCTTCTCTGGTGCGCGAACTGGAAAAGCATGGCATTGGGCGACCAAGCACCTACGCATCAATCCTGTCCACGATCCAGTTCCGCGGCTACGTGGATGGAGTGAATAGGCACCTGGTACCGACGGAGTTGGGCTTCCTGGTCAATGACCTGCTGGTCAAGCATTTTTCGGACATTGTGGATCTCCAATTCACGGCCCACATGGAGGAAGACCTCGATAGAATCGCGGCAGGCGAACGCGATTGGGTGACTGTGCTCCGCGAGTTCTACGGCCCCTTTGAGCGCACTCTGCAAATGGCCGAGCGCAACATGGAGAAAGTGGAGGTAGTGGCCGAAGAGACAGGGTTGATCTGCGAGAAGTGCGGCAGCCCCATGATCGTCAAGTTCGGACGCTACGGGAAATTCATCGCTTGCAGCAACTTCCCCCAGTGCCGCAACACCATGCCGTACGTAGTCAAAACGGGCGCCAAGTGCCCCGAGTGCGGCGGCGACTTGCTGGAAAGAAGGACCCGCCGCAAGCGCATTTTCTACGGCTGCGCCAACTATCCTGACTGCAAGTTCAGCGTGTGGAAGCGGCCTTTGCCCAGGCCCTGCCCGAACTGTGGGGGCTTGCTGGTCGAGGCTGGCAAGAACAAGGCGAAATGCCTTGAATGCCAGCAGGTTTTCGAAAGAGAGGAAGAACCTGAAAAGGCAGCTTGAGCGCTTTTTGACATACCTCTTGGTGGAGAAGAACGCCTCACCATATACCATTGACAACTATGGCCGTGAGATTGAGGAATGCATGGCATTCCTGCAAGATCAGGGAGTCCAGAAGTGGGCCGACGTGGCTCGCCCCGCATTACGGTGTTATCTGGCCTGGTTGAACGGCAAAGGCTATGTCAAGGCAAGTGTGGCCCGGCGGATCTCGGAACTGCGCTCATTTGGCCGTTTTCTGGCGCGGGAGGATGTTGTGCCCACTAGTCCTTTCCGCGCGCTGTCTTCGCCCAAGGTGCCAAAGCACCTGCCCATGCCCCTTTCCGTGCCCGAGGCTGTGGCTTTGCTCAGCGCCCCCGACGCAGCCACGCCGCAAGGCCTGCGTGATCGTGCTATCCTCGATGTTCTCTACAGCGGTGGCCTGCGCGTCAGCGAGTTGGTGGGATTGAACCTTAACAACCTCGACTGGCAGCGGAATGAGCTGCGGGTGTGGGCCAAGGGAGCGAAGGAACGCATCGCACTGTTGGGCGGGCCAGCAGTGGCAGCACTAGGAGCATACATCGAGCAGGGGCGACCTCATCTACTGCGGGACGGAACGACCAACGCCGTTTTCCTGAACCGCTTCGGCGGCAGACTCAGCACGCGCAGTGTGATGAACATAGTCAAGAAATACAGCCAGCTGGTCGGACTGCAAAAGCGGGTCACCCCACACACGTTGCGCCACACTTTTGCCACTCATCTCCTGGACGGCGGCGCTGACTTGCGCTGCGTTCAAGAATTGCTTGGTCACGCGCGTCTGTCCACAACGCAGGTGTACACTCACGTCAGCCAGAGTCGTGCTCGCGAAGTGTACCTGCATTCACATCCACTAGCCAAGGCAACGCAGAATGATGAAGCCGACCACGCAAGCGTTTGAAGCCAGCGTGCGTTTCCCGAGTGCAGGAACGCCATCTGTTGATCTGGAAGGTCTGCTGGGCACTTTTGGCGACAGAGCCAGGCATCCAGCAGCAGTACTCTGCCACCCTGGCAGCCAGGGGCAGACGGGCATGGAATACCCGGTTATCGCTGCTTGCTGCGCTGCTCTGCGACAGGCTGGATTCATCACCCTGCGCTTCAACTTTCGGGGTGTGCAAGGCAGCGGGGGCAGCCGCACTGGCGGAGTGCACGAGGTTGATGACGTCCAGGGCGCTGTGAGTTTCCTGCTTGAACGCAGGGATGTGGATCGCTCGCATCTCTATCTGCTGGGCGATTCATTTGGCGCGAGCATGATCCTGGAGGCTGCACGTGAGAGCAAAGGAGTGGCCGGCACAGTCTGTATCGTTTTGCCGCTGGCCCTTCTGCAGTCCGAGCCAGACCATCTGCGACACGATGATCGCTCCAAGCTCTTCATCGTTGCAGAATGGGATCAATTCTGCGATTTTGATGCTTTCAGGGCTTTGTACGAACAATGGGCCGCACCCAAAGACATCGTTCTGCTTGCGGGCAGCGATCACTTTCTGGGTGTTGGGCCCTCTGCCGATCCTGTAGACCGCTCAGCACAAATAGCCGACGCTGTGGCTTCCTGGCTCAGCCAAGTTTCTGCAGGGCTCGACTGATTGGTTGGTAGTGGCGACGTTAGTCGCCTTTCTTGGCTGTTTGGCGAGTGAAGTCGCTACTACGAGGTCTCGAATCTTAGTGTCACAAGGAGGAACAAGCATGCGATTGGAGAAACTACGACGGGCTCTCAGAGAAGAAGGTCCGGATGCCATCTTGATCACGCGACCGGAAAACGAACGTTACCTGAGCGGCTTCACTGGTGGAGAGGGTGCGCTGGTGATCACACAGCAAGAGGCGCTGCTGCTCACCGATTTCCGCTACTACGAGCAGGTAGCGGAAGAGGCACCCGATTTCGAATTGGTGAAAGTGGAGGACAAGGTGTCGCTGGTACTGAAGCGTCTTCTGAAGGCGCGCGAGGTTAAGACGCTGGGATTTGAGAGTACGCATCTGCCATTTGCCCAATACCAGGAATGGAAGAGAAAAACCAGAGGCATCAAATGGGTGCCTACCAAAGAAGTTGTGGAAACCATCAGAATGGTCAAAGATGAGGGCGAACTGGCCAAGATAAGAAAAGCCATTTCCATAGCCGACGACGCCTGCGACCATATTCGCAGCTTCATTGAGCTGGGCATGTCCGAAAAGCAGGTCGCCTGGGAGCTGGAACTGTTTATGCGCACCCACGGCGCCGAGGCCATCGCCTTCAACTTCATCGTAGCTTGTGGGCCGAATGGCGCCAAACCCCATGCTGTTCCCCAGAATCGGCAGATCCAGGAAGGAGAGCCGATTGTGCTGGACATGGGCGCCAGAACTGATGGCTACAACTCTGACCTGACTCGCAGCATATGCCTCGGAGAACCGGACAAAAAGGCGCAAGAGGTATATGACATCGTCCTTCGGGCTCAACTGGCCGCTGAAGAGCAGGCCCGCGCTGGAATGACGGGGCAGGAACTTGATGCCATTGCACGTAACATCATCGCTGAGGCTGGCTACAAGGAGCAGTTTGGTCACGGTCTGGGGCACGGCGTGGGCCTCGCCGTTCACGAGAAGCCAGGGGTTAGTCTGAGATCCACAGATACCCTGAAACCAGGCGCGGTGTTCACCATAGAACCGGGAATCTACCTCCCAGGATGGGGCGGGATACGGATCGAAGACATGGTGTTGTGCAAAGAGGATGGTGTTGAGGTTCTGAGCAAGGCTCGCAAGAACCTCCGTGCGCGGTAGTCAACCATCTACGTACAGTTCACTTTGGGGGCGAACCGTCCCGGACGTTCTGGTAACCGGGAGGCGGAAAGCGTCTTCAGCAATCTCTGGGAGGCTCTGCTTGCCCCAGAATTGAATTGTACTCAACCATCTATCGCGCTTGTGTTTGCGGTCAAGTTGTGCTAAAATAAACAATGGAGGTGTAAGATGGCCAAGAATGATCTTACCACTTGGATCCGGGAAAAGGTAACCGCAGAGGTTGTGATTGCTTTCGTCTTGGGTGTCGTTCTGGGCCTCGTCGTGCTGGGCTGGTGGCTGTGGCCAGTGCAATGGACGAACGCCGATCCAGCCGATCTAAAAGCGGGCTACAAGGAAAGCTATCTGCAGATGATCGCTGACGCTTATGCCTTGACTGGTAACACTGAGGTGGCTGGCACTCGTCTGGAAGCGCTTAAGGGGGCCGGGGAGGAAGACGTAGATATATCTGCCATGCTGAATGACTTAGTCAAGGCTCGAATTGCAGCAGGAAACGCGGATGCGGCGATACGCCTGCAAGGGTTGTTCCTGGCTATGGTGTTGCCGCCGCCCCCAACGCCAGAGGAGGCACCTGGTGAGCTTGGTGCCACTGGCTGGATCTGGGCTGGCGCGCTGGGCCAAGCTACGCGCTTTGCAGGCATCGTATTCTTTGTAGTGGTCCTGGGCGTGGGGACAGTGCTTCTCTTGAAGCAATTGCAAAAGCGAGAGTCGTTGCGCCGAGGACGCCCACCACTAGCACGCGAGGCTTCTGCTGGAGTGCTACGGAGGGAACGAGAGGTCACTGCACCTCCCCTACCGGAGAGCACCCTGGGGCACTTTGTGACAACCTACAACGTCGGCGATGAGAGCTATGACGTCTCCTACAGCATTGAGTCGCCCACAGGTGAGTTCCTCGGCGAGTGTGGCATGAGCGCGCTGGAGAGCGTGGGCATCGGCGAACGGGAGACGGTGGGTGCCTTCGAGGTCTGGCTGTTCGACAAGGACGATGTCCGCACTGAGACAAAGGTGCTGATGAGCGAACGCGCCTTCCGAGATGGAGCAATGCGCGACGAACTGGCAACCAAAGGCGAATCAGTGCAAGCAGGAGAGGGCCAGATCGTGACGCTGGAAACAGCAAACCTGCGACTGGATGCGAGGATCATAGAACTCGCGTACGAGAGTGGCTCGGACTCTGGCATCTTTGCCGGGCTGACTACCAGGCTGGAGGTCTCGCTGAGATAACTTGGTGTCGAAGGTTGTGTGGCCCTTGCAAGACCCGGGACGCAGGAGGTGACATTTCCTGCGTCCCTTTCTTATCCTCGCGTGGCAGGATCGAACAGCTTGCGGTATTCCTGGATAGCAAAGCGGTCCGTCATGCCAGCTATGTAGTCGCAAATCACGCGTTCGATCTTCTCATCGGCAACCCCTTCGGGCTCGAGCTCCTTCGACACTGAGCGTCTCAGGACGCGAAGCGCCTCAGGACGAAACCTGGCCTGAACTTCCAAAGGAAGCTGACGAGGCTCGCTCAGATAGGCTTCGAAGAGCTGGCGAATAAGGCGTTGGGCCTTCACCTGCAGGCGTATGACCCGATGGTGGCGATAGAGACGGTTAAGCAAAAAGTCCTTCAGTTCGCGGTTCCCGCGCTGCATTTCTGGGGGAAAGCCTACCAGGTTCTGAGGTACACTGCGCACATCCTCTGGTGACTGGATGCCTAAATCTCTCAGCTTCCTGCTTATGCTCTTGAGAGCCTCCGTCACTTCCAAGTCGATCAGATAGCGAATCACCCGATGGCGCGCCATGTCCGTGAAGTCGCGTTCCTGTATGCCAAGCACACGCAGCGCCTTTCCCCACAGCCGCACATTGTGCAAATCGCTCACCTGGATCAACCCCGAGCGCAGGCCATCGTCCAGATCGTGAGTAGTGTAAGCAATCTCGTCTGCTGCATTAACGAGCTGGCCCTCAAGTGTTGCGCGCTTGTCCGGCTCATATTCCACTGCATCAGAGACATCGTATTCTGTGGTGTGCTTGACGATCCCCTCACGCACTTCCCAGGTCAGGTTCAAGCCAGGAAAGCCTGGATAACGCCTCTCAAGCTTCTCCACGATGCGCACACTGTGATAATTGTGGTTGAATCCGCCGTGCTCCTTCATGAGTTCGTTCAGCGCAACCTCGCCGGAGTGGCCGAAGGGTGTGTGTCCCAGGTCGTGAGCGAGAGAAATGGCCTCCGTCAGGTCTTCGTTGAGCCCAAGCGCGCGGGCTATAGTACGCCCGATTTGGGCCGTTTCGATGCTGTGAGTCAGGCGAGTGCGATAGTAATCGCCTTCATAGTTGACGAATACCTGCGTCTTATACTCGAGACGCCTGAAGGCCGTAGTGTGGATGATGCGATCGCGGTCGCGTTGAAATGCTGTGCGGTAGGGATGCTCGGGCTCACGGTAATCACGACCTCGCGATTCACGGCTCTTCACAGCGTATGAAGCCAGGCGCTGCATCTCGAGTTCTTCGAGTTCCTCACGCGTTAACATACCTATGCCCACACCTCCGAAACAAGCGCTGGAGAAGTAATCTACGAGTTATCCGCACCGGCATTATAACGTGAACGAGCTGAATGTCCAACACTGACGATGGCAAGTTGAAAGCCCTTGAAGATAGGCGTGTGTTGTGCGATTGCCAGCCTGGTTGCCGTGGGAACTCTAGCAGTTGTTCGCCTGAGATGACGATGTCAAAGGTAGTGGGACAAAGATGGGTGGGAGCGCAAGCAGAAATGCAAGGGAGGTATTCGAGAACATCTCGCCGGAGACCCAGGCGATCCAGAATTGCTCTGGGAGATTGGCGAATTCCCGCCTTTGGCCTGGATCTGGCGAGCCAGGCCGAGCGAAATCGCACCTATTGAGACACGGAAGCGTATTCTACAGGAAGTTGCTGAGCCATGGGCAGTGTGAAGGTAAAACACGAGCCGTGCCCTTCCTCACTTTCAACCCTGATTTTTCCGCCCTGGGCTTCTACCAATCCGTTGGAGATATACAAACCCAATCCAGTGCCAACGGTATACCACGTCGCAGCACGCTCGACGTGACTGAAGCAATCAAAGATGTTGGGCAATTGGTCTGCAGGAATGCCGATTCCGTCGTCGCTCACACGTATCTCTAGCATGTGGTCTGTCTGGCCGCTCCGCGCTGTGATGGCGATGGAACCCGCATCAGGAGTGTATTTGACTGCATTGCTTAGCAGATTGACTAGTATCTGCACCACTTTTCTGGGATCGGCATAGCCGTCTGGTATCGTTTCCGATATGTCTACGTTGATCGAGATGTGCTTCTGCTCTGCCATTGGTTTTATCACAGCCAGAGCCTGGGTTACGGCGGGCAGTATTCCCATGGTCTGCGGCACGAGTGTCAGCTTCCCGTCCTCAAGGCGCGAAATGTCAAGGATGTTGTTGACCAAATCCAAGAGTCGTTCGCTACTGTAACTTATGGACAGCAACATCTCCTCTTGGTCGCGAGTGAGAGGCTCGGTAGCTAACAGCAGATCAGTGTACCCGAGAATAGACTGTAGTGGGTTACGCATCTCGTGATTGATCGTGGAAAAAAGCCTTGTCTTGACTCGGTCGAGCTGTTTCAGTTCCTCATTGGTCTTCCTGAGATCATCAGTACGTTCCGCGATAATCTCTTCCAGGTGAGCCATCTGAGCTTTGGTTTGCCTCACGTACAGCTTGAAGGCATAGATGGTCAGAACAACTGGTAGAAGGAAGACGCCTATCCCGGCTGGGCCAGCGATTTGATACCCCAAGGCCAGCCCGCCGCCACCCACGACCATACCAAGGAGCTGAATCGGTAGAGCCCAAGAGACGTTTTGTTTCCAAACGTCAAACGCCGGCGTCCCGGTTTGAAGCGAAACCGCCTTGACTACCAGTGCAGCATTTGCAATTTCAGTGCATGCTGCCGCCAGCACCATGGGCAGCAAGTTGGAGAGTAATGCGACCTTACCTACTTCGCCACCGCAGAGAATGTATACGTTGCCAGCGACGACGACCGCCATGCCCAAAGAGGCCATGTTGAAAAGCGCGCGCTGCAAGATAGGAACACGACTCGGGCTGCCTTGACGTCTGCGGATGATGTCTATTACCAGTGTGGCGACAAGTGCGCCGACCATGGCCACGAACGCCGCAGACGGAGAGCCGAACAGGAGCAGGGCAGCGAAGTAGACAGCAGATGACACGGTGAAGGCTATTTCGGGCATAAACACTGCGCTGGTTGTCAACTCGGCAAGGGCGACTAGCGCGATGAAAAGCAGAATGTCAAGCGAGGATGAGGACATGCTGCGCAAACACCAGAGCAGAAGTCCAACGCCTAGCGCTGACACACAGCTCGTGTAAACCCGCAGGGGATTGAGCTTGCGGGTCTGGGCATCCGTGGGCTTGCTTTCTAGCTGCGGATCCATGGACATTTGCCCCCTGACTGCTGATGAGGCGGCTGTTGAAAGTGAATCCAACTTGACGACCAACGTAATTAGTGCCATGAATGGCGGCGACACCAGGAGCGGAATTGCTGCGTAGACAACATACACACGGCCCTTGGCCATGGGCTGGAGCGAAGGCCGAGGCGCGGCGATGTTGGTTACGTGCACAGTATCAGCGGTGAGCCTGCATCACGAGGCAGTACGGGCCTTGGCCTAGACTATTCTGCGTCCTCCATGTTCAGGCACTGTACAGCTTTCAACTAAAGAATAACACCGGTAGGTGAACAGATGATGAAGACCGGTGCTTGGAACAATGAAAATTCTTTCATCCACCTCTTGGGTGATGCGTGGAGAGTGTGCCCAACGTGTAGTAGGCGGCCCGCCTGTTTTGTGTCGATACATCCTCTCTACCGCTGAGAGCGCAGAGGGGCGACAGATTCTTCGTTTTTGGCCTGCATCTGGCCATTCAGGCCGAGTAGAATTGGATCGACAGAGATGCCCGCTCTTGCAGCGTTCGCGAGATGCGCCATCGAGGGTCGCCATGCTGTAGCACAGGACAGCCCGAACTGCAGCACTGAGGCTTCCCTGGTGAGCGTCGCCTGCGCAGTCTGTCCAACAAGATACTGCGCCTCATTGGTGGCCTGCCCATTCGGTCATAGAATAGCTGAAGCAGTTGTCCGCTAGCGCAAGTGGAATGCGAGGAAAGTATCTATGAACATTACGCCGGAGACTCTGGATTTCTTGATTAACCTAGTCGGTCCCGACCGTGTCTCGACGCGGCAGGCCGATCTGGATGCTCACTTGCAGGACGAGTCCTTCTATACCCCTCAGCGGCCCGACATACTTGTCTGGCCAGAGAACGCCCAAGAAATCAGCGCGATTCTCAAAGATGCCAACGAGAAGCAGATCCCTGTCACTCCCCGGGGCGGCGGGTCGAGCCTGGAGGGCAACCCCATCCCTGTGCGAGGTGGCATCCTGCTGGCGCTGTACAGAATGGACCAGATCACCGAGGTGCGTGAGGCTGACTTGCAGGTAGTAATCCAGCCGGGTATCATCTACGACGAGTTGAACAAGAAACTGGCCCGCTGCGGGCTCTTTTTCCCTCCCGAACCGGGTTCAGGCGATGTAGCGACCATCGGTGGCATGGTGGCCAACAATTCCAGCGGCATGCACGCCGTCAAGTATGGGGCCCCTAAGGACTATGTACTACAACTGGAGGTGGTACTGCCCTCTGGTGAGATCATCCGTGTGGGCCGCCCCGTGATCAAGTCATCCAGCGGGTACGACCTGTGTCGCTTACTCGTGGGTTCAGAGGGCACGCTGGGTGTGGTCACCGAGATCACGCTGCGGCTGCGCATCCGCCCAGAGGCGATAGCCGCCGTAGCGGTGTTTCCCTCAATGGGCGCTGGAGCCGAGGCCATCTATGCGATCAACCGCTATGGCCCCACGCCTGCCGCGTTGGAATTGATGGACCCAACCATGGTGCGTATAGTCAATCAGTGGACTGGCTCGTCACTGGCTGAAGCACCCACGCTGGTGACGGGAACCTGCACGTGGGAATGCTCTCCACCAAGAGCAACCCCCATGAGCAAGAACTGGCCCACACATTCAACCGGCGCTTGGTCAACTGGGTGCTCAGCGTGGGCGGAACGTGCACCGGTGAGCATGGCGTAGGCATTGGAAAACGCGAGTTCATGAGAACCGAGCACGGAGCCAGCCTGGAGGTTATGCGCGCCATCAAACAGGCACTCGATCCGCATGGCATTATGAATCCCGGCAAGGTGTTTCCTGATACATAGCGTTGTAGGAGCGAGGCATTCCCTGCAGTTGTCCTGCGGTGGCGCGTTGATGAGAATCGGGAGAACCTGTGGAACCCACCACGCCAATCCGGGTTCCAAGTGTGCTATGCCACACTCGGCGGAAAGATCTTACCGGGGTTAAGGATATTCAGTGGGTCGAAGACGCGTTTGATGCGCCGTTGGAGTGCAATCAGTACTGGGTCCATCACCAACTGCAAGTAGCGCATACGCTTGGAGCCGATACCGTGCTCCCCGCTGATGGTTCCGCCGAGCCGAGCGACCACCGTGTACAGGTCCCTCAGAATCGTCGGCAGTTTTTCTTGCCACTCCTCCATTGAGGTCTCCGGCCGCTTGACGATCGTGGCGTGGAGATTGCCGTCCCCGGCGTGGCCATAGCAGGGGATCAGCACGTCGTATTGGCTGGAGAGCCGCTCCAATGCTGGCATCAGGGGGGAAATCTGCGCCAGGGGCACCACGATGTCCTCCAGGCTCTGGACCGGGCAGATGGCTTTGAAAGCTTCCGCCATGTCCTGTCGAGGTCGCCACATCCTCTTTTCAGTACTGGGGGTGTTGCCCACATAGATGTCCAGCGCCCCTAGCTCTAGACACAGGTCAACAATGGCGTTGTATTCCGCCTCAACCTGCTCCTGGCTATAGCCATCTACCTCAATAAGCAGCATGGCACCAATATTAGGATGGGGCGGACGTTCTCCAATGTGCTCGTAGGCGGTTTGAACTGAGAGACGGTCCATAAACTCAATGGATGCAGGGATCATGCGGCCCTGTGTCATGATGCGTGGCACCGCCGTGATAGCGGTGGGCACATCGGCGAAGGGTACCAGCAGAACCACTCGGGCTTTGGGCAGTGGCAGCAGCCGGAGAATGATTTGGGTGAAAATGCCCAGCGTCCCCTCCGAGCCAATCATCAGGTGCAGGAGATCATAGCCAGTGACGTCCTTGACCCGCTTGCCGCCCAATTGCACGATCTCACCGGTGGGCAATACCACTTCTAGGCCCAGCACGTAACGCCCGGTGACGCCATACTTAATGGCCCGGCCGCCGCCGGCGTTCTCGGCCACATTGCCGCCAATGAAGCAGATTTCCACGCTCATTGGATAGCCAGCGTAAAAGAGCCCATATTCCTTGACCGCCTCGTTGATGTCGTTGGTCACCACACCAGGCTCGACCACGACCACCATGTTCTCCCGGTCAATCTCCAAGATGTGGTTCATACGCTCCAGCGAGAGCACGATGCCGCCGTAGACTGGCACTGCGCCACAAGAGAGCCCCGATCCAGCGCCGCGCGGGGTGACCGGGATGCGCTCGCGGTTGGCCAGCCGCATGATGTGTGAAATCTCGGTAGCGGTCGTCGGCTTAACCACAGCCTCAGGCAAATGGGCGTACTCGGCGCCAGCCACCTCGTCGTGGGCGTAATCTAGCATGCGCTCCCGGTCATCGTAGATGACGCACTGCTTCCCGACGATGCCGCGCAACTGGGCGACAATGGCCGGGGTGACGGGTTGGTAGGGATGCCTAGTGGCGTGCGGAACTGCCAGATCAACGCCGGCCATAATTGCCCTCCTTAGATCTCCGAGGTCTCAATATAAGGCACGGTCTGAGGGCCATCGGGAAGGACGGCAATGGTGGCCCCAGGGTTGTTGTGCCATAGCTGGGCCACCGTCTCTTCGATAGAGTGGCAGGGGATAACCAGCGCCCGCCGCAATTCCTCGTCCGAGAGCCCGTCGGCGTAGACGTGCACGTTGGCTTTGAGCTGGATCTGAGCCTGGATCTGCGCTTCCCATTGGTCGTGGCAGCGGAATCCTGGAGCCATGATCTTGTCTAGTAGTTCTGTAGGTGAGCTGGCGTCCCACAGCAGGCGCCGGTACTCGCCGTGAGAGGGCACACCGTCCCAGCACTCGGCTGCTATGATGATGTCACCGCCTGGCCGCACAATCTGAGCCGCAGCCGACATACCCTTGACTGATTGGTACAGGTTGAGATCCAGGGGATACCCACTGTTAGACGTGATGACGATATCGAAAGGCTCTGACACCGGCTGCATGGCCGTCCTTCGCATGAAGGCCACCCCGGCGCGATGGGCCTGTGCCAGATCGCCTGCAAAGACAGCTGTTATTTCCCGGCTGCGGTTCAGGGTGACGTTGAGCAAGAAGGCAGGGGTAGTGCTCTGGGCCACAGCCACCATTTCCTCCCAGATGGGGTTGCCCTCGGTCACAGTCCAGGTGGCCTTGGGGTCAGCAATCATAGACGCGCCATGGTTGTCCAAGATGGCTTCGATGTCACTGACGCCGGGCAGCACGGCTTTGGGGCCGCCACTGAAACCGGCGAAGAAGTGGGGCTCGATGAAGCCAGTCAGAATGTGCACCGAGGCCTCTATGTAAGTCCGGTTGACCCTCACGGGCCGGCCAGCCCGGTTCCGTCCGACCTCGACCAGATTCTCATTGTCCCAGGGATCGTGCTGTTCGATGCGGTATCGGCTGACCACCTCGCTTCCCAGCATGCGCATCAGTTCGGGTCCGGTCTGGGAGCGATGGGTGCCCAGGGCGTTGATGAGCACGATCTGCTTGTCAGGTACGCCGGCCAGCGTCAGTTCAGCAAGCAAAGGCGGCAGAACCCGGTCGTTGGGCATGGGGCGGGTTAGGTCACTGAAGACCACGGCCACTGTGTCGTCTGGCCGCACCAGCTCTCGCAACGGTGGTGTGCCCATAGGCGAGCCCAATGAGGCCACGATAGCAGCCTGCTCGTCAGGTATGCCAAGCACAAATTGCGGTTCGACAACGGTCACCTGTGCATGATCCGGCAACTCAATCCCTAGGCCTTTACGGCCATAGGCCAGTTGTAACCGCATGGTCTGTCTCCCTGAAGAACTTGTGGGCCTCGGCCGATTTTGCGACTTTGGTGCATAGATTGGATAACCCCTGCTAATTAGTAAATAGGGTCATCAATCGTTATGGGCACAGCCGCAGCAACGAGGAAGATCCTCATCCCCATGAGAAAATCCGGGGCGACGAAAGACACTGTCCGTGGCCCCTCTCGCGTCGCAGTCGGAATCCAGGACGCCCGGGTCGCAAAGGCGGAGTTGGCATAGTCAATCTCTATCTTCATGGGACTTGGCGTCTTGAAAGGCTTGAATCGCTTGATCTCGCGCACGGCCTTCGCCGCACCCTCGCGAATTGCCTGCCTGGCTTTCGAGGGATGGGGACACCGCGCCGCATAGCGATCCAGACCTACCTTTACCACGACGCCCTCCACATCACCCAGGAGCTCCTGCCCTTCTTTCACTACTGCTGCATCCCCAGTCACAAGAGCAATCGGCACATCAAAATGCCCAGCGAGCAACGCATTTAGCCCCAGCTCTCCGATTGACACACCGTTTACCCGAAGGCCTTGCACGCACTTGGTTGTCCAGGTATGGTCGAGGACGGCACCCGTTGTGCCCGCCTGCGCGTGAATCCCAATCATGAAGACACAATCGAAGGACGAGTCCAGTCCCTCAAGAGTCTGCAGCGGCTTGGGCTTGCCGATAAGCACCTCGGCAATGGGGTCAACTTCTTCCAGCAGCAGATCACGGCCCGAGTGATTCTCATTGACCCAGATCGGTAGAGATCGCGCCAGCCGCGTGCTTTGCTAGCTCGGCCCATTCTTCCAGGTGCTGATCCAGCCGGCCTTTGGGAGCGGTGATGGCTACGGCTGCGATGACCCGCCCGTCACAGTCGTAGATCGGTGCTCCAACACACTCTGCAATAGGAAGGAATTCGGCGCGATCGAGAGCGTATCCTTGCTCTCTCACACGGCGTAGTTCCACTGCCAGTTGCTCCACAGCGACCAGCGCACGTGGCGTACAACGCACGAAAGCCCCTTGTGCCGCCAAGGCCTTCCATTCTTTCTCTGGCAGGCTGGCTAGCAAGACTTTGCCAATGGCCGTGCAGTTCAGAGGGCGCTCTGCTCCCAGAGGCGCGTCAATCCACATCTCCCCCGTGCCCGTCACTTTGTCCACGTAGATCGTGCGCAAACGGTCGAGAACACCAAGGAAGACCGTTTCCCCGCTGGCCTTGCTGAGCGTCTCCATGTGCGGACGGGCAACAGCACGCAGCTCAAGCTTGGACAGTGCCGCCAACCCCAAGGCCAAGGCACCACTACCTAGGTGATAGGTGCCTGCGGCTTCGTCTTTTCGAACAAACTCGTACACCTTGAGTGTGTTGAGAATCTTCTGGACAACAGAAGGACTGTAACCGAGGCGCTGTGCCAATTCCCGTACGCCCACGCCACTGGAGGCCTCGGAGAGGTGGCGAAGAATGACAATTGCCCGCTGCACAGCTAGAATGGTAGTAGTTTTCATGGATTCCCCCTCATCAGGTAGCTTGACCACGCTGTTGACCGGCGAAATCCGAAACAATGACATCCAATAGTGGAAACAGCATTTCTATATATACCACAAATTGTTTCCCTTGTCAAATGCTCAGTAACCTGATACGAAGATGGAAAAGAGGGACTCCAGAGCTTACCAACGCAGGCCAAGGGAGATGGAGTAGCCGAAACAACACCTGGCAACACTGGAACCGAGAAGCTAACGTGAACGAGGTGAGTACTTGACACCTGACTAGAGCAAGTTGTAAGCCATCAAGAACGGGCGTATACTATGCTTATCGCCCACAAAGACACTTGACCATTCTGTACTCCAGGCGTTCATTGCGATCAAGCCCGGACCTCAGAGCGAAGACATGTAAAGGAGGAGATATGACATTGCGCTTTGGAATCGAGCAGATGCAGGCCTCGTTACTGATACGCCAGGCCCGCACACTGATGGCTGCATCCAAACGTCCCGATGTAGCCTCGCTTGACGTTGATGTTGCAGTTCTGGTAGCCGAGTTGGCTGACCTGGGTTTTGATCTCATCGAACTGAACCCTGACCTGACCGTCTTTTTCCCGCGTTGCTTCGACTTGGCGGCCGTAGAGCGCCTGCGCAAGCTGAAAGAGCAGCGCCAACTCGACTACACCGTGCACTTGCCGCTATGGTCACTTGAACCGTCGACACCCATGCAAATGGTACGTGAGGGCTCGGTAGATACGCTGGTAGACGCCGTATTGCGGCTTGCACCGTTGGAACCGGAGGTTTACGTACTGCACGCCACTGGCGCACTGGCAGCCGAGTTCTCACGCATGGAAGCACTGGAAACCATGCGCCCCTTGGTGATGGACATCTTTGTCACACAGGCACGCCGGAGCATAGAACGACTGCTGGAGCGCACCGGCCTGCCTGCACGCCTTCTAGCTGTCGAGACTATCGAGTTCCCCTTCAACCTGACGCTGGGCCTGGTTGAGGCCCTTGATCTATCCATGTGCTTGGACACTGGACACGTGCTGGCTGGCTACACCACTGGAGTCTCGCTGCTTGAGGCATTGGAGAGGACACTACCGCGCTTGACAGAAGTGCATCTGCACGATGGTTACCGCCGAGAGCTGCCAGACGGGGAGATACGCATCGCTGATCACCTGCCATTAGGCGCAGGCGACCTGCCACTGGAGACTTTCCTCGATCAACTGACCGCATCTGGGTTCTCCGGGCCCGTCATCTTTGAGCTAACTGTCGAAGAAGCCCAGGCATCCCTGGAGGCCATACGCGCTGCGCGCCCCGGGTTGGTGAGAGCCTAAGAACGCCTGACAAAACTCACCGCAGAGACCGCAGAGATACTTCGCTTTTCTCTGCGGTCTTCCTCGCCTCTCAGGAGACAGATGCGTGCTCTGTGGCTTTCTAGCCCAGCACAATGCGCGTGCCAGTTTTGCCAGCCAGCGCCCCCTCGATATTCCTGGGAGTGGTGATCAAAGCCTCCTTGCCCCCGCGTTCCAGAAACCAGATGCTAGCCTGAATCTTGGGGCCCATGCTGCCTTTGGCAAAGTGTCCCTCAGCCATGTACTTTTTTGCCTCGGGGAGGGTCATCCTGTCAAGCCAGACCTGGTTGGGCTGGCCATAGTTCAGTGCCACCTTCTCCACCGCAGTAGAGATGAGCAGGAGATCCGCATTGATGCTGGCTGCCAGGAGACTACTGGCATAGTCTTTGTCAATCACCGCTTCTGAACCCAGCAGGTTGCCTTCCCCATCCTCGACGACTGGAATACCGCCGCCACCGACCGCCACGACGACAAACCCCTCGTCAAGCAGAGACTTGATCGCATCGCGTTCGATAATGCGTTGTGGCATCGGAGATGGCACTAACCGGCGCCAGCCTCTGCCAGCGTCGTCGCATACCGCCCAGCCATCTTCATCACGGTGTCTAAGCGCAGATTCCTCGTCCATAAAGGAGCCAACGGGCTTGGAAGGATTCTGGTAGGCTGGGTCATCATTGTTCACCAGCACCTGGGTCACGACCGTTACAGCCTGCTTGGTCATACCCCGCCTGCGGAATTCGTTGAAGAGCGCTTTCTGAATCATATAGCCAATGGCCCCTTGAGTGTCCGCTCCACAAGAGTCCAGAGGCACGGTGTGCAATTCGTGAGCTGCCAGGTCCGATCGCCGGAGTATAAAGCCGACCTGCGGGCCGTTGCCGTGGGTGATCACCACGTCCCAACCCTGGGCAACCATACCAGCGATATGTGTACACGTCTCTACTGCGGCTGCATACTGATCGGGGACAGTGCGGTGAGTCTTGTCCTTGATCAGTGAATTGCCTCCGATAGCGACAATTGCTCTTTTGCCCATCACCGCCCTCCCATAGTTAGCGCCATGAGCGCCTTCTGCACATGAAGCCGGTTCTCAGCGACATCATAGATGCAGGAACGCGAACCAGAAGCCACTTCGTCCGTCACTTCGTGACCACGGTCAACCGGCATGGGGTGAGTGAAAATGGCGTTGTCGGTCAGCTTCATCTTCGCGGCGTCGCAAATCCACTGCGGGTACTCTAGTGCTTTGTCGATTTCCCTCTGTTTCAGGAACTCGCCATTCTGGTAGGCCTGCGGGCTCATCCAATGGCGGGAGTAGACCACATTTGCACCGCGATAGCCCTCCTGCACATCGTGGGTGATGGTGAAAGTGCGGCCGTTCTCTGCGCAGTTCTGCTTGCTCCAGGAGATAACCACGGGATCGAGATCATAGCCTTCGGGATAGGCCAGTGTTACATCCATTCCAAAGCGGCTGCCCACCAGCACTGCTTCCTGGACGCTGGACCAGGAACGTGCCAGTGCCCCATGTCCCCAGACAACGAGGAGCTTTTTGCCTCGCAGCAGCTCAGGGTCAACGCCTCGCCCCGGCCCCTTGCCAAACCATTCTGCCCATCCCATGACATCGGCCAAACCCTGGCAGGGATGGTATTTATCATGAGCCATGGAGATCACGGGGATGTCGCAGTAGCGAGCATACTCGCGCAAGAGATCGTCTCCCTCACCGTAGGCGCCAATCTTGTCTTCTAGCATCCGGATACCCAGACCTGCAGCATAGCGACTCATCACCTTAGCTGCATCCTCTACGGACTCCCCCGCCGTGGTGGCCGTCTTCAGCCGCATGGCTTTGGGCTCCAGGAACTGTGCGTGTCCACCCAGTTCGGTAGCCGCAGCCTCAAAGGACTGCCGTGTGCGCACTGAAGGGTTGTAGAAGAACATCAGGAAAGTCTTGTGCTGCAGTATGCTCGTGTACTTGTCAGAGAAGCGGTCTCGCTTCATCCTTGCAGCCAAGTCGAGCACAGCCTCCAGTTCAGTTCTTGACCACTCTTGCGTAGTAATCAGGTCTCTACCGTAGAGATCCATATAATCCTCCCTCAACTCGGAATTGTGGACCGTGGCGGTCATCAGTGAGATGACCTACTTTGTCACGCTTGAATCGAAACCTTGTAGTAGCGACTGTAGTCGGCAACCAAGCGGGAAGAGCGACAAAAGTCGCCGCTGCGAACTAGCTGCTCTAACGTTGACAGAGTACTAGCTTTTGGCGCTATAGCCGTGGATTCCCAACAGCTGCCCAAGACTCCAGTACTGGTGGCTGCCGTACACCAAGGGGTTGGCCTTAACCAGGTCAATCTCCCCTCGTTCGTCCAGGACGTCCTCGTCTACTTGTACGGCTACAACCCTGCCTAAGAACAAGTCGTGCGCACCCAGGGACAGTATCTGTGTAACTTTGCACTCGATATTGACCGGACACTCAGCGATGACCACCGTTCCGATCACTTTTGCTGCTGCTGGTGTCAGGCCCGTCGTAGCAAACTTGTCCACTCTCTTCCCAGAGACTGTCCCACAGTAGTCCGTGACTCGCACCAAATCTGCTGTCGGGAGATTGATCGCATACTCGCCGTATTGCTTCACCAGACCGTGTGAGTAGCGCGATGGGCGGATACTGATACCCACCATTGGCGGATCGGAGCAAACGGTTCCCACCCAGGCCAAAGTGATGATGTTAGGCTTGTCTGGCGCGCCACACGTCACCATCACTGCAGGGATCGGATATAGGTATGTGCCAGGCTTCCTGTCGATTTTGACCATTGAATTGTCTCCCTTCTTCGGTAGTCGAGCGGCAAATGCGGGTAGTCGGTCCCTGGCGTCTACCTCATGATCAGTGACATGACGGCCTTTTGGACGTGCAAGCGGTTCTCCGCCTCATCAAAGACCACAGACTGGGGCCCATCCACGACCTCGTTCGTGACCTCGAAGCCCCTGTCGCACGGCAGGCAGTGCATGTAGATAGCGTCCTTGTCGGCCAACTTCATGTGCTCTGCATCACAGATCCAGTCCTTGTGAGCAGCGAAAATCTCTTCGCTCTTCTTCTCATCCCGACTGCCCAAAGGCGGGGCAAAAGTGGGGATAGCCGTCCAGGACTTGGGATACACGACGTGCGCACCCTTTAGCGCCTTTTCAAAGTCATATTCAATCTTGAAGGAACCACCCTGCTTCTCTGCATTGGCCCGGCACGCAGCAAGCACCTCATCATCCAACTCCATGCCCTTTGGATGAGCCAACGTCACATCCATGCCCATCAACGTGGCGTACAGGATTGCGCTTTGCGGCACGGCACGGGGTTTCTCAATGCTGGGCGAGTAGGCCCAACTCATGACAAACTTGACACCCTTGAAAGTGCCCAGCTTTTCTTTTACCGTGAAGACGTCAGCCAGGCCCTGGCAGGGGTGATACTTGTCGCATTCCATGTTGATGACAGGAATACCAGCCCAGCGCGCGAACTCGCGCATCAGGACATGGGCCCTGCCATAGACCCAGTCCACCGGGTCGCCGTAGCAGCGGATCGCTATAGCATCGCCCATGCGTCCCAAGACCCGCGCCACGTCAGAGACGCGCTCCGTGGCATAGGCTTCCTCCTGACCCTCCAGTGCTGGGGTATAGATTTTCGTCGGGTCGAGGAAGTGAGCATGCCCACCGAGCTGCGTCATCCCCGCCTCGAACGAGTTTCGCGTGCGCAAGCTCTGGTTGTAGAAAATCATGAACAGCGTTTTGCCTGGCAGAAGATGATCGTGTGCCTCGCCCATGGCCCGGCGACGCTTCAAATCCCAGGCTACATCCATTATCGTCTCGATCTCCTCGCGAGTATAGTCCAACTCGCAAAGGAAATCCCGTCCCCTGAAACTGTTCGTTTTCACCTTTTTCCTCCCCTTTGTCAAGAAATGTGCTTGATATTGCTTTTCAGGTGCTCAGTTCTACTTGCTTGCCAGCAAGTCTGCTGCAAGCCGCGCATACACACGCGCGGCGTCTACAAGATGAGCGACTTGCACCTGTTCTTCCGAAGTGTGCGCGTACTTCTCCTCGCCAGGCCCAAAGCCAACGGTCGGAATGCCAGCTATGCCCGCCGTATACACGCCATCAGTGGGAAAACCCCAGCGGCCAATTCTGGGCCGGTATCCCAATTCACGTTCCACAGCGCGCACACAACTCTGGACTAATTCGTGATTCTCTGGCAGAGCCCAACTAGGAAAGTACTGTCGCGCCCGGCATTCATAGCCCGTATAGCTGGTGGCATGATACTCTGTAACCTCTACAATTGCCTCCACGCCCTCACGGCTCATCAAGTTCCTGAGTTCGGCCACTGCCTTAGCCTCGGTCTCGCCGCCCGTCAGCCGCCTGTCAACGTATAAGATACAACGATCGGGAACAGCATTGCGGCTGCAGGCTGCGCTTTCTATGTGCGTGACGGCAATGCTGGCCTTGCCCAGAAAACTATCTGCCTCCATCTGTGGCACCATCAACTCGATACCCACCAGCACCCTGGCAGCCTCATAGATCGCATTCTTGCCGCGCTGTGGCATCGAAGCGTGGCAAGACCTGTCATAGGTGGTGATCTTCAACTCCAGCCTGCCGCGCTGGCCTCGTGCGACTTGCAGGTTGGTGGCCTCTCCAATCAGTACGAAATCAGGTTGAATGCCCTCCTCCTCAATCAACACTCTGATGGCCAAGCCTTCACAGGGTTCTTCTTGCATCACGCCCACCACGTACAAGTTGCCATGCAACTGCACTTGGGCGTCAATCAGGGCCTTAGCTCCATAGACCATAGCGGCCAGTGGACCTTTCATATCCACCGCACCCAGTCCATAGAGAACGCCATCTACAGCTTTCCCCTCATAAGGGCCACAAGGCCAACATGAGAGATCGCCGCAGCCCACACTGTCCATGTGGCCATCGAACAGGAGTGTCGGGCCGTGTCCATCGCCAATGCGTCCCACGACGTTGCCGATGCGGTCGGTGCGCACTTCAGTGAAGCCCACGCGCCCCATCTCTTCGCCCAGGCGTGCCGCTACCCGCCCCTCGTCGCCAGAAGGACTGGGTAAGCGAATCAGATCTTGCGCAAACCGTACCAGTTGTCCTGCATCCTCAGGAGGAAGCTGCGATCCGGCCATCAGTATGCTCCGGTGCCCAAGATCAATGTGGGAATGGTCTTCAAGCCGATTTTCAAGTCGAGCAGAAGCGACCAGTTCTCGATATAATAGATATCAAGAAGGGCCATTTCGTCAAAGCTCAACTCGCTGCGCCCACTTACCTGCCACAGGCCAGTGATACCTGGCCAGGTTTCCAGACGCTTCTTGTGCCACGGCTGGTACTGTTCCACCTCAGAGGGCAATTGCGGCCGAGGACCTATAAGGCTCATTTCGCCTCTCAGCACATTGTACAATTGCGGCAATTCGTCCAGGCTGGTACGCCGTAAGAGTTTCCCAAGCTTGGTACGGCGCGGATCGTCCCTTATTTTGAAGAGTGGGCCTCTGGCCTCATTCAAGTCTGTCAGCAGTTGTTGCTCCAACTCGGCACCCCTGTGCATGGAGCGAAACTTGTACACAACAAAGGGACGCCCCCCGCGCCCTACGCGTGTCTGCTCAAAAATCACTGGCCCCGGAGAATCCAGTTTGATCAGCACTGCAACGAGCAACATCAATGGCGACAGAAGGACCAGGCCCAGGCTGGCAAAGATTACATCTACAGCGCGTTTGAGCGCCAGATTCCAGCCCTTGATAGAGACAGATTTCACACCGATCAGGGGTATGCCACTCAAGTCATCAATATCCACGTGGCTCAAACTCATCTGAAAGAGGTCGGGCACAATCTTGACGCCTATTCTCGCGCGTTCGCATTGGGCCGCAATGCCCAATATCTTGCGATGATACAGCCATGGGAGGGTGATGATCACAACATCAACCTCTTGGTTCTTGATCACCTCGGGAATGTGGTCGGTACTGCCCAGGCCCTTGAAGCGACCAATATCGCTATTGCCACGCTCCGGCTTGTCGTCCACGAACCCCACCACCTCGTAGCCGAGTTTGGGCTGAGCCACGATGTTGCGCATCATTGTGCGACCGATCTCGCCAGCGCCAACAATGAGTACGCGCTGTACACCGTAACCTCGCTTGCGCAACTGATTCTCTATGACTTCTTCCACCGCCCGCGCTGCTGCCAATAACACCAGGACAGCTATGCCAGCATAGCCAAAGATCAGCCTGGAGTAGAGTACGGCGCGGTAGACCAGAGAGAGCACATAGAGGGCAGCCACACTGGTTACTGTGCCACGAAAGATAACGTACACGTCGTTAAGCCACGCCCGCGGGCGCTTGGGGCTGTATACCCCCTCCGCCCAATACATGAGTAGCAGAATGAGCATAAGCGCGAGCGAGTTGGGAAAGTAGACCTTGTAAGGTACCCAGAAAGCTTCATCCACCGCACGGAACCACTGCAACTCATAGCGGACCAGGTAGGCAATGAAGAAGCCAACGTTAATCAATACAGCATCAATAAGCACTCTGGCAATGGTCACCCATCGTACTCTCTTGGGAGACACTATGCGCCTCCTGAAAGAATATCTCGATACACCTTGATGGTCTCCCGTGCCATGCGCGTCCATGAGAAATCTCGCGCTCGCTCTAGCCCCCGTGACGCCAGGTCAGCCTGGAGATGGGCATCGCCGCACAGCGTGGCAAGAGCAGCAGCCCACTCGTCCGGCCTGTATGGGTTGACCAGAAGCGCTGCATCGCCTACGACCTCGGGAAGTGAGGATGCATCCGAAACAATGACCGGCGTGCCACAAGCCATGGACTCCAACGGCGGCAGGCCAAATCCCTCGTAGAGTGAGGGGTAGACAAAAACATCCGCTGAGTTGTACCACAAGGGCAACTCGTCGTCGGGGATGAAGCCAGGAAAGATCACGTCATCCTGTAATCCCAGCTTCTCTACAGCGGCGGATATCGGCTGATAGAGCCAACCCGCGCCACCGCCCAGCACCAACTTGTGTCCAGCGTCCGTTTGTCGTCTGAATTGTGCATACGCTTGAAGGAGTGTCAGCAGGTTCTTCCTTGGTTCCAAAGTGCCCACAAACAAGATGAACTTTTGCGGCAAGTTGCGCCGACGACGGAACTCGTCTAACACAGCCTCATCCCGAACAGGGCAGTAAGCAGTGTCTACGCCCGGAAATACGACGGAAATGCGTCCGGCAGGCACAGCGAAGAACCTGGTCAGGTCCTGAGCCGTGCTGGTTGAGTAGGTGATCAAGTGAGATGCCCGGCGCACACTCAAGCGTGTGAAGAATCTCTGGTAGAACCGTCGAAACGTTCTGAAACTTTCCGGGAAGACCATGAAACTGAGATCCGTAACGGTGATTACGCCCTTGCAAGGCAAGAAGAGGGGTTGAATATTAACCGGTGAGTGCAGCAACTCAACGCCTTCGGCCAGGAGTTCCAGCGGTTGCAGGCACTGCTCCCAGAAGATTCTGACCCAAGGATTGTATGTTGGCAACCGGGAGAGCTTCTGTCTGCAGGACAGTGAGAGGGCGCAGCGGCCATTGAGAAAGACTGTGTAGTCGCCCTCTGGGTCCTCGCGAACAAGGTGTATGAGCAGGTTATAGATGTACCGGCTAACGCCTGCGCGACGATAGCCCTCTTCTTGGACAAGCAGGTGAGCATTAATGCCGATCCGTCGCCGAGCAAGTGAGGAGCTAGTCGCGGCTCTTTCCCTTTCCACAGTTTTCAATTATATGCACAAAGACACAACTCGGCAAAAGCAGTTCATGCAACGGAGGTATCAGGCTTCGCCGAGAAGCTGCATGTATATCACGTGGGTGTCAGCCGCAATCCGTTGCTGAGTGTAGCGTTCTAGTACCCGAGCACGTCCTCGTCGGCCCAGTTCAACGCGTAGGCTGGGATCGCTCATCAACTTGCGCAATGTATCCTGTAACGCCCCTGCGTCTCCTTCGGGAAAGATCAAGCCCGCCTCTGCGATCAGATTAGGTATCTCACCTGACGACGAACCAACGACCGGCACTTGACAAGCCATAGCTTCTACCAACACACGTCCGAACTGCTCTTTCCAGTTGCGGCGCGTGAGCGAAGGCGAGACCAGCACGTCCAGGTCATTCAGACAACGTGGCATCTCCCCAGAGGGTACCCAGGATTCGAATAGCACTCGCTGCCCAAGCCCTAGTTTTGCGCTCAGGGCTTTTAGCGCCGCCAGGTAGGGGCCGTCGCCAATGACGCGCAAGGTCCAGTCACCGCGCAGACCAGCCACGGCGCGGAGCAATACCTGAACCCCCTTCTCTTCGACCAGGCGGCCAACATAGCCGATGACAAACGCCGCTTCTCGGCGCGATGAGAGCTTCTCCTTCCGATACAGGTCCGGGTCCACGCCGAACTGTGGAAGCAGGTGGACAGTCCCTTTGTAGCCCTTGGCGCGCAGGACTTGTATTGCTTCCTGGTTCCCAGCAATAGCACAAGCGGCATGCGCCAGGTTATAGCGTTCAAAGAAGCTGAAGGGAAACGGGTAGCGGCGCAACAGGTTCTGCCAGGTGAAGAAAAGTGCCTTGGCTCCGCTCCTCTGCGCGATGCGCATTGCCTGGAAGGTAGCCAGGTTATACGGCTCCTCGTCAATGTGCACAATGTGGGGACGCAGATGACGGATGAGCGCACCCAGCCTGCGATAAAAGTGCAGATGAAAATGGCCATTGAGGGCCATGGGCAAGACGTGCAATTGATAACCCGAGGTGTACACCTTTTCGAGGGGCAACACTCTGCGCCCCTCCCGCCAGTACGGTGGGACGACAAGGGACAATTCCACGTCAGGGAAGCGAGCGAGTTCCTCGAGCTTTCTCTGGTACACGCCCACAACGCAGGCTTTGGAGATCATCAAGATACGCAAAAGGGATTCCTCACTGAACGCAAAGTTGTCACGAGTAAACTTATTATACCCTTGGCCGGCCAGCGGGCAAAACCGAAGGCACCCGCCCAACGGCTTTTCCAAAGTCTGGTCATATCCATCATGTTCAGCGGCAGTTGCACTGCCGGGGCTCCTGGCGATGCTACGCCGCTGGCCGTAGGTGCAAAGCTGCAAAGGCCGTGGAGACAACCCCGCAGTACCTTTGTCTTTACGCCAAAGGCGTAAACGGCAACTGCGGGGGAACGTGGGGAAGTTGGCTGACTTTGGAAAGGCCGTGCACCCG
Source organism: uncultured Anaerolineales bacterium (assembly GCA_964478075.1). Taxonomy (GTDB): domain Bacteria; phylum Chloroflexota; class Anaerolineae; order UBA2200; family UBA2200; genus DAOUEX01. The sequence goes on along the minus strand of CAYZGO010000009.1, from coordinate 83,863 downwards.
CCCAACGGCAATTGACTTTGAGTGGCCTGCCGCTATAATTACTCGTGTGCTTAGCAGGATCAAAAAAGCTGTGAACAAAGGAGTGCCCCACCTCTTGCGGCGGATCCAACGGTTGATTTCGAGCGAATGGTTTCTACTTCTGGTTGTCACCGCCCTGGCAGCCGTGCTGAGGTTGTATGCCCTCGACAGGCTGCCGCCAGGCCTGTATCGCGATGAAGCCTACAACGGCCTGGATGCTCTCGACGTCATACGTGGCCTGCGCCCAATCTTCTTCGAGGCTAACAATGGCCGTGAGCCGCTGTTTATCTATCTCGTAGCGGCCTCAGTGTCATGCCTCGGTCGCAGTCCTCTGGCCATACGCCTGGTGGCAGCGCTGTTAGGCACCCTGACAGTTCCTGCGGCATACCTGATGACTCGGGAATTACTCGGACGGCGAGAGGCGTTGCTGACAGCCCTGGTGACTGCCAGTACCTTCTGGCACCTTAACCTCAGTCGCGTTGGCTTTCGCACCGTAAGTCTGCCCCTTCTGACCGCGTTGTGCCTGTGGCTGTTCTCGCGCAGCCTGCGCACCCAACGCTGGTACGATTTCGCGCTTGGGGGATTTTGTCTCGGCCTGAGCTTTTACACCTATGTGGCAGCGCGCTTCCTGCCCATCGTCTTTCTGGTGCTGATCCTTTACTGGCTCTGGCGTCGCCAGCCTATGAACTGGCGTGGGCTGCTCCTGTTCATCACCGCCGCCTTGATAGTGGCCTCGCCGCTGCTCATCTACGCTGCGGAACACTTGGACTCGTTTTTAGCCCGCTCAACTCAGGTATCCATCTTCAATCCCGCCATCAACCGTGGTGACTTCACAGGCACTCTCCTGCGGCACGTTGGTGGGACGCTGGGCATGTTCAACTGGCGGGGCGACTTTATTCCGCGCCACAACATGCCCTATCGTCCCGTCTTCGATCCTATCATCGGCCTGTTTTTCTTGCTGGGTTTGGTCATCAGTCTGCGCCGCGCACCTCAGCGACAGGAATGCGCCTTGCTGTTCATCTACTGGCTGGTCATGTTGATTCCTACCATCCTGGCGGAGGATGCTCCTCATTTTCTCCGAGCAGTAGGCATCCTGCCAGTACTCTTTGTCTTTCCTGCCGTGGGCCTGAAGACTCTGTGGGATGTGCTGAAGGTTCGGACATCGCAGCAGGTAGCATCGCTGGCGGTAGCTTTGGTCCTTGGCCTGAGCCTGTACACAACTGTGAATGATTACTTTTTCCAGCACGTGCGCAGTGAGGCTGCCTACTACAATTTTGAGGCGGGAGCAGTGGAACTCGCCGCAGAGGTGAACCGTTTTATCGGCACAGGCTGGCACCAGGAATCGGGCTTGCGTGTGCTCGAGAAAGCGTCCAGGCCACAGCGTCGCCTCTACCTGGACGAACGACTGTGGCATGACTGGGCAAGCCTTCGTTACCTCGTGCCCGATGCATTCGGTGTTGTACTGTTGGGGGAGAGCGCCCCACCACTGCCAACACCAGAAGACGAAGTGCGACTCATCGTCTGGCCCTACGCTGAGTACAGTCAACACCTGGCTCTACTGCCCACGGGGCGCTTGATCTCCGTACGGGAGGGACCACTTGAGAGGGGCGACCTTGAGCAACAGGCGCGACTCTTGTGCGTCACGTATGAGGCCATGTCCGCCGATCAGGTGCCATCCAATCTGCAGGTGCAATTCGAACGCGGCGTTGAGTTGCTAGGGTACGAGTTGCGGCCCGACTTCCAAGGCACTCACTTGCGCTTGTTCTGGCGCGCCGGAGCAGTGCTGGATGCTGACTATAGCGTCTTCGTCCATCTGACGCGAGGCGACCAGAGGGTAGCGCAGAGCGACTCCTATCCGGCGCAGGGCTACTATCCCACTCACCTTTGGAGAGCGGGGGACATCATAGCCGATGATCACCTGCTGACGGCTTTGGTGGGCCCAGGCGAAGGCTATTCCGTGTCCGTCGGTCTGTACTCCCTGCAGACGATGACACGTCTGCAAGTGCTCGATGACTCTGGTGCTTTCGTTGCTGATGCAGCCACGATCGTGCTGCCTTAGTGCTCCGTCAACGTTAATCTGATTGGTTCGTAATAGCGACGTGAGTCGCTCTTCCCGCTTGTTTGGCGACTGAAGTTGCTACTACAAGGCCTCAATTTTAGCTTGGGGCAGTATTGGCCACGACCTCTACGATGCCGACGTCGGCATGATGTGAACCGTTGGGCAATGTAAGCCGTGTGTCCCTGTCAGGGTCGTACAAGCCCACAACAAGACGCAGCGGTTCAGAAACGTCTGCCGGCAACCAGAGCCCGTGATTGTCAATGATTTGCTCGCCGGGATGCCAGCTCCAAGTAGGGCGAAGCTCGTTGACGGGAAGCGAATCGTGCTGTGTGACCAGGCGGCCATCCAACGTGTAGAGGTGCACGAACACCTTGTAGCTCTGCGTTACGTTTTCTGTCGCAGTCCAGGTTAAACGCACCGTCACCCGGTCGTCGGCCTGAGCCTGGGGAGTAAAGGCCACGGCGTCCAACAGGATGCGCTTGCCAAAGGTAAGCCGGGGCTCAAGCTGCACTACTTGGGCTGTGGGCGAGAGGTATTGCTCGTAGAGCGTGTCTTCGCGCCATTGACCAAAGGCGGGGAACAGGTTCAGATCGAGCCATTCCTTGAGTTCCAGGTTAGCTGCCTCTGTACCTTTGTACAGGACGAACCATAAGCGGCGATGCTGACTAGCAGCCGGCCGCACACGGTCAGCCAGCGCCAGGTCGAGCGGCTCAACCACAGGGTCCCAGCGCAGCGCGTAAGACCACGTCGGGTCATCAGGAGTGCGGAAGCGTTCATAGTGACCAGCCAGGCTCAGCACGTTGAAAAAGATCACATCGTCAGGAGAAGTCCTGTCCTGCAGGTAGCGATAGTCAGCCTGGGGATCGAAAGCTTCGGAAACTTCGTATGACTTTTCATACACGTAGTGGGTCAAGGTTGGATAGGCAGACGCAACAAGGATAAACAAGCCAAGCATGCCCAGCCACCTGGAGCGCCGCCAGCACACGCCGAGCGCCCAGGCGACCAGAAGGGCCAGGAAAGGACTGGCCGGGATCAGGTACCGCGCTGCGAACATGTGCGCTTTGGCCCCAACTGACACGGCAACCAGAGTCAACGCGATAGCCAAAAGGGGAAGTGTCAGGCAGCGTATAGATTCCCGCCTGCGCCACACTAGGAAGAACGCCACTATCAATAACGAGAGGATGATATAGACCGCTATCCAACCCGTGCCATAGGCAAAGACCAATCCAAATATGCCGTCGGCAAGGCTTCGACCTAGAGCGCTTGAGCCCGAAGGGCAACGAAGTACATCTGCTATGCCAAGAGCGAACCCCGTGCGACTGCCGACACGCTCCAGCATGCTTGGCACAGCATAAACCAGCCATGGAGTGTAGAGCACGGCAATAGCCGAAGCGGACACAAGAAGAGCGCGCAAGCGACGGGGCCGGGTAAGCAACGCATAGACAAACACTGCGGCGAGAACAAAAGCCGTATAGTAGAAGGTGTAGAGCGCAGCCGTGGCACCTAACACAAAACCAACGTAGAGATTGCGTCTGTCTGTATCTATGGCCTTGAGCAAACAGTAGGTGGCCAGGAGGCTGGATGCTGCACAAAGCGAGAACATGCGCGCCACCTGCGCATAATAGACCAGGAATGGCGATAGAGCAATAACAAAAGCGGCCAGAATGCCAGTATACCGTTCCCGGTTCTCAGCACCTGCAGTGCTGGTCCAGATTCGCCCAGTGACGTACGCAAGGGGAACAGTCACGATGCCAGCGATAACCGAAAGAAAACGCAATAGCAATTCGTGCAGGCCCAGACCCAGCCATAGCTTGAGCACGTAGTAATAAAGCGGCGGGTGGACGTCCAGGGCCGTGATGCGGTTGATCTCTGCCCAATCCAGAGTACTCAAGCCAATGCTCCAGCCTTCGTCCCAGCTCAAAGGCTGTTGAGCCAGACGGCACATCCGCAAGGCAAAGGCAGCAAGAACCAAGGCGATCAACAGCGCTTTAGAACGGCATTCCGTGTTGTGTTTCACTTTGGCATACGCTCCATCTATTAGTATAATGGGATGCCTCTTCGAGGCCAAAATGTAGGAGGTAAAGAGACTCTCTCATGTCTATCAGACGTCTGATTGGTACCACCTTGATCATGTGGCTCCTTCTGTGGCCCATCCTTGCGCTGGCCGAGCCAGCCGCGCAAGGAGACTGCCCTGGCAACGCCCTCGTTAACGCAGGTTTTGAGGAAGGTTACAGCGATCGTGGCGCTGGCGAGTTGTCCGTTGCCAACGGTTGGTTTCCATGGTGGCAGGAAGGCCCGGGCCAGGATCAAGGCTACTATCGCCGGCCCGAGTTCAAGCCGGAAGATGCTGCCCGTTTCGGGACACGACGCGTTCACTCAGGGAATTTCGCGCAAAAGTTCTTCAGCACCTTTTCCACTCACAATGCTGGACTTTACCAGCAGGCACAGGTGCCAGTTGAAAGCAAGCTCACGTTCTCAGCCTGGGTGCAGGTCTGGAGCAGCCAACACCATGACCCCGATACAGTCGTGGACCCTGGGAACTACCGCGTTTACGTCGGCATTGATCCCACTGGCGGCACGGACTGGAGCTCTCCGAATGTGGTATGGTCCGAGCCACGCATGGGCTATAACACCTGGATGCGCCTGGAAATCCAGGCTGTGGCCAAAGCTGGCACAATCACTGTTTTCTTCAGAGGCCATCCCGAGTTTCGGGACCATTTCAATGACTCCTATTGGGATGACACCTGTCTCATAGTGGTGCGGCCCACGCCACGCCCAACCCGCCCGCCGAGGGATACGCCAACGCCGACGGCGTCCCCAACCCCTACGGCTTCACCCACACCAACCTCTACGCCGACGCCGCTCCCTGGGAACATATGTGTCAGCGTCTACGACGACCGCAACGGCAACGGCAGACGTGAAGAGGGCGAAACCCTGGTTGCCGGTGCTGTCATCTGCCTGTCCGATAGCGACCGCCTGGAACTGGAAAGATACACTACCGACGGCCTTAGTGAGCCCTTCTGCTTCAGCGGACTGGCCGCAGGAACCTACTACGTGAAACGGCAAAACGCGCCAGGCTATGCGTCCACTGTCCCGGACGATTGGGCTGTGGTTGTAGTGCCTGGCTGGAGCACTGACGCGGAACTCGGCGCACAATTCGCGCCCACTCCATCGGCTACACCGACGGCCACTGGTACAGCCACGCCGACCGCTACTCCAACGGCCAGGCCAATTCTGCGGGAGATGAGTGCCGCTACTTATAGAGTGAGCGGAATCATTGTTGCCGTTCTGGCTCTAATTATACCCCTCGGCTTGCGCTATCTCAAAGAGCGTCTATGACCACTGCTGCCCCAACGATGGAGATGGTAGAGACGTATCATGATACGTCTCTACGGGAATGGGGGCTGGTCATTGTCCTGGCTCTCATTCCCGCCCTACCATTGTTGATCGGCAGTGGCCTCGTAAACACACGAGCAGGTGGCGATAGCCCATTTCTGCTGCTACGCGTGCATCAACTCGTGCTTAGCCTCCGTGCGGGTACCTTCCCCGTGCGATGGATGCCCCAGGCTGCCTATGGCCTGGGTTATCCTTTTTTTAACTTTTACGCTTCTCTGCCTTACTACCTGGCCGCTGCACTAAAGCTGTCAGGGGCTGGCTATATCTGGTCCATCAAGTTGACACAGGCGCTTGGCTTCGTTTTTGCGGCCATGGCCATTTACGGACTCAGCAGGGAATTGCTGCACACCTGTGCAAGCCAGCTTGCTGGTGCAGGCACAGGTGGAGCCAAGCGAGCCGCAAGCTTGCTCGTGGCGTTCGCCTACTCCTGCGCTCCTTTCCACGTGATCAACATCTACGTGCGTGGCGATTCCCTCTCCGAATTCTATGCCTTTGTGTTCTTTCCCTTGATCCTGTGGGCCATGCTGCGTTTGCACAAGCGACCCAATACCCGCAATGCAGCCTGGGTAGCGTTATCCTACGCTGGCCTGATGTTGACGCACAACGTCTCTGCCCTGATCTTCAGTCCGTTCGTGCTCGCGTATGCTCTGTGGCTGGCATTGTCCGCACGGGACAGACTGCAGAACGCCATCAAGAGCCTCTCGGCGCTTGGCGGAGGAGCGTTTATGAGCGCCTGGTTCTGGCTGCCAGCTTTGGCCGAGAGAGCGAACGTTCATCTCAAGGAGATGACGACCGGCTACTTTAACTATGCATTACACTTCCGAGGCCTGAACCTGGTGCAGCGCAGCCTTGTCTTCAACTATGCCATTGCTGCGGACAGACAGCCTTTCTGCATGGGCCTGGTTCAGGCTGCACTGGCCATGGCTGGACTGATTGCCGTATTGGTCCGGTGGGTCAAACTGCGGCGTGTAGAATCCCACAGCGCGTTGGTGGTGTTCCTTTTGGCGATCTCCACCTTTATGATTACGCCTTTGTCGCGTCCACTGTGGGATCATCTGCCTCTGCTGCCCATGGTACAGTTTCCCTGGCGCTTCCTGTCGCTGCAAGCGCTAGCTACCAGTCTTATCGCAGCGTACCTTGTCCCCCAGCAGCCCTGCACATCAGGACGCAAGCGGCGACGCTGGTCTCTGCTAGTTGCAGCCTCGTTGGGCCTGCTGGTACTCCTGACCACGCTGCTGGGGCTGCAGCCAGAACGACTCCACATCCGAGAGGAAGACATCACTGCGCAGCGACTGATGCTGTACGAGTACTTTACGGCTAACGTTGGCACCACAATCCGACATGACTACCTGCCACGCTGGGTTGACCCACGTCCGTATACCAGTGAAGCACTCTGGCAAGAAGGGACAAAGCCCGCGCCCCTGACGATTGAGGGCCGGGTCTCCTCCGCCAGGCTCATAGCGCTGGGACCCACATCCGAAAGCTGGGCCATCGAGGTGACCTCCCCAGAGTCGCTGTTGGCCTTTCACACCTACTACTACCCTGGCTGGAAAGCTCACGTAGATGGCCAAGCAGCAAAGATCGAGGTACTGCCCGGGCTGGGCTACGTCGGCCTGCGGTTGGGCCAGGGTCGGCATGAAGTCAGTCTGCGATTAGGGCACACGCCAGTGCAACTGTTCGCAGAGGTTTTGTCGGCATTGGCAGCGGGTGTGCTCCTGTCCATGCTAATACTTCGCCGCAATCATGATAATGGCTTCGTAGTGGCGACTTCAGTCGCTTCTTCAGCGTCAACAACGACTAAAGCCGTTACAACAAACCTTCAATCGCGCTTCAGTTGGCGTACGCCTGCAATCATTGCTACAACGCTGATGGCGTTGGTGCTGCTGGCGATGGGAACGCGCTTGCTTCCTTCTCAAGGCGTGAGTGAACAACGCCTGGACCTGACTATGGATTTCGACCGCATGCCTTACCTGCACCACAATCCGGACGGAATCCGCTTTGGCAATGCAGCCCAACTGACGCACTACGAGCTTTCGTCCCAGGCCATCCAGGCGGGCGAGATACTGACGGTCACCACGTACTGGGAGGACATCAGACGCGCTGACCTGGTGACAAAGATGGCGCTCGTGTCCCCAGCGCAACACCTCTTCGCAGTCCCTCATGCTGTTGCGGTCAGTGAGAAGCCCCTCACAGGCGGTTGTGTCCAGCACGTGCTGCGGATTCCTGCGAGCACTGTGCGAGGAATCTATCTCCTCAGCCTTCAGGTGCATGGCCCCGAAGGAGAAATAGAGCCAGTCACTACACGGGGCGAAACGCTTGGTACCACCTACCTGCTGCCGGTGCACATCAGCGGTGAAATACCTGCCAGCGGTGACGAGCCCATCCTGCAGCAATTCGGCGAACGCATTGCACTGTCAAGAGTACAGACCATTCAACAAATGGCCGGCACGGTTGAAGTTACGTTGACCTGGCGCGTCTTTGCATCGCCGGCGCAGAACTATAAAACTGCCTTGCGTCTCAAGGATCCGTCAGGTTGGGATGTGGCCAGGCTTGACACTCAACCCGGATACGGTTTCTATCCAACCAGCATGTGGCGGGCCGGCGAATTGGTCAACGATCACTATACGCTGTCGCTCGATGATGGAACGCCACCTGGTGCGCGATACTGCCTTCACGTGACCTTATACGAGGCTGCGTCACTGCGCCCCATTGGCACAGCAAGGATACCGAACGTGGTCATAGCTCAGCCTACGGTGCGCCCAGGATACGAGGTGCTGTACCAGTTCGGTCCCGCCATTATTCTCAGTGAGGCTCGACTATCCAAGGGGGAGCTGGAGCAAGGCGAAGACCTGGAGGTGTTGCTCAAGTGGGCGGCTACGACCCGGGTGGATCAAGACTATGAATGCCGCGTGGCGTTGCTCAACCAGGCGGGGGCAGTCGCCTACAGCCGGACAATGCCGCTGGTCAGCGGCTACGCTACTTCGCTATGGCCCCAAGACGCGGTCGTGGCCAGCCACTACGAACTGGCGCTTGATAGTGATTTCCCCACTGGAGAGTACACCATCACTATGATGGTCCTCGAAGCGCTATCGAGAAAGGAAATGGGCACCTTCACCTTCCCCACCGCAGTGCGCGTTGTTGAGGCTGCACGCAGCTTTGCCATACCAGAGATGCAAAAGTCGGTAGGCGCTGATTTCGGAGGGCGAATACGCTTGCTAGGCTATGACCTGGAGCGCACAGAAAGAGAGCTGCTCCTGACGCTGTACTGGCAGGCATTGTCTGCCATGACCACAGACTATAAGATCTTCGTGCACCTGTTCGACCCAACGACGGAGCATATCGTGGCTCAGAAAGACGTCCTTGCCGGCGGTGATAGGCATCCAACGACGCGCTGGGTTCCTACAGAGGTAGTCAGCGACAGCATCGCGCTGTCGCTGGAGGATGCGCCGGCTGGCGTTTACCGCCTGGGGGTGGGGCTCTATCACCCTGATGGGCGACTGCCTGTCGTGGCTCCGCCTGGCTTCACCGTGTCTGCCGACCGATTGCTGCTTGATGAAACCGTACCGGTGCCGTAAGCAGAGAGGCAGACCCTAAGGGTTTCGAAAACCCTTAGGGTCTTTGTCTTGCAACTTGAGAAGAGCTAGAAATCCAACAGGAGCGAGGATCTCAATGCCTTCGTACTCTTCGAGGTCAAGTAAGTGGTGATCCCCGCTGACAATAACGCCTGCATCTCCTGCTAGAGCACATTCCAAGTAGCGATTGTCTGTTGGGTCACGCTCAATGACGGTAAGCTCTTGCGACGGAATCACTTCGATCGCTTGTCGTACGAGCAACCGCAGGAATCGTTGAGTGCGCTCCTCCGGCAGATGATAGCGCTGCTGGAGTTTCGGGTAATGGAGCACGCGATCCAGTTCCTGGAGGATTGCGGGAGAGACGACCACGTCAAACTCTGCGGCTTGCGAGTGCGCGACAATCTGGGCAGGGGCTCCCTTGGCGGAGATAAGCGCACTAACAAGAACGTTGGCATCAAGTACGATGTGCATAACAGGCCTTATTCAGTCAAAGATCGGCGAACGGACTGCTGTGCTTCCAGAACCTCTCTCATGACTTGATCCGGATCAGCATTGGGGTTGGCTGCGTGGACTTCTCGGATAACCTCAAATAACTCCTCACGTTCCATCTTCCAGCGGCGGTACACATCCATTGGCACAACGACCGCAGCCTCTTGCCCATGCCTGACGATGATATAGTTCTCTCCCTTATACCTCACCCGGTCAACAATGTTAGCCAATTGCTTGCGAGCCTCCGTAATGCTTAGCCTTTGCTCCATAGCACCTCTCCCTCAAACCTAGTGCAACATTTGTCTATATTGTACATTCTGTCCATATTGTACAGCCTCGTGGGTTTCTCGTCAAGAAACTCTTTTGGTGCAGGGAAGAACCGGGGTATAATCTACTTGCCAGTCGTTGCCACCAAGTTCAACTGCCCAAGGAGGAAAGATCCAGCACTTGAAACGAGCCCTCCAACCGACCACAATTCGGGGCGCCTTGGTGGGTGTGTTGCTTGTGCTAGCGGCAGTTCTCGCGGCTGCAACAGTGTCACCAACTGCCAATGCCACACAACGGCATGCGTCATATCTACCAATAGCCGCCAGGAACTTGGAACCACCGGCTCCAACAGCTACTGCTACGCCGTCTCCTACAGCTACTCAGACTCCGACGGAAACACCCACTCCAACGTCTACTGCTACCGCTACTCCAACACCCATTGTCCTTACCATACCAATACCCGAAAGTGGAGCATACACTGGTTCGTTTGTTGATCTTTATGGAAACATTACTGCCCAAGTCAGTGATTATGAAACCCGAACTGAAGGTAAACATATGGCTATTGGACTGGTTTATCAAGGCTGGAGTTTTGGCTTTCTTCCTAACCACGTCCAACAACTGATAGATAGAGACATAATTCCCATAATCACCTGGGGTTGGGGACCAGACGGGTGGCCAAAGGATGTTGAATACCTAACATTGGATGGCGTAATCAATGGGGATTTTGACGATTATGTTGAGAAGTGGGCGCTGGCCGCAAGAGAAATGCGCTCTCCCATCCTACTGAGACCCTGGCACGAAATGAATGGCAACTGGTTTCCCTATTCGGGAGTATTCAATGGTGGAGGCGAAACAACGGGTTACGGCGATCCAACTGTACCAGATGGTCCTGAAAGATTTGTGGATGCCTGGAGACACATCCATGAAGTATTTCAGAGACAAGGTGCACGCAATGTTTACTGGGTATTCAGCCCAAACGCAGACTCGGTTCCACATGAACCTTGGAATAGCCCTGTTAACTATTATCCCGGTGATCTGTATGTAGATTGGATCGGGTCGGATGGTTACAATTGGGGTAACACTCAATGGTGGAGCCATTGGATGTCCTTTGAAGAGATTTTCGACGATGATCTCAGGCTACTGAGCGAGTCGATCGATAAGCCGTTCATGATAGCCGAATTCGCATGCACAGAAGAGGGGGGCGATAAAGCAGCCTGGATAGCAGATGCGTATTCCAAGATGAAGGATTATCCGTACATAAAGGCTGCTATCTGGTTCAATATTGATAAGGAAACCAATTGGAGATTTGATTCTTCCGAGGGCAGTCGCAGGGCCTTTGTAGCTGCCATTTCAGACCCATACTACATTGATAGAGTTCCACAATGATCTGGAAACCCGAACCCCATGTATTTACATGATATATCGAAGGAATTAGTGACCGGCACCTGCGAGGTGCCAGTCACCTTGCCCGTCCGGCCTCACGCATTTGTGTAGAGACAGCCCGCCGCGGCGTCTCTACCGCGCCTAGGCAGAATGGGCCCAGGCACCGACATTTATGCACTGCCACTGTGTCACCGCACCTGAATGCCCCCCAACTCCATCTGCGTACCCTGCCCCAGACGAGCCAGGCGTTCGTCCAATATGGGCAGTGGCCTCATGGTGAAAGCGTCGTATACAGTCAGCCGCAGCACGCCGCGACCAGCAGCGTCTGGTGGCAGTACCAAATCGTGCTCATCCCAAACAGTGATGCCGCGAATCCACTTTAACGTAGGTATAGCTCCCAGAGCAGGCGTGCCGTCGTGCTGTGTCCGCCACGCGCTTGCTTCGTCCGTGAAGCTCAGCGAAACGCTGTAGTCGTGGGTGATAGGTTTTGTGCCGACAAAGGTCATCTTGGCGCGCAGAGGCGAGCCAGCATGCAACGCTGTCGGATATTCAGCCCTCACCAAGAGCATCTCACCGCCCAGGCAAATGTAACGCTCATCTGTCGATGGCATCGGCAACCTCAGGCGGTGACCGACGGAAATACCCCACGGCCCAAACAGCGCACCTGGTGTATCATCCACGGCCGCGTGCAGTTCCAGCACCAAATTCATCGCGTCTGCTGGCAGGTCGTGCGTTGTGGTGAAGTAATCCCCCGCCTGGCCCGTTGGCAGGCGGCTCACCGCAAGCACTTCCCCTCCTGAAAACAGGACAATGTTCTGCTCCAGTGCTGACGGGTCATCACAGCGCCAGTGTAAATAGAGGCGCAGTGGGCCAGGCAGGCTGTGGTCATAGTCCGCGCCCACCAAAGTGTAGCCACAGGCAAACGGGCGATGCAGTGCGTGCAGCGTCACTGGAGCCGCGTCTAACGGCTGCACCTCGACCTGACCCAGAGTCACTGCATCCCTGCCGTCTTTCGTGGTCAGTCTGCGCCAGCCGCCCTCGGCCAGGGTGATATAGACGCCAGCTATTAGCTTGTACCGGCCGGGCTTCACCGTAGGCAGTAGAGGGATGCGGTACTCATCCAGAATCACCTGACCTACGTCGTAACGCGCAGCATGATGAGTGACGTCTCCTTGTCCCAACACGGCACCCGTTTCGTCTACAAGATGGACGAAGAACGAGTAATCGCGCTCCAGCTTGACTGCAGGCTGCCAGCAGATATGCACCGTGAGGCTGTCCGCTGGAGAGACGGTCTGTCCCTCCAGCTCATAGCCTGCAAGACGGATGCGGCCGTCAAAGAGCACATCGAGACGCTTGATGCCGTTGGGAACCTCGTAGGCAGGCCCAGTTTGCACCAGCAATGTGCTGGCGAAGGGCTGGAACGTATAGGGAGCTGTCTCAAACTCGGGGCAATAGTTGGTCACAATCGTTGGGCGTCGCGCTACGCTCTCCTCAATTCGGCGCAGCCAGACTTGGGCCAGGGGTGTGGCACCTTCCGGGTAGACGTAGACCACCTCGACGTCTGGACGCACGTTCTCCACGTGTTGGAGATACCAGAATGGCGTGGCATAGTGCCAGTTGGACAGGACACGAGCGCCCTGTGGCGCTTGTTTGAGCACATCCTCCGCGTACTGCCGGGCGGAGCGATCCCTGCTCAACTGTACAAAGCTTGGGTAGTTGCGCAGCAGCATCAAGGCAGGCATCAGCAGCGCAGCAGCCAGGACCAGCGATGACGGGCGACGAGAACGCGCGAGTTCGCTCAAGGACCATGCGCCATATGCGCAGATGAACGCCACGGCAACGTAGGCCGGTATCATGTACTCCACGGTCTGTGGAGCGCGATAGGTAGCAGCCGTCAGCGCATTGACGACAAAGACGCCGCCACAGAGCAGCAACAGCCTGCCGCGGCGCACGAACATGCTGGCTGCTCCCCACGTGGCCAGCAAGAGCAGAACCGGACCGAATTCGAAGGCCAGGACATTCGCTACCACCCGCAGCCTGGCGAGCAGAACCGTAGGTTCGATGAAATAGAACATGTCACCACGAAAGCCACGAGCCAAAACGTGGTCCAGGAATCCTGACAAGCTGCGGATAGGCTGTGGATCAAGAGGCGCACCCATCGCACTACGCAGCGGAAGATAGAGGACAACCAACAGCGAGAGAAGGAAGACCAGGAGCGGACGAATCAATGTGCGAGGCCTGCGCACCAATTTGGGGTCGCATACCAAAACAAAGGCTGCGTACGGCAAAATCAACAGGGCGATGGAGCCATGGTGAGTGATACCCAGGCCAAAGGCCAGGGCAAAAGCGAGCAGATGCTTGACGTTCTTGGTACTGGCATAAGCGAGGAGCGCACTCAACTGCACTGCCGTGAACAGGGCGGTCAAACTGCGGATATTCGCTGTCGTGCTCTGTGCCCAGAAAGTGGGAGCGACGCCCAGTGCTGCAGCGGCAATCAGCCCTGCCATCCCTGAGCCTGTGAGCCATCTCACAGCCCGGCCCAGCACTAGCAGAGTCAAGGCGCTGGTGACGGCAGAGAACAGGTTGACGCGGTAGGCGATGTCGCCAAGAGGACAATAGGTGCACAACTTGGCCAGCATTGTATACAGAGGATAGCCCGGAGGATGAGCAATGCCTAAGACGTAGGCTACAAGCTGAAACTCACCGCTATCGGCCGGTAGGATAGTAGGAGCCAACGTATGAACATACAAAGCCAGACTGGCCACAAAAAGCAGTGCGTCGCCGAGCAAGGGATAGGGCTTACGCACGTTCTTATGAAGAAGGGCAACAGCAACGACGAAAGCGTTGCCCAGGGCAAGCACAGGACTGAGCCAAGGCCAGAATACGTAGAGGTACAGAGCAAGAAGTGGGGACAAGTCAAGGCCGCGTCTGCGCCCAACCGCGGCCAGAGAGACAGCCACGAGGATCGAAACTATAGTTGCCAACAACGCGGCCAGCACAGGGACAGGGTGGGGGAGAGTTTCCAGAAGCACTCGACCAGCGTAGAGGCCCAGCGCCAGCCCAGGCAGGACGAAATCGAATCGTTCGAGCTTTGGAGGGAGTATGGCTACTTCTCCTTGGAGTCTATCCGAAAGGGCAGCCGGCCTCGTATTCTCAGAGTACCGTAGAGACGTTGCCCCGCCGCACAGATGGCGGGACCTCCGGCACGCAACGTCTTTACAGAGAGTAGGCTCCTAGTACATTACCCAGGACATATCGTCAGTTCGCAACACAAAGCAGACGTCGCCATTCCAGAACAAAACGCCGCGTTCAAAGTCCTGCACTGCACCATCAAAGCGAATGCCAGGGATCGCCTGGCCTTTACCATCGTACGGAGCCAGCGCCCACCCCAGTTTTTCTCGCAACCAGGCGTGTGCACGCCAAAGCTTACCAAATCTTCCCCTAGGCTGGATATAGACCGGTACACCAGATAGGGGAGTTGGCTCTACGATAGCGGGGTCGCTGTCTGGATCAGAAGGTTCAAAGGTGTCCGCAAACGCTCCCCATCCATCAGGCTGCAAGCTGCTGAAGAGGACGTATATCAGACCGGCATCCGGGCGCCCAAGCATGTGGCCGTTTTCGAAGTAGATTTCCTCGCCTTGGACGCCAATCTGTTCTCCTACTGGACAGCCCAGACGTGTGCGCACACTCTCGTTGCTCCACACATCCCCGAGGCCCCACATCGGAGTGGTCAGGCAAGTTGGTTCGGGCAGAGGCAAGCCAAAAGTGGGCGTTGGAGAAGTTGATGACGCGGGTGACGTTGGCGATTGCGTACAGGTCGGTGCAGGTGTAAGCAGCACGGGTGCTAGCGTCGGCGTGTTAATGGGCCCAATAAGATGGGGATTAGTCGGTTCAGGCGTCTGCCCAGGGAAGCGCAGGGCACCACACCCCGCCAGCACAGTAGCCACAAGAGCCAAGAAAGCCAACCCCACGTAGGGCAAAGGTCGTAGCAGAGGCCTATGTGATAGAGTACGGATAACAGACTTCACGGATTCTCCCGGTTGTGGTCGGTCTTCTCGCCCAATTGCATTGGTGTGAACGCCGGCTTACTTTTACACCGGTGAGTCCGCTGAGAACGCCGAGATTTTCCCAAAAACCTCTGCGATCTCTGCGTCTCTTGGCCACCGAAGGTGCCAAGAGGCTGTGTGCTCGGCGGTGAAGGAAAGACGTGAAGACAAAGTGGGAACAATACACTACCTCCAGCCTCACTCGGCGTTACCAGACAGATTGCTCGCCAACCATTCAATAGCCCCTGGTGTTTTCCGCCATATCGCAGTCGCTTCCGCTGCGTAGGCTATTGCTTC
Source organism: uncultured Anaerolineales bacterium (assembly GCA_964478075.1). Classification (GTDB taxonomy): domain Bacteria; phylum Chloroflexota; class Anaerolineae; order UBA2200; family UBA2200; genus DAOUEX01. Next base: position 68,336 of record CAYZGO010000009.1, on the reverse strand, counting down.
GTTTTCATCTCCGAAACCCACATATGCTGGCAAACGCCTCGGCAGCTTCTTTCTCCCAAGCATATAGAGCGGCACGTAAGGATTATATTCTAAGGCTTCTCTCAGCCACGCCGTCGCCTTCGAGCTAGCCCCCTCTTGGCGAAACATCCATAATGCACGCGAGAATAGCCATGTGGCTGCCCAGTCGCCGTCATATTGATCCAGAAGTCTCCCAACAGCCTCGTCAGATTCTTCCTCCAGCAAGCAATTTATCAGCACGTAGCGGACACCTTGATTGTCTCCCGGATTGAGGCGCAGCATCTCGGCATAGTGCTCTATGGCTTCCTGACGTTCACCAAGCATCCATAAACACTGAGCTAATCCGGCACGCGCCCGCATGTAAGGGCGCGTCGACAATGGGCCCCAGAAGTGTCCGACGTATTCCTCAAACAGCTCTGGACCGAGGGCACGCTCTCCTGCTTTCACACCCTTCTCGTACAGGTTTCTAGCTTCCTCCAAGCTGCCGGCTGCCTCCTCTGCTAAGAGCACATAGGCATCAGCGCAGTCCTCTGAAATGTCAAGAGCGCGGCGAGCCAGTTCCACCCGTCGCTTGCCCGAGGAATCCCATGCTTCGTATATCAGGTCTTGGGCCCATTCTAGTGGGGTGCGCCTTGGTGACGTATGCAGCCTTCCTGGGGAGAGCGTGTCTTCTAAGAAGGCATTTGCTTCTTCTATGGAATCAAACTCGCGCTCGCTAAGCAGTCTGCCGAGATCCGACATCATCCTTTCCATCCCCCGGAGATCCACAAAAGGCGGGCTCTTGTCGGATTCTGCCTGAGTGCTCTTGAGATGCTTCTTTTCTGACTTTTTCTTACCCATTTCAATCTGCTCCAGCCAAAGTGTCCAAATAAGCTCTCTCTCTGAACTCATCCATCGTCATCTCTGCTCCACTCGTCGATAGAGCTAAGCGCCGATTAAGAGGATTTCTTTAGACTCGGCATTGGCAGACAGGACGTATTTGTATCGGCCAAAATGCTGAACGCGTACGTGGCGCTTGTATCGCTTGAGCAAAGACACCAGCTGTGGCTCGGAAGGTAAGCCATCGCTGCGATAAGAGACGACCAGAATACTTTCTTGATATCTGCGAAACAGCCGGTCAAAAGCCGCATGGACTCTCCCGAAATCATTTTACACCTTTTTGCTCACTCGGTCAACGGTTCGCCTGCCGAATTTGACACGTTCAAAACCGCAGAGCACGCCGTCCCGTCGAAGGGATGCCGCGACGCTTCGCAGAGAGCGCAAAGAGAGCAAAAGTGTCTCTGCGGGCTCTGCGGTCTCGGCGGTGAGTTTTGTCAGGTGTTTCTAATCGAAACGCCTCACTTCCTTCGGTCTGGAACCAGGGTGCCTCCTAGACCTGCTCACAGCCAGGTCATAGACTTGCAGAGTCTGTTCGGCTGTCCGTTTCCAGTCGAACTTGACGGCTTCCACAAGGGCATCTCGCCCAAGCTGTTGTCGCAGCGCAGGATTTCGCAGCAAGGTGACCATCGCCTCAACTATCTCATCCAGATCATTGGGATTCACCAGCAATCCACCGGCCCCAACGACCTCTGGCAGCGATGAGGTATTGGCAGCAAGCACGGGCGTGCCGCAGGACATCGCCTCCAGCGGCATCAGCCCAAAGCCCTCGTAGAGGGACAAGAAAGCAAAGAACAGAGCCCCGCTGTAGAGAGCGGGCTTGTCCTCTTCGGCTATCCACCCGCTGAAAAAGACGCTCTGTTCCACGCCCAGCTCCTTGGCCATCCGTTTTGGATCAGGGAACAACGGCGTATCCGCTGACGGCAATCGGCCAGCCACGACCAGAGATGGGACCTCGTCACCCATGGCCTTTGACACACGCTCATAGGCCTTAAGGAGGGTGTACAGATTCTTGCGCCGGTCAAAGCCCCCGAGGTACAGCACGTATGCGTCGGGCAGCCCGTACTTGCGACGCACGGCGGCCAACGCCTTCTCGTGCGAGACGGGACGGCAGGCCGGATCAGCGGCGAGATAGATGACATGGACTCGCTCAGAAGGCACGCGCAAATGCCTGACGATATCACCCTTTGAGGCCACCGAATCGGTAATGATGCGGTCTGCTCGCCGCGCCGCAGCAGTAACCAAGTGGGTGTACAACCGCACCAGGATGGCCCCCCGGTAAGCAGGCAAGAGCAGGGGTATGAGGTCATGGACAGTGACAACCGTAGGAACCGCAGGGCATACAGGAGAAGCAAAGTAAGGCACATGAGACAGATCCACAGACGCACAGCGGCAGGCTCGTGGGAAAGCAATCTGCTCAAACCAGAGCTTGCCCAGGTTCTTGGAGCGCCGAGAAAAGGGCGTCCGCAGTACTCGTAAACTGCTCAAGAAACCTGGTTTCTCGCCATCACCGGCCCTGGCGTACAGGAGGTACTCGTTGCGCCCGTCTAGCTGCGCCAGCGCACGCAACAATTGATGAGTGTACTGGCCACTACCTGTAGCCGCTTGGCCTAAGAAGAAAGCGTTGAATCCAACGCGCATCCTGCACTCCGCTCTGTCCTAGCTTTGCTATTCGCATTCTGGTGGCGTAGAAAACCCTGAACACGAATGGCACGAAAAAGGCCGAATTACACGAATCTCTTTTTGGGTTTTTCGTGCGATTCGTGGAATTCGTGTACCACTCCGCTTTGGCTGAACTTCAGGTTCTTGTCCCCCGCACGCAGGATCAACCCTGTGCACGGAAGTATTCTACCGTGAGGCGCAGCCCTTCTTCCACAGTAACGACTGGCTGCCAGCCGAGTTCGCGCTTGGCCTTGTCCACTTTGAGGTAAGTCTTGAAAACCTCCCCTGTCTTCGCTGGGCCGTGCACGGCCTGTCTTGCATAGCCAGTAGCGGCCTTGAGTTTGGAGAAGATATCGTTGATGGACGTGCCCACACCGGTGCCAATGTTGTAGATTCCACCATCGCCATTGCTGAGCGCCAGGATATTGGACTGTGCCACATCGCTGACGTAGGCGAAATCGCGCTCCTGCTCACCGGTACCGTTAATGACGGCTTGCTCTCCGCGCAGCATCTGGCCCGTAAAGATGGCTACGACGCCAGCTTCACCGTATGGATCCTGGCGGGGGCCGTACACGTTGGCATAGCGCAGAACGGTGAAGGAAGTGCCATAGTTTGCTCGATATAGGGGCAAATAGTGTTCAAAGCTCGCCTTGCTCACGCCGTAGGGATCAAGAGGAGCGATTGGGTGCGCCTCATCGGCGGGCAAGTACTCGGGCTCGCCGTAGACAGCTCCGCCGGTGGAGATGTATATGAGTTTCTTGACGTCGTACTTTCGACTCAACTCCAGGAGGTTGAGCGAGCCCAATATGTTGACGTCAGCATAGAGAATTGGCTGTAGCATGGACTCGCGAACGCTGGCCCTCGCCGCGTGATGGTTGACGACGTCCGGCTTTTCCATAGCAAAGATTTCTTCCAGTTTCTCGTCACGGATGTCCAACTGATAGAGCCGAGCTTTGGGGTGCACATTCTCGCTCTTGCCTGTGGTGAGGTCGTCCACGACCAGCACATCGTGGCCCTGCTCCAGATAGGCGTCCACTACGTGTGAACCGATGAAGCCTGCCCCCCCAGTAACCAGTATCTTCATGTCTTCTCCTTTAGCGTTTTCGTCCATATAACGTAGTATGGCTGCACCGCAAGAATCTACTTGTAAACCGCGAAGACCCCAAGGACACGGAGAACTTGAGAGTGAGATTCAGCGGACTCTGTGTCTCAGTGGTTTATTCTTCGAAACCATGGCGATCCTTTGGAGTGCATGACTGCCAAGACTCTATCTCTCGCTATATCGTTCAAGATCCGGCTCGCATATTATACACACTTTTTGCTCTAACGTCAGGCCGAGGCAAGGTACATTCCAGGGCAGCACAAATGCTCTTTTACCAACCTGCGAGATTGCCAGTATAATACGACCGACTTTAGCAGCATCGAAAAGGGACATGCGCATTTTGCACCTGAGTCTCACAAACTTTAGGAACTATTCTCGGCTGGAGCTGGATCTGCCGGAAGGCATCGTGCTGCTGCAAGGCGACAATGCCCAGGGCAAAACGAATCTGCTGGAAGCCATTTACTACCTATCCAGAATTCGCTCACCACGCACAAAGGTGGATCGTGAACTCGTAAACTGGCTGGCCCTGGAAGAAGACCTGCCTTTCGCCCGCTTGGTAGCCCAGATTCAGAAAGCTGAAGGAAGTGACCAGATCGAGCTGTCATTGGTACAAAGCGGCGGAAGAACCCTGGATCCAGATGCAGTCGCCCTTCGGCAAGGCTCAGGGCAAGCGCTGCGCAAACATATCCGCCTCAATGGTGCCAGCAAACGTGTTCGGGACGTAGTAGGGCTGCTGAATGCCGTGTTATTCCTGGCCCAGGATATAGACCTGGTGGCCGGCTCGCCTTATTTGCGACGCCGTTATCTTGACGACACCATTTGCCAGATTGATCCAAAGTACTGCCGTGAGTTGCAGTGCTACAATCGCGTCTTGACGCAACGAAATCACCTGCTGAGGTCCCTTCGAGGTCGAGGCGACGGGGCCGCCCGACTCCTCTTCTGGGATCAACGCCTGGTAGAACACGGCGCCTATGTCATTGTCCGCCGTCAACAGGTGATCCGTCAATTGGACGAGTCCATACAACGCATTCATCCCGAGCTAACAGGGGAGAAAGAGCGGTTGCGGCTGGAGTACTGTGCGAGCGCTGGCCTCGGAAAGGGTGGCGCCTACCAGATAGCTCTGCCAACGGAGCAGGATGTCTTGCCTGGGACAGAGATGTCGGCTCGGTTGCAAAACGCCGCCGCCTCGTTTGCCGACCAACTGCGCGAGGCGCGCGCCAGGGAACTTGAACAGGGCATGTCCGTCGTTGGGCCGCATCGGGATGACCTTCGCTTCGTGGTGAACGGCGTGGACATGAATACTTACGGCTCTCGCGGGCAGCAGCGGACTATCGCGCTATCCCTGAAGCTGGCTGAAGTAGAACTGATGCTGCAGGAGAAAAACGACAAGCCAGTCTTGCTGCTGGACGATGTCATTTCCGAGTTGGACGCCGCACGCCGAAGCTATCTCCTGAATGCCATTGATAAGGCACAGCAGGTAATCATAACCACAACCGACTTGGCGCACTATAGCAAAGAGTTCCTGGCACGAGTAACCCTGTGGCACGTGTATGCGGGCAGGGTGGAGAAGCTTACTCCCCTTTAAGAGGCCGCTTCCGGGGTATGCCCGGACGCCTCGGGTATTTGGCTGGCGTTTCCACCACTTTGTCTACTACCACTATTGAACGTGGTTCTCTTAATCCTGGCAGGTGAACAGCTTTCACCTCCCGGCACTTGCCACCTAGCAAGTTAATCGCTGCCGCAGCCTCCCCCAGCTCAGCCTCGATGTCTGCCCCCTTCTGTGCGATAAAGCAGCCCCCTTTACGACACAAGGGCAGGCAGTACTCGGCCAGTACAGCCAAATCAGCCACTGCTCGTGCCAGCACTACATCATAACGTTCTCGGTGATGTGCATCCTGTCCTGCTTCCTCCGCCCGTGCCCGCAGCAAATCCACGCCCTCCAGGCCTAAACACTCTACCAGGTGCTCCAGGAAAGCAAGCTTCTTCCTTGAGGACTCTAGAAGGGTCACACGCAGCGCTGGATGCATGATCTTGACAGGCAAACCAGGGAAACCTGCACCAGTGCCAACGTCAATGCACAGCAGTGGTGTGTCCTTGTGTGAAAGAGGAACTACATTCGGAAGACGCTCACCTGGGGCCGCGCCCGGTAGTGGGAGAGCCAGTAGGCAGGTTAATGAATCGAGGAAGTGTTTGATCTGCACTTCCTCGTAGCGCGTCACCGTGGTCAGATTGAACTTGCGGTTCCAGGCGACGAGTTCTCGATAGTAGATTCGGAAGGCCCGCACATGCTCGGCTGTGAGGTGTAGACCCAGAACTCGCGCTCCATCCCGCAGCAACTTCATGTCGCGCCCGACCCCGCCCTAAAGATGGCGGGACTTTGCCCCGCCCAAGGGATGGCTGGTCTCCAAGGATGGTGGGACTTTGCCCCGCCCGACCCCGCCCCAAAGATGGCGGGACTCCGCAGACGGCGGGACTTTGCCCCGCCCAAAGGATGGCGGGACTTTGCCGTGCTCGTGTGGCTGATTCGGCAGCACGCCACGACTTTAGGCCTGTGCTTCAATATATATGCGGAGCATGTTGCTCCACTCTTTCTTGAACTTGACCTCATCTTGCCAAGACACTCCCTGGGGCTGATGCGAGCTGGACCGCTCCCGGCGCTCGCCAGGGTCAACGAAGTAGAAACCCTTCTCAGGCTGAGGGCCCGTGGGTTCAAATCCATATAGAACCTTAGCGTGCGCCCAGCCTTTGAACTTGAACCCTTCACGGAGAAACGGTTCACCGATAAGTACGATAGTTAAGCGGTTTTCCTGGATATTGTGAAGCAAATCATCCGTGCTACCAAACCATCGCAGTCTGGCCGAGATGCCCTTGCTTTGTAGATACCCAGAAATACCCCAGGGCAGAGTAGCCCACTTGGGGATTTTGCGAATGGTAATGTGAGGCAGAGGCCTACTGGCAACAACGACCTTTTCCATTTCTCGAGCAACGGTGTATCCATCGAAATGCGGGCTATTGAGAATGGCATTGCCCACGATAGCTATGCTGAATGCTGCACAATCGTTAGTATTGCTACCCTGGTACTGATGCCAATGAAACAGATCAGCGCTTGTATGATAGTGCGGTTTGTAAATGTGCTTCTCAGTAGGGGAATCATTACTCATTACACACCCCCTTCGCGTTATCCCAGAAACGGGCCTTCTTTGTCCTACTGACTCTCGTACGTCGAACCTTCTTCCTGGCGTGTTTTGTAGACGCGACGACCACGGCCTGCGCCTTCATCTGGGCCAATAATACCTTGCTCTTCCATAGTATCTATCAAACGTGCAGCTCGGGAGTACCCAATTCGCAGCTTACGCTGCAGCAGGGAAATGGACGCCCGGTCGTGTTCCCGCACAACCTCAATCGCTCTGTCAAGAAGGTCATCCCTGCTAGCGGCTTCCTTTTCTTTAGCCATCATTTCTTCCCAAAGGGGCTGCTGCACGAGAGCGGCGCCCGGTGGTAAGGGAGCACTGGTGCGGAAGCCCCTCCAATAGTTTGCCAGCCTTTCGAGTTCTGTATCTGAGACAAAGCAGCCTTGCAGGCGAACGAGCTTGCTCGAGTCCGAAGCCAAGTACAGCATGTCCCCCCGTCCCAACAGCTTCTCCGCACCGCGCATATCCAGGATCACCCGCGAATCCACCTGCGACGTGACCGCAAAGCTGATCCGCGCCGGAAAGTTCGCTTTGATCAGCCCTGTTACCACGTCAACCGAGGGTCGCTGTGTGGCGATCACCAGGTGAATGCCGGTCGCCCGCGCCAACTGGGCGATGCGGCAGATTGAACGCTCCATTTCTTCAGGGGCAACCATCATCAGGTCCGCTAACTCGTCAATGAGTATTGCAATGTGGGGCAGACTATCCTTCCCCCGTGAGGCCATCATCTGATTGTACATCGCAATGGTGCGCGCACCTACCTTGGAGAACAACCTATAGCGGCGCTTCATCTCTCTTGTCACCCACCTTAACGTGACCACCACGCGCTCGACCTCAATCACTACGGGGACCAAGAGGTGAGGGAGGCCATTGAAACTGGCCAGTTCGACCATCTTGGGGTCAATCATGATCAGACGTAAATCATCAGGGGTGTTGTTAAGCAGCAGACAGGCGGTAATGGACTTGATGCACACGGACTTGCCTGAGCCGGTGGCCCCGGCGATGAGCAAGTGCGGCATTTGTGCCAGGTCGGCTGCAACTGGCTGGCCGGCGACGTCCTGACCCAAGGCAATGCGCAGCTTGGAGTCAATGCTGCGAAAAGCTTTGGAGTCTATCACACTGCGCAGGCTGACCAGGGAAGTGCTCGTGTTGGGCACTTCGATGCCCACGAGCGGGCGGCCGGGCACAGGTGCCTCGACACGGATAGGTGAGGCGGCCAGCGCGAGTGACAGGTCGCTGACCAGGGAGGTGATGCGACTTACCTTGACCTTGACACGCCTGTGCCTTCCGAGGCGGTCTTTCCGCTCGATGAATCCCGGTTCCAGACCGAATTGTGTGATTGTCGGTCCCTGGTTGACCTCGACCACTTTGCACGGTACGCCAAAACTGGCCAGTGTCTCCTCGATTACGCGCACCTTGTAGCGAATCTCCGCCTGACTCAGCTCCTGCTCAACACCACTCTCCAGGATGTCTTCAAGGGAAGGAAGCCGCCATTCCTTCGCGTCCCCCACTACGCGCGGAAAGAGCAAGCCGTGTTCTGCCAACGGAGATGTGGTAGCTGGCGCAGTCGGTCGGCGCCCTTGTTCCTCCGTCCTGACCATCAAGCGCGCGGCTAGACTTTCGTCCTTGGGTGGTGAAGCAACGTCCCGCCATCTGTCAGGCGGGGCAACGTCCCGCCATCCCTCAGGCGGGGCAACGTCCCTGATTGCTGCTGAGTGAAACCGGTACCAATCCACCAGCTTGTGCCATAGAGTTAGGAAGTACCTGAAAGCATTCGTGATTGAAATACTAAAAAGAGCGATGAGTCCGACAATGAGAATCGTAAGCAGCGTCAATATGGCACCAATGTCGCCCAAGGCACCAATCAGGGCCCTGCTTATCAGCCAGCCCAGATGTCCTCCTCCTCCACCGCTGAGAGCTACAGCCTGTGGATCAGTGGCGAAATAGTGCAAGAGGCCCAGGCTGCCCAAGAACAGGAGCAGTGTGCCTAATAGGGTTTCCAAGGGCACGCGAATCTGACGGCCAAAGCCAACCAGGAAAAGCCAAAGGCCAAGTGCTCCCAGACCCACGGGCACAAAATACGTGCCCCAACCGAAGCCCTGGCGCAGAAGGTCAAGCCACTTGCCAGTGAGTGTACCACGACTGAAGGAGAGCAGGCTGAGCAGAGTCACTAAAGCTATGCCTGTCAACAGTATGCCTGCCGCTTCAATCCAAACGGTTACGGGGATAGCTCTCGATTGCTTTTGTCTCTTCCTAGTTCGCCTGCGCTTGGTCATGCCTCCTACTTCCATTACGACTAGCAGAACTAACGGTCTTCAAGAATGCTGCTACAACCCTGTTCAGTCCACTGCTAGAACAAACTCAATTGCTCGGCTTGCTGATCTGGCAGCATCTCCTCAAAGTCATTCATCTGCGCCAGAATCTGAGGAATCTTGAGCATATCCCGCTCAATGTCAGCCCGGTATTTTGGCTGGTGCAAAGCTGCAGCAGGGTGAAAAAACGGCAACACTATCACCTCGCCGACCTTCTTGGGCACGCCATGGATCTTGGAGATCATCGCCCTCGGAAAGAACTTGGCCATGGAACACCGCCCCAATGTGACGATCAAGCGAGGCTTGATCAGCTCAATCTGCCTGTCCAGATATGGCCGACATGCCTCGATCTCATTAGGCAGTGGATCACGGTTATTCGGCGGACGGCACTTGATCACGTTACATATGTAGACATCCTCACGCCGCATATTTATCGAAGCCAACAACTCCTCAAGGAAACTACCCGCAGCGCCCACGAAAGGACGTCCCAACCGGTTCTCGTGATAGCCAGGCGCCTCGCCAACAAACATGATCTCTGCGTCCTCCGGCCCTTCGCCAGGGACCGCGTGAGTGCGCCCCTCTGCCAGGGCACACTTCTGACAAGCTGCGATTTGGCCATACAGGTTTGTGAGCTCTGACAAGATTGCCTCCTGATAGCTATCACTCTCATAGATAAGTCTGTGCAGTGAGCAGATCCTAACCACTTGCCTTTACCATTTTACTTCAAAAGTCCCATTTTGTCCAAGGGTTTGCGTTGAGCGGACATTTCTGTTATTCGCCTGTCTTCTTCATGTATCGGAAGCAAGCGTGGTTTCAAGTTGCATCATTTGACAAAACAGCAAACACTGTGTATCATAGCCAACGTGATCGAGGTGTCTTTTGGATTGATATTGATTTAGAACTGCCGCGGAGGCTTTTTGTACTGGCCTTGGCGGTTTTGTGCTAATAGCGAATAGTGATGACTTGACCACTATCAACAGGCTTCTGTCCACCCGGTTTTCAACCGGGCCTTTGACTATGCTGTAAGGAAGGAGGTGCGCACAAGATGTCGGACAGAACCTTGGGCACGGTCAAATGGTTCAGCCGCGTCAAAGGGTACGGGTTCATTCAACCCGATGAAGGCAGCGAGGATGTCTTCGTCCACTACTCAGCCATCGTCGGGGGAGGATTCCGAAACCTGGAGCAAGGCCAGCGGGTGGATTTCACTATCGAAGATAGTGACAAAGGTCCACAAGCTGCTGACGTGGTGAAGCTAGACTAGCTCGGGAAGCACTTTATCCATTCATTTCGAACTGAAGTCTAATCTTCGGCTCGTAGATTTGGAATAGAGGGTTCCCAACCCCCTCTTGTGTGCGCACAGAGGGGGTTTCCTTTTCACCGCAGTTTGTAGTAAACTTGCAGCAGTTAGTGAAAGGAGTCCTGCAACCTATGAAGGGAAGAGTGTTCTCTGGGGCACGTCCTACAGGGCGACAGCATCTCGGTAACTATTGCGGGGCGATCAAGAATTATGTGGCCCTGCAAGAAGATCATGAGTGCATCTACTGCGTGGTAGATCTGCACGCTCTGACAACTCTGCGCGATACTCACAAGATTAAGCAAAACACCTGCGAGATGGTCCTCGATTGGCTGGCTGCAGGCATGGATCCAGGCCGCAGCATTATCTTTGTGCAGTCCCATGTGCCACAGGTGACTGAATTGCACACCATTCTCTCCATGGTCACGCCCATGGGCTGGCTCGCGCGCCTGCCCACGTTCAAGGAGAAAGTGCGACTGCAGCCAGATAACGTGAATTACGGGTTACTGGGGTATCCAGTTCTAATGGCCGCTGACATCACTTTGTATAAGGCAGACATAGTGCCTGTGGGAGAGGACCAACTGCCACATCTAGAGTTCACGCGCGAGATTGTGCGACGATTTAACTCCAAGTTTGGCAAGACTCTAATAGAGCCACAGGCCAAACTCACTGAGACACCGCGCATTATGGGCCTGGACGGCGTGAACAAGATGAGCAAGTCGCTGGACAATCATATTGGGTTGACTGCCATCCCGGAAGAAATCCAGCGCCGCGTGATGACCATGGTTACAGATCCGGCGCGACGCTACAAGACCGACCCCGGTCATCCTGAAATATGCAACGTCTTTGCTCTACATAAGGTCTTCTCGACGGACCCGGCGGTCATCGCACAGATCGAAACCGATTGCCGCAGTGCAGGGATCGGCTGCGTGGAGCACAAAAAGCAGTTCGCGGAAGATCTGATTCAGGCTCTAGCCCCATTTCGCGAACGACGCGCCGACCTGGCCCGTGACCCGGATCTGGTATGGAGAATACTTGCTGATGGGGCAGCCCGAGCGAGGGTGATAGCCCAAGCGACTATTGATGAGGTGAGGAGGCGGGTGGGACTGCCGTAGGGTGCGCACTACCTCTGCCGGAATAGTGACTTTTCTCGTAACGCTCCCGGTGCTGCGTGAAGCTTGAATTGAGGCCTGTTAGTAGCGACTTCAGTCGCCCGACAAGTTGGAAGAGCGACTCAGGTCGCCACTACGAACCAATCAGATTAACGTTGATGGAGCCCTGACGTCTTTCGGCTCAGGGCCGGACGGTAGTCACGTTAATCACGTCACGCAGAACGGCTGCGGCAGTAGCAGTAGGCCCTTCAGCTTCAATAATGGCTGTGATGATGCCCATGACGTCAGTGGTGTAGACCACTCCGTTCTGCCACTTGCTCAGACGCGCCAGTGGATGCTCAAGTGGCAACTCTGTCGGGCGCACAGCCAGCTCATAACTGTCCGCCGAGGAGTCGGCGGTGGCCAGCAGCTTGACAACGTGGCCGCCTTCCCTGGCCCGTAGCAATTCTGTGTGGCTAATACCACGGATGCCCTGCAGTGAAACATCGCGCAAAGTGGCCGGCATGCCCAACACGCTGTTGGCTACGATGACCAGCTTGTTGGCTGCGTCCCAGCCATCAATGTCCAGACTTGGATCAGCCTCGGCGACGCCTGACTGCTGCGCTTCAGCTAATGCATCTTCGAATGACAGCCTGTCCTCACTCATGCGCGTCAGAATGTAGTTAGTGGTGGTGTTGAAGACGCCTTCTACGCGCAGAACCTTGGCCCCAGCCAGATCACGCCGTCCAATGTTGACCGTTGGCAAGCCTCCAGCCACCGCAGCGCTGAAAAGGAGTGATCCTCCCTTCTCTATAGCAAGCGCAGTCAAGCGCTGGTATGCCAGCACGAGCGGTCCTTTGTTCGCGGTGACGACATCCATGCCATGTGAGAGTGCCCAGGTCATGGCGGACAAACCTGGTTCGCCGTGCTGTAAATTTGTGGGCGATAACTCGATCAGCAAATCCGCTTCTGCCTGCTCCAGGGCGTCCAAGGCCGTTGGCCCTCGCACACCGTGACGGGGATAGGCAGCCACACTGCTGCCCGCGTGTTTTAGCTCCAAGATCTCGTTGATATCCAACCCGGAGTCATTGAGGGCTGCTCCAGATGAATCAACTACTGTGACCAGAACCAATTGCAGGCCATGGCGCGCACTGAGAGTTTTCTGCTTCTGAGCTACCATGCGCAGAAAGCGCTGCCCAATGTTGCCCACACCAATAAGCGCAAATCTTGACGTTTTCACTCGTGCTCCCCCTCGCCATCGGCTCGCAAGCCGAATACCTGCTTCAAGGATAGCTCCTGCTGAGCATCGCCTTGTATATGCCTAGCATCTGCTGTGCATGTTCCTGCATCGTGGGTGGCGGAACGATATTGGCCCGCAGGGCAGCCAGTTGCTCAGGCTGATCCATCAATTCTCGCAGTACGCGAGCCAGATCGGTGCTGTCTCCAGCGGTAAAGAGCCGACCCGTTTCGCCGTCCCGCACTTTTTCAGCTAATGCTCCCAAGCGGCTGGCCACCACTGGCATCCCTACCCCATAGGCCTCCTGGATCACCAAAGGCGAGTTCTCATACCAGAGCGACGGAACAACCAGGCAACCCAGTTGACGCAGAGCCTCTCCAACGTGACGATAGTCCAGCGGGCCAGCAAAACGGATATTGGGATGAATTGCCGCAGCCTTCAATTGCGCGACATAGCCTGGGAAGACCGTTTCGCTGCCATAGATGGTCAGGGCTGCGTTGTCAGGCAGCCGGTTGAAGGCCTCAACCAGCACATGAACTCCCTTGTGAGGGGCTAGAGTCCCCAAGAAACCAAAGTGCGGCCCCGCCCAGCGCATGGCAGGCCGAGGACGCCTTGCCAAGGGATGCGGCAAATCGCCCCTTGGCATCTCACTCAGCCGTTCAGTATCCAGGCCCAATTCTATTGTGACGATGCGCTCGGCTGGGAACCCCTGGCGAACGTACTGCTGGCGCAGGAACTCGCTAGGCGCTAGAAAAAGCGGCACCGACTCCACGACTTGGCGCAGGTAGAGGTTGCGATAGGCCAGAGGCAGCGCGACAAGTGGACGTAGGACCCTGAGCCAGCGCAAATCCTTCCGCACCGTGAGGCAGTCCACACAGTTCCAGCCCCATTCTGGACCGGCGCACACCTGACCGTCTGGCCTCGCCAGTTGACTATTGGCACAGAAAAACCAATAGTCGTGCAGAGTGATTACGCGGGGACAAGCTGCAGCCAGGTGGATCAACCTTGCGGACACGCCCTGCACATGCTGGAAATGCACGATGTCTGGAAGGACTGTGGTCAGGAACTCTTGAAAGCTCGCCTCGATTGCAGTGTCCCGGAAAGTATGCCAGAACTGTCTTAGCGCCCCCTCATGAGCCCGAGTTGGTGGCAGGGGAACCCGCCACAGATGAATGCCATCCCGTTTGGCACGAGATATCGAGCTAGACATCCCGCCAAGCGGATAGAATACATGTGTTTCCTGTCTCGCCTCAGCCAACACCCGGGCTAGGCTCCAGGTGTAGGTCTCTACGCCCCCCAGGCTTTCAGGTGGGAATTTGTGTACGACAAAAGCGATACGCATAGGTCAAATCCTAGAGGCGAATTCCTACTCTCCAGCGGATGTACAGCGAATGCACTGCGTTTGAAATTGCAAGTGCAATATGAACGATCTTCACCCGAACGCTAGTGGGACAGGCATTTGCGGTAAAGGGACACCAACCGGCTTACGTGTTCTTCCAACGTCATCGGAGGGTGGACATTCGCTCGCAGGCGCGTCCTTAAATCCGGTTCATCTACCAGGCGCTGTAGGGCCGTGCTCCAGGCAACGACGTCGCCAGGCGATACCAGCAAACCATCTTGCCCATCGCGAACAGCCTCGGTCAGAGCACCCAAGCGGGAAGCGACTACCGGCACACCAGCCGCGAAGGCTTCATGGACAATCAGCGAGAATGTCTCGTGCCATAGAGATGGGACTACAACTGCATCCACCTGCGATAGAACCTCCCAGACTTGCTCCCGCTGCAGATGGCCAAGAAAGCGCAAGTTCGGGGGAGCCTGCGTTCGGAGCTGGCCAACGTAGGCCGGATCGAATGACTCATCCCCGGCAATCCACAGCTTCACCGCACCCCTTACCGTGCTAAAGGCCTGCACCAAGATGTGGACCCCTTTTTGCCACGCCAGACCACCGATGTAAGCTAAACGCACTGCTTCAGTCGACCGCCGCTGCCGGGGTAAATCCGGGGGCCATTCGAGGCCGTGAGGCAGCACCTCGATCCTGTCAGCAGGCACACCTTGGGCGCTGTGCCATTCCTTCACGAAGTGAGAGGGGGCAATCAATCTGTCCGCCTGGAGCAGAGCGGACCGCAACTTGCTTCCCCGCCAAGCCATCAACACGGCAAGAGCGGGCACTGCAGGCCACAGATTGCCAACTCCCGCCCAAGGGATGGCGGGACTCCGCCCCGCCCGCGACAGCACACAACGAGCACAATTCAGGTAGGCACGAGGGCCATCGCAAAGCTGTCGGCTGTAGTTGGTAAGCAGTTGCGCGTTGGCACAAACCCACCAATAGTCATGGAGCGTGATCAAGAAAGGGACGCCACGCTCCCGGATGGAGCGAATGAGCCCCACCGGAAATCCGATCAGATGTTGGATATGGATCAAATCGGGGCGAATTTCGTCAAGTATGCCCTCGAAAGCCCGCCTTGTTAGAGGATCTCGCAGAGTGGTCAGAAAGCGGCGGCTGGGGCTCAACACACCAGCCCACGTCTTCAAGACCAAGACGCTATCCTCTTCACGACGCTCCAAACCCACCCCTGGCGCGCTACCGCGATACAAAACGGTGATCTGGTGCCCTTGCCTGGCCAAGGCGAGGGCCAGGGAGTTCGTGTAGAGTTCTGTGCCACCGGTATTGGACGGCGGATATTGGTGAACGACCTGCAGGATTTTCACGGTGCGCCTACCAGCGCGGTATTGTAAACCTCCAACAGAGTCCGGTACGTCTGGTCCCACGTGTAATGGTGCAGCAGTCGGTGGCCAGCACTGCCCAATCGGGCAGCTAATCCAGGGTCTGCCAACAAGCGGCGAATGGCAGCAGCCAGCGCACTAACATCGCCAAAAGGCACCAGCAAACCGTTCTTCTCGTGCTGCACCAAGTCAGGGATACCCCCAGCGTTGGCACCAATTACCGGTTTGCTATGCAGCCACGCCTCCAAGAAGACAATGCCGAAGGTATCCACTTGGCTGGGCAGGGCGAACAGATTGCAAGCTGCCAGCAAGCGGTGCTTGGTTATCTCATCTACTACCCCCAAGATGCGCACACGGTCGCGAACAACAGCCTGCGCCTTTGACGTTTGTTGCTGCAGGAACGCTCTGAGCCCTTGGCCTTGAGGACCAGCACAGATCAGTTCGAGCGGCAATCCCTCGAGGTTGAGCTGGATCACTGCCTTAGCCAACGTAAAAGCGCCTTTATCGTAGGTATTGGCACCCACAAAGCTCACGACGGGACCGTCTACAGCATGATCGCGTCGAAAGCCCGGAGTATCCAGGATTTCTGGCGAAACCGGCAGGTCGGCTTCTATTCCCATCCGAATGACGTGAATGCGTGCTGGTGAGACGCCAAGCGCCGCAAAAGCCTCAGCTTCCCGCTGCGACAGGGCCAAGACGGCCGCGGCATCACGGTACACCGAGACTTGATGGGCCATCTGATAATGGGCCTGCACCCAGGCATCACCCAAATGCATCAATGGGCGCACAACCAGCGGCTTCCTGTAGCGTCGGGCAGCACTCGCGGCGGCCAGGAACAGCCCGTCCCAACTGCTATCCTCTACGTGAATCAGATCAGCTGTTGGCCCTAAGCGCCTCAGGGCATTGGATAAGCCACGCAGGGGTGGCATCCAGCGCGCCAGACATCGCTGGATAGGGCACACCAGGCTCGGCGGAAATCTGCTGAGGTGCAACCAGAGCCCTGCACGTCGCAACAAGCCAAAAAGATAGGGAGCTGGCCAGGGGTAGGTCAATGGCAAGCGCTCGATTAGTACACCATTCAGAATCTCACATTGAGGCAGAATCCGTGCCGCAGTGCCTGGTGGCTGCCAGAAATCATCGGCGCGATGCGCATTAGTCGTCAGCAGGGTAACCTGGTGCCCATCGGCTACCACGCGTTCCGCCATGGCCTGCTGAAACGCCTGGGCACCGCTGATGAAAGGGGTATAGGAGGGTGTAACCAAGAGAATGCGCGTCAAGTCACATCCCCCATATTTGCAAGTGAGAAAGACTGCATCTAACCTGGGGAAGGCAAACGCCTGTCAACAGCAGCACCGAACTATCCTCAGCGGGGAAAGACACACTTGGCGCCATACGGAATCCATACGTCTCACTGCGCACCTTGATTCTCACTTTCATTGCTGTCGGAACCATCTTCAGTCATATCATCCGATTCATCGCAGCCCACGCGCTCTTTTGACTGGGTGACCTGTGCCTGCAAGCGACAAATCTCGTCAGCCAGCAGGCGATTATACAACACCTGTCGCTCAATGATTCGATCCAGATATGCCTCTTTGACATGAGTAGTGCTGTTGTAACGGATCCATTCGATCAACGGGCCTAGGATAGGCACCCTGGACCTCACACGATAGTTCCGCAATGAGATATCTGCCTGGTCGTATAAACGGTTTGTGGGTCGGTAAGCAGCGGGGGGCGGCCCTTGCTGAGCCAAGGCTTCGGCTTCAGATAGTACCTTGGCGGCCCTGAGATTGAACCGCTCCCGGCTGAAATACTCAATGCGGCGATAGCCCCGCTCAATTAGCACTTGGCGCAGTCCGGGCTCGTCTAGTATGCGTCTCACTTGCTGAACCAGCGCACCCGCATCTCCAGCTGGGAACAGGAGGCCGGCAGCTTCCGCATCCGAGGTGTCTGCATTCAGCACCCACGGCATCGCTCCACTGGCACTGGCGATGACCGGCACTCCAGCAGCCATCGCCTCTATCAGCGGGAGCCCGAAGCCTTCGTGCTGACTGGCTGAGAGGTATACCTCCGCCAGGTGATAGTAGGGCTCAATAGAAGCAACACGGCCCGTGAAAGTCACGCAGGAACCGAGGCCTAACCGCTGAACGTGCGCGCGCAACTTGGCGGCCGTTTCCCTATAAGCGGCAGTCGCTTCAGTATCCCCCACAACCAAAAGGTGCAGGTCTGGATACGCGTCTTTGAGGCGGGCCAAAGCTTCAATCAAAAGCTCTATTCGCTTGTTGCCAGCAACCCGCCCCGTGTAGAGCAGAACGCGTTTCCCTACTAATTTCAACCTTCGACGCAGAGTATTCAACACAATAGCCGATGGTTTCTGGCGAAAAGCAGTAGTATCCAGCCCTAAAGGCACAATCCGGATGCGCTCAAGGGGGTATCCGCTGTGGCGATGCAACTCTTGTGCGATGAAGGGGCTGTCGGCGACGGCAAGATGAGCGTACCACGCCAATTGGGTTCCTGCCTCGGCCCTCGCAAGAATATCACGCTCCGTATCGGTTCCCCAGAAGGACGGTGGAGTAACACCATGGTACCAGAAAACGGCCGCCCCGCTTGCTTCCCGGAATCGCTCTGCCAGAGGAAACCAAATTGGATACTGCAGAATAGTAATATGGGAGGTGGGAAGATAATCTCCTGGGTGAGTCTCCTTAGTTAGAGCTCGAATATCGGGAGGTAGCGGTCCTATTCCGCTATTGCTGTGGATGCATACAGCCACGCCTTGGTTTGTCAAGAGCCGCGCCAAATCGAAGCTATGGCTACTTGTAGCGTCGCCGCTAAGAATGGCGGCCACTAACAGATCAGCGGTCTTGAATTGCATGTAATGCCTCCAATGAACAGATGCTCTTCTCGAAAAAGCAGCCTGGTTTTTCTCTAGAGCTGCATTTTCTATCGAATCACGGCTCGTTCCCAAGAGGGAGGATGTCTACAGCCGCCAAGCTGACAACACCTCCCTTCGGCAAGAACACTCGCAGCTCCAGAGGAATAGCAGCGTCGGCTTCAATAGCAAAAAACAGCTCTACAGGCTGAGGTGCAGACGTTGGCAACAAACTTGAGTCGACTTGGGCCAGAGGTGAATGCTCAAATGGCGTGATATCTATTCTCACTTCTCTTGTTATGGATTCCTCGTTGTGAAGCCAGAAGCGCGCCACATAACGTCCAGGCGGGAATTGATGATAGGGTCCGTAGTTGAGATAGCCTGGTTCCCCACTACCTCGCAAAACAGTAACACTGCCTACGTTTCGTGCACTCCCTACTTGGCTGAGCAAACTCTCTGCTTCGTAACGCAAGATGCCAGAACCGGGCAAGAGCTGCCAAATCGTAAACTCAAAATCGAAACCTTCCACTCGCTCAGGAAAGTGGCCAAAAGTACGCTCAAGTGCCGGCAAGTGCCATGACAACCTCTTCAAAGCGATGCGGTCAACCCCAGGAAGACAAGGGGGAAGAGCCGCTCCCACATAGAAGGTCAACCTAGACTGGAGCTGTGCAGACTGATAGACACTCTGCCAATCATCCGCACTCAATGGACGGGCGGCATAAAGCGGTTCCAAGTCGTGAGCCAACCACAGATTGGGACCCAAGAAAGTACCTAGTAGAGAATCATGATCCCCAAGAACTGTAACTGAACGGGCTGGGATGTGGTCTGCAATTGTTTGCAGCGTTTGGCGAGCACCAGCAAACTCTCGATGAAGCAATAACACTTGGCTATTAGCTGCCTGGCCGAGCGCCATAGTTCCCCCCAAAGCCACAGCTAAGACTCCACCAAGCATAGGCCAGCAACGCGGGCGCCAATTTATCAACGTATCTAACCCACCGGCGCTGAAAAGCAGCAGCCCCGGGATAGCAAGAACAACAAAGCGGCGAATAGCAAATATGTGATCAGTTGCATAGTTCAACAGATTCAGAGATAGTGCGGTTATGCAAAGCGCCAGCAAAAGCAGTGCCGGGTCCGGAGGACGCTTCAAGAACAAGGCCAGTGCTCCCAAGCCGGCCAGAACAAAACCCATGGGCGTCACGTACCATCCCACTTTCAACAGAGAAAGCCGTCTATCTGCCACCCGACCAGCGGGCACCGTTGCCGGCAGAACCAGGTAAAGGACAACGAACAACGCGACCAGAGCTAACACAAGCGCTGCGAACTGCGAAGATGTCAAACCGTCAAAATGCTCTACCCAACCCCGATATCGGGCCAGAAAGCGTTGCCTTAGGCTACCTGTAAATCCAACCACGAAAACAAGCCCCAACGAGAGAATCATTCCTATCGCCAATATGACGAGAACCCGATTCTGAATAAACATCAGGTTGTACGTAAGTTGAAGATACGGTAGGTTGAATCGCCACATATATAGCACTACCGGTATCACAGCTAATAGCGATAACAACGCAGTACGCCTATGGTAATCGCTCTTTGGACATCTCAACCAGTCTAGTCCAGCAACTGTGGCTAAAATTGGTACTAAATAGAACACGTCGAGCTTATCCAGCATCGCGGCTGCGAGGGTAGCAGCCATAAACAGCGGTCCAGCCCACTTGAGAGACCGCTCTTGCCTTCGCATCCACAGTAGCGTAATCAATAAGAGCAGGACTTGCAAGGCCACTTCGGAATTGGCAGAACGAGCGTACCAGATAGCAGCAGGATTGCACAACAGCAGCAGAAGCACAAAAACACCAACTAGGGGCTTCCAGAAAACAGTAGCGAATCCAGCCAAACCCAACCCGCCAACAATGGTAAACAGCAACGCTGCCCAGGAACCTCCCCCTGGACCTAGTACCCATTCTAACAAGGCCATCCATACGGTGTAGAATGGCAGAAACTGACTCAATGCCTGACCATCTTCAGGAATCCAAAAGAAACCCGGTAGGCGAAAAGGTCCCTGCCCTGCCACGTACGAAATAAAGGCTTCTTGGGTTCGAGTGGGCAGGTCGGCAAAGAAGGGATCATTAATAACCCACTCTCCGCTGCGGGTCAAGTGAATGGCCGCATTGGTGTAAACCCCAGGATCGCGACCCACGATTACGTTTTCGTGAGGGCGCGCAAACACCAAAGCAACAATGACCAATAACCCTAGAACGGCTCCATCCCAAGCAGGTAGCTTAGGTCTATTCAACTGCCAGCCAGACCTACGTGCAGCCGCCCAAAGCAGTAGAGACATAGATGCGCAGCCAATCGCCACCCAGACCGGCTCAAAATGACCAACGCTAGCCAGCAGAATACCCCAAAGCCCCACCATCACTAATCCCAAAGATGTGCTTAAGAATATCTGCAGCAGCTGAGAATCCGGCTTGGGGTCCGAGGAGGCAATTAGAGCAGCAGCGGGTATGCCGGGCAGCCCGATCAGAAGACACAATAGAAGCACACCGATAAGAGGGGGCATCACTTCCTACTTCATCCAGTCTTTTACTTTGACCCACAGATGGTTCAAGGCTCGCATCGCCCGAGTGAACCGACCGTGCCCATAACCCCCCATCAAGTCATGTAGATGGACCATTCCTGTATCCTCCTCAAGAGTAGTTTGACGCAACTCATTTATTATTGAGGGTGAGGGGGGCTTACCTCCTTGCCACCAAACCATTGCATCACGGATATCTGCATCTGGATCTGTCGCTAGGGCCGCGAACGCATTTACTACCCGCGGGTCAGATAGTATCGAGCTGTCGGCTTTGGCTAAAGCCCGGACAATGTAGGCTCGAATGTGTCTATTGGGATGCGCACATGAAGAGAGGATCCTTGATATTCGGTCCTCCAGAGACATCGGTGGCGCAACTTGCCAGCTATGCAAGGTAACAGGCAGGTGTTTGATTGCCGCATAATCCACAACGCATTCAGGCTGCAAATCGCCGGACTGGCAGGGGATGAGCCGACCTGGCTGAACAAGGTAACACCTGTAGCCAAATCCCTCTAATGTGGCCATTAGATGATTCGGTGTTTCGCCAAAAAGGCTTAGCATATGACCGTTTGACTCATACAGTATTACTGGGGCATCATCTCTCGCCAGCAACTGTGACATCCCTTGAATAGCTGCAACTTCTGACCCCTCAATGTCCATTTTGATGAAGTCAACCCCATCCCAACCAACATCAGTGAGAAGATCATCGACGGTAATTGCCGGAACAGAGATAGTGGAAGAACTGGTGAAGGAATCGGACACGAAACCGTACGGTCCAATGGGAACAAACCCCACTGTTCCAGGCTGATTGTATACAGCGGCAGAGATAACTCGCATTCTGTCAAACCCATTTCTCTCCGCACTTTTCCTAAGCAGGGCCGAGTTATAAGGCGATGCTTCGACCGAGACCACCTGATATCCCAATGCTGCCGCGAACAGAGAAAAAGTGCCGATATGTGCGCCCAAGTCAAGGACCCTTTGACCTACTCGAATTAGCTCTGACAGCAAGTGGAATCCTGCTGCAAACGAGTAAGTGCCCTTGGCTATAGCCTCGGTGATTTCATCCTTTTCATCGCTATCGATGAAGATATAGAATTCCATCTGTCCAGGAACCGCAAGGGTGTAGCACAACGAAGAAATCGTTCCTCTTGTACACTCAATCAGTATTTCTTCTCTTTGCCCACCAGGTCCCAAGTCTATGCTCACCCTCTCGTATCTCCATATCCTACTGAAACGTTTACCTCTTATGAACCCGGCCAGCCAACGAAAAAGCTCACCCCGCGTAGCAACAAACGCCAAAGCCCTTTCCTGGATCGTGGCACTGCACCACTACTTACAGAGGCAAAACGGGGCAAAGTAGCAGCTCTGGCGGCCTCGGACAGCGTTTGAACACGGGGCAGCAGAGGTGCCTGACTCACCAGCGCCCTTTGTATGAAATCAAGGGCCAACTGGGCAGCCCGATCCCAATCTGGAATCTGTGCTCTGACAAAGCGGACAGCGTTAAGACTCATCTGGCGACGCAGTGTCGAATCTGTAGCTAAACGGCGCAAATAAGCCAAGAGCAACTCTTCTTCAGTGTCGTCCACATCTGCCATCCAACAACAATCATCCGGAATTTCGGCAAAAGCACCCAAGTTCGACGTAATTGTAGGAACGCCGGCATTCAGCAACCGGACTAAGGTGCCAGAGGTTTCACCAGCGTGGGGATAGCGCAAATTCAAAGCGACATCGGTGGCCGCCATATACTGCACAAAACGTGACCGCTCAACATAACCGGTAATATGGACAGATTCAACAATGCCTAGCTCTTTTATCAACCCGGGCACTTTGAAAGCGTCCGTAGAAAGATCCAATTCCCCTACTAGAAAGAGCTGAGTATGGGGGATCTCGCGGTGCAGCCTGGCAAAGGCGCGCAAGATCACATCAAGCCGCTTGGCAGGGTTCAAGCGTCCAAAAGTCGCGAGAACCAGAGTATCCCGGGGAATACCCAGCTCAGTTCTAGCTGTCTGACGATCCAAGTTCTCAGCACTCTCTTCCCGCGTCACTGGATGATAGATGATCTCTACCGGCAAGTTGGTCCCGTGCGTCCGCACAGCAGCAGCAGTCCAGCGATTGTGAACGATCACCCCAATGGCATTATTGACGATTCGACGGTTAACACTGATCTCGTACAGCGCGGGAGGCTGCCGACCGTGAATTACATCTTCAGCATGCTCCCGTCCCATCTGACCGTGGGCATAGCTTAACTCCTGACGGTAACCCGTTTCATCACTCTTGAGGAACGTGAGTGAGTAGATTAGGCCATGCAGTATACCATCGTGCACTTGCACTACGCCGGGCACAGCCAGCAAATACGGTAATTGAAAATGGTGAAAAGCACTATTCCCAATTTGGTACAGCACTGTATCTATTTTGGCAGCACGGACCAAGTCCGGAAGACGCACCACGCTTTCTACAGGTCCATCGACGTGCTGGCGGACTGACGACAAGAGATCATTCTGAACAAAGGCCGTGACCGGCAGGTGTTGGCGCAAAGCACGTAGCAAATCGACGCTGAAATCAGCAACACCAGAATGCTGCGGCGGCAGGGGCGATACGAATGCTAGGCTGCGTACCCGGGACCCTTGATGCAACAAGACAGGAGATGTGTGAGCTGTCCTTTGGTGTTTGCCCACTACAGCATACACCTCCCTGAATACACTGGCTGTATTATCCCAGCTGAACTTGGCCGCCTGTGCGAGACCTCTGGCCCGCATCCCTGAGCGCAGGGAATCACTTTCCAATACACGAGTCAAGGCGTCGGCCATCCCGTCCAGATCCAAAGGGTCTACCAGCACCGCCGCATCCCCAGCGACCTCAGGCAAAGCGGAGACACTGGAAGTGATCACCGGGAGGCCACAAAGCATAGCATCGAGGACGGGCATACCGAAACCCTCATATAGGGACGGGAAAAACAGAACCGTGGCCATACGGTAGAGAGTAGCGAGTACCTCATCAGCAACATAGTTTGTCAAGATAACCTGTGTCTCAATACCCAGTTCAGCAGCCTGACTATGAAGGTAGCTTTCTTCGTTGGTTTCCAGCTTGCAAACAATCACTAGTGGGAATTCCGCCCGCAGTCGTGGATCCAATCGAGCGTAGCTCCTCAACATGCCAAGCATATTCTTCCGATAGTCAAAACCGCTGGTACTGACAACGAAACCGCCGTGCAACCCAACCTCACGGCGCAGGTTCGCTATTCTTTGACGGCTTATGGAGCAACTGGCAAGGCTGCTAGGTCCCGGAGTTGCCACGCTGATACGCTGTGGTTCAACATTCAACAACTCTACCACATCTGTGCGTGAGTGCTCCGAAATCACAATGATGTGATCAGACTGCTGAACAAGCCGGCACACGTGGCGATAACCATTTTTCATCCAGGACGGGGCTCGGCGCAAATAGTGCTCCTCAAGCCGCAAAGGAATCAGGTCATAGACCGTTAACACAGTGGGTGTGCTGTCGTAATGGGTGTGCAACGGAGAATCCCACTCAAAAGGGCTATGGATGTGTAAGACGTCTGGTGCAAACCGCTTAAGCTGGGCCTTCCAATATGCTGCATAGGAGCCAAGCTGGCTAACCCAGTGCTGCGGGTGATAATCAAACAGGGGGAAATCTCCGTAGTACAGACGCCAGTCAGCCCGCGTATCGATAAAACGCAGATCAGGTGGAGGCAGATGACCGTTTCCAAACAGAATGTGCGATTGTTCCACATCAGGCTGCCTTAGTAGGGCACGCAAGGCCCCAGCCGTGTACTGGCCAATCCCCCGATGTCGGGTGGGGTGAATCTGCAGAGGCGCGATATCAGACATGATACGCATAGGAATCACACCGTGAGCAGTGAACTGTTGACCTAAGACCTAAGTAGCCTGTAGGGGCTTGTAGCCAATAATCGCAACATTTTGGTAGTCGAAGAGCTGACGGTTAACACGTTGTAATCTCTCATTGATTTCTGCAGCCAGCGCCTGCAATTGTGCATCGGAATCAGGCGATAGAACAAGTGGCTCAAGAGCTAGACCCATAGGCACCGGCAATGAATATCGCAGTTCCACCTTCACGAATCCATGCGTTCGGAACATGAACTGAAAGGTCTCCGGATGTAAAGGTTGCCGGTGAGTAGGATCACGGTAAAAGGTGTTGGCCATGACAAAGAGATTCCGGGTATTGGGCGTCTCGCAGACGATTATCCCACCAGGGGATAACCGGTCATAGGCCAAAGAAAGAAGCTTTTGCAGTGCAATTGCGTCAAAATGCTCTATTAGATGACCGCAAAAAACACCGCCCAAGCTGTTTCCGGGCAAGTCACTCAAATGAGTCAAAACATCTGCGACCTCAACACGCAGGTCTTTCAAACGACACATCTCTGCCATTTCCGCTTCCCGGTCCACACCGTAAGCCTCAATACCTGCTTCTTTCAACAGTTCCAAAAAGTGACCTTGGCCACATGCTGCGTCTAACACATTCTTCCTGCCGCTGAACAATGGTACATACTGACGGTACGTTTCACGCACTACAGAGCCCAAAGCAGTGAAAGCTGCATTAAAGGCAAGATAACTCCAATCGTCCTGAGGGGCGGTGACAAAACCAGCCGGTTCAACGGCAGGACCGCGATCACTTTGGGGCAAGGATGGAGCTGTAGAGGCTGCGGCTCGACGCATACTGATCAAGCGCAACTCCAGCTCAGCAAGCCGCTCAAGCAGCTGGGATGTAAGCTTGGCCTGTGCCTGCACTTGCGTTTCCGATTCCCCGCAAAGTTCCTCCAGAACCTGATAAACAGCGAAATTGTACTCGTTTTGCTGATTCAGCATGCGGAGCACGTACCATTTTGCAGACACGCTGTTCCAGGCACTGCGGAAAGCAGCTATCAAGGGCCCGATGATAGGCACCTTCGATACAAAGGGCGCTTCCCGGACATGCCATTTGCCCTGTGCCTGGTATAACTTGCGCTGGATTTCCGTCATGCCTGACGCTGAGAACGAAGACTGCTGTTGACGAATCCGATCTCGAATCCTATGCATTTCAGCAGCCACGTCTACAACTGTGGTTTGGGCGTTGTCAGCCTGAGACTGCGCCCGAGTAGAATCCGACATTTCTGACCCCTTCAATCAAGTTACAGTGCACTGTGTCAACCGGTCGTCCCGTCTTGACGGGATCGCTAAACTTACACACCATCCAAACACAGTCAAAAATCGTCAACGAGCTAAGCATAGCGATCCAGGAAGCAACCGATTTCAGACACTCTCAACTCGAGTGCAATGACCAGTGTAGCCGAGGGCGGAAAACCCCGTGGTCTCCTCTCGTATCCTGCATCCTGAAATGCAGAACACCCCGGATGTAATCATAGATCACATTGCCTTTGCGATTATGAACGGCCACATCAAGTGCATAGTCTCCACGAAGCAGTTGCAACACAGGTATTTCGACAACGATAGTGCCTGTTTCTGGTACAGAGGCTTCAAACAAATCAACCCCGTCTAGTGCAGTATTAGTACCATAGCACCACACGCCGTCCAAACGATGAATGGCTATCCCAAAGGCAGGCATCTCCTCTATAGGACGCGCACTCGCGTAATCAATCTCAATACACATAGGCTCTTCTGGGGAAAAGACACTGGCAGCCCGGCCATCCGGCCCTAGCAATCGTACGGCCTCAATTACAATACGTCCATCCCCCCAACGTCCAACATAGGTATCCACGAAACTGGTTCCAGCCGGCACTGTTCCCGAGTCAAGCCTATGCGCCAGTAGGCTCAAACTCCGCTGGGCCTGCTCTTCGGCCGCCGATCCTGCGAGATAGTCAGATATGACCTGTTCCGGCACGCCCTCCGAGCGCACGTAACCGTTTTGAAGCCATAGCACATAATCACAAATGTCGGTAATTTGCTCCATGCTGTGGCTTACCAGTACAATACTCACTCCTTGGCGTTGCAGATGTTTGATCCGCTCCAAGCATTTGTGCTGAAACGCCGCATCTCCCACCGCCAGCACCTCATCTACCAGCAAGATGTCTGGGTAGGTATGCACCGCCACCGAGAACCCCAGTCGCACATACATCCCCGAGGAGTAATGCTTGACCGGTACGTCAATGAACCGCTCCAGTTCCGCAAAAGCGATGATTTCCTCCAGTCTCTCCCGGGTCTGGGTCCGGCTAAGCCCCAGTATAGAGCTGTTCAGATAGATGTTCTCCTGACCAGTTAGGTCGGGATGGAAACCAGCACCTAACTCTAGCAAGGCCCCCACGCGCCCGTTGACCTCGATCCGCCCCGAGGTGGGCTCGATAATCCGGGCGATAAGCTTAAGCACCGTGCTTTTGCCCGCTCCATTGGAGCCGATAAGTCCCACAGTCTTCCCAGGTAGGATCTCGAAACTGACACCTCGCAGGGCCCAGAACTCCTCAGGAGCACTATCCCTGCCTCCTCTCAAGATGGAGAGAAACACCTCTTGAAAAGACCGAGAAACCTGGTGACGTAGGGCAAACCTTTTCGATACATCTTCGAGGACAACAGCAGGCATCCTACTCCTTCATCACACGCTTTATCTACAAGACACCAAGAACTGAGCATACTCTGATAGAAATGCCAGCATCATTTCTTCGGCAAGCACTGGGTATTATAAGCCCAGAAGGATTGTGGTCAAAACATGGGAGAGGAGAGGATTTCAAGACAGCAGGTTTGGTACTGCTCAGGCGGGGCTCAGGTCATTCACTTTTATGTGAACTGTCTGGCACTTGAAGGTTGTGCAAAACTTGCCTGATGGATGGTTCTATATTATAATGGCATCGTACTTGCGCCGCCAGATCGCTGCAAGCGGAGTGCAGCGGCCGGATACTAGATAGAACGAGCTAAGTGATGATAGACAGGCTGACCGAGTTGGTTCGATACCGGGAACTAGTAATAAACCTGGTTATTCGCGATCTGAAGGTGCGCTACAAGAACTCCGCCCTAGGGTTCCTTTGGTCTCTCCTTAATCCCCTGGCAATGATGGCAGTCTTTACTGTTGTTTTCACTTTCATGATGCCTGATAATGCTATTCCCAAATTCCCGGTCTTTGTCCTCTGTGCCCTTTTGCCTTGGAACTTTTTCCGGGAGTCGGTCATGGGTTCCATCGCGAGCATTGTGGGTAATTCGTATTTAATCAAGAAAGTCTATTTTCCGCGCGAGGTTCTGCCTCTGTCGGTGATCCTGTCCAGCCTGGTAAACTTTCTACTGGCACTGATCGTCCTTTTCGGTATGCTTTTCATATTCCGCGTTAGGCTTACGCGCTGGGCACTGCTATTGCCGCTAGTGATATTCACGCAGTTGCTGTTCACTCTGGGTCTAGGGTTTATGCTCTCTACCGCGAATGTGTTCTACCGCGACACAGGTATGATCATGGATGTAGTGATGCTGGCCTGGTTCTTTGTGACGCCCATCTTTTATCACATTGCGATCCTGCCCCAGCACCAGTTGCTGCTGGGATTTGATTTGAACATCCACCGCTTGACCTATATCTTGAATCCAATGGCTTCGCTGATCGCGACCTATCGTGTCATCTTGTACGACGGTGCGCGTCCAGCCCTGGACTTTTTCTTCCGCACATTTGTGACTTCTCTGCTGACGATGATCGTCGGGTACCTTGTGTTTATGCGTTACAGTAAGGTTTTCGCTGAAGAGGTATAGGTACGTCTGGACAACGGGATAACAATGGAATTCGTGAGTATAGTGATACCTGTTTACAATGAAGAAGCGGCCATCGGCGATGATTTGGACCTCATCAAGCAGACGATGGGAGCCACTGGTCAGCCGTATGAGATTATCGTCGTTAATGATGGCTCAACGGACCGCACCGTTGAAATTGTGTCCAGCAAGCCAGGCGTTAAACTCATCCATCATCAGCAGAACCGTGGCACCGGTGCAGCGCGTACAACGGGGCTCAGGGCCGCCAAAGGGGACATCATCATCATGACGGACGGCGACGGCACCTATCCCAACCAGGATATGCCCAAGTTACTGGAGCACATGAAGCAGTGCGACATGGTCATCGGCGCGCGGACGCGGGAAAAGGGCACCCTGAAGTGGTTGCGTGCACCAGCCAAGTGGTTTATCGCGCGCTTGGCAGCCTATCTGACAGGGACCAAAATCCCAGACCTGAACTCGGGGTTTCGCGCTTTCAAGAGAAACATTGCTCTTGAATACCTGAGCATACTGCCGACCACGCACTCCTGGGTAAGTACAGTCACCATTGCCTTCTTGAACGGCGGCTACCTGGTGAAATACATCCCAATTGACTATCATAAACGCAAAGGCAAGTCCAAGTTCCATCCCCTAAAAGACACCTATAACTATGTCACCCTTGTTGTGCGCACAGTGATGTACTTCAATCCGCTCAAAGTGTTTTTGCCCATCAGTTTGCTGCTTTTTAGTGTTGGGGGAATCAAGATGGTTCGTGACATCTTTACGTACCATTTCCATATCCCTACCACTACAGTCATAATCATACTGACTGCGGTGCAATTAGCTGCCATGGGTCTCCTTGCTGACCTCATCGTAAAGAAGAGCATATCTCGCTGAGTGGACGGCTTATCGTTGGTTCAAGTACGCCCGACAAACTTGCAAGCTGAACATTGACGAGCTTTGCCAATAAACGAACTTGAACAGCGGTACTAACATCTTACTCTGGGATTTGCCCCTTGCTCAACTTCCTTTCTCGCCGGTGTCCAGGCTTAAGGTATGATTTGATGAGATTCGACACATTGTGGCAATAGGGGGTCATAGCGAAGCCTGCGTGCAGCCGGATGTGGGGAGAACGGGCTTGCAAATGAACAATACGAGTAGCCGTTTGTTGCCCTTGAACGTGGCCTGGATCCCGCTGGCAGGCAAGTCCCTGACGTGGCATGTGCTATTCATTGGCTGTGAGCCTCCCAAGGCTGTGGAATCCAGATGATCCTTTTCATTACTCGTAAGTACCCCCCCTCGGTGGGAGGAATGCAGAATCTGAGCTACCGGCTAACCACAGAGGTCAGCAAGCAAACCGCTGCTCAGATTATCAGTTGGGGTGGGTCGCAGCAATGGCTACCAATCTTCATAGTCTGGGCCTTCATTCGGGCCCTGGCTGCGCTGATGCGGAACAATGTGACCCTGATCCACCTGAGCGATCCGGTTCTTGCCCCGTTGGGTGTGATGCTACGTACACTGGGACGAGTACCGGTGATAGTTAACGCCCATGGGCTGGACGTGACTTACTCCCATCCCCTTTATCAGGTTATAATTCCTGCCTGTCTCCGCCACCTGGACCGGGTTATCTGTATAAGCAGATACACCAGGGAGGAGTGTATCCGACGCGGTGTGCCGGCGATGGGCTGTGTGGTCATCCCGTTAGGAATTGACGTTGAGGACTATAAGACTGCTCTGCCTGACGACGAGCGCAAGGCTTGGCTGACTTCTTGGGGGGTGAGTCCGCTGGAACAGCAGGTTCTATTGACCGTAGGACGGCTGGTACCGCGTAAAGGATTAGCTCGCTTTGCGTCGGAGGTGCTGCCGCTGCTGGTGGCCCAGCGGCAAGATTGGGTTCATTTGATCATCGGGGATGGGCCAGAGCGTGGCGCCATTGAGGCCGCTGTGGAAGCTCAGGGACTGTCTGAACACGTGAAGCTCCTGGGATGCCTTAACAACGAGGCGTTACGGGCGGCTTATGCCCTGGCTGATCTCTTCGTGATGCCTAACGTGCTTACGCCTGGCGATCCTGAAGGCTTTGGACTGGTGACGCTAGAGGCGCGGGCGGCGGGCGTGCCGATTGTTGCTGCTGACCTGGAGGGAATCAGCGAGGCGATCATTGAGGAAGAGGATGGTACCCTGATAAAACCAGCTGACTGGCCAGCCTTTGTGCCGGCCATCAACTTCTGGCTCGACCGTGGGAGGACAGCGGCAGATAGAGAACGGCGCCGCCAACAGACGCAGGCTCGATTCGCCTGGTCGCGGATTGTGTCTCAGTACTTGGAGGTTTTCCAGGAAGTGGGAGGGGAACAGCGTACACGAAAGGAAGAGCAGGTTGCGAATCGCGATTGACGCATTGGGCTTGCCCCCATTCGGTGGGGCGAAGGCCTCTGTCCTCGGCTGGTTGGCCGCGCTGGGCCGCTATGACCGGGAGAACTACTATCTCGTGTTCCTCTCTTCTCACGCAGAGGAAGCACTCTCGTCCTTTCCCCATATCGAACAGCGAGTAGTGCCGTTTCGCAATCGCTTCACGGTGCGTATTGGGGCTCAGTTTTGGCTCCCGCGTCTGTTAGCCCGCGAGAACGTTGATCTTCTTCACAGCATGAAGAATCTGAGCGTGTTAGGTGCACCCTGCCCAACAATAGTGACCATCAATGATCTGTCTCATATAGTCCTGCGCGACCTATATCCCTGGATTGATGGCCTTTACTGGCAGGTGATACAACCTCGGATCTTGCGACACGCTGCACGGGTCATCGCTATCTCAGAGAACACCAGGCATGACTTGGTGCGTTTCTACGGGTTGGAAGCGGACAAGATTGTTACTCTCCACCCTTCTTGTAATGATCGCTTCCGTCAGCCCTGTGAATCTAGAGAGCTGGAACGGGTACGGGCTAAATACGGCCTGCCTGAGTCAGTGCTGCTCTACGTCGGTGGCCTGGGGGTGCACAAGAACGTGATTACCCTAGTGCGGGCTTTTGCCCGGATTGCTGGCGAGATACGACACGGGCTGGTGCTGGTTGGCGGAGCACATCACACTACCAGTGACCGAGGCCTAGCACAGGAGGTGACTGCCCTGGGGCTAGCAAACCGGGTGTGGATGCTGGGTTCGATTCCGTTAGAAGACCTGGCTGTCCTCTACCATCTGGCTGACCTCTTCCTCCTGGCCTCGCTCAACGAGGGTTTTGGCCTGGTGCTACTAGAAGCGATGGCCTGCGGTACCCCGGTGTTGGCCGCCCGCACGGGTAGCGTGCCGGAAGTAGTGGGCGATTGTGCATGGCTCCTGGACGATCCTTTGGACGTCGAAGGATTTACCACGGCAGTTGCAGCATTGTTAGCTGACCATGGCAGGCTCGCCCAGATGAGCACGAAGGGGTTGGAGCGTAGTCGGATGTTTACGTGGAAGCGGACTGCGGAACGCACCTTGACGCTTTACCGGGAGGTGGCTAGTGACCAAGCACGACTCTCGCCAGCCTGAACCTCGTTCTGTTGACGCGTCACTGTACGATACGACCTACTTCCTCAATGAGTGCGAGGGCTATCAAGAGTTCCTTACTTCTGGCGGGCGCACCCTCTCCAATCGCCTGTTGACAGCATTGGCATATGCTGACGTGCAGCCGGGTATGCGCGTGCTAGACGTGGGGTGCGGTCGCGGTGAAAGCCTGGTTTGGCTAATGCGCCAGGAGGCCGAGGCCTGGGGTCTGGACTATGCGACTGAGGCACTGCGTCTGGGCGCGAGCGCGGTCCAATCTGCTGACCTGGAGGCAGATCGCCCGTGTTGCCTGATCGCCGCCACTGCCCGTCACCTTCCAGTCTCATCCGAATCTTTCGATCGTGTACTGATGCTAGACATTGTCGAGCACTTGCATCCCTGGGAATTGGAGCAAGCACTCGGGGAAGTATGGCGAGTGCTGAAACAAGGTGGAAAGCTCATTGTGCATACCGCGCCCAATCTCTGGTATTACCGATTCGGTTACCCTCTTTTTCGCCTTTTCGAGCGCCTGCGTGGTGTGCGGCTGCCAAAGGACCCTCGTCAGCGATTCCGCTTCCACCAGCAGGTCCACGTCAACGAGCAGAGCCCCCGGTCGCTGGCGCAAGCACTGGAGCGAGCAGGATTTCGACCTCGCGTCTGGTTGGAAGACTTGCAGCAGCGCTGGGCAAACCGCGATTGCGTTACCTACATGCTGGGCTGGTTGGTCACACATTGTTACCCCTTTAAGTGGATTTTCTGTGGCGATGTCCTCGGTGTGGCATACAAGGTATAGGCATTAGTGAGCGTGACAAGATCGGCTTGGATCAAAGAGGGCGTGAGGACGATAGGTCGCTGGTTGCGTAGATGGTCACGAAGCCTCTCAGCTTTGCTTATAGTGGCCATTTTTGGCCTCCTGGCCTGGCAACTCGCACGCGATTGGCACAGTCTGCCCCCTGGATTCCTCTCGAGCGCGAGGCATCTCGCACTGCTGGCCTCTCTAGTGGCACTCATCCCAGCCTTGTTGGTCGTGAGTCTGCGCTGGGGGATCACTCTGCGGGCGATGAACATACCCATAGATTTGTGGACCTCCGTCCGGATCTGGTTCCTGTCGCAGTCCGCTCGCTACGTACCTGGCGGGGTGTGGACCTACGCGAGTCGTTTTTATCTAGGCCGCTCCGAGATAGCACAAGAAGCCATCGTCGCCAGTATGATCCTTGAGACGGGATTGCGGATAGTGAGCGAGATGCTCGTTTTCCTGCTCTCTCTTCCCTTCTGGGCTGACACGGGCTTTATTAGCGCCGAGACCGTACTCCTGCTGATCGGCGGCACTGGCCTGGGGCTACTGCTCCTGCATCCTGCCTTGCTGGAGCGATTGAGCAGAACGACACTGCTGCGCCGGGCGGGCCTGAGACCTGTGGATCTTTCAGGGCTACGATACCGCACAGTGCTGATGTTGCTAGCCTACTACATACTGAGCGTCATCATGGTTGGCGGGGCGTTTTACTTAATGGCTGCAGCGCTCTATCCTGTGCCAGTACGCCTGCTTCCGCTACTGACAGGCAGTCTGGCTGTTTCGGTAGTCCTGGGCTTCCTGGTGCCCCTGGCTCCCAGTGGCTGGGGTGTGCGAGAGGGGGTGTTGGCCTTCTTACTGAGTCAGCTAATGCCTTCCTCAGTAGCTATTGTGGTCTCGATAGCAGCGCGAATCTGGTTGACTCTGGGGGAAGCGACCTGGATTCTGGCAATGTTGTGCTTGCGGAAGGGCTCTAAACCAAAGTCATCCCAGAAATAACCCAAAAGGGCTATTGACCGGGAGAGCAAGATCAGAGTATAATGTAGGCAGGGTTGACTCGGAGTGTGTTGATTGTATTAGAAAGAAAATCAGGAGGTAATGAACTATGAAGAGAAAGAGCGCTTTTGGTATTGCCCTGCTCCTTGTCCTGATCCTCGTTATCGTACCGGTTGCGCTGGGTCAGGCGGGCACTATGAGCACTGCGTTCGCTGTGCAGAACCTGGACGTCGGTTCAGCAACGGTGGACGTCTATTTCCGCGACACTAACGGGACGCAGACGAACCATCTTCAGCAGACAATTGGTGAAGGTGGGAACTTTAACTTTGACCAGCGGTATTCCACTGGCGATCCCGGGACCGAACCCTTCCAGGGCTCGGCATTTGTCAGCTCGGCCAAGCGGATCGGCGCTGCGGCCAATATGATGCGGACTGGCGGCGCGGTGCCCTCGTATGAGAGCTACAACGGTCTTGACCAATCTGGGATTGGACAGGACATGATCCTGCCTCAGATTCTCAAGAACGTCGCTAGCGGTGGCCTCACCTGGAATACCACAATCGTGGTGCAGAACACAGACACGGCCAACACAGCCGACGTGGACCTGGTCTTCACCCCCGATCCTATTGTCAACCCGCTGGTAGGGGGGACGCTGACCACGCCCTACACACACCATATTTCCATCGCTGCAGGGGGGACGGCCTATATTGACCAGTCCACAACGCCAACTGCCGGTCAAATTGGAAGCACGTTCTATGGGTCCGTACGCGTGACCTCCAACCGCGACGTTGCCCCGTTGGCCTACTCTGATGGCGGTGGCCAGATCCTGATGGCCTACCCGAGCTACTCAGATGGCACCACTGACTACATCGCTCTGCCCTCCATCTTCAAGGATATCGTGTCATTGGGCGATAACTACAGTACCGCCATACTGATAGCCAACTTTGGCACCAGCCAGGCAACGGTCGAGATCGAGTATCTGCCGGCTTCTGGGTCCTATACTGTCAGCGGTAAGGATACGGTCTACGTGGACGCCAAAGCGGCAAAGAACGTGGACCAGCGCTACGATGCGCCGAGCATCACCAGTGCTACCTTCATGGGCGGGGCAAGGATCAAGTGCACCAATGGTCAAAAGATCGCGGCCATGGTTAACCTGCGAGGCGGCACCCGCTATGGCATGACCTACGGGGGCATCATGGGCGGCGGCACCACAGCTTACCTGCCAATTGCCTATAAGGATATCTCGTCGGGTGGTTACTCTTGGAGCTCGACGGTCATAGTCCAGAACTTTGACAGTGATGCTGGGAATGCTACGGTCAACTTCACCTTCTATCCCTCGGCTGGCGGTAGCATTGTCGACCCCACCAACTACACGGTCTCCACTGTCAGCCAATTCGACTTGCGCTACACAACGGCAATCGCGAGCCATCCGACCTTTATAGGTGCGGTCAAGGTGACCTCGGTTGGTGCCGCGCGAAGCATCGGCGTGATGGTGCAGACGCGCGGCGCGGGCGGGGCCGGAGATGCTCTGATGGGTTTCCTGGGCTTGATGCCTTAGGACTCTTGCCAGCCCCAGTTGCTCAATAGCTTTCAGAAACGAGACCATCGTGGAGAGCGCGATGGTCTCGTTCTAGTATTCGTCAAAGGAGATTCGTATGAGCCTGCTGTGCTCACCACATGTGCTAAGGAACAGGATATGGATTGCTGCCACGTGCTTGCTTGTCTGCGCTATAGTTGTTGCCGCGTGTGGGAAGGCTGCGACTCCGCGCCCCACCCACGATGCTCACCGCTCTGTCACCGCTGCGGAGTCCTTCCCTGTGGCCCAGAAGACGGCCAGGGCATGGCGAGAGGACGCCCTGTGGTACGGCGTGGTACCCTTCACTTCGATGGAGCGTGCTTTCGCCATTCCTCTTGCAGACGACAGCCCAAGTTGGTATTTTCGCTTTGGTATCCCAGGAGGTGAGACGGAGTACATTGTAGAGGTACTGAACGGCAAGGTGCGTGGAACCAACGAGACGAAGATCCCAAGCTATGTCGAGCCACCTCTAGCGGAACTGGAACCCCTGGGGGATCAATGGGTTATGATGGACAGCATTGCACTGCTGGAGAAGTATCTCGAAGAGAAAGACAGCCTTCTAGCCAAGTTTCCCTCTATGGTGCTTGACTATCGTCTGACCCAACCAAAGGGGCAAGCGCATCCTGTTTGGACTCTATACAATGCACAGAACTTGACCAAGCCGATTTTCATCATGGATGCCATAACTGATGAGACTCTTCCCGTGGAGTGATGGCGAAAACGTTTTGCAAGGTGACATCGTGGGCCGTCGGTATTGCTGGTGGCCCCTGCCTGTCCCAGCACTACTTTCCCGTCCCGTTAGGCAGCAAAGTCCTGCTTTTGATGTCCTCTCTTGCTGTTCATCCTGCACTTGGGTCAGAGCAGGTCACGAATGAGGCATTGGCTTACCTCAGCAGCGTACTGGTCAGCCAGATCCAGCCAGTCCAAGACGATAACCTCAAGAACGAAGCTGGCTAGTCTCCCCCAATTGCGTTGATATGAAAGCTGGCTCGCTTTCTCACCGCAGAGACCGCCGCGCCGTCAAAAGGACGCTGGGACGCTTCGCAGCCCCGTCTAATAGATGCCGGGACGCTTCGCAGCCCCGTCTAACAGATGCCGGGACGCTTCGCAGAGAACGCTGAGAAACCTCAAGAAACTCTGCGCACTCTGCGTGCTCTGCGGTGAAGAAAAGGTATCAACACTAAAGAGGGCGACCACCCGAAGCTGGACAAAAACAGGATATTCGCTATAATAGTTTCCGTGTGACCCCGCCTGTTATGGACTGGGCGGTCTTTTGGAAGCGGAGATTGGGCTAGGGAAGATCAGTCTCCGCTGTGGCCATTTGTGTAGTGAGTCAGAAAGGAGGTGTTACGCAAACAAACCTAGTAGTGCTATCTTTTGCGACTCGCAAGGAAGCGGTTTTGGCCTTGTGCCCATCCTTTCGGATGACCGAAAAGTCCTGTTCCTTGTACGTCGTAGGATTCTCCACTTTTCACACTATATTTTGAGGAGATTTGAATGGCAAAGGTAATGTATGACCATGTTACGAAGCATTTTGGTAAGGTCGTCGCTGTCAGCGATTTGACTCTTGACGTCGCGGACAAGGAGTTCCTGGTGCTGCTTGGTCCGTCTGGCTGCGGCAAGACCACCACCTTACGCCTTCTGGCTGGCCTTGAGGAGGTCACTGAGGGTATCATCAAGATCGGCGACCGCGTGGTTAACGACATAGCTCCAAAAGACCGTGATATCGCCATGGTGTTTCAGAGCTATGCTCTGTATCCACATATGAGCGTGTATGACAACATGGCTTTTGGCTTGAAGCTGCGCAAGACGCCCAAGGCCGAGATAGATAGGCGTGTCAAGGAGACGGCTGAAATCCTGCAGATTCAGGAGTTGCTCGGTCGCAAGCCGAAGCAATTGTCCGGTGGTCAACGACAACGGGTGGCCGTGGGGCGCGCTATCGTCCGCGAGCCGCAAGTCTTCTTAATGGATGAGCCCCTGTCCAACCTGGACGCCAAGCTGCGTGTGCACGCCCGCGCCGAGATCTCGAAGCTTCACCAGCGTCTGCAGGCTACATTCATCTACGTGACCCATGACCAGACTGAAGCCATGACCATGGGCACCCGCATCGCAGTCCAGAAAGACGGCGTTTTGCAACAATTGGGCACGCCGCAGAGCCTGTATAGTTCCCCGGACAACCTATTCGTGGCCGGTTTCATTGGCAGCCCGGCGATGAACTTCTTTGATGTCAAGGTCGTTGGCACTATGGAGGAGATGTACATCGAGGGCTCAGGCTTCAAGTTCCGTGTGCCGCCGTCCAAGGCAAAGGCTCTGAGGGACTACCTCGGCAAAGAGGTGATCTCTGGCGTCCGCCCGGATGATATTCACGATCGCCAGTTCTCACCTCCGGGCATCACAGCGGAATACCTCGACGTCATGGTGGATGTGACCGAGCTCATGGGCAATGAGATCTTTCTCCACCTGCTTACTGACTCCAAGACCTTTATCGCCCGTGTTGACCCGCGTTCTTCGGCCCGGGTGGGACACAAGGTGGATGTGGCCGTCAACATGGACAACGTTCACTTCTTCAACTGTGACACCGAGAAGGCAATCCGCTAGGCACTTCAAAGTAAAGGAGGGGATGGGTTCTTTCCATCCCCTCTTTTGATTTCTCTTCAGAGTTTGATCTTCTTCCAGGCTCCTCTGCGGAACAAGAAATAGATCAACGCGGCCCTTGCAGTCCAGTCTACAGCCGTCCCCAACCAGACCCCGTTCAGGCCCCAGCCAAGCACAATGGCAAACAGGTAGACTATAGGCACGCGAGAAATGAGTGTGCCCACCAGTGTGGCGTACATCGGCGTCTTCATGTCTCCAGCACCGCGCAGGCTCCCAGCGATGACCATGTGCACGGCGATGGGCAGTTGTTCCAGTGCCCCAATGCGCACAGCATTGCCAGCCAGGAGCAAGACTTCGGGCGTGCTGCCAAATATACCAGCGATGGATGGTCCAAACAGGGCAAAAATGGCTCCCACAGCTCCCATCACTGCCAAGCTGAAGCGCATCGTGCTACGGATGCTCTCCTCAGCCAACTCGGGTTTCCTCGCCCCCAGGGACTGACCGACCAGCGTGGTACTGGCCACGCTCAGCCCGAACCCGGGCATAAAAGACAGCGATTCTACGTTGATGGCAATCTGGTGCGCGGCAAGTGCTACTTCGCCTAAGTCGGAGACGATGCGCATGAAGAGAATAAAGCCGAGGCGCATGATCATTGCCTCGCCAGCCGTAGGCAAGCTGAGGCGCACCATGTGCGCAATCAATTGCCCGTCCCAACGCAAGATGTCACGCAGACCAATCTTCATGAAGCGCTTCCCGCTCATGACCAAGAACAAAGCCAACATACCACCCAACAGTCGTGCCGACGCTGTGGCCACTGCGGCCCCGGCCAGCCCCAGTGCAGGAGCAGGCCCCACGCCAAAGATGAGTACTGCTGCCGCCAGCACATTCCAGGCGTTCATTACTAACGTGATGGTCATGGGCGTTCGCGTGTCGCCTGACCCGCGCATAATGCCGTTGAGCACCACCATGGGAAAACCGAGCAGCGATGTGATAAGGATCACACGCATGTACATGCTGCCCAAAGCGATAACTCGGTCGCTGGCGCCCATGAGTGCCAACATCGAACTCGCTAGAGGCCACAGTACAGCTATGGCCACAGCAGCGAACAGGATGGCGAGCATAATGGCCTGAGCGGCAATTCGACGCGCTCGCTCGTAATCTCCCGCTCCCCAGGCGTGTGCAACAAGGGTTGAGGCAGTGACTGACACGGCTGAGAAGAGCTGATGGGCTACGTGTAGAAATAGTGATCCCAGGCTAACCGCAGCCAGCGCAGCCGGGTCCTTGAGCCAGCCGATGAGCAGCGTATCCGCCACGAAAACCATGGTCATCAGCAGATTCTCCGCTACTGCAGGCAGCGCCAGCTTGACGATGTTGCGCCGAATGTTCTCGCGGGTCAGAGCGAGCGCAGGGGCTGCGGATTGTCCGGCAATCGGTCCTGAATCAGTCAATGCTAGAAACCATTCCTTTCTCAAGGTATCAAAAGCGGGGCAATGGTAGCATACAAACACCTTCAAGTGCAAACGCATCAGCGCTGATTGGGCTCTAATTGCCTGTGCAAAATGGCAGGCGCTTGCCAGCACCTACGGCGATGTGCACTGAAAGGGGTGGATTTTGAGAAGTGCGTCGCGTCCGTCACAGTAGGTGGCGGATTGCGCTGGGCAGCAGAGGCAGCCGAGTCTGTTAGTACTCAGATGAGCGACAACTGCGTTCGATCCTGGGCTGCCAAGGGCTCGAGGCCGACAAGCGAATCCAGGTCTGCCAGTGCAATCTCTGCCTGACTGGCCCACTCTCGCAGGTCAACGTCGGTGATGAATTGCCAGCCTCTTGAGGCTAGTCGCTTACGCAGCAGCATGGAGCGGGCAAGCTTGAGACGGAGTAAGCTCTGGCGCGTCTCTGGAATGATGGCAAACTTCCGCATGCGAGTGGATTCGTCAGTGGGAGTCAGCTTGAGCAAACGACTCAGCGCAGCCGAATCCAGCACAGCAAAAGCGCAAGCCTCCTCCTCTGCTTGTACCCATTGCACATCAAAGTCGTGGGTTTGGAGTCTTACTTCGTAACCTAGACGCTGCCCAAGGTCATCTAGCGTGCGCAGTGTGACCTCGCGCGCCACAGCACGCTGCTCTGGACGGTCTTCCTCACTCAAGCCCCAATGCGCAGGTGTGACCTGTTGCCCGTAGGACTTTAGACATGCCGTCACCGACTCCGCATCAGGCGTCAGTACGCCAGGAAAGTGCGCATAGACTGCTTGCATGAACTCTGTAGTCTCGATAGTTTCAACCGATTCGAGAGTCTCGTATGCGGTTCGCTCTACTCGCTCGGTAAGAGGGGGGACATCAGCAGGCGGTTGCGACAGCCACCACAAGCATTTATCCCCTTCCTCATCCTCCCACAGCCGGATAAAGATTTGACCTACCTCTTCTTCCAACGAGGTCTTGATCTTCCCACGGACAAAGTCCATCGGCGAGAATGGCGGCTCTGCTGTAGACATAATACGCTGCAGTATTCTTCGCTGTGCCAGAGCTTCCCAAATGGCGCAGTGCAGACGAACGAAGGATGTAGGTTCTGCTCGCTGCTTCAGGGCTTCCTCTGCTGTTGCTACAGCAACCTGCTGCACTTTCTCTGCGAACTCCTCTGGCGATATCGGCCACAGCGGTACTGGAGGTCCGTGTGTCCAGGTCAAGCGGTAATCCCCGCGCAGCCCTGAGAAGGGTTCTGTGGCTGCTTCTGGCTCACGAGGGTGATAGAGAGCACTCTCCACATGCAGATCTGCTCCTGCACCGGCCAAAGCCAGCGTTTCATGATAAGCCAGTCCCTTGTCCTGACCGACAAAGACGATACGCCCATCTCGTGACAGCGTCTTCTGGAGAGCAATGAGCGTAGCCCGCATCGCTCGCAGATACCAGGGCCAGTCAGAAGTGCGCCGCCTGACCAACGGCAATAATAAAGCTGATTCTTCATGTCCATAAAGCCATCCTGTCCACAGATATGGCAGTGCCCAGTATGTGCGACCAAGCTGAGGTGGTTGGGCCAATACCAGACTCACGCTTCCGGGCGAAAGCTCGAGCACCAAGCGCCTTACGGACATGTGTCCCACGAAGGCTCTGGCCAAGCCAGTGGGTGCCTCCGCCTCGGCCAGAGAGGCAGGCGTAACAACATCTTTCACATTGGCTGCTAGCGGCACAGGGGGCGTAGATTGTCGTTGGGATAATCGCCGTGTGGTGTCTTCGAAGAGCTGCCATAGGTTCCACTCCACAAACTGCGGGGGTGGACGGAGACGTGGTGCGTGAGGAGACACTGGTTCACCTGGAACCATATTTAACTTGCTGCCCAATTCCAGACAGTGCAAGAGGGCAAAGCGTAAGAAATCGAGCACAGTCGAAGCAGCAAAGAGGTCCTCCATCTTGAGCACCAGATTGGAAAGGACATAGAGATTGCGCCGTGTGTACAATTCCAGCAGACTCGCCGCGAATTCTCTGCTCTCATCTTCACGCCTGGCGACACGGTCCAGGACGTACCAATAGTGCAGACCACGAGGTTGTACTTCCTGCAGAACACGCGCGTCATTTTCGTCGCAGTCGCGTATGCCAGTGCCTCCGCAAGCAGGGCAACGGTAGTTGACCCGTTGGGGGACGTCCTGACCACGCTCCCAGATGAAATAGTTGGCTACAGCCATCTTCTCACAGTGGGGACACGTTGTGCGATATAGACGCCGTAGATGCTCTTGCAAGGGCACGCCGAGCTTGGCCGAGTTCGCCAGGCGCGTCACTGCCGCGTCGAGGTCGCGCTGGGAGGCGGTCGTTAACGCCAGCCGGGTGCGCAGGGCATCCAGCGGGTTGAAGTTGATGGCAATGACACGGCGCCCGGCTTCAAGGGCTTGCACTACGATTGTTGGTGATTGGCAGAAGGGATCAACGACGAGGCCCTCGACGTCGGTGTAAGCGTCAAGGTAAGCAGCGACGACATGGGATGACGTGTCGGCCTCCGCGTCAGGAATGAAATAGTCCACAGAGGGCAAATTTAAGCTCCTTCCGCGCCTCTCAAGACCTTTGCTGACCCTTCGTCTGTAGGGTTCGCGGTACAGCTC
This sequence comes from uncultured Anaerolineales bacterium, assembly GCA_964478075.1. Classification (GTDB taxonomy): domain Bacteria; phylum Chloroflexota; class Anaerolineae; order UBA2200; family UBA2200; genus DAOUEX01. Next base: position 26,157 of record CAYZGO010000009.1, on the reverse strand, counting down.
TTTGCAGTAATTGTACCCGTAATTTGACTTTACGCCAAAGCTGGGTCTTTCCGGGCGTTGTTATCCACGTACGCTTGACCAGCAAAGTGAAATGCTGTAGTATGCCACCAACCGGAACCCAGTACTCACGGAAGAGAGACGCGAACGCATGACTATTTCCTACGCTGCTGCTATTGATCAGGGGACGACAGGAACGCGTTTTATGATCTTCGGCCACCAGGGTCAGGCTATGGGCTCGGCGTACCAGGAACACGAGCAAATCTATCCTCAGCCGGGCTGGGTGGAGCACGACCCCATGGAAATCTGGGACGTGACGTGCAGAGTTATGGCCAGGGCACTGGATGAGAGCGGTATCGAGCCACAGCATCTGCTTGGCATTGGCATCACTAACCAGCGCGAGACAACGATCGTCTGGGACCGCACCACAGGCCGACCACTGTACAATGCGATTGTGTGGCAGTGCACTCGCACACGTGATATCTGTCAAAGCCTCATTGAGCAGGGCCTGGAGTCCCTAATCCGAGAGCGAACTGGATTGGTCATCGCTACATACTTCTCTGGACCCAAGATCAAGTGGATACTGGATAACGTGCCAGGCGTGCGTGAGAAAGCTAAACAGGGCCAAGCACTCTTTGGCAACGTTGACACCTGGTTGATCTGGAACCTTACCGGTGGTGTGAACGGTGGAGCACACGTCACTGACTATACCAACGCCTCGCGCACCATGTTGATGGACCTGCGCACACTGGATTGGGACGATGAAATCCTCGAGGCACTCGATATCCCCAAAGCAATGCTGCCATGTATCCGCCCTTCTAGCGACCGTGACTTCTATGGTCACACTACGGCCGGTGGGCCACTGGGCGCGCGCATACCAGTGTGCGGTGACCTCGGTGACCAGCAGGCAGCACTGGTAGGGCAGACTTGCTTCGCGCCCGGCGAGGCCAAGAACACATATGGGACTGGCTGCTTCATGCTGCTGAACATCGGTGAAGACATTGTCCTGTCCCAGAGTGGGCTTCTGACCACTGTGGCCTACGGATTTGCGCCAGGCTGCTGCACCTACGCACTTGAGGGGTCTATCGCTATCACAGGTGCCGCAGTGCAGTGGCTGCGTGACAACCTGGGTCTCATCAGTAATGCTGCCGAGACCGAGGAGATTGCCAGGTCAGTGGAGGATGCGGGGGGCATCTATTTCGTGCCAGCTTTCTCTGGCCTATTTGCCCCGTACTGGGACATGGATGCGCGTGGCGCAATTGTGGGTCTCACGCGGTACATCACAAAGGCGCACATCGTGCGCGCCACACTGGAAGCCATCTGCTACCAGACACGAGAGGTGCTCGATGCTATGCGCTCCGACGCGGGACTGGCGCTCAGATCCCTCAAGGTGGATGGGGGCGCAGTGGCCAACGATTTCCTGATGCAGTTGCAGTCCGATATCCTGGGGATCAAGGTTGTGCGGCCCACTGTCAGGGAGACAACAGCATTGGGCGCGGCGTACGCCGCAGGTTTAGCCTCCGGACTGTGGAAGAATGTGGACGAACTGCGGGCCAACTGGACTGTTGACCGCGTCTTTGAGCCGTGCTGGGACGAGAAGAAACGCGAAGTCGGCTACCGTGGCTGGCGCAAGGCCGTGCAGCGCGCAATGCACTGGGTGGACTAGGGGCATGGATAGCGGTTATGACGTTGTCGTTGTGGGGGGCGGAGTAGTTGGCTGTTTCATTGCGCGTGCTCTTTCTCGCTACAAGCTGGGCGTGCTTCTCTTAGAGCGCGAGTCCGACGTTTGCTCCGGCAGCTCAAAGGCGAACACAGGGATTGTCCACGCGGGCTACGATGCCGAGCCAGGCACACTGAAAGCCTCGCTCAATGTCGCCGGGAACCGCATGTACGACCAGATTTGCGCTGACGTGGACGTCCCCTTCCAGCGCTGCGGCACCTACGTGGTAGCGCTCACTGACGACGACTTACGCATCCTGGATGAGCTATGTCGGCGCGGCATACAGAATGGCGTGTTGGACATGCGCATCATCTCTGGCGAAGAGATGCGTCGCGTCGAACCGCTGGTCAACCCGCAGACACGGGGCGCATTGTACGCAGCCGGCGGCGGCATCGTGGATCCTTTCCTGCTGACTATCGCAGCCGCGGAGAATGCAGTAACCAACGGCGTGCACTTGCGATTGGAAACCGAGGTCACGGACTTTGTTCGGCAGAACGGCAAGATAACTGGTGTGAGGACGAATCACGGGCAGTTCTCGAGCCGTTTCGTAATCAATGCCGCTGGTCTACGCGCTGACGAGTTGATGGCCAAGGCTGGCCTCCACAACTTTCGCATCACACCACGCAAGGGAGAATACTACGTTTTTGACCGCGAGAAGAGCCAGGTGCGCACTGTGCTTTTCCCCTGCCCCACGCCGGTCAGCAAGGGCATAATGGTCACCCCCACTACACATGGCAACACCCTGATTGGGCCCAACGCTGTGAACATTGATGACAAGGATGATGTATCTGTCACACCCAGTGGTCTGGAAGAAGTGTTCGCTGGTGCGCAGCGCTTAGTGCCTGCACTCGATCGGCGAGACGTAATCTCTGTCTTTGCCGGTCTGCGAGCCAGCGGCAGCACCGGTGACTTTTTGATAGAAGCCTCTCGGGAAGCTCCTGGATTGCTCAACGTAGCTGGCATCGAATCTCCAGGCTTGGCATCTGCCGCAGCTATTGCCGAATTGGTCCTCGATCTCCTGCGCAAGTGTGGGCTCGAACTATGGGAGAGGAGCGACTACAATCCCATCCGTCACTCTCCTCCGCGTTTCAACGAGTTGTCGCGCCAGGAACAGGAAGCACTGATAGAGAGCGACGCGCGATATGGGCGCGTCGTTTGCCGTTGCGAGACTGTGACCGAGGGGGAAATCGTCGCTGCTATTCATGCGCCTGTTCCGGCGCGCACTTACGATGCTCTCAAGCGCCGGACACGTCTGGGCACCGGACGTTGTCAGGGCGGTTTCGACACGCCGCGCGTGATCGCCATCCTGGCTCGAGAACTAGGCGTATCGCCAACTGCGGTGACGAAAAAAGGTCCAGGCTCTGAGCTGGTAGTCCGCGAGCCCAAGGATGCATGAGCACGTGCGCAGGCTGATTGATAGAATTTACGCAGTTTCATGTCTAATCACCGCCGAGAACTCAGAGACCGCGGAGAAAAACAGGAAAGTCTCGGCGTCCTCGGCGTGCTCTGCGGTGAAGTCCATCTTTGTGAGAGGCAACTGCGTAACTCCTGTAGCTGCTTCTGCTGAAGGGGTGTAACGGATTTTGGAGTTCTTACATTGCGATGTTGCAGTGATCGGCAGCGGCCCAGGCGGGCTCGCAGCCGCCATCGCCGCCAGGGACCGCGGTGCGGAGCGTGTGTGCATCATCGAACGCGCCGAAGAGCTGGGCGGCATCTTGCAGCAGTGCATTCACAACGGCTTTGGCCTGCAGGTGCTTGGCGCAGACCTGACCGGGCCAGCCTATGCGCAGCACTTTATCAACCGTTTGCGTGACACGGACGTGCAGCCTTTGCTGGATACTATGGTGCTGGAAATCACGCCAGAGCGGTACATCTACGCTACTAACTCCAGAGATGGCATCGTAGAAATCCGAGCTGGGGCCATTGTGCTCAGCATGGGCTGCCGTGAGCGAACGCGCGGCGCGCTGGCCATCCCAGGCACGCGCCCTGCGGGAGTGTATACGGCAGGGACAGCGCAGAGGATGGTCAACATCGAGGGCTATATGCCAGGCCGCCGCTTTGTGATTCTCGGCTCGGGTGATATTGGCATGATCATGGCGCGCCGGCTGACTTTCGAAGGAGCCAAGGTCGAGCGCGTTCTGGAGATTATGCCATGCCTGTCTGGCTTGAAGCGCAACTATGTGCAGTGCCTGCAAGACTATGACATTCCATTGCAGTTGTGCCGCACAGTGCGCGAGGTTAAGGGCAGCAACCGTGTCGAAGCCGTACTTTCCGTGGCAGTTGATGAGCAGTGGCAGCCAATCCCTGACAGTGAGGAATTGATACCCTGTGACACGTTGCTGCTCTCTGTGGGACTGATACCGGAGAACGAGTTGTCGCGTCGTGTTGGCATCCAGATAGACTCTGTAACTGGTGGCCCAGTCGTTGATGAGAGCATGGGTACTTCCCTGCCTGGGTTCTTCGCTGCCGGAAACGTCGTACACGTCTACGACCTCGTGGACTGGGTGACCGTGGCCGGGGAGGTCGCTGGCCGCGCCGCTGCCGAGTACGCTCTTGGACAAGCTCCCGCAGTCGCGCGTCGCTTGCGCACAGTGGCAGGTGACAACGTCCGCTACGTGGTGCCGCACTTGCTCGATCCCGAAAGCCTGGCTCGTGGCCCGCAACAATTGCAGTTCCGTGTGCGCCAGCCAATAGAGGAGAAGGTACGCGTTGTCATTGAAGCGGACGGCGCGGCCATTTGGCACAAGACCGAGCGCTATGTACGGCCGGGAGAAATGGTCACGGCCAAGTTGGCGCCCAAGCTCTATGATCAGGTCAAGTCAGTGACCGAATTAAGGGTGAGTGTGAGGGAGCGGGGATGACGAGCAAAGTTGCATTGATCTGCATCACTTGCCCCGTGGGCTGTCGCCTGGAAGTCACGGTTGAAGACAACAAGGTTGTTGGTGTAGAAGGTCAGGGCTGCAAGCGTGGCCTGGCTTATGCTCAAGACGAAATCACTGATCCCAGGCGTGTAGTTACTACCACAGTGCGTGTGCGCGGTGGCCTTCATCCCTTGCTACCGGTCTATACAGCACGACCTTTTCCCAAGCACAGCATCTTTGCATTATTGCACGAGTTACGTCAGATCACAATTGCTGCGCCAGCGCGCGCTGGGCGGGTGATCCTGGCTGACGCACTGGGGACTGGGGTAGACGTGCTCGCCAGCCGGGACATGCCGGAAAGGAATTGACGCCATGCGCATCCTGGTTTTCGGTGCTGGGGCCATCGGTTCGCTGCTCGGGCATCGGCTCTCGCACGCGGGGCACGAAGTGACGCTGGTCGGTCGCCCCGCCTATGTACGTGCAGTGCAGGCGCATGGCTTGCTCCTGGAGGAACCTAGCCCAGCCCGTCGTGGGCGTGCCGTGGATCCCAGTCTAGAACGTAGTCTAGCCCTTCATGGTCGTGCCGTGCATCCCAGTCAGCAACGTGACCCAGCCCTTCATGGGCGTGCCGTGTATCCCAGTCAGCAACGTGACCCAGCCCTTCATGGGCGTGCCGTGTATCCCAGTCAGCAACGTGACCCAGCCCTTCATGGGCGTGCCGTGCATCCCGGTCAGCAACGTGACCCAGCCCTTCATGGGCGTGCCGTGTATCCGAGTCAGGAACGTAGCCTAGCCCTTTATGGGCGTACTGTGTATCCCAAGGCGGTGGAGAGGATTGCTGATATTCCTGCCAGGCAGCGCACGTGGGACCTGATCCTGCTGACGGTCAAGGCCTATGACACACAAGAGGCCGCGCATGCACTAGCCCCTTATGTATCGCCGGACGCACCATTGCTGATCGTGCAAAACGGCGTGGGTGGAGAGGAACTGGTGCTGCAAGTGCTGAATCAGGCCACCATTATCTCTGGCGTGATCACTCTGGTGGTCTCTGTGCTGGCGCCGGGCCACGTACGTCTTGATACTGCACGTGGCGGGTTGAGCCTGGCCCCCACGCGAGAAAACCAGAGGGTAGATAGTTGGGCCGAGCTCTTTGCTGGGGCAGGTCTGAAGACAGCAACCTGCCGTGACTACCGGGCTCAAAAATGGTCAAAACTGCTATTGAACATACTGGCCAATGCTATCCCCGCTATCTTGGACATGCCCCCCGGTGCTATATTCGCCGAGCCGAGTCTTTTCGACATTGAACGAGCTGCCTTCCGGGAGGCGTTGGCTGTGATGAGCGCTTTGTGGCTCAAGCCTGTCAGCCTCCCCGGTTATCCTGTTCCCCTTCTGGCCTGGGCAATGCGGACCTTGCCAGCACCTTTGCTGCGTGCGCTGCTGGGACGCCTGGTTGCATCAGGTCGAGGTGAGAAGAAACCATCGTTGCAGATTGACCTGGCACGTGGACGGGAGCGCTCTGAGGTGCTCTATCTGAACGGCGCGGTTGTGACATATGCTGGGCGCGTAGGACTGGATGCGCCCGTTAACAAGGTTCTACTGAGCACTCTGCTGAGCATAGCAACAGGTAGACTGGCCTGGGACGAATTTGAGGGACAGCCGCAGAAGCTCGTTGCTCTGATACACTGAAGGAGAGAGGGATTAGCGTTATGCAAGGTTTGCAAGTACAGAACGATCAGGTCGTGCTCCGCGTTTTCCGAGATGCGCGATTTGACTTCCGCTTGACGGCGGGTGGCAAATCCTATGGAGATTTCGGCCTCGAGGAAGGCAGCGTCGAAATGGTCGAGGCAGGGCCCGTCAGCGGATTGCTCTATCATGCCATGCCTTGTGTCTTGGAGAGCCTCGTCGTGCGCGTGGAGGGCATGGCTGCACTACTGATAAACTCCGCAGTCGGTGAGTGGCCCGTAACTGTTGACGACGACGAGCTGGAGACGTATCCCTATCTGCACTTCATGGAGGAGCGCAAGACAGGGATGCCATGGCGATTCGAGCGTTGGTACACTCTCGCTGGCCCCTACCTTATCTTCGATAGCGAACAGTACTTTGAACGCTCCCGTCCCCGGCAACGCGGCAAGGACTGGGAGAGACTCATTGTGCAGTTGCGCCAGGTAGTGCACTTGCCTGCCTGGGGCCAGAATATAGGGGCAACTGCCACTAACCTGATTTCTAGTACTTCGCCACAGCGACTATGATGCATTCGTAGTGGCGACTTCAGTCGCCTCTTCCGCGTCAACAACGACTGAAGTCGTTACTACAAACCTTCAGGGTGAAATCCGGACGTGCTATAGCATCCAACTTTCTTGGCAGGGGTTATAGAATGTGATAGAATAGTGTCAACTCGGTGTCCATGCTAGAATACGAGAGGAAAGGAGTAAGGGTTATGAAGCGCACTGGTATTGTTCAGTACATCACCTATAATATCTACTGGTTGGGCCTGAATATGGCCACCGGCAGCCTGACGCCTATCATTCTGCCCTATCTCGTCGCACTGTTCGTGCCGGAGGCGGTGAAGGGCACGGCCCTTGGGACTCTGCGTTCCGCGGGGCTCATCATAGCCATCATCGTCCAGCCAACAGCGGGACTGCTCAGCGACCGCAGTACGCTGCGCTGGGGCCGCCGGCGACCATTCATCTTCGTTGGCACAGTGCTGGACTTGGTCTTCCTTGCTCTCATTGCCCTGGCCCCTGGCTATTGGTGGCTGTTCGCGGCTGTGCTCCTTTTGCAATTCTCTTCCAACATAGCCCACGGAGCTCTGCAAGGCATCATCCCTGACCTGGTGCCCGAGGAACAGCGCGGACGAGCCTCCGGGGTCAAGGCTATGATGGAGCTGTTGCCTGTCATCCTGACGGCCTTCACCACGGCCCGTCTGGTGGGAGCAGGACATGTCGGGGCTGCCATCCTCCTAGTCATTGGTTCCCTGTTGGTGACAATGTTGATCACTATGCGGTACGTCCGCGAGGAGCCCCTGCGTGAAAAGGTCGACGAGCCGCTTTCGCCAGCCCTGGTACGAATCGTTCTACTGACGCTCATCTTTGTTGCGGTGACCGCGATATTCGGGGGCCTGGTGGGCTTTACCGGCAAGCTGCTGGAAGGAAGAAAGGTCTTGCAATTGGTCAGCGTGGGGCTGGCTGGCCTGGTGGCTATGGCAGGAGCGATCATCCTGGGGGTGTGGTGGAGCGCACGGGTGGGCATCGGCGAGGGAGCGCGGAAGTACTCCTCCTTTACCTGGTGGGTGGTCAATCGCCTGCTCTATCTGGCAGCCGTGGGTTCCATCCAGGGCTTTGCCCAGTACTTCCTGAAGGATGTGTTGGGCGTGCCTAACGCCCCCGCTGCCACCGGCAGCCTGATGATGGTGGTGGGTGTCTTTACCCTGCTGGCCGCTCTGCCTGGTGGCTGGCTGGCCGACAAGATCGGACGCAAGCCACTGGTGGCGCTGGCGGGCGTGGTCGCCGCCATCGGGACCTTCTTGCTGTTCTTTGCCCACAGCATGATGATGGTGACTGTCTGTGGAGTCATCATTGGCCTATCGGTGGGCATTTTCATGACCACCAACTGGGCGCTGGGGACGGACCTGGTGCCGCCTGCGGAAGCAGGGCGCTATCTGGGCATCTCCAACCTGGCTGGCGCGGGTGCAGGCATCGTCGGGGCTGGCATCGGGGGGCCCATGGCCGATTTCTTCAACGCATATCGGCCAGGCCTGGGTTACCTGGTCATCTTTGCCATCTACGGTGCGCTGTTCCTGCTGTCCTCGCTCACCCTCGTCAAGGTGCAACCTGGTCGGTGGGCTCGCGAGCGGGGCGCAGAAGCTTCCTAAGAGCTAGTCCCCCATCTGACCAGCATCCGGCATAAACAATACCCACGAGTCAACTGGCTCGTGGGTATTTGAATTAGTGCCGGGGGCGGGACTTGAACCCGCATGAGCCTTTGCTCACTACGTCCTGAACGTAGCGCGTCTGCCATTTCGCCACCCCGGCGCATGTCATTGCTGGTGTGGTCTGTTGTTAGTTTAGCTTTCTTCGCCTGTTTTGTCAAATCATTTGTGTACACGAATAACACGAAGGAAACCGAATTCCACGAATCGCGTTTATGTTTTTCGCGGAGATTCGTGCACTTGGGGGAACCCTCGGATTTGTCTGAAGTCTACTTGCGCTCCCAGAGCGGCGCCTCGGTGACGATGACCCTCCTTGTGGCTATGTACCACTGAGTGACAGTGCGGAAACGATCCGGGTAGTCCTGCATGGGCCCTACCTGTACAGCATGTACCCGTTCATCAATGGCGTAGCTGTATACCGGGTGATAAAGGGACAACGCGGGTACGTCCTCGGCAAGAATGCGCTGTAATTCACGGTACAGCGCGCCCCTTCGCTCTGGGTCAGTTGTACGGCGTGCCTCTTCCATAATTAGATCGGCTTGTTCGTTGCTGTAAGCGGTGAAATTCTGTCGCATGCCGAGCTTTTGCGTGGAGTGCCACTGCGGGTAAGGATCCGGATCCGCAGGAAGGCGCTGCCATTCGTAGAGGATAGCATCATAGTTTCGCGGAGCCAGGAAATCGCGCACCACACCAGCCACACCAGCCGTCTGCGGTACAGCGCGTATGCCAACTTGTGCCCATTGGCGCGTCAGCTCGTTGATCATTTTGACGCGTGTCTCATTGTCGTTAGTCAAAAGCGCGAACTGCAATCGTAGTTCGCCCTTTTCGCGAATTCCATCTCCATCCCCGTCGCTCCAGCCTGCCTGGTCAAGAAGAGCTTTGGCTTTCTCTGGATTGTAGGTGTATTGGGAAGCGTGCGCCTCGTATGCCCAGGAAAACGGCACCACCGGCCCGTTGGCTACCAGAGCTTGGCCTTCCAGTATTTGATCAATGATCCTCTGCCGATCAGTGGCCCAAAGCAAGGCTTGCCGCACCTCTCTCTCCTGGAAGATGGGGCGCTCCAGGTTCACGAATACAAGCCCGTAGCCGGAGAGTGGGGCAGAATACAGCTTCAAGCTCTCCTCGGCGAGTACCTGGGTCAGGTACTCAGGCAGGACACGGCTGATGCCGTGAATTTCACCACGGCGATAAGCACTCAGGACGCTGGGGTAGTCCGAATAAAAGATGAACTCGATCTTGTCCAGGTACGGACGCCCGCCGTAAAAGTCCGTATTGGCGAGGAGCAGTGCGTGCTGGGAGGTTACTTTACTCACCTTGAAAGGTCCGGTACCCACTGGCTGCATGTTGAAAGGATGATCGAGGAGCAATTCTGCCGGCACACCTTCCAGTAAGTGAGCTGGCAGCAGGCCAATAGTGGTGTAGCTAAGAAAAGGTGCAAAGGTTTCTGAAAGGGTGAAACGCACAGTGTAGGGGCCGGGGCGTTCAACTTTCACTGTGCGCCACAGCTCTGTCAGCTCTGGTTGCCCTGGGAAGTCTGGTGCACGCAAGATGTCTATGGTAAAAACAACGTCGTCTGCCGTAAAGGGCGTTCCATCGTGCCAGCGCACATCCGTCCGCAGGTAAAAGGTGTAAGATAGATTATCTGCGGAGATGTCCCATGTATCTGCGAGGTCTGGCATGATCTGCCCGTGCTCGTCAGCAACGGTCAGCCCGTTGAAGATGAGCGCCACCAAATCCCGATCCACGTCGTTGTACGCGCTGAGCAGCGGGTTTATGTAGCGCGGGTTGCCAGCGATGCCTTCAATATAGGTGCCACCGTAGTCCGGGACAAGGACCGTGGTCATGTTGAAGGCTGTGTACCCTATCAAGGCCAGAATAAGGGACACGGCTATCATCGCGATGACGGCTTGCCACCGTATGTCTGTACCCAAGGTCGTCTTTCTCAGGTCTGAAGGATTACGCTGAGCAAAGAAAAGACGAAGAACGCCACCATCAAAGCGATGGTGAAATTGAACAACGTCTTCTCCATACCACGGCGCGTCCTATACACACCACCTTCGCCGCCGAACATGCGACTCAAGGTGCCGCCCTTGCTTTGCAAGATAACCAGGACTATGAGCGCCGCAGATAATATAATCTGCACGATATTCAAATACTTGACCAACTCGGAGACTCCTCTCTTGGTAGTGAAGTACCCCCATTATATCACATTTTGACCGACACGAAAAACAGGGCTGCCCGTGTGTAGACGAAGTACTTCGCTGTCACTCCGACTTGCTCAGGGCGGAGGCTCAGCATCAGATCCGACTGCAGCCGACAACCGGTAACTGCCAACTGCTAACCGATAACCGTCAACTTGTTTGACTTTTATGCCTTACTGTGCGAAAATAGCGCCGTGCCGGTCATTGACTTTCACACTCACATATTTCCGCCCGAGATCATTGCCCAACGCAAAGTGTACCTGCAGCGCGATAGCTGGTTTCGCCAGCTATACGCTGATCCCAAGGCCAGAATGGCCAGCGCCGACGACCTCATCGCCTCGATGGGCAGATGTGGGGTGGATGCCTCAGTGACCTTTGGCTTCGCGTGGGCAGACCAGGGACTCTGCCGCACGGTAAATGACTATGTGCTCGAATCTGTATCCTGCTGGCCTGAGCGGCTGTTTGGTTTCGCAGACTACCCTCTGATCGGCCAGGGGCGGTTTCTACGCCGTGTCCGTGGGTCAGGGCTCTCGGCTGATGCTCTCGAGTCAGTCCTGGGTGGCAACGCGACACAGCTGCTAAGGGGAGGGTAACCAAGTCATGGAGCAGATTCGAACTTTTGTTGCTATTGAACTCGACGATGCGCTGAAAGCTGGCCTCAGACAGGTGCAGGAGCAACTTAAGAGCGCAAACGTTTCCCGCATCGGACGCTGGGTATCGCCGGATTCTGTCCACCTGACCTTCAAGTTTTTGGGCAACGTGCCTATTGGCCGTGTTGAAGAGATCGCGCAAGCCATCAAGCGCGCCTGCGCATCGTTTGCACCGTTCAGCATCTCTTTGGCTGCTGCGGGTTGTTTTCCGAATGCACGACGGCCAAGGGTGATCTGGGTTGGCATTGGCGGGGACCTGGAGCCGTTGAAGCGGCTGCAGCGCTCCGTGGACTCTGAGTTGAGCAACATTAGTTTCGCTGTGGAGAAGCGACGCTTTCACCCCCACCTCACACTGGCGCGGATCAGAGATAGAGCCCGTCCCCGCGAACGCGAAGCAATGGGGGAACTGATCTCAACGGCAAAACTCGATGCATCCGTCTCCATGACTGTACGAGAAATCAGCTTGATGCGCAGTGATCTGCAGCCCACCGGGGCGGTGTACACGTGTCTGGCGGCGATTGCACTTGGCAATGAGCATCCGTAGTATAGGGGCTTGTCCCCGTTGCAAACGCCCATAAAGGGCTAGACTACGTCGTCGCGCGAACACGATTCTCATCTGCGGTCCTGAGGAGTTTCACATAGAGAGTGGAAGGTCGGGGAGATGTTTGTAGCGGTAGTCGGCGATGGCCGCTGTTCAGCAGACGTGGCGGCGTTGGCCGAAGCAGTGGGGCGTGAACTGGCACGGCGTGATGCTGTGCTGGTGTGCGGCGGTCTGGGCGGTGTCATGGAAGCTGCCTGCAGGGGAGCCAAGGCCGCAGGGGGGCTGACAGTTGGCATTCTGCCCGGGACATCACGTCGGGACGCGAACCCGTACGTTGACGTACGTGTCGTCACCGGCATGGGCGAGGCTCGAAATGTGCTCGTTGTTCAATCAGCACAGGCTGTGATTGCCATCAGCGGTGAGTACGGCACCCTTTCGGAGATTGCCCACGCACTCAAGCTGGGAATACCGGTGGTGGGTTTGAATACCTGGGAGCTAGCCAAGGGCGGCCAGGAACGCCAGGCCATCGTACATGCTGGAACACCGCAGGAAGCAGTTGAAAAAGCCCTGGCGCTTGCCATACCTTGAGGCTCTATAGCACGAGGAGGCCACCATGCACTTTCGTGACCGGCATGAAGCAGGACGGCTCCTGGCTAAGGAACTGGCTTGGCTTCGTGGTCAAAAGAACATGATTGTTCTGGGCATCCCACGCGGCGGAGTGGTAGTGGCCTACGAGGTTGCCAAGGAATTAGGGGCTCCTCTGGACGTGTACATCACGCGCAAGATTGGTGCACCGCATAACCCGGAACTGGCCATTGGCGCCGTGGCGAGCGATGGCACTTTGGTCTTGGACGATGACCTCGTCCGACGTATGGGTGCGCCAGATGACTATGTGCAGGAAGAGACCGAGCGTCAGCGCAAGGAGATAGAACGACGTCTGGCAGCATACCGTGGGTCACGACCCGAACCAGAACTGCAGGACAAAACCGTCATTCTGGTGGACGATGGCATAGCCACTGGTGCTACTGTTTTGGCCAGCTTGCGCGCCCTCAAACAGCGCAAACCTGCGCAGTTGATCCTGGCGGTCCCTGTGGGACCAGCGGACACCATCAAGCTTATGTCGCAGGAAGCTGACCGCGTAGTGTGCTTGTACACCCCACGGATCTTCTGGGCAGTGGGTGCCTTCTACGCTGTCTTTGACCAGACCTCGGATGCAGAAGTAATCCAGTTGCTTCAGGAACTGCAGTGAGAGCGCTACCCTACGAGTCCTTGTCCTCCTGGTGTGTCTGGGCAGGAGATGGTTCCAAGCGGCCCGCATAGGCGCGTCGGGCCATACTGCCAATCCACACTATGCTTCTGACGATCAACCCAGGCACGAGCAAGGCGGCAATGAAGAGAGCGCCGAGCCCCACCAGTTGGGCGTGTAGCTGGCTCGCTCCCGCAGGCTGATATCCGCCAGCCAGGCTCAGCCCAGAGATGCCTTGACCAGCGATGCCCAGGTACTCTTGAACCCCTACGCCATTCCAGCCTGCGCCCCAGTGGCCATCGGCGAAGATAGCTACTGCCAGAACGCCCCAGATGCCAGGTAGGCCGAATACGGCTGCTGAGCCGCTGGCATCGTCTAGCCGCAAAACCTGCTCCACAGCGTACGAGCCCAGCAGCATGAGTAATCCAGATGCTGCACCGATCAGCAAGGCGGCCCAGGCCGGGACGAAGGCGCAAGCGGCGCTCGCCGCAACGAGGCCGGCCACCGTGCCGCGTCCTGTCGCCAGTGCATCAGGCTGTCCGGTCACGAACCAGGAATAGATGGAAACTGCCAATGCGCCGCCCGCGGCTGCAAGCATCAGGTTCACCACGACAAGGGGCGCTACAACTTGCTCACTGATCAATGGATTGCCCAGCACCAGCCCCGGCCATCCGACCACGGCTAGCAGTGCGCCCAATACCATCAGCAGAGGGAAGTGAATCGGCGGCAGCCTGGCGGGACCCGCCTCCGTGGCGCGGCGGGGTTTGACCACAAAGAATACGCTCAGCGCCACCAATGTTCCGAGCAGGTAGATTGCGCCGGAACCAGCTATATCCACAAAACCGTGGCCAAGGCCAAGATTCAGCCCAAGGTTGGAAAGCCAGCCCCCTCCCCACACCCAGTTACCGAACAGTGGATAGACAAAGCCCGAGATCAGCAGTCCAAGAGCGAGCAAGCGCATACGTCGCACGTGGTTACACAGTGCCAGCAGCGTTACAAGCACCGCAGTGGTGACTGCTGCCAACTGTGAGATGAAGAGAAGATATGCGTCCGCGTTATAGGCTTCCGCACTCAGGAAGAAACCGCGCAGGCCGATCATGCCCCAGCCCAGCCCCCACTCCAGGTCCAGTGGAGACCATTCGGCCGTCAGGCTTTGCAGACCCGGCATGTGAGACACAAACGCAGCCCCACCGAATTGGAACGCAAATCCGCAGGCAAAGTAGCCGATAACCGCTGCGGCGAGCGCGACGAGCGCTGTCGTGGCTACTTGCGCAGCACGTTCCTCGCTGGCAGCGCCAATGGCTAACAGCGCCAGTCCGACGGGTGCCAAAAAAGCCAGAACGTTAAACAACATCAAAGTAGAGGTCTGGATATAAGGCATGTATCCTCCTGACACGTATCGGCAAGATGGTTCAAGATCAAACTCCGAGTGCGATGAACCGGAGGGGAGCGACTGAGCGACCTGATATGTGCCTGCCATCCACGAATACTGCACGAATACTCGAATACTCTACAACAGCGTTCGTGTATTCGTGTTCATATTCGTGGACGGCCCTCCAATACACCTTAATGACATCGATCGTCTTGCGGCTTGGCACCCGAGCGGTCGTCTGTCTCTACGTTGCTGCCAAGTTACGCTAAACTGACACTTAGGATTCGAGCCGCGAGCGGCGCCGTGCGCACATCGGCAGGAACGTATGGCAAATGGCTCGAAATCCTGGACGAACCTGCGCGTCAGGCCTCCTGCTCCGCCATGTCCAGCATGGATAGTACCCTTGCCGTGACCAATTCCAGCGCGGCCACATTTTGACCGCCCAGAGGAATGATTACATCTGCATAGCGCTTTGAAGGCTCAACGAACTCTAGATGCATAGGACGGACAGTCGACAAGTATTGCTCGATGACGGATTCCATGGTGCGACCGCGCTCAGCAATGTCCCGCTTGATACGGCGTATGAAACGCAAGTCGGCGTCAGTATCTACGTGGATTTTGAGGTCAATCAAATCACGCAGGGTTGGCTCTGCCAGAATGAGTATCCCTTCCACAATCACAACCGGGCGTGGATGCACGGTTCGCGTCTCGGGAAGACGGCAATACGTGGCAAAGTCGTATGTGGGCACCTTGACGGAGTGACCCTCGCGCAACTCTCGCAAGTGCTGGATGAGCAGTGCTGTGTCCAATGCGTCAGGGTGATCGAAATTGAATTGCCTGCGCTCTGCGAGCGGAAGGTGGCTGAGGTCCTTGTAGTAGGAATCGTGCTGGATATGGGCGATTCGTTCCCGGCCTACGCGATCGAGTATAGCCTCAACCACGGTCGTCTTTCCGGACGCTGTCCCTCCGGCAACGCCGATGACCAGTATAGGGTTGCTTGCGGTTGCCTTCTCCTTATGGGTCATTACAAGGCGCTCTGCACCTTTACTAAACAATTCAGGAACAAGCCAGCTTCTGTCTGGAGTTTACCTAGATCTTGTAGTGGGAGCGCGTGTACACGAATAACACGAAGAAACCGAATTCCACGAATCCTTTTTAGGAGTTTTGGTGGAAATTCGTGCAATTCGTGTACCATCATGCACTTTGGGGTAAACCTCAGACTCTGTCGGTTGGCTTGTTCCGTGACAAGCGCCCCTGGAGGGATTCGAACCCCCGACGACAGGGCTTAGGACGCCCTCGCTCTGTCCGCTGAGCTACAGGGGCCTGCGTGACTTCTGTGAGAGTATAGCACATTACGCCTGGTACGCCAAGTCTTGTCACCGCTATGGGTGCAACTCACTTGGGGGGCGAAAAGACCTCCGAGGTTTACGAACGATGGTTTCTCTGACTCTACCTACCATCAGTAGCCACAGATTTCGCAGCCAAATTAGTAGCCAAAACCTCGGAGGTCTCACCGTTGAGAATCTGTCCCGGAATTGAACCACATCCCACCACCCAGCTTTTGCTTCAGCACTGAGAGCCAGTATAATGACTAATGAGCTTTTCTGTTTAGAGCCCTCTATAGATAGCATCAGGAGGTTCCCGTGAAAAAGGGCGCTTTTACCTTCGTACTGCATAGCCATCTACCATATGTGCGTAAGGCTGGACGCTGGCCTCATGGTGAGGAAATGCTCCACGAGGCCATAGCCGAGACTTATGTTCCGCTGCTCAACGCTCTCTTTGATCTCAAGGACGAGGGCTGTGAACCCTACCTGACCATTGGTTTGACTCCCATCTTGCTGGAACAGTTGTCTGACCCTGACGTGCTGGATCACTTTGAGGTCTATCTGCTAGAGAAATTGACCTTGGTGGAGGCCGACGTCAGCCGCCACAAGAAGAACGGTGATGGGCATTTGCTATACCTGGCACAATTCTATCTGGATTGGTACAGGAATATCTTGGAATCCTTTGCTGAGCGGTACGGACGGGATCTGGTGGCTGCGGTCCGGCAACTTCAGGATGAAGGCAACCTGGACGTTGTTACCAGTGCGGCTACTCACGGCTATCTGCCGCTGATGGAACGGAATTCCACGATCTATGCGCAGTTGAAGGTTGGTGCCGAGGCCTATTGGCGGCATCTGGGTCGCGCGCCGCGCGGTGTCTGGCTGCCGGAGTGTGGTTATCGTCCCGCGTTCATTCAGAGTGGGGCCTACAAGCCCGGCCTTGAAGAGTTCCTCGGCGAGTTGAACCTGGGCTACTTCTTCACGGATACGTCTGTGGTTGTTGGAGGACGACTTGTGGGCAAAGTCGCTGGGGATGTCATTGGCCCCTATGGTGGGCTGCCCAAGCGCAAACTGGTTGTTCGCGCTGACGAACGGCCTGAGGCCAAGCAGCGAACAACCATGCGGCCATACTATGTACATTCGGCGAACGTGGCTGTGTATGGCCGTGATGAGCGCACCGGTCTGCAGGTCTGGTCCGCCGCACATGGCTATCCGGGCGACTTTGTCTACCGCGAGTTTCACCGCAAGGATGCCCATTCTGGCTTGCAGTATTGGCGCATCACGGGGGCTCAGGTTGATCTTAGCCAAAAAGCCTTCTACGATCCGTACCCTGCCGTGAACCAGGTGCGGATGCACGCCGAGCATTTCGTCAGTCTTATTGTGGACGAGGTGAGCAATTACTACGAAGCCACCGGGAAACCAGGCATCGTAGTCTCGGCCTATGACACCGAGTTGTTCGGCCACTGGTGGTTCGAGGGCATTGTCTGGCTCAAGGAAGTGCTGCGTCACCTGGACAAAAACGAGACAGTCGAGTTGACGACAGCCGGCGACTATCTGGAAACCCACCCACCCGAGGAGGTGATCACACTGCCAGAGAGTTCTTGGGGCCAGGGTGGGGGTCACTGGACATGGATGAATCCCGACACAGAATGGATGTGGCCTCTCATCCACAATGCTGAACTGCGCATGGAGCAACTGGTGGCGAGCCGTCCTGAAGCCGAGGGCCAGATGCGGGATGTGCTGAATCAGGCAGCGCGTGAATCACTATTGTTGGAAAGCAGCGATTGGCCGTTCCTCATCAGTACTGGGCAGGCCAAAGAGTACGCAAGTGGCCGCTTCCAGCAACACCTGGCGCGTTTCAATCATCTGGCTGCTATCGCAGACTCTGGAGTAGTCACGGATACGGACATACGCTTTCTAACCGGCATTGCCGATTTGGACAATCCCTTTCCTGACATTGATTATCGCATTTTTGGCGCACGAGAAAAGCCAGCGCAGTAGTCCAAGCTGGACACGGTCTGCGCACTTGATTGTGAATTGACAACGCACCGCAATTAGCTACAATATGGACAAGCACCTCTTTGGCTGTTATGACCCCATTGCACCCAAAGAATGGATGCAGAATACCCCACATGCTTAAGGAGGGAAAATGCGGAAGTGTTTTTCCGCCCTAGTGCCGTTGGTAATTGTGCTCACATTGACCGCGTGTGCCCCGAAAGACACGCCTACGCCAATGCCAACCGCCAAGCCCCAACCCAAGCCTACGGAACCGGGAGCGAGCCCTGCGCTGCCAACGGCGACACCAGTCCTGAAGGTCAAGATCGTCATGTGGGACCAGGAAGGGGAGGTCGAGCGCAACACTGTTCTCTACCCTCTGGTTAATGAGTTTATGGCAGCGAACCCCAACATCGAGGTTGAGGTCACGAACTATGGCAACGAGGAGTTGCGCAACCAGTTCCAGATTGCCTCTCTGGCTGGGGAGGCTCCTGAAATCATCCGCTGTCCCAACAACTTTGCCGGGCTGTTCAGCACCAGGGGTATTCTGCTGCCCATCGAGGACATGTTCGATCAGGCCTTCCTGGGCACGTTCTTGCCTGGTGCGCTGGCAGGCGGCGTAGTTGAAGGCACCTTGTGGGGTATCCCTGATCAGGCTGGCAACCACCTGATGCTGATCTACAACAAAGAGTTTATCTCCACTCCACCGGCAGACACTGACGAATTGATCAGAATGGCTCAGGAAGCAACTGACGAAGCGGCCAGCGTCTGGGGCTTGGTATACAACACACAGGAGCCCTTCTGGCTTGCCCCATGGTTAGGCGGCTTCGGTGGCTGGGCGCTGGATGAGGCCACTGACATGCCTACGCTCAACACACCGGCCATGGTTGATGCCTTGCAGTTCGTGTACGACCTGAGCTCCAAGTACAAAGTCGTTCCGTCTGGATGCGACTATGAAACTGCTCGTGTTTTGTTCGAAGAGGGCAAGGCAGCCATGCTGATTGACGGCGACTGGTCGTTGAGAGGCTATGCGCAGAAGGGTATGAACTTTGGCACGGCTCCTATCCCCAAGGTAGTCAAGACTGGACTGTGGCCAACGCCTATGACCGAAGGGCGCTACTACATGATCAGCAGTCAGGTGACTCCGGGCACGCCCGAGTTTGAAGCGGTCAAAAAGCTCGTCGAGTTCATGACCGGCGAGCACGCGCAGCAGATGTGGCTGGAGGAACTCAAGAAGCTGCCTTCCAACAAGCAAGTGGCCAGTTTGCCTCTGATCCAGCAGGATTCAATCATGGCCGGATCTATTGCCCAGTTGCAGAAGGGGCGTGGCATGCCCGCTGCTCCCCAGTTGCGCTGCTTCTGGGATAGCGTGCGTCCCAATCAGCAAGCAGTGCTGGCTGGCGTACTTACTCCGGAAGAGGCAGCCCGCAGGATGCAGGAAGATGCTGACCGCTGTATCAAGGAAGCCGGCCTGGGCCCGAAGAAGAAGGTGAAGGTTGGGCTGGTCACCGATGTTGGGAAGGTCAACGACGGCACGTTCAACGAGTTTGCCTACAAAGGCATGATGAGGGCTGTGGAGGAGTTTGGTCTGGAGTCGGCATTCATTGAGACCCTGGCACCGACGGACTATGAGAAGAACATTGAGCAGTTCGCCCAGGAAGGGTACGAGATGATCATCACAGTTGGCTATATGATTGGGGATGCCACGGTTGAGATAGCCAAGAAGTACCCTGACATCAAGTTTGCAGGTGTGGACCAATTGCAGGCGGAAGTGGTTCCCAACGTAGCTGGGCTGATCTTCTCAGAAGACCAATCGGGCTTTCTGGCTGGCTGTTTGGCGGGCTTGATGACCAGGAGCAACGTGGTAGGGATCGTGGCCGGCATGGAGATTCCGCCGGTGATCAAGTTCCGCAAGGGCTACGAGAATGGCGTACACTACGTCAGTCCTGAATGCAAGGTACTGGGCGTGTACATTGACAGCTTCACAGATCCTGCGAGGGGCAAGGAGGCAGCGCTATCCCAGATTGCAGAGGGTGCAGATGTGATCTTTGGGGCCGGTGGACCGACTGGCTCTGGAGGCATTCTGGGTGCGGCGCAGCACGGAGTGTACGTCATCGGCGTGGATCAGGACGAGTACCTGACGACCTTTGGGAAGGGCAGCGTAGATGGGTCTGACAAGCTCTTGTCCAGCGCCATGAAGAGAGTAGACGTGTCCGTCTACACTGCAATCAGCAACGCCGTGTGGGACACCTGGCAGGGTGGGAACCTGCTCTTCAAGGCGGCGAACGATGGTGTGGGGCTTGCGCCCTTCCACGAGACGGAGGATGTGGTTCCTGAAGAGGTGAAGGCCAAGCTGGAGCAGATCGCTAAAGGCTTGAAGGAAGGTACGATCGAAACCGGCGCTACGCTGGAGTGACCCGACCGAGCTCAAGATGGGTGCTGTGCTGCTCGGTGACACAGCACCCTTGTTGTGTATCCACGTTAAGTATCTCCCTGTGGTTCACGAAGGAGGGACAAATGACCCTAGCTCTAGAAATGCATGGCATCTGCAAGGCATTTCCTGGCGTCCAAGCAAACGATCATATTGATTTCCAGCTTGAGAAGGGGGAGATACATGCTTTGCTAGGCGAGAATGGTGCGGGCAAGACCACGCTGGTGAACATCCTCTATGGTCTCTACCGGCCAGATGAAGGACGGATCCTCCTCAATGGACAGGAGATCAAGATCAACGAACCGCGCGACGCCATCACGCATGGCATCGGCATGGTGCACCAGCACTTTATGCTCATTCCCGTTTTCACCGTGGCTGAGAACATTATGTTGGGCACGGAAATCACCAGGAACGGACTCTTGGATCGTACCAATGCTGCCAGACGCATTCGTGACTTTTCGCATGAATTCGGTCTGGATGTCGATCCTGATGCTTATATCAGTGATTTATCCGTAGGCATTCAGCAACGTGTGGAGATTGTTAAGGCGCTTTATCGCGAGGCCGATATCTTGATCTTGGACGAGCCCACTGCAGTATTGACGCCGCAGGAGGCCAACGAACTGTTTAGCATCATGAGGTCTCTTA
Source organism: uncultured Anaerolineales bacterium (assembly GCA_964478075.1). Lineage (GTDB taxonomy): Bacteria > Chloroflexota > Anaerolineae > UBA2200 > UBA2200 > DAOUEX01. The sequence goes on along the minus strand of CAYZGO010000009.1, from coordinate 5,248 downwards.
GTGCCCAAGGTAAGTCAATTATCTTCATTACGCACAAGCTCAAAGAGGTCTTTGCTGTAGCAGACCGTATTACTGTACTGCGCGATGGGCATGTGATTGGCACCACCACACCCAGGGAAGCCACAAGATCCAAGTTAGCAACGATGATGGTCGGCCGGGAAGTGCTTCTCACCGTGGAAAAAGGGCCGCCGAAGCTGGGCGATGTTGTACTGAGGATAAAAGATCTCAAGGTTAAGGATGACCGTCTGTATATGGCTGTGGACGGGGTCAACCTGGAGGTGCGCGCAGGTGAGATATTGGGTGTAGCAGGCGTACAGGGTAATGGTCAGACCGAATTGGTGGAAGCCATCACGGGCTTGCGCCGATCTGTGGATGGCAGGATCGAAATACTCGGCCGGGAGACGACAAACGCTTCGCCGCGCCAGGTTATTGAAAGCGGTGTTGCCCATGTGCCGGAGAATCGCCAGAAACATGGTCTGGTGCTCAGCTATCCCCTCGTAGACAATCTGGTGCTGTGTAGCTATTACCGTCCTCCTTTTGCCCATGGGATGGTCATGGACAATGAGGCTATTGATGACTACGGGCGGCGTCTGATTGCAGAATTCGACATACGTACACCGAGCGAATACGCGCTGGCCGGCACCCTGTCAGGGGGAAACCGACAGAAGCTCATCGTGGCTCGCGAGTTCTCTCGAGCAAGCAAGCTCGTCATAGCTGCTCAGCCGACTCGGGGCTTGGATGTTGGCTCCATCGAGTTCATTCACCAACGACTGGTAGAGCAGCGCGATGCGGGTTGTGGAATCCTACTTGTCTCGGTGGAATTAGACGAGATTCTGTCTCTATCCGACCGCATCGCCGTTTTGTACAAGGGGAAAAACATCGAAACCTTGCCAGCAGCAGAGGCAACGCCGGAGCATTTGGGATTACTCATGGCTGGGATTAGAGAGGAGAAGGCAAGTTGACCGCTGAATCAAGGGAAATGACAGTCCAAGCTCCTGCTGCTTGGATACGCCTTGTGACAGACCTGGCGGTTCCTGTTCTGGCCGTATTCACAGCGCTGGCCATTGGCGCTGTTGTCATCTGGGCCGCCAAAGCCAATGTGGTCGTGGCCTACAGAGGGCTCCTGGAAGGGGCATTTGGCAGTGTGCGCAATCTCACTGAGACCCTGGTTATCACCACGCCGTACACACTAGCTGGTCTGGCTGTAGCCTTGGGTTTCCGTTGTGGCCTGTTCAACATTGGCGTTGAAGGCCAGTTCTACATGGGGGCACTGTGCTCGGTTTTTGTCGCCTATGCAGCGAAGGGGCTACCTGTGTATGTGCATTTACCTCTGGCACTGCTCACGGGAGCATTGGGCGGTGCTATGTGGGGTGCAATACCCGGCTTCCTCAAGGCTAAGCTAGGGGCCCACGAGGTCATTAATACGATCATGTTGAACTATATTGCAGTCAAGACGGTGGACTATTTGGTCAAAAACCCGATGCTTGATGCGGCCGCCACTATGCCCCGCACACCCTACATCCAGCCGTCGGCCATGCTTCCCAAATTGCTGCCTCCCTATCGGCTTCACGCCGGCTTGCTCATCGCTATTGTAGCTATCTTTGTTGTCTATTGGTTGCTGTGGAAGACAACTCTGGGATTCGAAATCCGGACAGTGGGCGCGAATCCTGACGCAGCGAAGTACGCGGGCATGAGCGTGACGCGCAACTTTGTCCTGGCTATGGTCCTGAGCGGGGCGTTGGCTGGCTTGGCTGGCACTGGCGAGGTGCTTGGCCTGAATCATAATCTGCCTGCCATGTTCATCTCTGGCTATGGTTTTGACAGCATTGCTATTGCTCTCATGGCGAAGAGCCACCCGTTTGGCATCCTACCCGCGGCTTTTCTGTGGGCAGCGCTCCGCAATGGCGCAGGGCTGATGCAACTTCGGGCTGGTATTTCCATTGATCTTGTTAACATTGTGCAGGCCTTGGTCATCGTGTTCATCGCCGCTGATGAGATCATTCGCTGGCTGTACCGCATCAAGAGGAGGAAAGAGGAGATACGAGAAATCGTCTTCACCCGAGGCTGGGGCAGATAAGGAGTAGATGAAATCATGACAGAAACAACCAAGGCTCGCTTCTCTCGATTGCGCGCCCTCGCAGTAGTGTTCATTGTCATTGGGCTCTTGATGATCGTGATTGCCAGACTCAGGATAGATGCCGCACAGGTCTCAATCCTCGGCTTCGAGAAGTTCGGTCGGCAACCGGTGCCCTCACAGTTGACCGTAACCGTTTGTGGGGCGCTTTGTGCGCTGACCGGGCTGGCCGCTCTGGCTCTCAGCAATGCACGTGCGGCTGGTGCATCCTTGGCGTTCAGCCTGCTATTGGTGCTTCTGGGCTTACTGACTGCTCTGGCGCAGGGAGCGAGCATTGATCTGGTAGGGATGCTTGCTTCCAGCCTGCGCATGTCCACGCCGATCGCACTGGGCGCTATGGCTGGGATCATGTGTGAGCGGTCTGGCGTGGTGAATATTGGCATTGAGGGCATGATGCTGGCAGCGGCCGCCTTTGGCTTTGGGGCCAACCTTTTCTTCGGGAACATCTGGATAGGCGTGTTGGTAGCCATCCTGGTTGGAGGTTTGATGGCCGCCCTGCATGCTGTGCTGTCGATTCGTTTCAAGACAGATCAGATTATCAGCGGCACAGCCATCAACATCCTGGCTGTAGGCGCTTCCGGTTTTCTACGCCGTGCTTACCTGGTAAAGGCCTACTTTGTGGGGCAAACATTGCCCCTTATTAAAATACCGCTGCTGTCAGAAATCCCTGTCCTGGGCTCGGTCTTCTTTCGGAGCCAGCCTATTGTCTACACCATGCTGTTCCTATTGCCATTACTGCACGTTGTTCTGTTTTACACTCCGTGGGGTCTACGCACACGCGCTGTTGGGGAACATCCCCGAGCCGCGGATACCGTGGGCGTCAACGTCTTTAAGACCCGTTACATTAATGTGATAATCGGCGGATGCATCGCTGGCCTGGCAGGAGCCTGGTTCTCGCTGGAAACAGTTGGCAGCTTTGAGGACGTGATGACTGGCGGCAAGGGATTCATTGCTTTGGCAGCCATGATCTTTGGCAACTGGAACCCTATTGGTGCTTTCCTGGGTGCGCTGCTCTTTGGTTTCGCTGATGCTCTGCAGATCAAGCTGCAGATACTGAATGTGCCGCTGCCCTACCAGTTTCTTGGCATGGCGCCTTACATTGTGACCATGATTGTGGTTGCTGGCCTTATTGGCCGCGCTACCCCGCCCGCTGCGGAAGGCGTACCGTACGAGAAGTGAAGTGGCACAGTGTCTATTGAAAAGAGGGGGCGCACGTCAATGCGCCCCCTTTTTACTTCTGGGGTGGGTTCTTTCCCGTGCGCTGCTGCCACGCCTCGTAGAGTGCGATGGACCCAGCCACTGAAGCATTCAAGGAATTGATGTTTCCCCGCATGGGCAGCTTGATCAACAAGTCGCAACGCTCGCGTACCAGACGGCCCAGCCCCCGGCCTTCGCTGCCCACTACCAATGCCAGTGGCATGTTCAGGTCAGCTTTGCGATAGTCCTGTGCCTCTGGTATGTGCTCCAGGCCGACGACCCAAACGCCCTGCTTCTTTAGTTTGGCCATGGTTCGCGTCAGGTTCGTCACCTGGGCGATCAGAAGATGCTCCACAGCGCCAGCAGAGGCATTGCTAACGGAGGGAGTGACCTGTGCAGCCCGACGGCGGGGGATGACCACGCCGTGCACGGCAACTGCCTCCGCTGTGCGGAACAGTGTGCCCAAATTCTGCGGGTCCTGCAGGCAATCGAGGAGCAGGAGGAAGGGGAGCTCACTGAGCTGCTGAGCCAGATTCAGCATGGCGTCCAACTCTGCGTATGGATACGACTCCACCTGAGCAGCTACGCCCTGATGATTTACAGTGCCAAGCCGATCCAACTGCTGACGCTCGACGCGCTTGACTGGTATGCCTCGCTCCGCAGCCAGAGTCAAGATGCGGGCCACCGTACCGCTCTCCCGAATTCCCTCAGCAACGAGCACGTTCTCAAAGCGGCGGCGGCCAGCCCTGAGAGCCTCATACACTGCGTTGCGGCCATAGAGTATCTCCAGCATTGCTGCTCTTACTCCAATATGCATTAGCAGGTGGTCTACCTATTTTGTGTTGGTACATGTACTTTACCGCAGAGCACGCAGAGTGCGCAGAGTTTCAAGTTCTCTCAGCGTTCTCAGCGGTCTTTGCGGTGAGACAGCGGGTCAGTTTTCATAGCAACGCAATTGGGGGAGACTACCCATTAGCAGGAATCCCCAAACTGATTCTAACCGATACTGCTCAAAGTGCCAAAGCCCTGACCATGCGGACGCGGTCTTGGAGTCAAAGTAGATAGTGCACACCACGAAAAAGGAAGGGAACACTCATTCATGCGAACCAGCAACGCTGAGAGGTTCGTCCAGCGGACTGCGTACAGCCAATCCTCTCCGCCTCATCACGTGTGTATAAATCATTGTTGTTTTCACGTCTTTGTGGCCGAGGAGTTCCTGGACGGTGCGGACCCTTTGTCCCTGGGCCAAAGGACCAGGGGTATCGTAGCCGTTTTCCAGCAGGTGGGTGGCGAAGCTGTCCCACGGGGAGGCTTCGCACTGGCGGAAGGCGTGGGGGGTGACCCGTTTGGCGATGCTGGCCTTCGTGCCCGACTTCTTCTTTGGTGAGGACCGGGGGCAAGCGTTTGGGTCTTTTCGCCCATACCAATCCGAGGGGCACTCCAGGTCCTTGTGCAGTACCTCGCGGTATAGGAACAGCAACGCGCTGAGGGCCTGGTTTTGTGTCGAAGCAGCCACGTTTTCGTCGACTGCCAGGTAGGTGAGAAACTCGCTGATTTCCTTCTCACCTATCTCCAGTGGATGTCGTTTATTGTGATAGAGGACAAAGCGCTTGGCCCAATAGACGTAGGTTTTCTCGGTGCTGTAGGCATAGTGCTTGCACTGTCCTGCGACAGCACGGGAGCCGTATTGCATCGCGTACACTTCGGCCCAGCTCAGTGCAGGCCTGGTCGAGCAGCTTTTTGGGTCGTTTGCTCATGTTCTGGTCTGCGATTGGGTTTTGCATTCTGGCCTATTGGCATATAATGTATCAGGCTTGATGAAGTTTCTATTATACCTGTCCTGTCCCGTTGTGGCAAGTTTGCGAATTGCCTCACGATAAATCTAACTTTGCGGGAATCGTTGCCTCATGGTAGATT
>CAYZGO010000008.1:112018-117427 GCA_964478075.1 uncultured Anaerolineales bacterium | reverse complement strand
CCCCCCCCCCCCCCCCCCCCCCCCCCCCCCCCCCCCCCCCCCCCCCCCCAAGAAAAAGTAGTCCTATAAGTGTGAACCCTATTACAGGCGAGTCGTTCTTCGTTTTGTCTATGATATGCGCCGTACCTTCCGCAATAAAGAGTAGCACAATAGGGACAGCAAATAATGCCAACCTGCCCCAAAATGGGTACATCTGCAAACCAGAAGCCAAAAGTGCGAAGGGCATTGGAGAGATCAAGATCAAGAACCCCCATCTCTTCTTTGAGAAAAGTGAACTACAACCGATGAGAAAGGCGAGTGCTGCAACTCCAGACAGAGATAACCCCACAGGATCCTCAAAAAAATCGAAGAAGAAACTAGCAATCCAGTTAATGTCACGGAAAGAAGTGGGCGGAAAAGGCAAGAAACGGCCTCTGAAAAGAGAGGCTTGAGCTTCATAGGCACGCAACAAAAACGGACGTACAGAAACGAAATAGCAAGCAACCAAACTGACTATCCAAAGTGAGTAGACAATAAGAAGCCGGACAATTCTTGCATATTTCCTTCTGACTAAGCTACTCAAAGCCAAGCTCATCCCGATTCCTGCCAAAATGAACACAGAGGGTTGCGAAAACCAAACAGCGAGTGCCCCGACAATGCCAAGAACCACCAGACGAGTAACCGTTAATCTACTCTGTTCAACGTGCACTGCCATCAAGTACAGAAGTAAGCCTACCGCTACATCAGTCGAGTACGGTTTGACTTCCGATGAATAGTAGATCAATGGCTCTAGAATCGCGAAAAGCCCCAGAGCTATCAGTGTGGACTTTGATGTAGTGAAATGCTGGATCACTTGATAGAAAAGGAATGCTGAGAGAATTCCAGACAAGAGGGGAAACAGTCTGAGTGCGTATTCGTTGTTGCCAAACATCTGAACTGCAAGCTTTTCAACCACTAAGAAGCCAACGGGTATATACTGATTGTAGTTCAAAGGCTGCAGGAGATCTGGAAATGACCTATTAACTATGTCCGATGCAAGAAAGGCTTCATCCAGCCAGATTGATTTATTCACCAGATATCGAGCAAGGCGTAGGACAACACCAACAAGAATAATGACCCACGGCAACTCCTTGGAACTATGAAAAAGGCTTATCCATCGAGATGATTTCTTCATCATCTATCATCCTGTTGTATGCGAGGTTAAACGTCGCCTATACGTTTCCGAAGCCGCGCTCCTGATTAGAGCTAAGGCTGGATGGTCTACGCAATTGGATCCAGGCTGCCAAGCTGCTTGCCAACCTCCGTGGGGCATCTAATGGATTATGCACCTGTCACAGCCTAGCAGGCGCGCCAAGGCACCACTTAGCGTTCCGTCCTACCCAATGCTGTGCAGCACAGCGCGCCGAGACAATGAGACGGAGAGGGCCATGTAACCATTGCATGCAACCCTCCCCTGCTAGTATTCTGTGATCAAGCGAGATGGATGCAGCATTTGCTTCAGAATAACTGCTGTGTTTTCAACACTCTCATTCTAGTACAATTGGCCAAAAAGCACAAACAATGCTAGAATAGCCCATGCATTTGCCCCGGCATGGAGTGTCTATGGATCTGCTGAGCGAATTGAATCCCGCGCAGCGCAAGGCGGTACAGGCTTCGGATGGCCCGGTCTTGATCCTGGCTGGCCCTGGTTCAGGCAAGACCCGCGTTCTCACCTATCGCGTCGCATACTTGGTAAGGGAATGCCATATAGATCCGTACAACCTCATGGCGGTCACCTTCACCAACAAAGCTGCACGGGAGATGCGAAGCCGACTAGACAGGCTGATAGGACAGCGACAACTGAAGCGACTGACAATCGGCACGTTCCATGCCATCTGTGCGCGCGTTCTACGCCGTGAGGCACGGACAATAGATCTGTCGCCCAATTTCGTCATATATGACAGGAGCGACCAACTCAGCCTCGTCAGGCAAGCTTTACGGGAACTCAACCTGGACGAGAAGATGTACCGCCCCGCCGCTATTCAAGCTGCCATTTCAAAGGCCAAGCGCGCTCTGCTCACGTCCGACGAGTACAGTCCCCCCACTTACTGGCATGAGGTGGCTGGACGAGTATATGGCCGCTATCAAGAGTTGCTCAGGGCAAATAGCGCCTTGGATTTTGACGACCTGTTGATGCTGACGGTGCGCCTGTTCCGTGAACGCAGTGACGTATTACGAAAGTATCAGCAGCGTTACGTTTACATCCTCGTGGACGAATTTCAGGATACTGATAGTGCCCAATATCAGCTTGTGAAACTGCTGACCGCTGAGCGGAAGAACCTCTTTGTCGTAGGCGATGAGGATCAAAGCATTTATGGGTGGAGAGGGGCCGACTTTCGCAACATACTCCGATTTCGCGAGGACTATCCGGAGGCCCAGGTCACACTGCTGGAGCAGAATTATCGTTCAATGCAGAACATCCTCGAGGCAGCAAGGCACGTCATCTCGCTGAACACATTGCGTACCGAAAAGAGACTATGGACCAAGAACGAGCCAGGGTTGCCCATCACAGTTTTCGAGGCCTATGACGAACAAGAAGAGGCTGATTATGTCATCAGCGAAATTAAGAGGCTTGTGGCGCAGGGACTCTGTCGCCTGCGTGACTGCGCCGTGATGTATCGCACAAACGCCCAGTCCCGCGTGCTCGAAGACGGTTTTGTCCGCCATGGATTGCCTTACAGGCTTGTGGGCGCCACGCGCTTTTATGAGCGCCGCGAGATCAAAGATGTGATGGCCTACTTGCGCTTGGTCCACAACCCATACGACGATGTAAGCCTGAAGCGCATCATGAACGTCCCACCTCGTGGGATCGGCAAGAGAACAAGAGAGACCCTGGAACAGTGGGCTGAAGCGCATAGTGTCCCTTCATATACCGCACTGCAGTTACTAGGAGAGTCTACGAGGAAGAAGGCAAGTGCCGCACAAGGATCGGACAGCGAAGAGGCCACCAATTCCCATCCCATACTGCCTTTCGACGCTCGAAGCTCGAGAGCCTTGCTATCTCTCCTGAATTTGCTAGATAGCCTGATGGCGGCCCGTGGACACAGCACCGTGCTTGAGCTCCTGGACAAGCTTCTGGCTGATTCCGGGTACACTGAGTACGTCAAAGATGGCACTGAGCAAGGTGAAGAACGTTGGGAAAACATCCAGGAGTTGCGCACTGTCGCCCAGGACTATGCCAGTATGCCGCCAGATACAGCCTTGACTACCTTCCTCGAAGACGTGGCGCTCGTTTCTGACGTAGACAATCTGAGAGAAGAGACAGACGCAGCGACGCTGCTCACTCTGCACACGGCCAAGGGGCTTGAGTTCGACACTGTCTTCATCATTGGGCTGGAGGAGGGCATACTGCCGCACAGCCGCTCGATGGAAGAACCAGATGAGATGGAGGAAGAACGCCGTCTGTGCTACGTCGGCATGACACGGGCCAAGCACCGCCTGTACATGATCCATACCTTCCGCCGTACGCGGTTCGGCGCCCAGCAGATCAGCGAGCCTTCTCGTTTCCTGCGTGACATTCCCAGTCACCTGATCAAAGGGAGTGAGATCAAGGCTGCAGCCAGGCAGAAAGCCGCGTCAAAAGCGGCGTCACTCATAAGGCGCACACCCGAGTCTGGTTCTTTCGCTCCTGGCGATCACGTTCGGCACACGCAATTCGGTAAGGGCGTAGTAGTCAGCAGCCAGATGCGCGGGGGCGACGAGGAAGTGATTGTCGCCTTTGCAGGCAAGGCGGGCATAAAGCGCCTGTTGGCCAGCTTTGCCGGACTGAAGCTCGTTGCCAGACAACAGTAGAGCGATTGGCGTATGAAAACGCTGTTGGCGTCGTCATGCTAGTGTGCACGGCCTCAGCCTGGCAACGGGACTATGCCGCGCTGGCGAACCGGCTGCCGGTAACTCGCTAGCGATACAACATTTCGGGGGAAGACTCAAGGATGAAAAGACCACTCACTGCAGTTTCCATCACGCTCATGGTTGGATTGTTCACTCTGGCGCTGGCCATCCTCTGCCTCGCCGCCGAATCGGAAGCATCTCCCCGCGCTCAGGAGCCTGCGTCACTCGTGAAACAAGAGCTATCAGCAAACGGATACTACACGATAACCCTTCAAGAGGGAGGTGATGGGGGATGCGAGGACACCTACACGAGTGCTGATGAATCCGAACGCAATCAAAGGTTCTGGGAGAAAGCCGAGCTCCGGGTCAGTGGCAAAGGGCAGTACGCAAGCATCGTCAAGTTTGATCTGTCCCCCGTACCACAAGATACACAGATAGAGTGGGCTACGCTGCAATTGTACGCAAGAGGCTGGGCGGCGAAGGCATTACCGGTGGAGGTGCACTATATCACACGCACTAACGTCATCTCTGAAGTCACCTGGTACAAGGCTTCAGGTTCGGATGACTGGGGCCTTCCTGGGTGCCAGGACACGACGAGCGATCGGCGCGAGCAATGTGAGGATCGCCAGTTCCTCAACCGCATAGATCAATGGTTCGAATGGGACGTTACTGATATAGTCCAAGGCTGGGTGAACGGCAGCCCGAGCAACAATGGCGTACTGTTTCGTGGAGACAACGACAACTTCCTAAAAACCTTCTATTTTGATAGTAGTGAGGCGTCGCTCCACGACCACCACCGCCCCCGGTTGGTGATTCACTATCATGGGGCACCTCCCATCCGTACACCAACGCCTACGCCTACCAACACGCCGACCAACACACCGACGAACACGCCTACACCGACCAGCACGAATACGCCTACCCGTACGCCGACCAATACCTCAACCCCGACCCATACGCCGACACCGACGCGTACGCACACGCCAACGCACACGCCAACGGATACCCCCACCCCCACAAGCACGCCGACGAATACTGCCACCCCAACGCCTACTCATACTCCGACGCCAGTTGAGTTCACCACCGATGTGGAGATCGAGTTCGAGGCCAATGGCCGGAAGTACTCGTCATGGCTGCGCATTCCTCCCGGGTACAGGTGGGATCAACCTGTCCCGCTGCTGGTGGGGTTACATAGTTGGGGTGGCTCTGCCGATGAAGTCCTGCGGTCTTTTTATGCCGATGCGATCACAGCACGGGGGTGGTTGTTGTTGGCCCTAGATCGCGGGCCGTGGCACGTTGCTGTGCTGGGCATGCAAGAGCAGTTCATGAACACGATAAACGACGTCTGCGGCGACTATGCAGTAGACGAGGAACGTATCTATGTGCTGGGTGTCTCAGGGGGTGGTTACAGAGCCATCCTCATAGCTGAAAAGTATCCCGACCGCTTTGCTGCCGCCGTGGACATCAAGGGGCCCACGGACTTGAAAGAGTGGTACGATGATGACCGCAGTGAGCTGTGCTACCATCAGACGCAGATATCGGGAGACATTGACGAACCAT
>CAYZGO010000008.1:0-112008 GCA_964478075.1 uncultured Anaerolineales bacterium | reverse complement strand
GGGGCCTCCCTACGAACGCTTCAGTTGCCTGTTCAGCCATAATGACGGTCTAGTCCGCAACCTGATACACGTACCCGTGGCCATCCTGCACAACACCACTCCGGACGATCCCGACTTATATGGCGAGCCATACTATATTGTGGCACCTGACCATGCCTACATGCTAGAGGGTGCTCTTGGTTATTGGAACTGTGACCACACGCCTTGGACTCACTATTATCCTGGTAATCACGAACAGGCACCGTCGGATGAGAAGGTAATGGAATTGATAGATTGGCTGGCTTCCAAGTCATTGGAGGTCGAGCACACGCATCTGATCATTAAAACGGACGAGTCGAAGGAGTACTACTGGCTGTACATCGGCCAAGAGCCCAGGCCGCAGGCGCATATTGATGACCCCTGGACAGCGGTGGAAGCATCCTACGATTGCGCAACTGGCGTCATAACCGCCACTGTGACTGACACGTGCCAGACGGAGCTGCGCTTCAATCTGACACAAATGGGGCTTGATCCCATGCCCCGCTACGCGGTCGTGGATCGTGACCTGCAGACTGATGCCCTCAGGCTGAGCTATTCTGAGCCAACGGCTGGTTGGCTGACAGTGTCCACGAGAAACGGAAGCGAGCACCAACTCAGCATCTACCCGGAGACGCAGCACAGGCGAATCCAGATCCTGAAGCAGGCTGACGATACGTATCTCGATAATTGGAACCTAACACCAATCGATGAAGATGATACGCTTATAGTCGCCAACGGCGGGGGGCATACCCGCTCACCGCTGATCAAGTTTGACCTCGCCCACGCTGACATCCCTCAGGGAGCAGACATCCTGGCAGCGACAGTCAGACTTTTCGCTACTAGGCCCTGGGAGAACCCACCTGCGGATCTGTACATAGATTCTTACAAAGTGAACAAGAATTGGGTTGGCAGTGAGGCAAACTGGCAGCAAGCGCAAAACGGAGTCGCCTGGGCTGAAGAAGGTTGCAACGGAGTTAGGTCTGACAGAGAGGGTGAGCCAACTGCCAGCACTGAAATCCACGACGAAGGACATTGGTACGACTTTGATGTCACGACAGCAGCGGCGGACTGGCTAGACAACCTGGAGACCAATCACGGTGTGATCCTCAAGTGTAGCATCGCTTATCCGGGCGAGTGGAAATACTACGAGTTCGCCTCGAGCGACCACGACAATGCCAACTGGAGACCAGAGCTTCTTGTGGTCTACGAGTATGTCGCCCCCACGCCGACTCCCACCACCACGACGACGGCGACCATCACTCCCAGCCCCACGCCGTCAGTGACGTGCACTCCCTCGAGCTATTGGCTGTACCTGCCAATACTGATCAAGTAGATGGAGGGTGTCCCCCGGCCGACAACGAGCCCTTCAGGCTCTCACCCCGTCTGGGAGCCCTGTGACCCAAACTCACCCCCGCTCCTCTCGCGCCATCAACATGGCTGAGGGATTTAACTGCTGCTTGGGTTTGTAAAGACCCTCTATTATAGTCACGCGGCCAGGGACACAGAGCGCGATAGAGTCTGATGTGTTTCCCCCTGAGTACAAACCTGAGGGCGCGGCACCAGCTGTTCCAACTTACCAATGTCAGGCGTGAAGTGGCCAGATGACAGTGACCGTGATGGTGTACACCGCCCCAATACCTCAAATTCAAATGCCGAGGAGTGATAGAGCTGATGGTTAGAGACAGGGAATCCTGGCTAAAGTCTCAGGCTGAATTCTACGAGAACAAGCTGAACAAGGGAGAAGAGATGTTCTACGCTGGTCCATATGCTGAAACAATAAAACTGAAATGGTTGAGCTTTGTCGGCCAGTTTGTCTTTGACGGCGCTGCTGTTCTCGAGGTGGGATGTGGAGACGGTTGGCAAAGCAGATGGCTGGCCAACAATGGGGCGGCTAGAGTCGTGGCTATTGATTTGACTCCTGGCTTTGTTGAAAAGGCTAGACTTCTCAGCTCTCCTGGTCTGTCGGAGAGGATCTCTTATATCTGCTGCGCTGCGGAGTCTCCACAGTGATTTCAAGTTTGACATTATCGTCATAAAAGACGTATTTGAGCATTTCTTTGAACCAAGACGGGTTCTGAAACAGATCGCTAATCTCATGACAGGCAGCTCAGTCCTGCTAATTCAGACTTGCAATCGTCAAAGGTTAAGGAATGTAGTAAGAAGCTTGATGGGGCGGCCCAAGATCTCAGTAACTCACTTCAGGGAATGCACGCCAGACGAGTTATTGGAGATACTGCTACAATCTGGATTCACTGTTAATAAGATAGTTGGCTTGGGTTTTTTCCCAGGCATGGGGAGACTTCAGAAACAACACAAGAGGCCGGTTGCTCTAGACTTGTGGCTTGGCACGAAAATGCTCAAACTTGCCGGCGGAATGATGGTGGCTTCAAGGAGAGCCGAGACAGATTGATCTGACGAGTGAAACCTTGCTCAGCGCGGCTTGAGACCCTTCCAGCGACACAAGCGCCCCACTTCGATGGTGAGCATAGATCGCATATCTGCCCAGCATAGATCATACAGACTTGTTCAGTCAACAACCCCTTATGGGCACCGTCACGGTAGAGTCAGTTGCTCAAACTCTGTTAGGATGATCAGCAACTCCCGCACCTGCCGTTCAAGTTGAACGATCCTAGCCTCTAATGCAGCGAGCCGATCTTCGGGACGATCAACGAAAACCAAGTCTCCGAATTGCTCCACCAGGCTGCTGGTGTTCGTACCCTCCCAAATCAGATATGCATCCCAGTTACCACCATCATCGTCATCGTGGATGCCAATAGTGAACCCCATTATCGTTGCGGAGATGGGGACACCGGGGAGGAGTTGGGACATGGGAATAGCTACCTCGATGCTGTATCCTCCTGCGTATGCCAAGACAGCGGTGCCGATGTCGGTTGTCGGCACCGCACGATCAGTTGTTCGACCTTCTGCCACGATGGTATACTGGTGATCATCAAATCCCCAGGCATACTCATCGTGGACCCCATCAAGGCCAATCTCCACCCCGTCGTCACGCCACACATCAGTACTGTCTGTCACTACGATGTCATCTCGGACTCGTATGGCAAAGTACAGCGTCGTGTCATCCCACCCACTGCGAACTATTGCGCTCAGGTCAGCAGTGCCATCAATTCGGCCTGAGAATGTGAAGGCTGTGTTCCTATTCACATCAATGCTATCATTAACCGGCCAATCACTCAAGTCGCCGTCAACCGTGGGAGGAGTAAGCATGCGCACGCTGTGCAGGCTACGTGTAGAGAAAGCCTGGTAGGCAGGAGCTGGGTGGATGATCACCGTGGGGGGACTTTCTTTAGTGCTGGCTCCCAATACCTGAATCCCAATGACAGCGGCGGCCATCACCAGTACCAAGATCACTACTACTCTCTTCACCATGTCCTCCTTTGCCTATCAAAACAGGCAGCCTATGGAATGGGCGCAGCGTCCGTCAGCGTCCCATCCTGCCCGCCCGCCGGAAGATTTCGATAATCATCCGTACCAGTTGTTCCAGAATCCCCACCCGTCTTTCCATGTCTATCACAAGTTCCTCATATCCAAGTGTTGGTGTGGGCGAGACCTCTGGCGTAGGGGTTGGGGAGATCTCCGGTGTGCTGGATGCAGTAGGCATAGCCGTTGGCGAGACCTCCGGCGTAGCCGATACAGTAGCCGTAGCCGTTGGTGAAACCTCCGGCGTGGCAGAAGGCGTCAAAGTCTTGGTCGCAGTGGCCGGTGGTCTCGTCAGAGTCGGCGTGATTGGCTCCTCTGGAGCTGTGTAGTCAATCACGAGTTGAGGGCGCACCGAAATAATGGTGTGGTTAGCGCTGGCAAAGTGGTAAATCACCGACACGTGTCCAAAACCACGCATGACTATTCCATGGTTGGTCTGTGGATTGGCAACCCAATCGGCCACCAGTGGCGTGATATCAAGTTCGTACCAGGTGTTGAGCGAGGATACGGTCTGCACTGCAGTAGGATCCGCTGCCCGATCCGTAGTTGTATCGTTGACGCCCGGCACACCCCACAGGTTGTCTATAGATGCCCTGTTCCAATTGGTTTCTGTGTCTATCCAAGGACGGAGTACGCGATAGACCTGAAGGTCCATTGTCCCGCTCTTATCGCGGTTATAGGCGTACAGTCTGAGGATGGCCTGATTGATGGTGGAGCCTGGGGGTATGCTGCCCAGGTCGAATCGAAGCAAGCTAACATAGTTGTTGTCATTCTTGACCAGAAGATTGGCATTGTTGAGAAAGCTCCCTGATGGGGTCCAGGCTGTTACGTAAGTGTCATTCGTGCCCAGGTATCCGTAGACGCCCTGCTGTAGCATATGTACATTGTGACCGCCAGGGAACAACGTGGGTGTGCTTGTTCGCGTGTGCAAGACCTCTGGAGTAGCAGTGGCTGTAGCAGTCGGCGAGACCTCTGGCGTACCCGATGCAGTAGCCGTAGCAGTCGGAGAAATCTCCGGTGTGCCCGATACAGTAGCCGTAGCTGTCGGTGAAACCTCAGGCGTGGCAGAAGGCGTCAGAGTCTTGGTCGCAGCGGATGGTGGTGTCGGAGTCAGCGTGATTGGCTCCGCTGGTGCCGTATAGTCAATTACCAGTTGAGGACGCACTGAACCAGTCGTGTGATTGGCGCTGGCAAAATGATAAACCAGCGATTTGTATCCTAAACCGCGCAGGATCACTCCGTGATTGGTTTGCGGACTCGCCACCCAACCCCTTACCACTGGCGTAATGTCAAGTTCGTACCAGGTGTTGAGCGAGGATACGGTCTGCACTGCAGCGGGGTCTGCTGCCCTGTCTGTAACCGTATCATCGGCGCCTGGCACATCCCACGGATTGTCTACGGCTGCCCTGTTCCAATTGGCTTCCGTATCTACCCAGGGACGGAGTACGCGATACACCTGGAGGTCCATTGTTCCGCTCTTATCGCGGTTGTAGGCGTATACTTTGAGCACAGCCTGATTGATCGTAGACCCCGGGGGTATGCTGCCCAGGTCGAACCGAAGCAAGCCAGTGAAGTTGAGGTCATTCTTGACCTGAAGATTGGCAGTGTCCACAAAGTTCCCCGATGGGTTCCAGGCCGTTATGTAAGTATCGTTGGTGCCCAGGTATCCGTTAACGCCCTGCTGCAGCGTAAACACATTGTGGCCGCCAGGGAACAACGTGGGCGTGTTTGTTGGCGTAGGGCTTGGGCCCGGCGTGGGAGTGAACGTAGGCGGACGTGTGGGCCCGATCGTGCGCGTCGGACTTGCGGTGGGCGTGCGTGTAGGCCTAGGCGTCAGCGTCGGCGGCGTAATGGTGCCAGTCGGCGTGTTCGTCGGCGTGCGTGTTCTGGTCGATGTGGCAGTGGGCGGCCTGGTTCTGGTCGGAGTAGGTGTAGGTGGCGGTGGGCCCTCTGAGCGCACGATCAGGCGGTGGACATACTCGTTACCGTCATTGTTGCAATCAATGCGGAAATCTATCCCGCCAGGCAGGCCATTATTGAAGTAAGCGTCATCCAGATTCCAGGTGTAATCAACCCATTCGTTCCACGGCCCAAGTGCAGGCCCTTTGGTCACCGGGCGCTCTACAAGGTTCCCATAGTAGTCCTTGTATTCCAATGACAGTGTATCTGCGCCATTGTTGACCAAGGTCACAGTGATGGCCCAGGACACTTCACCACCGGCCGCTTCTGGCACCTGACCCACGTGCCGATAGCGATCATCAATGTCGAAAGACATGTAAGGGTTGCCTGTATCCTGATCAGTACGGCGTGAACTGTGCCAGCCATAGAAGTGGTCTTGTGCTTCGGCAGGGAGTTCATGGCGGAGGTCTAGCCCGATGAGGACGGTGTGGCTCCCTGGAGGGCTATCCCTGCGATACAGCCAGTACTCATAGTCTCCGTGACGGGGACCATAGCAGCGCTGTACTCCATCGCTGCCCGTCCAGCAACTGTCTTGCCCGAAGGTATCGCGCAGCACAATCCACACGTCTGGGGTGTTCTGTACCGTCCTGCCCAGATGCCTGCGGACAAAGTCGAGAATAGGAAACCCAATCATCTGTTCAGCGATATAAGTATCACTGATGTTGGGCAATTGGATATCAAACATGTACGGGTGTGTAGAGAGACCATCCATGAAGAACCAATAGGAGGCTGGTATGCCGTTGCCATGCTTCGGTTCATAGCCAGTGGGAATAACCTCGTGATAGATTTGCGAAAACCCGGTGACGCCGCCCACGAGCACCCCGTCGCAACGTATTTCAGCGCTAGGGACGTCCACTTCTAGACCATTAACCTTGACCCCAGTCATTTTGGAGGGGTACGATGCTGCACGATCAGCATGATAGTGAATGCTATGTAGAGTTGACTGAATCGTCTGTACAGTGTTAGGGAAGGCGAGATTGTAGGTGTCCATCACACGGTCAACCCAGTTGTTAAAGGCAGGGGTATTGCCTCCAAAGTAATTGCAGCCGAACATGCTCTTGCGCTCATTAGTTTCTTCGTCAGCCCCGGTCGATATGTTAATCCATGCGAGGTTGTAGAACTCTGGGTTGTCATCATAACGCTGCCCCATAGCAATGACGAATTGGTCGAACCAGTACTGCCAGCAGGTATTGAGGCATCTGGGGACGCAGAATGGCCTGCAATCTCCCGCTGCCCCATCGGGATCAAGGCAAGAGTTCACGCTGCCACACTCACCAGCTACCCAGGGAGGTATGTAGCTAACGCCAATCTGGTGCTCCTGTACTTCCATGGACCAGACGTCCACGGCGATGCCTACTGGCTTGGCAATCACGCTACCGTCGGGCAGCGTGACCTGCATAGCTTGCGCATCCTTGATGTATTGGTCGGTCTTCGACCAGTTGTAGACGCCCTTGTATGGATTAAGGTCGCTCCACTTGAATGGCGTCCAGCCACCCAGAGCTCCGTACTCAGGATGGCCCCGGTACTGTTGATTATAGCCCCACTGGTCCACATAGGCGTAACGGTAATCCGGGTTGCCCCAGTCGCCGTTGAACCAGTCAAGCATAACAAAGATAACCGGGGGCAGATTAGCAGGGCTGGTGTCTACAGCACCAAATACGGGTGCGGGTGGAGGCGGAGTTGGAGTGACAGGTGGCGTGGGCGTGGCAACACACGATACGAGGAACACGCTGGTTATAACAGCGGCGAAAAACAGTGCGGTCGAGGCAGACCAGAACCAGCGGTTATTGCGTAACGCATCAGGGCTGCCTAGCCTCACTTGATTGTACCTCCTGTTAGTATGCGCTTCCGGTTTCATGACGGTAAGCGTTGGGGAAATAGAGAGTTACCCAGTCCCAAGCAGCTAACGCAGTATAGTGTTGGAACAGGGTCTTGTCAAATGAAGTATGTGCAGCCTGCGAATCACTGGAATACCTTCAGCAGATTGCACAGCCACTCCCAGACAGCACGCAGGAATGTGCCAAGCCTGTTGCCTGTCTCCCCCGGAGTAGGGGTGGGGGTAGGCGTGGCCATTGGTGTGGCTGTTGCTGGCGGTGTAGGCTCATTAAGCACTGCAATCCGTCCTACAGTGTATCTGGCGCTGCCATCGTGCAGATCAGTGTTAACGAGGCGGAAATGGCGCTGCTCATTGTGCGGCGCCAAGTTCGGGTTCAGCAGTGCGATTCTCAGGTCGTATTCACCCGCAGGCACGAACGTGGGTATGGTGATTGCCACTTCGATGCTTATGGGCTGCGCTGTGTACCAATTCGTCGTGGGCACAGCAGGAGTGAAACTGTGTTCAAACACAGGCGAACCACTGGCAGCATCAACGAAGGCAACAAGTATGTCATACGAAGCAGGAACGTCCTTCACTCCCTGCCGTTCAGGCCGCATCAGTGGCACTGTCCCCCTGTTCACCCAACTGGTAGTGAAGCTATATTCCTGCCCGGCAAGAACCAAGTCTGGAGCAACAACGCCCTGACTGACAATCTGCGCCCCTATGTAGCGCGCCACAAACTCGCGTGCTTGCTCCCACCGTGGGTCGGGAATGTCAAAGTATGGCGACTGTAAGCAGACATAACTGGAATGGTGATCAAGGACTGTGCGCATGTATCGTCCAGGTTGGCTCAGAAAATCTGGGCTGTTGCCTGCCGGCTCATAGCCCACTCTGGTAACCGTGTTGTATTGCTGATAGAGCCAGCCCATGTCATAACCGCCGCCAAGGCCATTGTACTTGAGCCACACGCGCATGCCGTATTTGGACATGGCGTATTCTACCACTGGCTCAATGACCGCCCTAGTGTGCCCATAAAGACCCCCACCAACCTGCAGCACAACGGGCGTCTTCAGGAAACCATGGGTCCGCCTGCCGTCCTCCCATTCGTGTTCTTCTTCTAAGTAAATATCAATGATCCGTTTTGCAGCTTCGATGAATTTCTCGTTAGTGTATCCAGCCTGTTCCCAGGCTGGCGTATCCGTTCCCGGAGAACAAATAGCCATCTCACCATAGCAGCCGCCCGCCATCAGATTTATCGCATCCACCGTGGGGTCGTCGTCATAGCGAGCAGCCACGGCATGCACTGCCCGGCGCAGCAGTCGCTGATATGTTTCATTCCACGGGAGAGGCGTTCCACCGCGCGAACCGACAAGCACCACTCCCGCATCTCTTGCCCACTGTGGCGTCTGGCCTTCTGTCGTCAGTAGTTCCAACCAGATGCGCTTACCCCGGCTGCGAGCTTTGGCAATCTCTGCATCGAGTGGTGCCCAATTGAAGACGCCTTCCTGAGGCTCAATGGCAGCCCAGCCACTGGCTGTCTGGCCTGCATCATAGGCCCAACTGACATAGGGTATGGATAGGATACTGGGGTCGAGCCAGTGACATTGCCCCAGGCCCTGTTCCGCATTCAGTACGATGTCGGGCGGAAGGTCGGAGGCAATCCCAAACTGCGGCAATGGGCTGGTAGGCGCAGCAGCTAGTACGAGGCCAACAGAAGCCAGGCCCAGAGCCAAACATACTAAGCAGACCAGGAACAATGACACACGAGCGCAAACTGGCTTGAGGCGCTTTGTTATTGTTTGAGTTAGATGCATGCAACCTGGCCGCCTCACGTGCTTCCTCCCAATTGCTTCATTCATCAACCGCGTTTCACTACCTGGCACCTCGTGCCGAGAGCACCACCGGCACAGTCCTGAGCAAGATCTTGAGATCCAGCCACAGGGAACGTCGCGCGATGTACCTGATATCAATCTTCACGATATCCCTAAAGGTCAGACTGCTTCTGCCATTGATCTGAGCCAAACCAGTCATGCCAGGCAACACTTCCAGACGCCTGAAGTGCCACGGCTTGTACACGTCCACCTCATAGGGCATCGAAGGTCGCGGGCCTACAAGGCTCATATCCCCCTTCAGTACATTCAAAAGCTGAGGCAACTCGTCCAGGCTGGCCTTGCGCAGAAACCTGCCGACTGGCGTCACCCGCTTGTCGTTGGCTGGCTTGAATACTCCGCCTCGAGGGACTGCGGAATGACAGCTCTCACCAATGTAATCCCTGGCAAAACGTTCGTCCACGGAGTGGTCAGAGTTGTTGTACATCGAACGGAATTTATGAAAGGCGAATACCTTCCCGCCCTTGCCCACTCTCTCCTGCACCAAGATGGCCGGGCCAGAGGACGAGGCCTTAATCACAAGGGCAATGACCAGCATCACAGGTGATAGTATGAGCAAGAGCAATGTGGCGCCAACGATGTCGAGCATTCTTTTCAGCAGGGTATAGCATCTCCTGTTGCGCGTCACTTGTGGTTGCGCCAGGCTCCGAAGGTACAGGGCCCTGGTACGGCTGCTCTCTGACTCGACACCCGAGGTTGTGTCTCTTGTGGTTGTGACCACGGCCTCTCCGGGCTGTCTCTGAGTCAATCTACTATCGCAAAATCAATACAATTATAGCACATTCCTCCGAAACACAAAAGGCACGCTCTGGGGATTCACGTCCAAGCTTTCTATGCACCTCGGGGTGCACACAGCGGATTGAAATGGGACGCTACTCTTATCAGGGTAGTTGTCTCAGAAATCAGTTGCACATGTTAGGGAGGAACTTGGCCTACCTGGCTGACAGGATTACAATGATGCCATCTGTGCATTGGGTTTTCTGTCTAGTAGGAATTGCTCGAATCATGTCCAATTTCAGGGGGTACTTCAATGGCAACTATGCTTGGAGAGCTTACTTGGGTACAGGCGGAAGAGGCATTCAAGGACAACAGGATTGCACTCTTGCCTGTAGGCTCGACAGAACAGCACGGACATCACCTACCGCTTGCTACAGATTATATCCTGGCCGAAGAGATCGCAAAGAGAGTCGCAGAGCAAGTCAATGCCCTTGTGCTTCCTGGCATTCCGTATGGCCCGTGTCACACCTTCCGGCGCTATGCAGGAACTATAGGAATACGACCACAAACTCTCCAGGCAATGGTGGAGGATGTGTGCAGAAGCGTAAAGAGGCACGGCATCAGAATCGTAGCCGTCATCATAGGACACCTGACAGACGCTACACCCGTCCAATGCCATAATAGCACATCTAGACCGCAATCCAGATTTCCGCTATCACAGGGAAATTGCAAACACTGGAGCTTTCCTACAGTATGACACGCCATAAGGGATCAAATACCATCCTGAGAGTGTGTTGGTGGAACTGATATCAAAGATGGTAGAAGCTGGATTCAGTGAGCAGATTCTCCTAGGCGGGGACATGGGCCGAAGAACGTATTTTAAATCATATGGTGGAGGGCCTGGATATGTATATATTCTGGAAAGATTCATCCCCCGGTTAAGAGAGGAAGGGATAGCAGAAGAAGATATTGACAGCTTTTTGATAAACAACCCCAAGCGGGCCTTTGCGTTCTAAGGTGCGACAAAGAGGCTAAGATAGTCAAGCGCATAACAGATGTAACCGCTACGGAATTCCAAAGAATGAGTCCTACGGAGCCAGTGGAAAGCATCAGGGCAGCGGAGGGAAGGACTGTAGCCGCTCAGGTCGTATGCAGGGTACCTCCACTGATTGATGGAGTCACTAATGCGGAGCTCGCCGCTGCCATGGCGGCAGATATTGTCATCGTTAACCGTTACAACGTGGATCATCCCGTAGTATCCGGCTTGCCATCGGCTGGCGAGAAACCTGATCTTGAGTCGGATTGGGAAGCGCCCAGTGGAATTGGGGTCACAATCAAGGAGGTCAACCGCCTGGTTGGACGGCCTGTAGGGCTAGACTTAGAACCGGCAAGAAACTTTGCCGCAGGGGATCATGGCCGTTTAGCAACGCCAGAGAATGCCCAGAAAGCTGTTGCTCAAGGGGCTGATATTGTATTCGTAACAGGAACTCCCGGAACAGCAGTGACTAATAAGGCGATCGCAGAGGCTACATCTGCTATCAGAGATGAACTTGGGGATCGAGTGTTCGCTGTTTCAGGGAAGCCGGTGGGGTCCGGCATTCCTAATGAAACAGGAATGAACTTGGTTACTCCCGATGACATCAGAGCATTCCAGGCTGCAAGGTGTGATGCAATAGCCCTGCCCATGCCTGGAGCTTCACCAGGGTGGACTACTGAAGCCGTTCGTGAGCTAGTTACATTGGTACATGAGGAAGGCGCACTGGCCTGGTTAGTCATGATTCGTTCCGTGGAAGGTAGCTCTACAGATGTTATGCGCCGAATCGCGCTTGAGGCCAAGATGACTGGCGCGGATGTTCACGAAATCGGTGAGGGGGGCTTCTCTATATCTATTGCGGTGCCTCAAAACATCATGGAAGACTCTATTGCCTTGCGTGGTAGAAGGCATACATACAGAACGATGTCCATGTCGCTCTTACGGTAGGGGATCTTTGTAGTGCAGCAACCTTTCAGCCAATAGGACGCCTGACACTCTTCTCAGTCGTCCTGCCTCAGTTGCTCCTATTGCCATCTCGTGCCATGTTGGGGCAGTAATTCCCGCTGTGGCGAATCGATCGCTGCGCAAGAAGTCACGCTCACCACCCGCAAGGAGGAGGGATTGACGTTATCAGTTAACTCACTCGCCCATTACTTGCACGCAGTAGGTACGGCACAGAGGACCATCGTACTCGGCGAAGTAGATGCGCTGACGAGACCCCTTCACTATCTGGCCATCTTCAATAGGGAAGAAAGCGCTTATGCCACCAAGAATGCTCTTTAAGTGGGCACCGGCATTGAACCCCAACCGCCCGTCAATATCCAGATACCGGTTATGATAATAGTCCCCCTCCTCGGGAGCCAATACCTCCAAGTGATTCAGCACATCCATCTCCAAGCAAGGTAGGCCCTCGGTGACGATGATGCCAGAAGACGTATGCATAGTCAGGATATTGACTACACCTTCTTTAACCCCACTATCCCGCACTACTCGCTCCACCTCAGGGGTGATATCAATCAGTTCTTTATCCCCTCTGCTCTGAACCTCTAGCTTTCCCAGCTTGATCTTCACCCCGATATCTCCCCTAGCAATCTTCTGGCATTCTCTTCAAAGATCAACTTCAAGCACCCATCGCTCAGCCCCAGGCTCTTCACCGCCTTGACCATGTTCTTGATCTCGACCCGTGGGTAGTTAGACCCAAATACGACCTTGTAGCGTAGGCTCTTTTCAATCACGCTCACCGGCACTTGTCCACCGATCACAAAGCGCATGAAAGCGACTGGATTGTCAAAATACAGGCAAGACGTGTCAATGTACACGTTCGGATACTTCAAAGCCAGCATCACTGCCTCAAGGACCCAGGGCCAGGCAAAGTGAGCGATAACGATGTTGAGGTCCGGGAAGTCATATGCCACGTCCTCCAAATAGATGGGCTGACCATACTTAGCCTTAACCCGAGGTTCCCAGCTCATGCCAGCATGGAAGACGACAGGGAGACCAAAGTCTTGGGCCTTCTCATAGATGGGATAGGCCAGTTCAGCGTCATTGGGATAGAATTCCTGGGTGGGTGGTGACAGCTTGAGCCCTCGCAGTCCCAGATCCTTCACGGCGTGCTCGAGATCGTCTACTGCGCTCTCTTTGTGGGGGTCTACGCTGGCAAAGCCGATGAAGCGGTCGCTCATCTGGCACAACTCTGCGATCAGCTCGTTGGAGCAAATCTGGCATCCCTTGGTCGTCGAGGCATCAATGGGCAACAGCACCGCTCGATCGAGCCCAGAGACATCCAGCTCCAAGAGAAAAGTCTCCAGGGGCTGGGGCCTATTGCGGATATAGAAGACCTCGCGGGCAACACGATGCAGGTCTGGTTCCCGTTCAAAGATCTCCTGCACCAATAGGGGATGGGTGTGGAAATCAATCATCTGTCTCTCTCTCTGTAGCTACAGTTTGACCACGTATTCAAGGTTTTTCGGCTTGTCCGGATTTAGTCCTTTGGCTATGGCCCTATAGTAGGCCAGGAGTTGCAGAACCGGCAGGTAGAGTACGGCTTGTGCTAGGTCTGAGAGCCCTGAACGAAAGCAAACTGAGTAATCGGAGTCTCCCCAGCCCGCCGGTTCTTCTTCCTCGGCAAGGATAAATATCCTGGCCCCCAGTTCCTTTACCTCGCGCAGGACTGCTACCTCGTGCTCACAGGCCGAGTCGGATACGAGACCTATCACCAGGGTAGCCTCGTCCACCATGGACTTTGGCCCGTGGCGGAATTCCATGAAGCGGAAAGCCTCTGAGTGGGAGAGAGACATCTCTTTCATCTTCAGCATGGCTTCGCAGGCCAGGCCATAGTTGGGTCCGGAGCCAAGGAAGAAGAACTTGGTGATACGATGATCTTCGCCTAGACGCTTGGCCAACGCCTGTTCGCTGGCGATCAGCTTCGCGCCCAGTGGCGGTAGAGCTCGTAGCTGGTCGAGGTAATCAGTGCGTCCAGCAGCTATTCCCGCCAGAGCCTGGGCAGCGACCAGCATGCTGGTGAAAGAGCGGGTCTGAGCGATGCTCTTCTCCTCTGCTTCTCGGGCAATCAGGCTGAGCGAGCCCACAGCAGATAGCGGGCTGTCTTCATGGCAAGTGATCACTATGACATCCTTACCCCAGTTCTGCTTGAAGCTGCCTACTGCTCTCAGCGTCTCTGTGGTCTGACCGGAGCGGGAAATGGCCACCAACAAAGTCGGCCCCTCTCTGATCAGAGATGAGCTGGGAAAAAGGAACAGCTCCGAAGAAGGCAGGCCGCGGGACCTGAGGCCCGTCAGCTCTTGGAAGATAGGTGCTGCTGTCAGTGAAGCATAGTAGGTGGATCCGCAGCCAGTGAAGATGACCTCACGAAAGGCACCTTTGTCCAAGACATCGGCAAAGCGTGCTGCCTTATCAGAGACCTCTTCCCCAATAGCCTTCCAGGCCACCGTCTGCCCTAGTATCTCTGCCAGAGTGTGAATGCCCTTTTCAGCCATAGACTTCCCTCTACTTCTCACCTTCAATGGAGACCATAGAGCATGCGGTCTTTGTATTCGGCCAACAATCGCTTGTTGTACTCGTCTCCACCTGGCGCATTGGCAGCCAGGTAAATCGGAGGTGTGAATCCCTTAGCCACAAGCTTCTCCACTGTCGCTGCCATGAGGGCATGGAGGATAGCACAACTAGTGACCCCTGAGACAGGACAGAACTTCTGCGGCACTTCCTCGGCCTCTAGGATAGCATCTCCAAGGGGAACCGGATTGTCAATCACCACGTCTACCAGCTGATACATCTTTTTCCCGCTCGAGTGACGGGAACTGACGCCGTTAGTGTACTCCATAGAGGTCAAGCCGATGACCTTCATTCCCCTCTCTTTAGCGGCCATGGCCATATCAACTGGCACAGCGTTGCGCCCTGATACTGAGACCAAGATCAACACATCACCCGCCTTGGTAGCTACCCTATCAAGCAACAGCTTGCCGTAACCCTCCAGACGCTCCATCTTAGACGTGAAGGTGGTGGGATAATCCTCCAGTAACATACCGGGGCCAAAGATGGGGTTGACCAACATCAGGCCCCCTGCTCGGTAGAAGATATCCTGTACCGGGAGTGCCGAGTGGCTACAGCCAAAGGCGAAGAGCATGTGGCCATCTATGATGGCCTGGGTGATGATTTCAGCAGCTTCCTCGATCTTGTCCAGCTCGCTCTCCTCGATCTTCTTGAGAAGAGCCGAAGCCCTCTTCAAATACTCCTTAGCTAGCATTCTTGCCTACCTCCTGTTGTGACTTGTAAATTGAACCGCCTCTCCCCACTTGCGGGGAGAGAAGAAAAAAGGAACTAGAGGTCTGATTGCTGATTGTGTCTACGCGGAGAACTGCAGTCCACGCAGCCACCATCAGGCCTGATACACAACTCTGCCGCCGACCATAGTCAGAACTACTTCGAGTTCGCTATCCAGTAAGACGATATCCGCATCCTTGCCTGGCTCCAGGCTGCCTTTCTTCCTCTCCACTCCAATAACTTGTGCTGGGTTGTAGCTGGCCATCTGCAAGGTCTCGCTCAAAGTGAGGTCGGCTGCCGCCATCGCGTTGCGCACTGCTCTATCCATAGTCAGAGTGCTTCCAGCCAGGCTCCCTGTGGCGATCCTGGCCACCCTCTGCTTGACAGTCACCTGCTGCCCTCCCAAGTCGTAGATTCCGTCTGGCATGCCTGCAGCTCGAATAGCATCCGTCATCAGCACCGTTCGCTCCACGCCCTTGGCTCGCACCAGTAGCTTTATTACCGCTGGATGGACATGGACATAATCGGCGATCACTTCAGCCGTGATCTTGTCGCAGGTCAGCACCGCCCCAACAGTTCCCGGCTTGCGATGGTGGAGGCCTACCATGCCATTAAACGTATGTATCGAGTGGTTCAGACCCAACCCTACGGCCGCCAGTACTTGATCGTAGCTGGCTGCAGAGTGGCCCACTGCTACCGTTGCTCCCCGTTGAAGTGCATAAGTGATGAGCTTCTGGTTCTCAGGAATCTCCGGCGCAAGGCTGATCAACCTGACGTTATCCCAGGCAAAGAATTCACGGTATTCATCAGGGTCGGCGGGCCGTATGAACTGCACGGGCTGAGCACCTGGCTTGCTGGGATTGATGTAAGGCCCCTCCAAGTGTATACCTAGCACTTGCGCGCCGCTGATTTGCTCCTTTTGGCACGTGGCCGCGTTCTCAACAGCCGCAAGGATCGCCTCCCTGGGCGCTGTCACTGTGGTGGGAAGGAAGCCCGTCACGCCGTGGCTGGCGAAGAACTGCGCCATCTCCTGGATGGCTTGTGGGGTGGCATCCATGGTGTCGTGGCCCACCCCGCCGTGGACATGGATGTCAACGAAGCCAGGGGCCACCGTCTTCCCTGTGGCGTCAATGATGGTCGCCTGTGACTCCTCGGGCAGCCCAAAGCCCTTCCTGAGCTCGACGATCTTTCCATTTTCAACAATCACCAGGCCCTTTTCCAGAACTTGCCATGGGGTGATCACTCGGCCATTGGCGATGATGATCCTACGCATAGGTTTTTCCCTGAGCTTCACAGATTCTTGATCCTACCCTTATATCTCACCAGATATTCGGCGTTGATTTCAGCTCCCCCCGGCAGGTTGATGGAAACCCAAATGGGAGGCTCCACCCGTCTTCCAGCCAGAGTCTCCACGACCTGCACTACCAATGACTGGAGGATAGCAGCGCCAATGACCCCTGAGGTAGGACCTACTTTGTAAGGGATGCCCCTCAGTTCTATGGCTGCATCTCCCAACGTGGCTCGGTTGTCCAGGATTACATCAGCTATGTCAGAGAGCTTCTTTCCGCTGGAGTGCCGAGCCTGGACACTGGTGGAATAGGGCAGCGACAATAGGGCGATGACCTTTAGGCCCTGCTTCTTCGCTTGCAGAGCTACCTCCACAGGCACCTCATTGCGCCCCGAGGTAGAGATGACGAGGATAACATCGCCGGTCTCCATCCCATAGGAGTCAAAGACCACTTTACCGTAAGCTTCTTGACGCTCGTACCAATAGCAGTTTTCGCTTGCCTTTCGTAGCCCCAACGCTGGCTCGATTATAGCGTTAGTGGGCGCCAGACAGCCCGCTCGGTAAAAGATCTCCTGGGCCAACAGTTGGGAGTGAGAAGTGCCGAAGACGTGGAGGATACCTCCTTGGGCCAGCGACGCGGCGATCATTTCTGCCGCCTTGAGGATATCCGTCGCTTGCTTCTCTCTGACCTCGTCCATCGTGGCTTGGATCTTGTCCAAGTAGAGTTCAAAGCCTCTCTTGCTGCCCACTCAACTCCATCCCATAAGATCCACTCTAAGCCTCGCGGCTGTGCTCACTGATCACCTGAAGCGCCTTCTCAGGGCTATCGCATTCGCGAACAGCAGCCACTGCCTCCTCTTTCTGCAAGAATATGGCTAATTCTCTTAAGGCTTGGAGATGCCCTTCTTTGTCTACAGCGCCAAAGGCGAATACCAAATCCACGGGGTCATTGGCCTCGGAGCCAAACTTCACCGGGGAAGCCAGCCTCACCAAGCTCATGCACATTCGCTTCACCCCATCCTCCGGCCTGGCATGGGCCAAAGCAATCCCAGGGGCGACTACCACGTAGGGGCCAAGTTCCTCAAGCACTCTCACCATAGCATTGATATAGGAGGGCAAGATAGCGTCAATGTGCAACAAGAGCGCACCAGCCAAACGGACGCTCTCTCGCCAGTCGGCAGCTTCCACGTCTAGTCCGATGGTTTTCTCAGTCAGTAAGTCAAGTAAAGCAATAGCCAAGGTCAATGGACCTTCCTGTTTCAGCTGCCTTGAGGACGGGGCACAGTACAGACGAAAGGGGGCCAGTAGGACATCATACTGGCCCCCAAGCCTTGCCGAGCGCTCGTGAGTCTCTCACCGAGCTAGAGACGGCACACGCTCTGGCAGCTATCCGAGTCCGAAGAGCTTGGCGATACCCCAGATGACGAAGCCTGGCAGAATGGCATCAGGGACGGTGAAGAACAAGCCTTCTGCGCCCATGCCTGCCAAGTCGCCAAAGATCCGGAGCTGATACGCCAGGCTGATCATGAACCAGCCGGCGAAGCACCAGAAGAAGCCACCAATGACCGCCCCCCATTTGCCACCGTAAGCGTTGCCGAAGATGGCCCCCGATCCACTGGCAAAGAAGGCAGCAATCATACTGGGAATGGGGATGGGCCAGCCGAGAGCACCCAGGATGACAATGGCTACCAGTTGTCCGATGCTGCCGGTGATCAGCCCAATCATAAGAGAGACGGGTGCAAAGGGATAGATCGCCGGGCAATCCAGGGCTGGCTTGGCGCCAGGCACGATCACGTCAGCGATGCCTTTGAACGCCGGGACGATCTCGGCAATCAGCATCCGTACGCCTTGGATCAGAACGAGCACCCCGGCGGTGAAGCCCAGGGCCTGGAGGACGGAGAACACGATCCAGTTCTGCCCCCCGCTGAGTTCAGTCACAAAAGCTGGCCCTGCGAAAATCATCGCCACAATGACGACGATCAGCATGATCAACGAGATAGAGATGGACATGTCGCGGAAGAAGGCCAGACCCTCAGGCATCTTGAGCTTCTCTGCGCTGTCCTCAGGATTGCCTACCAGCCCACCTAGCCAGCCGCCTATGACGTTCAGCAGCGTCTGGCCGTGACCAAAGGCGATGTCATCTGAGCCCGTGATCTTGCGCATGAAAGGCTGGGCCAGTGCCGGACCTAAGGTCATGTAGAGTCCGTCGGTGATGGAGGCCAAGGCTACCACCAAGCCGAACGGCAGCCCGAAGGAGTGGTAGAGGATCGCGAAAGCACCGGCGTGGATCCAGAACATGTGGCCCGTCAGGTAGATGTACTTCCAGCGCGTAAAGCGAGCCAGGAGAATGTGGACGAGATACCCGAAGAGCATAGTCAGCGAAATCTCGCCGGCGACCCCGGCAACGTTAGCCGCCTGCACTGCGCCCAGGCAAGCCTCATCAAAGGTCACGAAGCCCTCTATCTTGAACGCCTGGGTGAACATCTGTTCAATTGGGATCAAGGCGTTAATCAGAGCTCCGACACCTACACTCATGATGAGGACGCCAAGAACGGTCTTCAGCGTGCCACTGATGACTTCACCTGCGCTCTTGCGTTGGACAAGCAGGCCCACCAGCGCTATCAGGCCAAGTACTACTGCTGGTGTCTGAATCAATTGGAGAAGTAGCTCAATCATTGGATTTTCCCTCCTTAAGTTGCTCAAAATAGAAAACGGTTCCACGGCAATAGTGACGCTAGTCGCGATGGTTCATCTATCACCTCCCTCCCCGTGCACTGGCGCTCATGGAGTACTATGCTTCATTATGAACCCTGCCATTCTTGCAGGAGAGGCACCAGCTTGTCGCGCAATTCCTTCTTATCAACCAGATTCCTAATGAGCACCACCTTAGCTGACGTGCCTCTAAGGTGCATCTCCATATCTGTCGGCGCCACAACAATGTCGGCTTGTTGCCCCTTGAACGTCCCCAGGTCCCAAGGGACCACCTCAGCTTTCATCCGAATATCTTTCAGGATCTCGTCAATGAACATTTTGAGCATCATACTAGTGCCAAAGCCCATCCCGCACAGGGTAGCGATTCTCATTGGGACGATGTGCCTCCTTTGCTATGAATGCTGATTCTGCCGAAGCTCACGTATGGTTGCTTCTTCTCCTCAAGCCAAGATCACCTCTATGCCCAGCTCCCTCAATTCTGCCAAGATATCCGCTGGGGTAGCGGAATCAGTCACTATTCTATGAACGGCAGTGATAGGAGCCACCAGGGCAGTGGACACCTTCCCAAATTTGCTGTGGTCAGCCACCAGGATCACCTCAGGAGCAGATCGGATGATAGCCCTATCGGTCATCGCTTCAGGCAGGTAATCGCTGGTCAGCCCATGCTCTATGCTAATAGCTCTCATGCCCATAATAACTCTGGCTGCGTTCAATTCTTCCAAAGTCTGTTCGGCAATGTGACCGAGCATTGACAACTCCGAATGGCGCAGAAGCCCACCTACAACGATCACCGACACATTGGACTTTCCGGCGAAGACACTGGCAATGTTGAGTGCATTGGTTATAACTGTCAGATTCTCTCTGTCCACTAGGTTGCGGGCCACCTCCAAAGTAGTGGTCCCTGAGCCTACGAAAACAGTTTCGCCATCTCGGACTAGTTCAGCCGCCGGCCGCCCGACCCTCCTCTTCTCTTCTGCGCTTTCTACCATCCTCTGGATAATGGGTGGCTCGGGCGCTGCATGCTCAACGATGACAGCCCCGCCATGGGCCCGCTGGATTACCCCTTGCTCATCCAGCTCCCCCAAGTCACGTCTAATGGTTGACTCACTGACTCTGAAGAGTCTGCTCAACTCGGTGACGGTTGCTTTCTTGTTCTCATTGATGAACCGTGAGATCTCTCGCTTGCGCTCTTCTCTCAGCAGCTTGGCTCTCCTCACCAAACATCAATTTTCGCGCAATTCTGGCGCTTGACTATGCTCAATTATAGCACAAATCTCGCTGGCTGTCAACCATGAGCGGCGCACTTCCCCGTATTTCAAGCAAATATGCCCCCTGGCTCACTGCTCTTCCAGAGTAACGATGTCAGCCAGGAACTGTTGACCGCTGCCTGTTCTCTCAGTATAATCACGGCCAGCCATTTTCAGAAAGGCAGTTTATCCAGTGACCAGAAGACCCCTTGTGCTAAATCTGTCTATCGTCCTCGGCTTGCTTGCCCTCCTGGTCATTTTCTTTTGGCCCGTCATCCTGGGGGGCAAGACGCTGTTGCCTTTTGACAACCTTTTCACTGCCCAACCCTGGCAGACCTTCGCTGCTCAGTTTGGCATTGACGTTCCCCATAACGAACTGCTCAGCGACCTCGTACTTGAGAACTATGTTTGGAAACGCTTCATTGTACAGGCGCTCAAGAGCAGACAGCTTCCCCTCTGGAATCCCTACATCCTGTCTGGGCAGCCCTTTCTGGCCGCGGGCCAGCATTCAGCGTTATACCCACTAAGCCTGGTATTCTACGTACTGCCCCTGGTCAAGGCTTACGGCTGCTTTACTATCCTGCAGCTCCTCCTGGCTGGCGTCTTCATGTACATTTACACCCGGACTATACGCCTGGAGCGAGTGGGCAGTATTGTGGCCGCAATCGTCTACCCGTTCAGTGGCTTTATGATCGTCAGCGTGGTCCATCCCATGATCATTGCTGCTGCTTCGTGGCTGCCCCTGTTGCTGGCCATAGTCGAGCGCCTCATCCGTACCCAGGAGGCACAACTGGCAGGCCAGAAGCCACGACCCGCATCATACATCCCCTGGATTGCCTTCGGATCGGTGGCCTTGGGACTGCAGTTTCTCGTTGGGCACGTGGAGATTGCCTACTATGTTGTGCTGGTGACGACTTTCTACGCCATCTGCCGTCTAGGCATCCTTTGGTGGCAGAATCGCAGCTGGGCGCAGTTGGGCAAACTGGGCGTGAGCGTGGCATTGCTGATCGTCCTGGGCATTGGCCTAGCTGCTATCCAGGTCATCCCACTGTATGAACTCGTTACTGAGAGCTTTCGACAGGAATCGGCCACCTACCAACAGATCATAGGCTGGGCCTACCCTTGGCGGCGGCTGGTTGCCTTCCTCGTGCCCGACTTTTTCGGCAACCCGGCCCACCACAGCTACCTTGACGTCTTCAGCCGGCAGACTGTGACCGCGCTGCACAACGCTCAGGGTATGCCTATCCATACCATTTACTGGGGTGTCAAGAATTACGTGGAAGGTGCCAGCTATGTAGGCATCCTGCCCTTGTTATTGAGCCTGGTTGCCATCTGGAAACTGAGGACGAAATACGTCTGGATATTCCTGGCCTTGGCCATTATCTCTTTACTGCTTGCCTTCGGCACACCGCTGTATGCAGTCCTCTACTACCTCCTGCCTGGCATCAAGCAACTGCATTCGCCATTTCGCTGGATATTCCCTTACACTCTGAGCGTTTCCATTCTCGCTGGATGCGGGGCATCGTGGCTGGCAAGTAATCGGCATCGCGCAGGGATGCGCTCCGTTCGCCTGCTTGGCGGGCTTGCCCTTACCTTGGGAGTGCTGGGGCTGGGCGCACTAGCGCTCAGTCTGCATTTTCCTGCAGCGGTAACCGCACTGGCAGAACGCGCCATGTTGGCTCTGGCGCACGCTTCCGAGGCCTTTGCCGACGGGCGGGCCTTTTACTCGTACCAGTTTCGCAATCTGCTGATCTTCTTCGTGGCACTGGGCGGCGCTGGCCTGACCCTCTTACTGAGCAGCACTCGTCCGCGCCTGGGCAGAGTGCCATTGTGGCAATTGCTGGCACTGACAGTCGTCGTTGCTGAACTGTTCACCATTGGCATGAACTTTAATCCGGCTGCAGACTCAGCCATCATGGAATTTGAGCCGCCTGTGGTAGCCTTTCTCCAGCAAGACGAGGAACTGTGGCGTTTCACCACCTTTAATCTGCCTGAAGAGAAAACCTTTGATGTCAATGCTGGCATGTTCTACGACTTCTCTGATGTGCGTGGCTACGACTCGATCATATCACAACAATACGTGGACTATATGCAACTCGTTGAGCGGCAGCGGCAGTTGCTGTACAACCGTATTTCGCCACTGAACGATCGTGACTCTCTTGACTCCCATCTGCTGGACTTGCTTAACGTCAAATACGTGTTGACGACGCAAGTCATTGCCAATACCAATTACACCCTTGTCTATGACCACGAAGTGCGAGTCTATCGCAACGAGGATTATTTGCCGCGCGCCTTTGTCGTCCATCTCTCTCAGGTCATCCCCGATGAAACGGCCAGGCGCGATGCCTTGCGCCAATTTGATCCCCGACAGATGGTCATACTGGAGGAAGTGCCGGAAGGAGATGTGCCTGGGGACAGGGCTAGCGAGTGGGAACCAGCCAGCATCGTACGCTATGATCTGAACGAGGTAATCATTGAAGTGCATCTAGAACGCGGTGGTTACCTGGTGCTGACTGACAATTATTCCCCAGGATGGAAAGCCTACGACACCCATCCAGGTCCCGATGAACGAGAAATACCCATCTATCGAGCGAATGGCACTTTCCGGGCTGTGGCCCTTGGACCGGGCCAACACTCAGTGCGCTTCAAGTACACGCCGTTCTCCTTCAAGCTAGGTCTATTCGTCAGCTTTATGGCCGGTGTGATCCTTCTGTTGCTTATCAGCTATTGGCTCTGGCGTCGCTTCTATCCTAGAGACGAGAGCGAATCGGCAGTAAAGCGCGTGGCCAAGAACGCACTGACACCGATGGTGCTGTCTCTGCTGAACCGCCTCATTGATATGGCTTTCGCCATGCTCTACCTGCGCATATTGGCTCCTGAGGGCGCTGGGCGCTACAACTTTGCCTTCAACTTTATCGGCTATTTCGAGACGTTCATCATGTTTGGCCTGGGCACCTTGATCACACGGGAAATCGCTAAGCACAGAGCACAGGCCAACCGTTACCTGAGCAACAGCGTGGCTCTGCGTCTCCTCCTGTGGTTGGCCTCGCTGCCAGTGCTGGGCGCTGTGATCTACGCCTACGTGCGTCTGTCCGGCCTGACCACGGACACTATGTGGGCCATCATTTTCTTCTTTGCGGCATTGATTCCAGACTTGATCGCCAACTCGTTGAGTTCCATCTTTTACGCTAACGAGAAAATGGAGTATCCGGCGGCTATCATGTCGGTGACGACCATCATGCGCGTCACTGCGGGCACGATGGTGCTGCTGCTGGGCTATGGGTTTGTGGGACTGGCGGCCACGTCGCTGCTGGTCAGTATCAGCACGGCCATAATCCTCGGCTTCCTGGCCACACGCCTGTTCTTCCGGCCCAAGCCAGAGTTCGATACTGGTTTCGGGCGCACCATGATGCGCACCTCCCTTCCGCTGATGCTCAACAATCTGCTAGCCAAAGTCTTCTTCCAGGTAGATGTGCTCTTGCTCCAGCCCCTACGTGGCGACGCAGAAGTCGGTTACTATGGAGCAGCCTACCGCTACATTCGAGGTCTGGACATCATTCCCTCATATTTCACCATGGCCATTTTCCCCTTGATCTCGCGCTTCGCCGAATCACAGCGCGATTCATTGGTGCGTGCCTACATTCTGTCTGTCAAGCTGTTGGTTATGATAGCCCTGCCCATTGCGGTCGGCACGACATTCATCGCACGTGAGCTCATATTGATCCTGGCTGGTCCAGGCTACCTACCACAGTCTATGATTGCGCTTCAGCTCCTCATCTGGTACATGCCCATCGGTTTCATTAACAGTGTCACACAGTACGTACTGATTGCCATTAACCAGCAAAGCTTCCTGACACGAGCCTTTCTGTTCGGCGCCAGTTTCAACATCCTGAGCAACTTGCTCTTGATCCCACGATACGGCTATGTGGCGGCGGCCGTGGTAACCGCACTGTCGGAAGTTGCTTTGCTCATCCCGTTCTATCACTGCGTGCGCAAGAATCTGACTACTTTGCCATGGCTGGACCTGTTCTGGCGTCCAGGCGCGGCTGCTGTTGCCATGGCCGCCGTGATGTGGCTGCTGCGCGGCAAGACCATCCTGCTGACAGTTCCTGTCTCTGCAGTGGTTTATCTCACTGCACTTGCCGCTCTGGGCGCTTTTCGCCAGCCTGATGTGGCTCTAGTCATGGAGTTGTTGCCAGCCCGATTGAGAAAACGTCTTCCATTCGTGGCAGCAGGTTCTTGACCTGACAAGTCTTTGTAGCTAGAATCCAGCGACCGGCGCGCAAGGCTCTGAAGGCGACTGGTCTAAGCTGTCTCTCGCGATCGCCCCTTGCTGCGACATCCAGGAGGTATGATGTGACTGAGCGTGTCTATATCAAGGAAATCGCTACTTATGAGGGCCAGCAAGTAACCATCAAGGGTTGGCTCTATAACCGCACTGACAAAGGCAAGCTGCAATTCCTGCTCGTGCGTGATGGTACGGGCCTCGTGCAGTGCGTGGCCTCGCAGAAGGGCGTGAGCGCGCAGGTCTTTGCCGATGCTCGGAGCCTGACACAGGAATCGTCTATCACCGTGACGGGCAAAGTGAGAGCCGACAGGCGTGCTCCTGGCGGCTACGAACTGCTGCTAAATGACCTGCAGATCGTACAGTTGACACAGGACTACCCCATCACGCCCAAGGAGCACGGCATTGCCTTCTTGATGCAACACCGTCACCTCTGGATCCGCTCTTCGCGCCAACATGCTATTCTGCGTGTTCGCGCTGAGGTGGTCAAGGCCATTCGGGGTTGGCTGGATGACCATGGATTCATAAACGTAGACACTCCCATTCTGACTCCCTCCTCGTGCGAAGACACCACCACGTTGTTTGAAACCGACTACTTTGGCGAGAAAGCCTACCTCGCCCAAAGCGGGCAACTCTATAGCGAAGCTACGATTGGCGCGTTCGGCAAAGTATACTGCTTTGGGCCCACATTCCGCGCAGAAAAATCCAAGACCCGCCGGCACCTGACGGAATTCTGGATGGTCGAGCCAGAGATGGCCTACGTAGACCTGGAAGGTTGCATGCAGGTGGAGGAAGAATTCGTAAGTTACATTGTGCAGAT
This sequence comes from uncultured Anaerolineales bacterium, assembly GCA_964478075.1. Lineage (GTDB taxonomy): Bacteria > Chloroflexota > Anaerolineae > UBA2200 > UBA2200 > DAOUEX01. Next base: position 86,502 of record CAYZGO010000008.1, on the reverse strand, counting down.
GGTTCTCAACAATCGCGCGGCAGAGTTGGAGACTCTTGGCCGGGATACCTCCCGCCTGCAAAAAGTGGTAGCGCCTTTCCCCCGCATCAGCTACGACGAGGCGGTGGAACTACTGAACAAAGACGGTCTGGAGTTCAAGTGGGGCGACGACTTTGGTGCGCCACACGAAGTGGCGTTAGGAGAACACTTTGAGAAGCCCGTGTTTGTGTACCACTATCCGACAGCCTGTAAGGCCTTCTACATGGAAGCGCACCCCTCGCGACCCGAGGTGTGTCTCTCGGTGGATCTCCTTGCGCCCGAGGGCTACGGCGAGATCATTGGCGGTGGGCAGCGCACGGCCAGCTACGAACTGCTAGAGCAACGCCTCAAGGAGCACAATCTGCCTCGCGAAGCATATGAGTGGTACCTCGATCTGCGCCGCTATGGCTCTGTGCCGCACTCAGGCTTTGGATTGGGCCTGGAGCGCACAGTTGCCTGGGTATGCGGCATTCAACACATCCGCGAGACAATCGCTTTCCCCCGCATGCTGGAAAGGATGTATCCATAGTGAACACGGATGCCCTCCGCTTTCCACCCGATTTTCGCTGGGGCACAGCTACTTCTGCCCACCAGTTTGAAGGTGAGCAGACCGATAACGATTGGTCGGCATGGGAAGGGATTCCCGGCAATATCGCAGACGGCACTGATGCCAGCCGCGCCTGCCAATGGTGGGCCGGTCGCTACGCGGAAGACTCTGATTTGGCCCAATCCATGGGCCAGAACGCGCTTCGGCTCTCCATCGAGTGGAGCCGCGTCGAGCCCAGAGAAGGAGAATGGGACGGCGATGCACTTGCCCGTTATCGGGATATGCTGAGCGCATTGCGCGCACGGGGCCTGGAGCCCATGGTGACGCTCTTCCACTTCACTACCCCGTTGTGGTTGGCCAAGAAGGGAGGCTGGGAGAACGAAGCCGTAGTGCGCTACTTTGAACGTTTTGTGACCAAGGTCGTCGAAGCATGTGGCGACCTTGTGGATTTATGGTGCACTATCAATGAACCAAACATCTACGCCGTGCAGTCCTATTTGCTGGGCATCTGGCCGCCGCAGAAGCGCGATATGCTGGCGACTTTCCGCGTGCTGCGCCACCAACTGCTTGCCCACGCCTTTGCCTACCGCGCTATTCACCGTCTGCAGCCAATGGGCAGGGCCGGCCTTGCGCAACACCTGCGCATCTTTGACCCTTTCAAGCCCAACTCGCCGCTGGATCGCTGGGCAGCGTGGCTGCAAGATCGGCTTTTCAACCAGATTGTGCTCACCCCGCCCGTGGATGGCGTGCTGCGCTTCCCTCTCGGCCTGAACACCAGGGTCCCAGAAGCCGTAGACTCGCAAGATTTTATCGGATTGAACTACTATTGCCGTGACGTGGTAAGCTTCGATATCACACAGCCAGGACTGCTTTTCACGCGGCGCTTTCCCATGCCCGGCGCCGAGTTCAGCATGGAGGGTTGGGGAGAGATCTATCCCGAAGGCATGTACCGCTTGCTCAAGCGACTGGAGCGCTATGGCAAGCCTATTTACATCACCGAAGTTGGCGTGCCTGACAACGACGATTCCAAGCGCCCACGTATGATTCTGACGCACCTGGCTGCTGTGTGCCGCGCGCTGGCGGAGGGCGTGCCGGTCAAGGGCCTCTACTTCTGGTCGTTGGTGGACAACTTTGAATGGGCAGAGGGGTTTAGCGCACGCTTTGGCTTGGCCCATCTCGACCTGGAGACAGGGCAGCGCACGTTGAAGCGCAGTGGCAGGCTATACAGCGAGATATGCCGGGCAGGGGCCATCACAGTTGACATAGTGGAACGCTACGCCCCAGAGGTCAAAGAGCAGCTTTTTCCCCATACTTAGTGCTTATCCGGAAAGTCGGCAGAGGCGGCTCCCATGCCGCCGGGTAGCCGGGCGTGGGAGCCCGGCCTGCTATTCTTCGGATAGACACTTGGCCAAGCAGGCCAGGTACGCCACCTGGGGCTCCATTTGACTGCGGAATGATCCAAAAAGAAAGACGCCCGCCAGGCAGACTGCGGACGTCTTTCTTCATGCCTTGATCAATTTATGTCGCAATGTGCATGGGCATGATGACGTGCACAAAGTTCTCGTCACCCACTGGCTTGATCACACCTGGGCTTGAGGGACTGGAGGTCTCCAGCACCACTTGCGGTGTACTGATCACGGTGAGTACGTCAATCAGGTACTTGGCATTAAAGGCGATCTCAATCGGCTCACCCTCTACGGCGGCATCAATCTCGCTCACGTTGTCGCCTACTTCTGCGCTGGTTGCCATGACGGTCAATCTGCCACCCCCCTCCTGCTCTGCAGGTGCAATCCGCAACCTTATGATGTTGGCTGCGTCGCGCGCAAAGAAAGAGGCGATCTTCGCTGCCTGCAGAAACTCAGACACGCCCACCACCGTGTGCGTGGAATGACTCTTTGGTATGATCTGCTTATAGTCCGGAAAGGCCCCTTCGACCAATTGGGACACCAGGTCAATGTCGGTCATACGGAAAAAGACCTGGCTGCGGTTGGGAGCTATGGTCATGCGTATCGGGCTATCTTCCTCGGCGCTCACGCGCGCCAATTCCTGCAATGCTCGAGCGGGGATAATCACGCTGACCGGCTCTGGAGTCGTCTCCGGCAATTCAGTATTCCGTACGGAAAGCCGGAAACCGTCGGCAGCGGCCATCGTCAACTGGGTGCCAGAGATCTCGGCCAATACCCCAGTCAGTACGGGCCGGCTCTCGTCCACGGCAGCCGCAAATGAAACGTGGCCAATCATCTCCCGCAGTGTTTCTGGCTCAAGGCTGATGCCCATGTCCTCGCTCAAAGCCAGAACCAACGGGAATTCCTGCGCATCAATGCCTTTGATGTTGGCTTCATAGTTGGTGCATTTGAGATTGAGCGTCTGTGTGCGCGTCACTAACTGCACGTCAATGCGTTCTGGAGGCAGGGAATTCACAAAGTCAGTAAGAAGGCGTGCTGGTATAGTAGTGGCCCCGTCCTCCTCGACTTTGGCCCCGATCCAGCAATTAATGCCCACTTCCAGATTGGTCGCAGATAGCTTTAACCGGCCTTCGTCCGTGGCCATAAGGATGTTGGCAAGCACGGGCAGCGTGCTGCGAGTGGCTACTGCCCGGCCCACAATCGCCAGCCCTTTGGCCAGATTCTCTTGCAGACAAGAAAACTTCATCGGGACCTCCTCACTTCTGCTGTTGGCTGCCCTTAGTATACTACAGAATCCAAATCTGTTCAAACTCAAGTAGAGTCGCTTTCCGGCACGGATCTTTGGATTGTATCCCCGTAAGGGCACAATCGTACCGGGCAGTGACGCCGATTTGGTGTTGGTTGATCCAACCAAGAGGGTGGTCCTGCGTAGCGAGGACTTGCATCAGAACGTGGACTATACCCCTTACGAGGGCACAGAGCTGCTGGGCTATCCAGTGATGACCATCAGACGCGGGCAGATCATCATGCGCGATGGGGATTCTGTCGGGGAGAGGGGCTCAGGCACATTCCTCCGACGCCAGCCGTTCCGCTGGCCACTGTAGAAGTACACGAGTTTGCCCGCCGTACGAAGAGCGGGTATCATAGCTGTTACAGCCCGAGTTTCATCCTGTACCTTGAGGAGCGATCAATGGCACAAGTTATCGAGTTCACAGTCAACGATCAGAACGTGAGGGCAGAGGATGTCGATCCCAAGACTACTCTGCTTTCCTACTTGCGCGATGTGCTGCACCTGACAGGGGCCAAGGACGGCTGCGGCCAGGGGCACTGTGGCACGTGCACAGTCATTGTCAATGGGAAGGCCCAACGTGCATGCCTGTTGCGTTTGCAGAGGGTCGCAGGAGCCCACATCGAGACAGTTGAAGGACTGGCTGCCAACGGGCAGCTCCATCCTCTGCAGGAGGCTTTTGTTGAAGAGGGGGCAGTCCAGTGTGGCTTCTGCACGCCCGGGATGCTGATGGCGGCAAAGGCGTTGTTGGATCGCAACCCCGATCCCACGGACGAGGAGATACGCACGGCGTTAACGAACAACTTGTGCCGCTGCACGGGATACACTGCCATCTTGCGTGCAATCAAGACGGCGGCAGAACGAATGCGTGCAGAGAGTGCCGCACGTCCGAGCGCCGTCACACTGCCGTCGTCATGGGACGTGGTCGGCAAGAGCGTAACGCGCAATGACGTTTGGGCCAAGGTCACTGGAACATACAAGTATGCGGGCGACCTGTACGCCCCGGATATGCTGCACGCCAGGGCACTGCGCAGTGCTTATCCCCACGCTGAGATACTGTCCATTGATGCTACCGCGGCGAAGCAGGTTCCGGGAGTCGTCGCCGTCCTGACGGCTAAGGACGTCCCTGGGCGCAATCGTTTTGGCCTGATCCAGGCTGACCAGCCTGTGCTGGCCGATGACCGGGTACGTTACGTAGGTGATGCCGTGGCCGTCGTCTACGCGGAGACCATAGCGGCCGCCGAGGAAGCCTTGGACAAGATCAAGGTGGAATACAGAGAGCTCGAAGTGGTCTCAACTCCCCAGCGCGCCATGGAACCTGATGCTCCACAGCTTCACGAAGACGGAAACGTGATGGTGGACTACCACGTGCGCAAGGGAGACGTTGATGCTGGCTTCAAACGGGCAGACGTGATCGTCGAAGGCACCTACTACACTCCCTTCATTGAGCACGCCTACATGGAGCCGGAAGCCTGCCTGGCGCGTCCGCACGGCGAAGGCGGCGTTGCCATCTGGGTGGGAAGCCAGGGGCCCTATGTGGACCGTGCCCAGGTTGCTGCTTCCTTGGATTTGCCGCCTGAGAAGGTGCGAATCGTGCACACCATGATAGGCGGCGGCTTTGGGGGCAAAGAGGACATCACCGTACAGATTCTAGCGGCTCTCGGCGTGATGCATACAGGGCGGCCGGTCAAGATGGTGCTGCCCCGGCCTGAGTCAATGCGGGTGAGCACGAAGCGTCATGCGCAGTACCTGCACTACCGAACTGGAGCTACGTCTGATGGCACGCTGGTGGCCGTAGAGGCCAATATCATTGGAGACACTGGTGCTTATGCCTCGGCAGGGCTGGCTGTGCTGTTCCGTTCCGCAGCCTTCGCGTGCGGACCATACGTAGTCCCTAACGTAAAGGTGGATGCCTACGCCGTCTTCACCAACAACCCTCTCTGCGGTGCAATGCGCGGCTACGGAAGTCCTCAAGTCGCGTTTGCGGCAGAGAGCCAGATGGACATGCTGGCCCGACGTCTGGGCATGGACCCCTTTGAAATCAGGCTGCTTAATGCTTTGCAAGTTGGGAAAGTGACGTCTACTGGGCACCGGCTGACCGACAGCATCGCCGTCAAGGAAACCTTGACGGCCGTGCGGGAGGCACTGGCTGCTGAACCCCTCCCGGCTGCTGCACCGGGTAAACGCCTGGGCGTGGGGATTGCCACGGCGTACAAGAATGTTGGGCTGGGGCCTGGTCTGGATGACCGGGCGGGCGCGATTGCGGAACTTGACGGAGAAGGGCACCTTATCCTGCGTGTTGGCTGCATTGAAATGGGCCAGGGACAGAACACGACCATGGCGCAGATTGCGGCCCAGCTTCTGCAGGTGCCGTACTGCGACGTTACTGTGGTAACCGGCGATACTGCAACCTGTCCTGATTCCTTCATGACCACGGCGTCGCGAGCCACTCTGATCCAGGGCAATGCGGTGACGATGGCGGTGACAAAGCTTCGTGACCTGCTGCTCGATTATGCGTGCAGCCAGTTCGATTTGAACCGGGCCGATGCTCGCCTTGAGGCTGGATGTATCACAGACGCGTCAACAGGGCGGAAGGTATCCCTTGCCGAAGTCAGTCACCAAGCGGCCCAACAGGAACACCGCCTCGTCGCTGAGGCATACTACACAGCGCCCACCTGCTATCACAACTTTATCGTGGATGAGAGACTATTGAGAGAGGATCCAGAGAAATATCGTTTACACGTGGCTTATTGCTTCTGCGCTCAGGCGGCTGTCGTGGACGTGGACGAAGACAGCGGCGAAGTACGAGTGCTGAAGGTCATTGCTGCACATGATGTCGGCAAGCCCATACACCCGCAAAACATTCGTGGGCAGATCGAGGGGGGCGTGCTCATGGGCGTGGGCTACGGACTCTACGAGGAATTCGTTGTGGATCAGGGGTACGTCGTGACGGACACGCTGCGCAAATGCGGGGTACCTCGCATCACCCAGGCCCCCGAGATCATCCCGCTAATCGTAGAGGATCCCCATCCCCTGGGACCCTTCGGGGCCAAGGGCATGGCCGAGTTGCCAGTCTCGGCCACTGCCCCGGCAATCGCTAATGCGCTCTACGATGCTGTCGGTGTGCGCATACAGGACCTTCCTATCACACCGAAGAAGGTTCTGGCCGCTTTGCAGTCGGCCTCAGCTAAGACGAAATCAGCCGCCAAGGGCTAAGCATATCTCACTCAACTGCCGCTGGAGACCCTGGTACTGGTGCGTTGTCATATTTAAATTGCAGGCTTGTAGCAGCGGCTTCAGTGACCAAGCAGGTGGAAGAGCGACTAAAGTCGCTACTACGAATGACTTCCTTCACATTGACTAGATGCACGGCCCGACAAAGCAAGCCTAACGTCTCACCCACTTGGTGACGCAAGGGCACCCCCTAGCACGGCCCGGAGCAAGGCAATGCCCCCTACCTCGGCAACTGAGAGCAAGAACCCCAGACTGAGAGGAAGCAGCGCCTGCGTCCAGCCCTCAGTACGATTCTCCCAACGTAGAAGAATGACCACTATCATGCTGTTCACTATGGTGAGCACCAACAGAACACTCATAATGTCCACAAGGAACAAGGGATAGAGCAGTGCCCCTATGCGGGCTTGCAACAGGATCTCGAGTCCTATGACCTGCACCAAGATCCTTCCCAGTTCCCCAAAGCTGTCTACGACACGTTGTTTGCTTGGCTCTCGCCAAAGGGTGAAATTGAACATGGGGAAAACCAGAAAGCTCAAGGACACTCCATTAAGCATACCCGCTGTCAGCCGCAGTAAGTTGCTAGGGGAATAAAGACACGGGGCGCCAGGAAAGAAGTGTAGATAGGAATTTAGACCATCTATGACCCAAAAGACAAAGAACAGGCCCAGCACGGCCAGCATTCTCGCTGGCGGCAGCCGGCTAGCACGGGAACGACCTCTTAGCCAGAAGTTACACAACCCCAGCAATGCTCCCAGATAGGTCCCCGTACAGCGTGCACATAATGGGGTCTGCACACCAGCGAGAGAAATCGAGTGCTCTGGCAACTGACCGCAGACGCCGCTCAGAAACAGTCCAATGCATCTAAGTAGACCATGTGCCTGCAAGAAGGGGGATTCCACGGTGTTCGCATTATAAGACAATGGAGCGGCATGTCAATTTGCCGTTTTCTAGAGTGCCTGCTCACTGGCTTTTGCCAAAGTACTGTGTTATAATCATAGGAGAGTAACATCAAACACTTGTCACACATTGACAAACAAGGGATATGGCCACCCCTCCCCAGTTGATCATAACTCAAATACTTACTCCTAGGAAGCGCGCCAATCTGCTGCATCGGCCACGGCTCGTTGACTTTGTACACGAGCACATTGACCGAAAGCTATTGCTCATTTCGGCCGCGGCCGGCTATGGCAAGACGTCTTTGCTCATTGATTATGCCTACGATACCGACCTGCCCGTGTGCTGGCTTTCCATTGTTGAGTCCGCTCGCGACCCGCGCGTCTTCTTGGACTATCTAATTGCTGCCATCAGCCAGCATTTCCCCAAGTTCGGGCAGAGCTCTCGAAGGCTGCTTCAGGCTGGCGAAGAACTATCTGATCCTACATTGCTCGTTGGCTCTCTCGTCAATGAGATTTACGAGACGATCCCTGATTACTTTGTCGTAGTGATTGATGACTATCACCTCGTTGATAACAGCCGGGCAGTCAACCTGATGCTGGATGCTTTGGTCCAGCACCTGCCTGAGAACTGCCACTTTATTATCTCCAGTCGCACGGTCCCTACACTGACCCCTCGTGGACTGGCGTTACTCACTGCCCGCCAGGAGATCGCAGGGCTGGGCGTTGAGGACTTGAGATTCACCCCTGAGGAGATTCAGGCGCTGCTCCTGCAGAACTATGGCCAGCGCCTTCCAGACGAAGCAGCCAAGGAGCTTGCCGAGAAATCAGAAGGCTGGATCACCGGCATCTTGCTAACCACGCACACAATGTGGAAGGGCCTCTTCGAGGGCATCATCCGTATTCAAGGCTCTGACAGCAAGGTCTATGACTACCTGGCCAACGAAGTGTTCAGCCAGCAACCTCCTACCTTGCGAGATTTCCTGATGTCCACTTCCATACTCGAGGAGATGAGCCCTCTGCTGTGTGACGAACTCCTCGGAGTAAGCAACTCTCGGGAGACGCTGAAGCTGCTGGAGGAGAAAATCCTGTTTGTTAGCAGGCTGGAGAGGGAAGAGGAAAGATGGTATAGGTATCACCATCTGTTCCACGAGTTTCTTCTGACCAAACTCCAGGAAGGAAAGCCAAAACAAGTTCGCCCATTGCACCTGCGCGCCGCCAGGCTGCTGCATGAAAGTGGCGCAGTTGAGAAAGCCATACAACACTACCTGACGGGCAAAGACTACGACAGCGCTGTGAAAGCCATACTGGAGATAGCTCGGGAGACCTATGACACTGGCAAGCTAGAAACCCTGGCATATTGGATAGACGCATTGCCTCCGGACATGGTACAGGTCAGGCCGCGCCTGTTGTGGTTCAGGGCCAAGATACATGCCGAGGTTGGCGAGTTGGACCAGGCGGCCGCTCTCTTTGACCGCGCATACACCGAATTTGCTCACCGTGGCGATCATCTGGGACAGGCCCAAACACTGGTAGAGAAGAGCGCTGTCCTACGCTTTCAGGGCGAGTTCAGAGAGGCCATAGACGCGTGCAAGCAGGCTATCTCGCTTGTACAGGGTGCCAAGGAACAGACGGACGTTATGCAAGTTGTTGCATCCGCTCACACCCAGATTGGTACCTGCCAGGCGCGTCTGGGCAATCTGTCCGAAGGCGAGGAGGAATTGCGGCGTGCACTCAGCATGTACGAGCAGATGGGATACGTAAACAATATCGGTTACGTGCACAACCAACTCGGGGTTATCCTTCGACTTGCCGGCAATCTGGCAGGGTCCGAACTGCACTTTCGTCAAGCGCTCGAAATCTGGAAAGAGAAAGGAAACGTAGGATTAGTGGCATTGATTATCAACAACATCGCTGTCGGCCACTACTACCGCGGCGAGTACGCTGAGGCCCTCCAGCTCTACGAGGATGGTCTTAATCAGGCACGAAAGGCAGGCCTGGATCGCGTCACGGCCTTCATCCTGGCTGGCATTGGCGATATCCACAGAGATCAGGGCGCATACGAAGAAGCCCTCAAAGCCTACGAAGAAGGACTACAGGCAGCGCGACAGTCGAGAGAAGCTTTCATCATCTGTTATCTACTGGATGCCATTGGCAATACACATCGGCTGATGGGCAACGATGCTCTGGCGATTGACTTTGTGCGTCAAGCCTACGAGAGGGCGCAAGAACGGGACTCTGCTTATGAAATGGGGCTGTATCAGATTTCGTTGGGAGTCATCAGCTACCAGCAAGGTAATATCAGACAGGCAGAGCAATACCTGTCGCAGGCCCGCGATATCTTTGTGCGCAGCGACGCGAAGAGAGAATTAGCCAAAGCGACCCTCTATCTGGCACAGGCTTACTATGTCGCTGGCCGGTTTCAGGAAGCACTCGACTGCATACAAGCACTACTGGACTGCCTACTAGAACTGGGCTACGACCAGTTTCTCCTGCCAGCAGTCAGGGAGACGAAGCTGGTGATGGAATACGCTACGGCCAGAGGCATGGGTGATACTCTCATCGGTCACCTCTTGCGCAAAGTAGCAGCTCCCGCTGCACCTGGTTCAGAAGTCTTGGCCCAACAAGAACCCGCCGCCGTTCAGCCTCTCTTGCGCGTTTATGCCTTCGGTGAAAGCAGGGTCTTGAGGGGAGATAAGCTGGTTACGAACGCCGAGTGGGGCATGGCCAAGTCAAAAGAGCTCCTCTTCTACCTTTTGTGCCATAAGCAGCGCCGCAAGGATCAGATTGGCAACGATCTGTGGCCGGAGTTATCGCCAGCCAAGTTGCGGTCTTCGTTCCACGTGGCGCTCTACCGACTTCGCCGGGCTCTCGCTCAACAAGATTGTGTCGAATACGAGGACGATCACTATTTCTTCAATCGTCGTATCAACTACTGGTTCGACGTGGAGGAGTTCGAGGAAGCCATCAATAAGGCGACATCGGCCTGGACCACTGACCGCTCCAAGACCATACAACACTACAAGGACGCGGTAGTCCTGTATCGGGGGGATTTCCTTGAGGCCCCTGCGGCAAGTCCTGAGTGGTGCCTGTTTAAGAGGGAGGACTTGCTCCAGAAGTGCCTCTTGGCTTTGCAGCGCCTAGGGGAATACTACGTCGCCCAAGGAGATTACCGGGAAGCGATGCGCTTCTATGAGAAGGTGGTGGAAAAGGACAGCTACCAGGAAAGCGCACACAGAGAAATCATGCTCTGCCAGACGCTGCTGGGCGAGCGCAACGCAGCTCTCAGGAGCTACCATCAGCTTGCCGAACTCCTGGAAAAGGAACTCGGAGCCGACCCGGCCCTGGAGACCACCGCACTCTATGAGCAAATCCTGCAGGACAAGATCGCACCAGGCTAGCACGTCGTGCTTGGCTCGTGCATCTAGGCAGCAAAGAGGGCTTACCTACGTGGTGGCCCTCTTTCTATTCTAGCGGCCTCTCGTAAGCACCTATGTAAGCACTTCCGAAAGCAGGCTGTGTTATAATTTACGTATAAATGATAGCTGCGCAATCTATGTGGGTAACTATGCAGCCAGCAACAAGAGAGGAGAGGACAAATGAAGAAGTGGCTACCTACAGTCTGCAAATTCACGAGCGCCAACACTGTGCGTCTGATTTGGGCCCTGTTGGTCATCACGGCGCTGGTGCTCGGCAGCGGTGCTCCTGAGTGCTTTGGCGGTGGCGGCCCAGCCGGCCCCTAGGCCTTGCCTGCACTTGGTATTCCGATAGGATTATCTGGTAGACTCGATCTAAGATGATCCTTGTAGCTGCCATTGTCGTTTCGATCGTCATTGGATTGCTACGAGGTGGACGATTCAACGGACTGGCAGCGGTGCCACTGTGTTGTGGTGCACTTGCGGTGGTAGCGTTTGCTGCCCAGGCACTTTTCATTTACCAGACACCTTCACGCAAGGCTATCGGCGTCTGGGGCTGGCAAGAGTTGATTTTCGTGGGCTCCCACCTGCTCCTGTTGGTTACAGTGTGGGCCAACCGCCATCTTGAGGGCGTGAGGCTAATCGGGCTGGGCCTGCTGCTGAATCTCGTAGTGATGGTCACCAATGGTGGCTGGATGCCCATTACACCGGAGGCCCTCATCAAAGTGGGACATGCCGGTCTCGTACCATCTCTGGCATCCGGTATGCGCATCTACAGCAGCAAAAACATGCTCCTATCGCCACAAGAGACAAAGCTGTGGCTTTTATCTGATGTTTTTGTGCTGCCCAGACCCTTTCCTGTGCCTAGTGTCTTCAGCGTTGGCGACGTGCTCGTTGCTCTGGGAGCCTTCTTTCTCATACAAAGCGCTATGCTGGGGCAGCATTCACCTGCTGGTCCTACAGAGAGCATATCCAAAAGTAAACACAGCTCATAGGAAAGGAGTGGACGATGACGACCGCATCTCTCTCTCAGATCATTGGCACAGCAGTCATTGATGATGGCTTCCGTAGCACACTCTTGAACAACCCAAAGAGGGCGCTCGCTCAATTCAACCTGGAAGCCAACGAACTCGGGGGCATTGCAGCTATAAGGGCTGCGACCATCGAGCAGTTCGCTGAGCAGCTTATTGTGTGGATGAACGAACACGAAGTCGAGTGGTTCTAGCCGAGGCCGTTGAAGGATCAGATCAATGAGTGAATCCAGCCGTGCATCCGTGCCAAGCAAAATCCTTATCGTTGACGATGAGCAGGATATCCTCGATATCCTGGCTCGTGTGCTGAGAATCGCAGGGTATGATGTTGACATGGCTAGCAACGGCCAAGTGGCCCTGGAGAAAGTGTCTCTTCAGGACTATGTCTTGATTATCACTAACATCAGAATGCCAGTTATGGGTGGGGAGGCATTCTATCGTCAACTGTGCAGTTCGTATCCTGGTTTGAGCAAGCGGGTTATCTTCTGCACCGGGGATATTGCCAATTTGGCGACGCAACGTTTCTTGAACGCCACCGGCGCCCCGGTTATCCTCAAACCGTTTCAATTGATTACCATGCTGGAACTCATCTCGTGGAAGCTGACTAACGACCGTACCCCAGCCCAAGTCCCGCCTCCGCCACCGGTTCAATCTGACACAGTCCCAGTTGCGGCACTTTAGAGTGCGCTTCCTTCTAGAGCTCTTCCTCAATCCAGCGTGCAGCCCTCGCGGGTAGACTACTGATCGGACCACGGTATACCGTACAATCTGGCAGAGAGTCAAGGAAGGACGAGCCGTAGCTTTTGCTAAGGACGCGTTTGTCGAGCACAACGACGACACCACGATCAGTGCAACTCCGGATCAAGCGGCCAAATCCTTGCCGAAAGCGTAGCACCGCCTCAGGCACCGCATATTGCCCAAAGGGATCCTCGAAGGTCCTGCTACGTGCCGCGAAAACAGGGTCAGACGGCACGGAGAAAGGCAGGCGGACAATGACCAGGCAACTGAGAGCGGGGCCGACAACGTCAATGCCTTCCCAGAAACTCCTCGTGCCTAGCAACACTGAACGGGCAATAGTCTTGAAACTCTCGAGTAACTGCCGCCGCGATCCATCTAATCCCTGGCCGTAAACAACGATGCCCGCTTCTTCCAGCGGCCTGGTGATGGCGCGGTATGTTGCTTGCAACTGCCTATGGGAAGTGAAAAGAATCAGTGTCCGCCCTCCCGTGGCCAGACACAAGTCAGTAGTGGCCTTGGATACTATGTTCTGGTAGTTTGGCCGAGCGGGCTCCGGAATGTCAGTGGGCAGGTAGAGCAGTGTAGAACTAGAGTAATCGAACGGAGAACCCACTGCTAATTCCTCAGCATCCTCTAACCCCAGACGTTCACGAATGTAGCCAAAGCCGTTGGCTGTGCGCAGGGTTGCCGAAGTGAGAACCACCATCTCTAACCTGGAGAACAGGTTCTGCGTCAGCAATTGTCCCACGTGCAGAGGTGCGGAATGCAATGTAATCTCGTTATCTCTAGCCCCTATGCTAAGCCAGTAGATGCCGGCTGACACCGGCTGAGTGATGATAACTCGCAACTGCTCCCGTAACTCCCTCACACGCTCTAAACGAGCCCAAATCCCCTGCAGCAAATCGTCATAGTTCGGAATGTCCTGATCTTCCAGATCAGAGAAGCCGCCGTGCAGGCCCTGCAGACCCTGCTCGACTTTGAGCAATGCACTGTCCAGATCATCTGCAAGTATCTCGATTTCAGACCAGCCGGGTTGAATCCTCACGCCAGTGGTCAGTTCGATCTGGCGATCATAGGCAGTGTTGACCCGCCGTGACTCTGACATCAAGGTCTCATTAACGAAAAGGAACAGGCCATCGAAGAAGCTGTCCATGGCCCTTGGGGCCTGTTCAACCTGAGTCTGCAGTTTGGCCAGGTACACGTTGACCTGCTTCTGGGTTTCTGCCGCCACTGCGCTGCCGCGGAGATGCCGTGGGATCCCAGGCAGGAATCCCCTGTATTGACCTGTGGCCGTCCGCTGAGCGAGGCCCGCCAGGAGAGAATAAGCCTGGCTTCGGTTCACAGCAAAGCCTGACTGCTCCGTAGCACGGGCCTCAAGGTGGTGCGCTTCGTCAATGATCAGATGGTGGTACTCGGGCAAGACCCTGTTGGAGACCAACATATCTGACAGTAGCAAGGCGTGGTTCACCACGATGACATGGGCACCCTGTGCACTGCGGCGCGCCCGATACAGGAAGCAGCGGCCCTTCCTGCGGTGCGGGCAACGATCACCCAGACAGGTCTCCTGCTCCGCCTGTACCTTGCTCCACACGGCAAGTTCTCGCTCGCGAAGCGACAACTCTGCACGGTCGCCGGTCTCGGTAACAGGAAGCCAGGCCAGAATCTTGGCCAACACTTGCACTTCATCTGCCTCCAGGGATTCCCTGCGCCTGAAGATGGCCAGCCGACGCAGGCAGAGATAGTTACTGCGTCCCTTGAGCAGTGTCGCCCTGAAGTCAAAGGGTAGTATTCTCTTCAGGTCAGGGATGTCTTTGTTGAAAAGTTGATCCTGCAAGTTGATCGTGTTGGTGGATACAACCACGGGTCGGCCATTGCGTACAGCAAAGTGAATAGCGGGCAGCAAGTAGGCGATGGACTTGCCAGTGCCCGTACCGGCTTCTACCAGGAGCTGTTGCCCCTCATTGTAGGCCTGTGTGACTGCCCTTAGCATATCTACCTGTTGGGGACGGTATTCATACCCCGCAAAGCGCTCTGCCAACAATCCTCCAGGCGATAGCATGGCGACCAGGGTTCGCTCATCGAGCAAGTTTATGGTAGCTGTCGGACACAGCGGTTCTAGCTGCTCCCTCCGATCCATCACCAGACCCAGCGCGGCACTATCCAGATCCCCTTTGCCCAGAAGTTGTTCACGTATGTTGCCGATGGAAGCTGTGCGCGCCTGCTCGCGTTCAAGATCGCGAAAGAACTGCCGTAGCGGCCAATGGCTATTGGCAGCCACGCGGTTGATCGCTTGCAATACGGCGAGATCCATCTGCAGCCCGCGATCAACAAGGGCCAGAAAGAGGTCTTTTGCTGCCAGGGCATCGGCCAGGGCACGGTGGCCATTCTTCAGTTCGATACCCAGGACGTCCAGAAGAGCAGCCAGGCTGTAACGAGTGGCTTCTGGCAGCAGAATGCTGGCCAATGCATAAGTATCAATCCTGGCATTCCTTAGCAAGATGCCGTGTTTCCTGAGGAAGGCCAGGTCAAAGCCCACAGTGTGCCCGACGATAGTGCAATCACGGACGAACCTGGCAAGTGGGGCAGTGACAGCAGCAATTGCGGGCGCGTGCCGCACATCTTGGGGTTTGATGCCTGTGAGCAACTGTATCTTGTAAGGCAGGGGACGTTTCGGGTCAACCAGAGTGGACCAGCTATCCAGTACTTCGCTATCGCGAAATCTTACAGCAGCGACTTCGATGATAGCATCCCGCGCTACATCCAGACCAGTAGTCTCGATGTCCAGGGCGACATAGGTACGGCCCATAGAACTCCAATCTAGGGGGCAAAAGCCCCGTGAGCAGTGCTACATGTCTCCCAATTGGTACAGAACAATGGTCGTGGCAACCAGGGCAGCGGTCTCGGCGCGTAGAATGCGCGGTCCCAGGCTGACTGGCGCAACGCCATAGCGACGAGCCTGGTCAACTTCTCGAATGGTAAAGCCACCTTCGGGGCCAATGAAGAGGCTAATAGAAAATGGCCTGCGGATGAACGAAGCCTTCCCCTGCACTTTGGTCACCACGTAGCCCGAGTCCACCAGCATAGAGCGCAGGCTTCTCATCCTTTCACCTTCCCAGGGAAGCAAGGCCAGATCCGCGCGACGCGCTCTTTCACAGGCTTGAGGAAACAACAAGGGTGCGTGCAAGCGAGGCAACCGGCCACGCGAGGACTGCTCTGCTGCTTCTACCACAATTCTTTGCCAGCGCCCTAACTTGGGCTTACTCACGTCATCCAGACTGGCAATCACACAACGGCTGGAGACCATGGGCACAAACTCCACAATACCCAGTTCTGTGCCTTTTTGCAGCACCCACTCGAAATTGCGACCTTTGAGCATGCTCTGGTACAGGGTGATCTTGGCCCTGGGCTCGGTGCGGGCCAGCACCTTGTGCTCTATCCGGCCCCCCACTTGTTTATGCCCAACAGTGGTAAGCCGCACTTTGTACTCCCAGCCGGAGTCGTCCAACACCACGATCGAATCACCGGACTTGAGGCGCAGGACGTTCTTGATCTGGTGTACCACCGTGCCTTTAAGCGTTACGGTGTCACCTTTGAACCAGGCGGGAGGGATAAAAAAGCGATGCATATCGAAGGGCAGAGAGACACGAGCAGCGGCCTTCATGCAGCTCTGGCGCTCACGCAGTGTCGCTTCGCCTGCTCTCCTTTCCACCCCGTCATAAGCGGGGCGACCGGCCCCGTCATGAGCGGGGCGAACAGCCGATCAATGCAACCCAGTCTTTCTTCACACGACGCTCCACGACTATCAGGCTTGCAGCAGCGAGGGCGCTGCGCACAAAATCTTCTCGTGATCGAATAATCCCTGAGACGACGAATTGCCCGTCCGTCGCCAGGCACTCAGCTACCGCCTCGGCTGACCCAGCAATTACAGCGGGCAAGATATTCATTAACAGCAAGTCAAAAGCACCGTCCCAGACACCAAGACCGTTGAAGGTCTCCGCCGGGCCATCTGAGCAGTCAAGCGTTGACAGCGGGCTCAAGGAAGCCCTTTCCAGTGAGACCATTCCCTGCACGCCGTTACGCGCAATGTTTTCCCGTGCGACTTCCAGTGCCATCCCATCTGTGTCCAGGGCAACGACGCTATCAGCACCCAGCTTGGCGGCTGCGATAGAAAGGATGCCAGATCCAGTGCCCACGTCCAGCACACGATCGCCTGGTTCTAGGTGATCCTCTAGAGCCAGCAGGCAGAGTCGAGTGGAGGGATGTAAGCCAGTTCCAAAGGCCAAACCAGGATCAAGTTCTATTACCACCTGACCAGGAGCAGCAGTGTAGGACTGCCACGATGGTTTAATCACAAGGCCGCGTCCAATGCGCTGCACACTGTAACCAGATTTCCAGGCTTCAGTCCAATCAGCTTCAGGAAGCCAGCGCACGGATGGGGGCAGAATAGGGTAGATCTGCCCCAGATGCCACAAAGCCTTTTCAATCTGCGGCAAGGCAGCACTGCGCTCGGGTGACAGGAAAGCCTTCACTTTGACCACGTGAGGCAGAGACGCATCAAGCCACACTTCCTCAACGACAGTTCCACCCTGGCTGTATTCATTGAATATGGCGCTCACAGCCTCCGCTGCCTCGCCATCTGTCTCTACACTGATCTCTATCAGTTTCATACTGTTGACTGGGATCAAAGAGGGGTTGTTTCACGTCCCCCTGTCTACATGCGAAAGGCATCCTTGAGCTTGTCAAACACGCTCCGGCCATTCCTCAGAACGGCCTCTTTGCCCAGAGTCTTGGAAAGCTCCCGGAGCAGCCGCTTCTGTTCTGCGGTCAGTTTGGTGGGCGTAGCAACAAATACGCTCACCAACTGGTTTCCCCGGCCGTTGCGGCGCAAATATGGTACGCCTTGCCCTTTGATTGTGAAAGTCTGCCCAGTTTGAGTACCCGCCGGGATTGCCAGCTTCACATCTCCATCAAGAGTAGGGACAGCGATCTCATCGCCCAGGGCGGCCTGTGCAAAGTTGATGGTGATGTCCAAATAGATGTCGTTGTCCTTCCGTCTGAAGTGGCGATGTGGCTTGACGGAAAGAAAGGCATAGAGATGTCCAGGCGGGCCTCCGTTGATGCCGGCATTGCCCTCGCCAGCGAGGCGAATGCGTGTGCCGTCATCCACACCAGGTGGAATGGTCACGGCGATACGTTTCCTGCCGCGCACTCTCTGCTGTCCTCGACACCCATGGCAAGGGCGTGAGATAACTACTCCCTCTCCCCGGCAGCGTGGACAGGTTGAGACATTGACGAATGAGCCAAAAATGGAGGACCGTACTCGGCGCACCTCGCCCGTGCCTCCACATTCTGGACAGCGAACAGGGCTGGAGCCAGGCTCAGAGCCACTCCCACTGCAGATCGGGCAGAGTTCAAGCCGCTCTACTTCCAGCTCTTTCTCAGCGCCGAACACAGCCTCCTCAAACGAGAGCGTAAGGCTGGCGCGAAGGTCCTCGCCCGCACGTGGGCCTTTTCGTGTGCGAGTGCGAGCGAAACCACCAAAAAAACTTTCGAAAACGTCGCTCAGGTCGGTAAAGCCAGAGAAGCCGCCGAGCCTGCCTTCCACACCGGCAAAACCAAAGCGGTCGTAGGCCAGGCGTTTCTCCTGATCGCTCAGCACCTCGTAGGCTTCGTTGATTTCCTTGAAGCGAGGCTCAGCATCAGGGCCCTTATTTACATCAGGGTGATACTGGCGGGCAAGCCGACGATAAGCCTTGCGAATTTCGTCCGCACCTGCTCCCCGTCCCACCCCCAGCACTTCATAGTAGTCGCGCTTGACACTCATAGGAGTCGTTCAGCATCCTCCGCTCAGCTTGTATCCAAGCAGTAGTATACACCAATGATAGATGAGAGCCAAACGAAGGGGAGCACAAGTTCGGGCAGCCGCGTCGGCGCAATGACGACCGGTCGAACGGTAGAGACATAGCATGTGTAATCTCACCACAAGCTGAGGCTACGTCTCTACAACTGGCGCAGGAACATCTGGAAACTGGGGCGCGCCAAAAGAACGCAGGGGGATTGCTGGCTCACAATCCCCCTGCGTTAGCTGCAAAGCAACCTGTTCTTACACCTCGCGGAACTCGCCCTCGACAGTACCCTCGTCGGGTGGCTCCTGCCCACCTTGGCTCTCTGGTGCAGGCTCGGTGGGTCCAGCCTGCTGGTACATGGTGGCACCCATACGCTGCAAAGCCTCGCTCAGTTCCTGCGTCGTGCTGCGGATACGAGTTACATCCTGACCCTGCAATGCCGAGCGGACGGCAGCGACTTTGCCTTCAACTTCGTTTTTGACGTCAGCGGGTACCTTGTCGCCCAATTCACGCAGTGTTTTCTCTGCAGAATAGGCCATTGAGTCGCCGTTATTGCGCGCCTCGACTTCTCCCTTCCGCTTGCGATCCTCGTCGGCATGGCGCTCAGCTTCGCGCACCATGTTCTCTACCTCTTCCTTGGCAAGCCCGCTGGAGGCGGTGATGGTGATTTTCTGCTCGCGGCCAGTAGCCTTGTCCTGGGCGCTGACATGGAGGATGCCATCAGCATCGATGTCAAAGGTCACCTCTATCTGCGGGATGCCACGAGGTGCCGGTGGAATGCCGTCTAGAATGAAGCGCCCCAAGGTTTTATTGTCGGTGGCCATTGGGCGCTCGCCTTGCAACACGTGAATCTCCACGCTGGTCTGACTATCAGCGGCGGTTGAGAATATCTGACTCTTCTTAGTAGGAATAGTCGTATTGCGCTCAATGATCGGTGTGGCTACGCTCCCCAGGGTCTCAATACTCAGCGTCAACGGCGTGACATCGAGGAGTAAGACGTCCGTGACTTCGCCAGCGAGCACAGCCGCCTGGATTGCCGCGCCAACTGCCACCACTTCGTCAGGGTTGACACTCTTATTAGGCTCCTTGCCGAAGACCTTGCGCACGGCCTCCTGCACAAGCGGCATGCGTGTCTGGCCACCTACCAGTACGATCTCATCAATGTCCGCCGGCTTGAGCTTCGCGTCCTTCAGCGCTTGCTTGACCGGGCCGAGTGACTTGTCTACCAGGTCGCCCACCAACTGCTCCAGCTTGGAGCGTGTAAGTGTCATTACTAGATGCTTGGGACCTGCTTGATCGGCAGTGATGAAAGGCAAGTTTATCTCAGTCTGCATCACCGTGGACAGCTCCCGTTTGGCCTTCTCGGCTGCCTCTTTGAGGCGCTGCAGTGCCATGCGGTCTTGGCGCAGATCAATGCCCTGCTCTTTCTTGAACTCGTCAGCGATCCAATCTATGACACGCATGTCAAAGTCATCACCGCCGAGGAACGTGTCACCATTTGTAGAGATGACTTCGAACACGCCTTCGCCAAGACTCAGAATAGAGATGTCAAACGTACCGCCGCCCAGGTCATAGACAGCAATCTGTTCGTCCTTTTTCTTGTCCAATCCGTAGGCCAACGAGGATGCCGTAGGCTCGTTGATGATACGCAGGACTTCCAGACCCGCGATTTTGCCTGCATCCTTCGTCGCCTGCCGCTGGGAATCGTTAAAGTAGGCGGGCACGGTAACGACTGCCTGTTTGACCGGCTCGCCCAGGTATGCTTCGGCATCGGTCTTGAGTTTCTGCAGAATCATCCCCGAGATCTCGGGCGGTGAATGCTTTTTGCCGCCCAACTCAACCCAGGCATCTCCATTGGGTGCTTCTGTGATTCGGTACGGCAAACGCTTCATGGCTTTTTGCACTTCAGGGTCTTTGAACTTGCGGCCCATGAGACGCTTAATCGAAAAAACGGTATTCTCCGGGTTAGTAACAGCCTGGCGACGGGCTACCCAGCCCACCATGCGCTCACCCGTCTTGGGATTCACAGCCACTACAGAGGGACAAAGCCTTTCTCCCTCTGACGTAGGGATAACCACCGGCTCGCCACCTTCCATTACGGCAACCACAGAGAACGTGGTTCCTAAATCAATGCCTATGATCTTGCTCATGCATATCCTCCCAGAAATGGACTACTTGACTGCTGCTCCGTCAATATCAGTCTAGCTAGTTTGTAGTGGCGACTTTAGTCGCTTTTCCCGCTTGTTTGGCGACCGAAGTCGCTACTACAAGGCCTCGAGCTAGGCTTGACGCAGCACTATTCGGTTCTGGATTCATCTTCCTTTTCCTTGTCAGTGGCAGGGGCGTTTCCTTCTGCCTCTGCCGAGCCCACGGTCTTGCCGCCCTGTTCGTTCCTTGCTACCTTCACCATAGCAGGACGCAGCACTCTATCATGTAGCGTGTAGCCCTTTTGCAGGACAGCGACTATATAGCCGTCGGGATAAGCAGTGCTTTCTTCCTGCAGGACAGCCTGGTGGAACTTGGGGTCAAATGGCTTACCAAGAGCATCAACTTCCCTCAGGCCTTGCTGCTCCAGAAGCAAGCGCAGCTTGCGCTCAATGAGAGCCACACCTTCTATCCAGGTAAAGTCGCTGAGCGTTGCCGGCACAGTCTGAAAAGCCCGTTCGAAATCATCCAGTACAGGGAGCAGCTTTGTGATCAAAACTGCATCGCCAAACCTAAGCAGTTCCTCGCGTTCCTTCTCCGCGCGCCTGCGATAGTTCTCCAGACCCGCAGCCGTGCGTTTCCACTGATCAAGGTGATGCTTGGACAACTCTGTTTGCTTCTCGAGCTCTTGCTGAAGAGCTTTGATGTCCGCTGGCTTCTCTTCCGGCTTTGCCGCACTCTTTTCCGCCTTCTCGTCCACGGCTGGCTCGGGCACAGGCTGGGCCTTCTGCGCGTCGCTACTTGCTGCTACTTGACCCTTGTCTTCATCTAACATCGTTGTACCGACCTCCTGCAAAGCTATTCCCCATACAGACGGTGCAGCAAGTCGCTCATGAGGGCAGCGACGTAGCGTACGGCAGGAATGGCCCGTCCATAGGGCATGCGTATAGGCCCCAAGACGCCGAGTACGCCGTTCGCTTCGCCAGGCAGACCATACCGGGACAAGATCACACTGTAACCTCTGATCTCGTCCCACTTGCCCTCATCACCAATGATAACCTGAACCCCGCTGGCAAGTTGCGCTTCGCGGAAAATGGCTTCCAGAGCACTGGTCTGCTCCAGTACCTGCACAATCTGGCGCGCTCGCTCGATCTCAATGAACTCCGGCTGACGAAGAATGTGCACAAGCCCATCACGATACATCCCACGGCTTTTCTGTACCTCATAAGAGTGCATCAAGGCCAGAATCCGCCTGGTAACCTCAGCCTCAAGCGTGCTCTGCTCCGGACTGGCTTCACTCTGAGCTTTCGCGCGTGCCTGCTCTACGCTGAGATCGGCGAATCGCTCGTTGAGTTTGCTGGATATGCGACTCAGCTCCTCTTGATCAATGGGATGTGCAAACATCATCATCTGCTGCTGCACCGAGCTATCCTGCAGCACCAGGATCATCAAGCCCGCTAGTTCGCTAATAGAAACAAGTTCAACGTGCCGAAAGCGGACTTGGCGGGCCTGAGGCGCAGTAATCAGAGATGCACTCTGCGCAATGCGCGCCAGAACCGCAGCAGCGAGTTTCATCCACTGGTCAAGGTCAAGATCTATCTGGTGGAACTGATGCTCTATCAGCAACTGCTCCGACAAAGGCAGTTCCGACTCTTCCATGAGCCTCTCTACGAAATAGCGATACCCCTGTTCAGTCGGCACACGGCCGGCCGATGTGTGGGGCTGCATGAGATAGCCCATTTCAGTCAGGTGCGCAAATTCATTGCGAATAGTGGCAGCGCTTATACCCAGACCACAGCCTTGGCAGATCGTATCCGAGCCTACTGGCCTGGCCGTAGCGATGTACTCGCGCACCACTGTCCCCAGGATATCTTGCCGTCTTTGTGTCAGGGTCTCCACCAACTCACAATCCCGCTTTCCAGGCAGACAGATCCGGCCTGATTAGCACTCTTGGTGATCGAGTGCTAAGATGATACCATGATATGTCGTTCTTGTCAATAGTGTTGAGCCCACTCATATAAAAGTCTAATGTAAGAAGGGCCCTCACCATCCCCCTAGTCCCCTTCCTCTCCCCCCTCGGCTGCGCGCGGGATCTTCGACAGATTTGGGAGAGGAAGGGGGTGCCGGGGGAAACGAGGCGGGGGAAGGTGAGGGCGAAGGCCGTTCCCCACTTGACAAAGCACTTACGCGTAATGATGGGCAACCTTGGGGGACAAGCTCATCATTGCCCTCCGAGGCCGGCGATACAAGACTTCCGATGTCTGCGAGACATCGGAAGTCTTAACGAGGCTTAGTGGTAGGCTACTGCGTTCGACTGAGCGTGGCCGGCGTGACCACCTCCTACTTCCCTGCACGCGGGCCAGCAGTAATGGCCTCCTCGTAGACGGCGACCAGGCGTGCGGTAGCAGACGGGATGTTGTATCGCTGCGCCGCCTGTGCAGCCTGTTCTCCCATCGCCCGGCGGCGCGGCTCGTCGCTGAGCAACTCCAGCACCGCTGCAGCGAAGGCATCCTCTTCAGGCGGCACAAGCAGGCCCCCTCCTCTGCTCAACACGTCCGCTGGGCCGGGCGCCTCCATGGCGACCACGGGGGTGCCTGCGGCCATGGATTCGATCAGCACTAAGGGCTGCACATCGATCAGAGAAGGGAAGACGAACAGGTCAGCGGCGGCCGCATAGTGCGGTACCTCGCTGTGGGGAATGGGTCCGGTGAAGACAACCCGCTCGCCGAGGCCGAGTTTTCGCACTGTGCGTTGCGTACGGCGTTCGTGTGGTCCTTTGCCCACCAGTAGCAAGCGGGCCTGGGAACGCGTGGCTGCAACCCTGGCGAATGCGCGCAGCAAGAAATCGAGGTTCTTCTCGGGTGCCAACCGGCCTGTGTACAGCACGAGTTCAGCGTTCTCCAGCCCGAGGGCGCTGCGAATGCGCTGTGGGTCCAAGTCGTGGTATTGGCCCAGGTCCACCGGCGTCGGCACGACGGTCACCGGAACATCGGCTGCATAGTCACGCAATATGAGATCGCGAACGCTGGAAGTGGGTGCCACGACGTGGGTGCACTTTCCCAGGTAGCGTCTGACGATCTGCTCAGTAACTAGGCTGGCCAGCTCGCCCACGATGGGAACGTACTGCCGGGCATACTCGTCGTAGGGGGTGTGGAAGGTGAAGACCAGTGGCAAATTCAAATCGCGCGCAAAGCCAACCGCGAGGTCACCCATCAAAATAGGATGTTGACTGTGGAGGAGGGCCGGCTTGATGCCGCGCACCGTTGGCGTCATCGGCGCCTTGAGCGGCATCACCAAGGAGATATCTACCTGCTCACTCAGGTCAAGGGCGGGAAAACGGAAGACGTAAGGCTCCTCGTCCTCAAAGTCTGTGTATTCGGGGGCGATGATATGCACTTCATGGCCGGCCTCAATCAACCCTCGACGGAATAGGGCGATAGACGTCACCACCCCACTTACGGTAGGCTTGTAGGCGTTGCTAAAGATCACAATGCGCATAATGAGCCGCTAGTAGGCACTCCTGTCGCCGAACACGTTGAATACTGTTCTGAGGAGAATCTTGAGATCCAGAAGCAATGACCAGTTCTCAATGTACCACAGGTCATACTTGGTGCGTTCTACGATGGACGTGTCCCCGCGCAGACCGTTGATTTGCGCCCAACCGGTGATGCCTGCTTTCTCCTTGTGACGTTCCATGTAACGTGGCACAACTTGGCGGAACTGTTCTGCGAACACAGGGCGCTCCGGTCGTGGCCCCACAAGGCTCATATCGCCTACAAGAACGTTGATCAACTGTGGCAACTCGTCTATGGAATGGCGGCGAATGAAGGCCCCCAGCCGGGTACGCCGTGGATCGTCTGGCGTGGCCCATACTGGCCCCGTTTCTTTCTCAGCATCAGCGCGCATGGAACGGAACTTGAGTATCTGAAAAGGCCGGGCGTCTAAGCCCATCCGCTCCTGAGCGAAGAATACTGGCCCAGGCGAGTCCAGCTTGATCAAGAGCGCAGTAAGCAGTATAAAGGGAGAAACCAAAACCAGGATCACTGCGCTCACGATCAAGTCCATAGTGCGTTTCACCGCCAGACGCCAGCCTCGTAGTGCCACGTCGCGAACGGTGAGCAAAGGCAGGCCATTCAGTTCATCAATGCTGACTTCCGAAGCAATGATCTGAAATACATCGGGGAAGACACGGACAGTAGCCTTCTCCCGTTCACACTGGGAGATGAGGTCCAGGATTTCCTCGTGACTGGCCTCAGGCAGGCCGATAATCACTTCCTGCACATTGTGCTCACGGATGAGAAACCCAACCTGGCTGCTATTGCCAAGGATAGGCAGGCCAGCTACTTCTTTACGTCCTGGCGTGTCATCCGCAAAGCCTACCGGCTGGTATCCAAGATTGGGAGACTGGTTTATCTTTTGCAGAATCATTCGTCCTACGTCGCCAGCGCCCACAACGAGCACGCGCGCGGGATTGGCCCTGCGGTATCTGGCATGAAAGTGATCGGTGAGCAGCCGTCCCACCGCCACAAATATAATGCTCAATATCCAGGCGTAGATGACCATAGCCCGAGGATAGTCCAACTCGTTCTTGTAAAGAAAAGAGGTTAAGGCAATTGAAGCCACGGTGCCGAATGAGACGGCAGCCACGATAGAGTAGGATTTGTCAATACGCGAGAGGCCGCGCTTGAAATGATATAGCCGGTAAAAGAAGAACGTGGCCAATAGAGTGCATACGTGGATTAGCAGCATGCCACTGTAGTGGCTAAATGGCTGCGGAGTGAGCGGACGCGGATATTCAGTGACACGGCGCACCAAGTAGGCAGCAAAGAATGCCACGGCGATCATCTCTGCATCTACTACAGCAGTAAGAAGGCTCAAGAGCCAGTTAGTCCTGCGCGGCATCTTGCAATCTCCTAAGAGGTTCTCTGCTAGTCAAGCACTGGCACTCATAATTCTAACACCATGATGCGATCTGAGTCAACTGTCCGAAATCTACCATTAAGACACAAAAACACCAAGATCACAGAACTATGCGCCTCATGCCATGTTCTTATCTTCTTCGTGTCTCCGTGACTTGATAGTCTACTTGCATACTGAAACCACCTGCAGCCAGTCTTGGCCAAAGTGAAGCCTTGAGCGCCTGAAAGCGCCCTTGAAAGGCTGCTGACGATATGTGTTCAGTGCCCATGATTAGAGCATCTTCGTGATTGTCCGAGTAGTACCCTTTGTGCAAGCCTACTCTGACAAAGCCGTATTTCCGGTACAGCTTCTGTGCCCCCAGATTGGATGCACGTACTTCCAAGGTCATGACCGCTACATGTAGCTCTGTGGCGTGGTCAATCAAGCTAGTTAACAGCAACTCGCCAAGGCCACGGCCCCGCCATCCAGGATGCACTGCCAGCGTACAAATGTGTGCCTCATCGAGGAGGAGCCAGAACCCGCCATAGCCAAGGACTAGACGAGGTGTCGGTCCTTGTTTTGGCTCCCTCTTTGGGTTTCTTCTCAGGCTGACCGTCTTCTTCCCAACAGCACTATGCTGTCGTAGCCGGACTACCACGAAGTGACCCGTAGAATTGTATCGCAGTTCATGCTCAAAGGCATGAACAGACCAAGGCAAAGGAAACACCATCTGCTCAATAGCAGCTACGGCAGGTACGTCATCGAGGGTCATTTTCTCCACAATATAGGGATTCTTGTTAGTGCTCATTCCCGACATTGGTTCACGCACGCTGCAGGTAGATAGGCGTCAGCGAGGCCGGGGCATCGTATTCCCCAGCAACGAATCGCTGCCAGGCTAATTCCGCCAGGTAACCCACGCGCCGGAGGGCGGAAGCTGGCCTAGCGACAATGGCTTGCTCGGGAGCGGCTGTACGCAATGCCTCGGCCAGATGAAGGTCAATCTCGCCACAGATGAACGTCGGCTCCTTCAGGGAGGCTGCCAAGCTGTCAGGGCTCATCAAAACATAGTCACTGCGGCGTTGCCAGTCACCGCCGATTCTCTGATAAAAGGCGACACATAGCCTTCCCCGACCCGCTTGCAGGACGGCACAGACAGGCAAAAGTTCACGGGAGTGAGCGTAGGCACTGGCATCAAGAGTTGGTACGCCCAGCAAAGGAATGTTCAGCGCTAGTGCCAGTCCTTTGGCCACGCTGAGGCCAACGCGCAGGCCAGTGAAAGAGCCAGGACCGAGCGAAACAGCTACTGCTCCCAATGCTGAAGGAGCCAGGCCCTGCTGCTCACAGGCGCGCACGATACGCGGCATCAACTCCACTGTATGGTTGTTCCCTGTGCGCCACATCTGCTCTATGCGCAGGCCATCCTGGTCGTAGAGCGCTATGCCTGCAATACGCGTCGCTGTGTCAATGGCCAAAAGCAAGCTGGTGCTCCCTGACCTCACAGGCTCAAGGTCTCCTGGCGAAAACGTTGCAACAGCCCCTCGTAACGCTCTCCCAGCGCCTCAAGCTCGAGTTCCCTCTTTGTGTCATCCAGGTGGTACAGGGTGATCCACAACCTTTCGTCAGGCAGAATCTCCAGGATTCGCTCGGCCCACTCGATAACACAGACGCCGTCTCCGTAGAAATAGTCTTCCAGCCCCAAAGCCCGCGCCTCAGCCGCGGTTCGCACACGGTAGAGGTCTATATGGTACAATTTGTGCGCTTCACCCGGCAGTGAGTACTCGTTAACAATAATGAAAGTTGGACTCGTGATTGCCGAAGTCACTCCCAACCCGCAACCGATGCCTTTGGTCAGACAAGTCTTGCCTGTGCCCAGGTCACCCTCCAGACAGATCACGTCTCCAGCCTGCAACAAACGTCCAAGGCGCTCACCCAGGCGCCGAGTTTGCCCTGCGCTGTGACTAATGAGATCCAGCCTACTAGAGGTCAGAACTGGTATCACCCTGCGCTCCCCTCGTGCACCGTCTAGAGTACCTATCCGAAGAATCGCCTTGCACATTGTCCCCTTGCCGACCAGGCAGGGCAAAGTCTTGCCGACTGGGCGAGGCAAAGTCTTGCCGACTAGGCAAGGCAATCGCGGCACTGCATGGCAGAGTAGAGGGGCTCCTAACCACATTATACTGCAAAGGCACATCTGTGTCGAACCAATTGGCGCCTGTGGGCTGTTTGAAAATCACGTAACCAGCTGTTCCTCATTCCCCGACTCTCTGGCCACGATGCCATTTAGACCATCCACGACCACTGCGTCGCCATCGCGCAGTAATTGGGTGATACCTGGAATGCCGGCCACGGCTGGTAGCCCATACTCTCTGGCAACCACCGCTCCATGCGAGAGCTGCCCTCCGTGCTCGAGGACCAGAGCGCTCAACAAGCTGAAGATGGGTGTCCATCCCGGATCCACACCGCGTGTGACCAGGACGTCGCCAGACCTGACTTTGCTGAACTCAGCAGGAGAGAACAGTACGACAGCACGTCCCCGTGCCAGGCCAGGACTCACACCATGTCCTTTGAATTGTTGCTCACGCTTATGCTGCTCAATCTCCAAAGGCCGATTCCCGCGCAGGAAGGGCGGATAGGACCAGTGGGGAGCAACGTCGAATTCCTGACACAAACGTGCAAACTGCTGCTTCCTTGTGAAAGCCAATGCAGCATAGCCATCACCGTTCACACGCCCATGCACATAGGCTTCAATCTCTGCCTTGGTCAGGAAAAAGACGTGCTCATGGTGATCCAGGATCCCGGCGTCTGCCATACGCCTGCCTAGAAGCAGGAAAAGTCCGCGCGTGAGAGAGAGCGCCTTCTGCCAGTAGAAGCGCTGTTCTTCCCGCAATGGCATGTAGCACTGCGTCAAGTGCAGGACGTGATGGAAAAGTGCCCGTTTCAACCATCCCAGCGGACCGGTGCTGAGCAACTTGCGCACTGCACGCTGGGCCTGCTCGCGGGCTGTAGCACGGTCCTCCCATGGCCTGTCAATTCCTCGCTTCAGATGCGCCAGCAGATCCATGACTTGCGTAGGCTCAGCAGCGAAGGAAGGATAGCAGATGTCCAAGCTAAAGGAGCGGTGACCATAGCGAGTCAAGAAGGCAGCGAAAGCCTCAGCGAAGGCAGTTGCATCCTGTATCTGGGCCAGGTCACGCAGCGCACAGTCCATCTCCAGAGACTTGTTCGGCAGGCCAGTCACGAGACAGGTGCACAGCCTCAACGCTTCTTCCTGCTCGGCCCAGGTCCGAACCAGGCGACGCAAGAGGGTGTAAGTCAGGTCAGCAAAGGTAAGGCTCCAACGATGTAAGGACAGTAATTCTGCGTTCAGCTGCTGGGCCTTGTCTATCGTGGCCCAGATGCGTTGCTCTTTCGCGTCGCTGTCGCGCAAGGCCTTGAATTCCGCCTCAAGTTGGTGGCTGCAATTCTCGTGTCGAACTGTGAAGCTGGCCCACACTCGATAGCTGTGCCACGGCGACCACAACGCTGGTTGCCGCACAAAGGGCCGAGCTATCGAGAGCAAGAAACGCGCGTCCAAAGGAGAACGAGGGTACTCTACCAGCAGGCGAAGCTCTGTTTTCCCATCCGGGAAGTAGCGGTATGCGTCCTCGGGCAGCAGGGAATCGGGAAGTACCTTGTAGAGCGTCTGGAACACAAACATGTCAACGTACGGGTGGCCTCGATACAGTTTGGTGATGCGCAGTTGCTCCACGCCCTTCAGGCCCAGATAGCGCAGTGGGTCACGAAAGGCAAGCTCCTCCAACAACTCCCCGACTACCGACCAGCCAAGCGGTGAGACCGGCAGCGGAAAGCGTTCGTCAAGGAAGCCCGAGGTCCAGATGTTGTCGTCTCCAGGGAAGATGTCGGTGAAGAAACTGCGGGCACTAGTAGTTATCGGACGTGACTGCAAGACGTACAGCTGTCCCTCAGCAAAAGCCCACTCCATGTCCTGAGGGCAGCCAAAATGTCGCGCCAGAGCCAACACGGTCTCTGCAATCTGCCCTGCCTGTTCGGGGGTCAATACGCGGGTATCCTGTGCGTCCACAGGCACCTCTACACTCCGCAAGCCACCCTGGGCAGCCATAACCTGTTTCTGTAGCTTGTGCGCGATCAAAGGCAGCTCGATCTCAGTACACGTTTCTCGGCTCACCAGGTAGCGGTCAACGTCGCCTGTGCCACTAACTACTGGCTCACCCAGGCCAAAGGCCGCCTCTACGACAATCCTCTCCTCGCCAGTGGTTGGATGCAGCGAAAAGGCCACGCCTGCAGCCTCGGCGTCTACCATCAACTGCACCAGGACAGCCATCACCGGCGGCTGCTCCGTCAGGCCGCGGTTTGCCCGATAGAGCACTGCTTGCAGCGACCAGAGCGAAGCCCAGCATTGCCGGATAGCCTGCAGCAACTGCTGTTCGTCACGTACGCTTAACAGCGTATCCTGTTGGCCTGCGAAGGATGCTGTTGGCAAGTCCTCAGCGCTGGCTGAGGAGCGCACGGCAACCGCCAGATGCATTGCTTCCCTGCCAGTCGTCAATTCCTGGTATGCGCTCAATATGGCGTTGCGCACTTTTGCGCTCATGCGGCCCGCTCTGATCGCTTCCCGCAGGCGTGACGCTGCGGCTCGCACTTGAACGGCTGGCAGCGACGGCAGCGAACAGATGACCGGTTCCAGTCCATTTGCGGCAACGTGATCTTGGTAAGCAGCGGCGGCAATGCAGAACCCGGCCGGCACATAGAAGCCTGCCCGGGCTATTTCAGCCAGATTGAGCGCCTTGCTGCCAACCTGAGCGCCATCTTCTGCTTCTATCTCTTCAAGCCACAATATGACGCGCATTGCTCCTCAATATGCGGTGTGGTACAATATGACCTGTCCATGTTCCAAATGCGTGAGCTTAAAACGAACAGTTTTCTGGCTCTTCTTGAATTCTCGTTCAAGAGCTTGTCCCAAGCCTACGGACGTGTGTTCATGCGGCACATCGTCCTGCGCCATCCGCTGCGCACGCTGCGTGCCCTCTGGACCTACTGTCAAGTTCTGACAGCAGGTCAGCGAGAGGAGCGCTTGCTTTTCCGTGGCGGCGAAGATGAATTCGTAAGGCGTGCTGCTGGTAATGGAGGACGACTACTGGTGGGCACGGGATTCTGTCAAAAGCCGCTGCATGCGGTCCCGCGCCAAAGATCGCGGGACGCTAGCGCAGCCCCGCCCAATCCCGCCCAAGACATGGCGGGACTCCGCAGACGGCGGGACGCTAGCGCAGCCCCGCCCAATCCCGCCCAAGACATGGCGGGACTCCGCAGACGGCGGGACGCTAGCGCAGCCGGCAGCGGCTACGACTGTCCGGCAGGGCGCTTTGACCACGACTGTCTGTACCTCTCTCGTTTGGAACTCGATTCCAGAAGCGAAGTGCAATTCCATCCAGCCTGTACTGACTGCTCTATTCGTATCCTTGGCCACGCGGCGCTCAGAGCAGGGGCTAGCTTTGCTGTGCTCACCTCTGCCCTGGACATCGCCCACGACATTCTATTACCTGCCCTGGAGGAACGGCGCTTCACCCGCGTCCTCTTTGCCATCTGCCCCTATTCGGTGGAGCCTATGAGCCTAGCGCTTCTCATCTCTGGCGTGGAAGGTTGCATCTTCCACTATCATGCCCGAGCTTGCGCCGACTACAGCCAATGGCTGCGCGCCGACGGTGGCGATAAACCCGAGCGCACTGTGCTGTCGCCGCAAACCTTGGCCAGACTGCTTGGTCTGCTAGAAACCGTCGCTGCTCGACGATGCTCACGCGGCAACGCACGGCCTATGCGCTATCAGCAAGTGAGCCACGTTTTCAGACCTCACTGACCAGCCAACGCCTCTATCATTTTAACCCGAAAAGTGGGGCGAAGCAACTGCCCAGCACATACAGGGTCTACATCAGATTGCGGCGTCAAAGATGCGATAGTCCTCGTCTCCAGCCAGTATGCTTCGTTGGCCACGCTCCTGGCACACGACACGGACCGTCGTCCGCTTAGAGCCTGGCGAGCACGTAGGCCGAGTTTTCTACCCGTCGCTTTCTCTGCTATAATCCCGCCGATGTGCGCACTGGACAGCAGCGAGCAACCAACCCTCACCCTTGCTTCTGCATCACCAAGGCGCAGACAACTTCTGGCGCTTTTGGGTCTGCGCTTTGTGGTGTGCCCTACGGATATTGAAGAGGTGAACCGGACTGCAGAAAGCTCAGAGGAGATGGCTACGCGCCTTTCTCAGGCCAAGGCGCGAGCATCGCTGGCCCATGCACCGAGCGGCCTCATCGTGGCTGCAGATAGCTTGGTCTGCCTGGATGGAGAAGTGCTGGGCAAGCCCGCACATGCTGAGGAGGCGGTAGACATGTTGCGCCGTTTGCGCGGACGACCTCACCTCGTCTTCAGCGGCGTGACCCTGATCGCTGTGCAGCCAAGGTGGGAACGCACGGAACTGGCCGAGACCACCGTGTGGATGCGGGACTACAGCGATGAGGAGATAGCAGCTTACGTGGCCAGCGGCGATCCACTGGACAAGGCTGGTGCCTACGCCATACAACACCGTGGCTTTGACCCGGTGTCACGTGTTGCCGGCTGCTACGCTAACGTGATGGGGCTGCCCCTCTGTCACCTGTACCATCTCCTGCGCGGCATTGGCCTCGCACCGGCAGAGACCCCACTGGATGCCTGTGACCGCTTCACCCGGCGTCCCTGTGACTTTGCATTCCAGATACTCGGCCAGGCCTACCAGGAGAAGCTGTAGAGACGTTGCATGCCGGAGGTCCCGCCGTCCTTCTGGCGGGGCTGCGGTAGCGTCCCGCCATCTATTTGGCGGGGCTGCGGTAGCGTCCTGCCATCTATTTGGCGGGGCTGCGGTAGCGTCCCGCCATCTATTTGGCGGGGCAACGTCTCCTTCCCAGAGAGTGGAGGCAAGGATGAGAAGCTACGGCAGCCAAAGCATGGTCGAGCCACTGCGCAAGGTACTGGTCAAGCGACCTGACCCGGCCTTTGCCGTAGATGACCCTGCAAAGTGGCACTATACCGATCGGCCCAGTCCGGAGATCGCCCGCCAAGAGCACGACGCTCTTGTGGCCATCCTGCGCCAGGCTGGGGCCGAGGTCATCTACCACGACGAGTTACAGCCCCATCGCGCCGATGCCGTCTTTGTCCACGACCCGGCCCTCGTCACCGACCGGGGGGCGGTGATCCTGAAAATGGGCAAGGCACTGCGCGAGGGCGAGGAGGCGGCAATATCTCGCTGCTTCGAGAAGCTGGGTATACCGCTGTACTATGCCCTGCACGGCAGAGCCAGGGCAGAGGGTGGTGACCTGTTGTGGATTGATCACGATACCTTGGCGGCTGGACAAGGCTTCCGCACCAACGCTGAAGGGCTGCGTCAGTTAGAGGAGGCGTTGGAGGGAATCGGAGTGAGGATCATTCCCGTGCCGTTACCCTACTATGGAGGCCCTGACGCCTGCCTGCACCTCATGTCACTGATCAGCCTAGTTGACCACGAGATAGCAGTGGTCTATCTACCCCTGCTGCCGGTTCCGTTCTGGCAGTACCTCAAGGATCGCGGCTTCCAGCTCATCGAGGTGCCCGATGAAGAGTTTCCAACTATGAGTTGCAACGTGCTGGCCCTGGCACCCAGCAAGTGCCTGATGCTAAAGGGCAATCCGATCACGAAACGGCGGCTGGAAGAAGCCGGCTGCCAGGTGCTGACTTACAAGGGGAGCGAACTCTCCCTCAAGACCGAGGGCGGGCCAACGTGTCTGACGAGGCCGATTCTGCGATGGGGGTAGTGGTGCCGTCCACGAATAAGGCCACGAATACACGAATGAACTCCCTTGCCTCACTTGTGTATTCGTGCAGAATTCGCCTTGCCTATCGCAAGACAGGTGGATGGCCTTCTACATCAGCCCACTCAGACCTCGAACAGTGGCACGAGCTTGAACTGTGTGACGTCTACCAGGCCCTTGTCCGTAAGTTTCAGCGAGGGGATAACGGGCAGCGCAAGGAAAGACAGAGCCATGAAGGGATCGTGTAACCCCGAACCTAATCCGTGTGCTGCAGCTAGTAGTGTGGTTAGTCTTTCATTTACCTCTTCATATGGACGATCCGACATTAATCCGGCGATGGGCAGCGGAAGTGAGGCCAGCACACGTCCCCCTTCTACAGCAACGAGCCCGCCGCGCATGCGTTCTATCTCGTGTGCTGCAAGCAGCATGTCTTCGTCGTTGGTCCCCACCAGGATGAGGTTGTGCGAGTCGTGTGCTACAGAGGAACCCAGCGCACCGCGCTTGAGCTTGAAGCCCTTGACGAAGCCCAGTCCTACGTTCCCCGAAGCGAGGTGGCGTTCGATCACTGCTATCTTTAGAATGTCCCGTTCCACATCCGCCACGGCGAAGCCATCCTCGACTTTGACTTCTTCCAAGAGGCTATCCGTCACAAGCTGGTTTGGTATGAGGCCGATAACCTTCATCCGGCTGCCTTTGGCCGGCACTCTCAGATCATCCACATTCTGCCAATTGACATTCATCGAGCTGCGCAAGGGGACATCTTTCGGCTTCTGCTCCAGAGGTAGCAGTTTGCCATCTTGCGCCACCAACTGTCCGCCCCGAAAGACCATTTTGATGTTGAAATCGGCAAAATTGTCAAAGACGACCAAATCGGCGCGCATGCCGGGCCCGATACCGCCCCTGTCCTTGAGGCCAAAATAGCGCGCTGTATTGATGGTCGCCATCTGTATGGCGGTCACTGGATTCAGACCCAGGCCAATCGCCTTGCGGACGGCAAAGTTTATGTGTCCTTCGTTCACCAAGTCTGGAAGATGCCGGTCATCGGTCACGAACATGCAATTGCTTGCATTGCTGGGCGTGACCAGGGGCAAAAGGCTCTCCAAATCACGGGCAACCGTGCCCTCCCGGATCATGACATGCATGCCCAGTCGCAGCTTTTCTTTCGCCTCCTCCATTGTGGTGCACTCGTGATCTGAACCAATGCCCGCCGCGACGTAGGCGCACAGATCCCGCCCCGACAGGCCAGGCGCATGTCCGTCAATCGGCCTGTCGGCTGCTACCTTGATCTTTTGCAGCACTTCCCAATCACGAAATATCACGCCGGGGTAGTTCATTACTTCGCCCAAGCCGAGCACCCAGTCACTACGCAACATGGCAGCTATGTCCCCAGCCCCGAGTTTAGAGCCCGCCGTTTCCATGTCTGTGGCAGGGACGCAGGAAGGCAACATGACGTGCACACTGAGGGGATTGTACTTGCTGGAGTCCAAGATGTAGCGAATGCCATCCAGCCCAAGCACGTTAGCAATCTCGTGGGGGTCGCAGATCACAGTGGTTGTACCCTGGGGTACGACTACTCTGGCGAATTCAGAGACGCGAAGCATGGAACTTTCAATGTGCACGTGCCCATCTATGAAGCCGGGGCACAGGTATTGTCCCTGCAGGTCAATCACTTTGCGTGCACGATAGTTGCCCAACCCCACCACGCGCGTGCGGTGGACAGCCACATCAGCGTGGTGGATGTCGCCGGAGAATACGTTTACCAGGCGCGCATTCTTGAGCAGCAGGTCAACCTCTACCTCGCCTCGTGCGGCTTGAATTAGCTCTTCAAGAAGCATCTTGGCCCCTCCACAACTTTTCGCAATTATATCACTAATTCACCAAAGCGGCTAACGATATACCTGGCAGAGGGTGTATCCAAGTAGAGACGTAGCATGTGTAATCTCACCGCAAGGTGAGGCTACGTCTCTACGATTTCCACATGAACGAAGGGGCAACATCCACCTGATCACAACTTGAACATCCTTTGAATCCATGCCTCAGGCAGGTCGTTGACTGCCCAATAATGGTCACTCAAGTCGGGGCGATAGTAGCGGTCTAACGTGCTCTCATCGAATACCTCGTACGGGAATTCCACACAGCGCGGAACGGGGTCGCCGGCCAGCACTCGGATTGCCAGGTCAACGCAGCGTAGACCCAGATTCGCCCCCCCGCTGAGCCCCATGAAGCGTACCTTGTGTTCCTTTGCGGTACGCAGCCAACCGTTCCAGTCATCGCCTCCGGCAATGGGCGGAATCCTGCTGCCTCGTTCCGCGAAAGCCTCGACTACTCCCCGGCCCAGCACCCCGTTGTTCACAACCACACCGTCTATTTGCGTAGATTCGTTGAGCATGGAGGCCATAGTCTGCCTGGCACCAGGTGATGACCAAGGGCAGTGTGCCACCGTCACTTCTTGCACTTCAGGCTGGGCATCCAGCCGACCACGAACTCCCACCAACCACGCCTTGCTGTCGCCACTAGCAGGCATGTTCACAACGACAACCACACGCCCACCAGCGATGGAGCGGCAGAGCCAGTCTGCACAAGCAGCGCCGCGCTCTTCTTCGTTTGTGGTCACCCAACTGACATACTGAGTGCTCTGCACCCTGGTGGAGGCCAGGATGACAGGGACACTGGCGTTCATGGCCTCCTCCACTCCCGCCGCGACTACTGCGTGATCCATGGGGTCAATCAGGAGCAGATCAATCCCCTCCGCCAGCAGGATCTTGATATCCTCGATCTGCTTGTTGGGGTCCCAGTTGGCCGAGGTACAGAAGTAGTCTTTGAAGCGGTCTCTGTACTTCTCCTTGATGCCGTACTCAATGTGTGCGCTCAACATGACCATCCAGGAAGTGACATCACCGCGGCCAGAGCGCCCGATCCTCCACGGACTCTTCTTTCTGTAGCGCTCTGTCTCTAGCAAGCCAGTATGCGTTGGCAAGGGCGCTTGAGATGGCGGAATGCGCCGACAACCTGGCAGCAGCAGGGCGATAGCCATCCCCGCCGTCATCCGCAAAAAGTCCCTGCGGTTCAGTCCCCCCTCGCTTTGTCCCTTACCCTGGGTTCCAAGAATCATGTGGCTCGCCTCATCAGTGATCTTTGGGCTACATTATCCGTACAACGCTGACCTTTGTCAATCGGACAAGGGCCACCTTGGCAAGCAGACCCTCCCAGACGCTGCCGACAACGCCTTCCAAGCCTTCCGGGAGGGCGTTCAGCATGTTTTCTGAGACTCCAGGGGGGTTCGCCCGAGAAGTGAACTGCACCCGCAAACGGAATTCAATTGACATTTGTGCGGTTCTGTTATACAATAGCCTCGTCGTTGAAAGTGTGCGCCCTGGCATCGTGTCACTCTGCAGGGCGTTCTTACAAGGTACCGCGTCAACCGTTCGTCCGCGCGTAGCATCTTCCCCGTCAGGGTGTCTCCTTTGTCTCTCGACAAAGACGAGAGGTCGCCCCCCTGCGGGGCGAACGGCGTCGCTCGCGACGAACGGCGCTCGACCGGATTGCCAAACTCAAGCTCCCCCTCTCATACGATGATCCGGTGAGACACGTTTGGCAATCTATGCACGAACCACTATATCGGTCACAGGAGGGCAGATGAAAAGTTACACGGTGGAGGAACTGAGGAACGTCAGCCTCATCGCCCATAGTGGGGTGGGCAAGACTTCCCTGACCGAAGCTATGCTATACAATGCTGGCCTAATCAATCGCCTTGGCAGGGTTGAGGAAGGCAACACTGTCTCCGACTACGACCCGGAAGAGGTCCGGCGCAAGATTTCGGTGAACGCATCGGTCACCCCTTGGGAGTGGGAGAGGCACAAGGTGAACCTGTTGGACACTCCTGGCTATGCTGACTTTGTAGGCGAAGTTAAGGGGGCCATTCGCGTTTCTGACGCTGTGATTGTTGTCCTGTGCGCAGCATCAGGTGTTGAAGTAGGCACCGAGTTGGTATGGCAGTATGCCGACGAACTAGAGTTGCCACGCATGGCTTTCATCAACAAGCTGGATCGCGAAAATGCCAGCTTTCAACGCACTCTTGAGCAGATGAAAGCCAAATTCGATGTCAACTTTGTGCCTTTGCAATTGCCCATTGGTTCCCAGGCCAACTTTAAGGGCGTGGTAGACCTCTTGACGATGAAAGCCTACCTCGGCGATGCAAAGAAGGGAAGCGAAGTCCCGGCCGAGTTACAGGATCAAGCACAGACCCTGCGACTACAGATGGTAGAGCTAGCCGCTGAGGCTGACGACGAGTTGATCATGAGATACCTCGACGGTGAAGAGCTCAGCGAGGATGAAATCTGCCGTGGGCTAGCCATGGCCGTGGCCTCTGGCAAAGTCGTGCCGGTGCTGTGCGGCTCTGCGACTCAGAATATAGGCGTCTCGTTTCTGCAGGATGCCATCGTGCGCTACCTGCCCTCGCCAGCCGCCACGGAGGCAAAAGCCAGGAAGGTGCTGGATAACAGCGAGGAAGCCGTCGTGGCCGCACCGACAGGCCCCCTGGCTGCTCTGGTCTTCAAGACCATGGCCGACCCCTATGTAGGCAAGCTCACCTACTTCCGTGTCTACTCCGGTAGTCTCCAGAGCGATTCACGTGTTTTAAATGCAAACAAGGGTGAAGAAGAACGGATCGGCCAGCTTTTCTTCCTGCTTGGAAAGGAGCAGACACCAACCAAGGACGTGATCGCTGGAGACATTGGTGCGGTGGCCAAGCTGCAAGCCACGACCACTGGCAACACACTGTGCGACAAAGACCATCCTATCGTACTGCCAGGTATTGTCTTTCCGCATCCCATAGCCTTCGCTGCTATCAGTCCCAAGACCAAGGCCGACCTGGACAAGATGGGCACCGCCCTGGCACGACTGGTGGAAGAGGATCCCACACTCATTGTACGCCGCGATGCGGACACCAACGAGACCGTGATTTCGGGCATGGGCGATTCGCACATTGATATCGCTGTCAGGCGTCTACAGCAAAAGTTTGGTGTAGGCGTTGTCACCTCTGTGCCCAAGGTGCCGTACAAGGAGACGATCACCAAGACAGTCCAGGTTCAGGGGCGGCATAAGAAGCAAACTGGCGGGCGCGGGCAATTTGGTGATGTCCGAATACGATTCGAGCCACTGCTACGCGGCGCAGGCTTCGAGTTTGTGGACGAGGTCTTTGGCGGTCACGTGCCACGGAACTTTATACCGGCTGTAGAAAAGGGACTGCGCGAGGCTATAACGAAGGGCATGCTGGCTGGCTACCCCGCTACCGACCTGCGTGCCGCCCTCTACGACGGATCGTCCCATTCGGTGGACTCTTCGGAAATCGCCTTCAAGCTGGCGGCGCACCTGGCCTTCAAGAAGGGCATGGAGATGGCAGCCCCGGTGCTCCTTGAGCCCATCATGAAAGTAACGATCGTTGTGCCTGAGCAATTCATGGGCGATATACTGGGGGACTTGAACACTAAACGCGCGCGAGTCCTGGGCATGGACCAGCAAAAGGGCAACAGTATAATCAGCGCCGAGGTTCCATTGGCCGAAATGCAGCACTACGCTGCCGACATACGTTCCATGACACAGGGCCGTGGCTACTTCACCATGGAGTTCGAACGTTACGATGAAGTCCCTACTCACATCACACAGAACGTCATTGAGCAGGGCAAGAACGAAGAGAAGGGCTGATCACTTGCCAGCCATAGCAAAACGGCCACTGCTCCTCAGCAGTGGCCGTTTCTATTACTTCGTGCACAAGTCACTGACATCCGCTCAATCTGCCTAGTCCGCTGACCGTCTTGCTCAGACCGCGAAGTAGCTGGGCTGCACATTCAGATAGGGGGCCAGGGCCTCGAGTTCAGACGAGGGCATGTCCTGTTCTCCACGCTCGTACAGAGAGACACGTTGTTGGGAGATGCCCAGCAAAGCGGCACACTCTTTCTGTGACTTGCCTGCCTGCCGTCGAGCCTGGCGCAGTAGTGTGCCCACAATCTTGCGCTGGATACAAAGCGCGACCAAGGAGGGCTTATCCGTGCCCTCATCCTCCACTGTGGCTCTGTCGTCAAAGAAGTAGCCTAACGGCACGCCGCACAAGTCGGCAACGATCTCCAACTCTGGCAGCGAGATGTCGCGTTGTCCGCGCTCGTATTGCCCGTAGCGATACCTGGAGATGCGCAGCGCGGCAGCCAACTCGGCCTGACTTCTCCCTGCCCTCAGCCGAGCATGGCGCAAGAGCACTCCCATAATCTTTTGACGGATGACTTGCTTCTCCGGCTCGCCCACGGCCCCTCCTCACGGTTCAAACTGCAGGTCGTTGCTGACATTATATCACCATTCCGGTCAAGTTGCAACATCGCAACCGCCAAGCAATAGTTGAGTGGATAGACAAGGGTCAGAATATGAACTATACTGTAGCCGATTCTGGAGGTTCTCCATGAGTGCCGCTTCTAAGGATGTGCTCCAATGCTCTCTCTGCCGCCGTGGCTGCTTGATCAAACCCCGCGATGTCGGCTTCTGTCGAACGAGACGCAACGTGCATGGGCATCTGCAGAGCGTGGTCTACGGGCGGTTAGCCGCTCTGGAAAGCCGTCCCATAGAGATCAAACCCTTCTTTCACTTTCACCCCGGCTCCACTGCCCTTACCTACTGCAGCTACTCATGTAACTTGCGCTGCCGCTGGTGCCAGAACTCGCACTTGAGCCGCACAGACCCTTTGCAAGTCCAGGCCAGGTACGTCTCGCCAGAGGATTTGGTGGACATGGCTTTGCATCTTGGCGATCAGGGACTTTGCTGCAGTTTCACTGAGCCAACCTTGCTACACGAGTACAACCTGGCCGCTTTTTCTCTGGCCAAAGCGGTTGGGTTGTACACTTGCTATGTGTCCAATGGTTACATGACGCTCGATACCCTGCGGGAGTTGCAAGCTGCAGGCCTGGATGCCATCAAGATTGATGTGAAGGGTAATGCACAGGTGTATCGCGAATACTGTGTTGCTTCGCATGGAGAAATGGTCTGGGAGACGGCGGCTGCGGCCAAAGAGATGGGATTGCACGTGGAGATCGTGAACCTGGTGGTGACTGGCGTCAATGATTCTCAGGAAGCACTGCGTGATCTGATAACCCGTCACTTGCAAACTGTAGGCTCTGAGACGCCATTGCACTTTACACGGTACCATCCAGCACACCAGATGCGT
The DNA here is from genome assembly GCA_964478075.1 of uncultured Anaerolineales bacterium. Lineage (GTDB taxonomy): Bacteria > Chloroflexota > Anaerolineae > UBA2200 > UBA2200 > DAOUEX01. The sequence continues at coordinate 46,005 of CAYZGO010000008.1, read as the reverse complement.
GCTTCTCCCACCCGGATAAGCACGTTGGAGCGTGCTTATGACCTCGCACGACAGGCAGGGCTGGCCTATCCTTACCTGGGCAACGTTCAGGGTCACCCCAGCCAGAACACATACTGTCCTTCCTGCGGCCAACTGCTGATCGAGCGTTCCTCGTACACCATGCGGCGAAATCTTCTGACGCCTCTGAGCGAGTGTCCCTCATGCGGGGAAAGCATACCCTGTATCTTGTAGATCTTGTCCTTGCAGCGAGCCGCACGTAAAGGGGAAAACCTCACTTCGTACATTGCTTCCACCCGCTGGCTCGCAGTCAGATAGCGCATGCAGCAAAGCGTGCGAGAGGCACCCCACATTGCCTTGACGATTGAAGTGGACATGAGCGAGGCAGAAACAGCCCGGCGCGGAGCTTCGTACACAGCACTGCTTGTCTACGTCGTGTCTCGGACGCTACGCAAGCACCCACTTCTAAATGCCACTTTGCGCTGTGACCAGATCGTCCTTCTGGATGACATTAACATTGGCGAGGCCGTGCGCAAGGCTATGCTGCAAGCCATGGGCCGCAAGGTCTAGCACTGATTCGTTCGTAGTGGCGACTTCAGTCGCTTCTCCCGCTTGGCTGACGACTGAAGTCGCTACTACAAGGCCTCAATTTGAGCTTGACGGAGCACTGGCAACTCATCCCTACGACCGCCTCCATTAGTGAATGGAGGCGGTCTTTGATTTGTGGAACATTCGCTCATCGTGCATCGTCCCAGGATGTGGCAAGCTTTGTGTGATGCGAGACAAGACCACAGGTCCCAAGGAGGAGCACAATGAGAGTTCTGATACTGACCCGCCGGACAGATATACCGAAGTCAATGCGTTTTCTGCTCGCCGCCTGCGCCTTCATGTTCTTGTTCATGTCTACTGAGCAGGCGGCCAGCGCGGATGGGTTCATCGTTCCTGTGCCGCCACCGCACGTGGATGTCGTGCCCGACCTCGCGGTCAAATACCACCGCGTCAAGGTCGTCATCGAAAACCAAGTAGCCGAGACCAGCATTGACCAGGTTTTCCTCAACGATTCGCCATATGAACTGGAAGGCACGTACATCTTCCCCTTGCCCGAGGAGGCAGCTATCTCCGACTTTGCCATGTTCGTGGATGGCCAGCGCCTTTCGGGCAAGATACTGGACAAGGACGAGGCGCGCCTCGTCTACGAGAGCATTGTGCGTCGCCGTCGTGACCCTGCGCTGTTAGAGTACATAGGCCGCAATGCTTTTCAGGCCAGCATTTACCCGATTCCAGCCTATGGTGAAAAGCGGGTGCAGCTTGCTTACAGCGAGATCCTGAAAGCTGAAAGGGGACTGGTTCACTACGTCTACCCCCTGAACACAGAACGTTTCTCCAGCCGCCCGCTTGAGGAGGTGGTGGTCACCGTTGACCTGCAGTCCCGAGTCCCGATCAAGGCCATCTACTCCCCCAGCCACAAAACCGTCGTCGAGCGCACAAGCGAAACGTCGGCCCGCGTGAGTTTTGAAGCCAACGACGTCAGGCCCGATAAGGACTTTGAGCTGTATTACAGCATCTCCGAAGATGACGTGGGCTTGAACCTGCTATCCTACAGGGAACGCGGCGAGGCCGGGTTCTTTCTCCTGCTGGTCGCGCCAAAGATGGAGGCAGATGAGCGGGCAGTCGTGGCTAAAGACGTCATCTTTGTCCTGGACACCTCCGGCAGCATGGAAGGACAAAAGCTGCAGCAAGCCCAGGACGCGGTCGAATTCGTCCTCAACCACCTGCACCAGGAGGACCGCTTCAACATCGTCGCCTTCGACACTGCTGTAAGAGCGTATGCTCCCCATCTGCGGCCTGCCTCAGAGCGTGGGGAGGCGCGCCGCTTCGTGCGCAGTCTCTACGCGGGAGGTGGGACCAACATTGATCGTGCCTTGCTGGAGGCCTTGTCCATGGCCACGGCCGAACGGCCGCAGTTCATCATCTTCTTGACCGACGGCTTGCCCACAGAAGGCGTGACAGACCTGGAGCGCATCATCATTGACGTAGACCGGGCTGCGGCGGATAACGTCCGCCTGTTCACCTTTGGTGTTGGCTACGACGTGAACACCATCCTGCTGGATACCATCAGCCAGGCACATCGAGGCGCAAGCGCTTACGTGGAGCCCGGGCAGAGCATTGAGGAAGAAGTGGCGGCTTTCTATACCAAGATCAGCACGCCGCTCCTGTCGGACTTGAGTCTGCAGGTGGATGGCGTTGTTGTGGAAGATATGTATCCGTATCCCCTGCCGGATCTCTTTGCTGGCAGTCAACTGCTCGTGGTCGGCCGTTATCGTACAGATGACGGAGCCTCTAGCCCTTCTGTCAGAGGCGAAGCACAAGTGACGCTGCAAGGCAAAATCAACGGTGAGGAGCGTTATTTCTCCTATCCCAGTGTCAGCTTCAATGACCAGGGTGGGCAGGACTTTATCCCTCGTCTATGGGCAACGCGTAAGATTGGGCACATGCTCAAACAGATCCGCTTGCATGGGGAGAACAAGGAACTGGTGGATAGCATCGTCTCCCTCAGTGTGCGCTATGGAATCATGACGCCCTACACCTCTTTCCTGGTGGACGAACGGGAGGAAATCCTCACTGATGCGGGCCGAAAGCGGGTTGCCGAAAGCAATTGGTTTGTGGCGCCCACGGCCATGCCCGCTTTTGGTGCTAAAGCTGTCGCTGACAGCCAGGCCCAGAGCAGCCTGGCGGGGGCTGAAGTGGGCGGCGGAAGCAAGGCGGATGAGATCAAGCTGGTGGCGAACAAGACTTTCCTCCTGCGCGACAACATCTGGACGGATACGACCTACGATCCGCAAAAGATGCGTGTCACCCGTCTTCAGTTTGGCAGCCCGACCTATTTCAGGCTGCTCGCAGAACATCCACAATGGGGCAGGTACTTTGCTGTAGGCGAGCGAGTCATCGTTGTGCTGGACGGCACAGCCTATCAGGTCGAGCCGGGCAACGTTGAAAACCCGAACGCCCCCACTCCTTCCCCACAACTTCTGAGGTCTTGGGAAGAATTCTGGCAATGGTTGCGCTCCATCACTCGTTAAACGACATCCCGGAATAATAAACCAGGCTGGGCAGCAGGAAGGCAGAAGCGCTGCCCAGCCTGTGTGTAGAGAAGCATACAGCAAGGGGGGAGCCGGACCCTGCTCCATCTGAGAAGGTGCAGCAGGATTGGGATGTCCCGGCAAAGTCGAGGAGTCTATATCAAGGCATGCCAATGTCATGCGATTTCGTGTGGATTTGATCTACTGCTGTTAGTTGGAGCCCGACGCAGGTTTCTACAGATTCTGCAGCAGAGTTGTGTGTTAACTCGCGCGTCGTCGAACGTTCATGCGAATGCCGTCCGTCCACGTATTGCCGGGGTCTCTGATAAGAGCGCCGTATCTTCCACGCATTTGTTACGTCATCTGAAACGGACGGCGAGCACTTTTATCATTTCGCAACCGAGAAAATGCATCGCAAGGTACATATTCTCAAGTAGGTGCTCACAGTTCTATTCCTGGCTGGTGTCCTATCTGCAGCACCGGCGTTGCTTTCTGCCTGGCGCAAGCGCAGGAATGATGGCGCTTTCGCGCTTGGTACTTGAATTTGTTCGAGATTTCGTGTATGATGTAGTCAAGCAACTGGTATGGTCTTCTAGTATTTGCTGAAGAAGGGAGGTCTAGAAAGATGAGCCGGAAGCCGTTTCTTCGTATTGTAACGGTAGTGCTTGCAGTTGGCGTGTTACTTTGCTTGAGTTCATCCCCCGTCTTTGCTGCGCCGCCGCTGCCCTCTGCACCGTCGCCGCCCACCGCTCCGCCTGTACCGCCAGGGCCACCGTTCCCGTATCCTGCGTACCATCTGGTGCAGTGGGGGGAGACTCTGACAAAAATCGCCAGGTACTATGGCACCACGGTGTGGGCCATAGCCCAGGCGAATGGCATCTGGAACATCAACTACATCCGCGCTGGACAGTGGTTATTAATACCGGTATCCGGACCCAGCCCTGGGCCGCGTATCTACATCGTGCAGCCAGGCGACACTTTGAGTGGCATCGCCTGGCGCTTCGGCACCACGGTGTGGGCTATTGCCCAGGCTAACGGCATCTGGAACCCCAATTTCATCTACATCGGACAGACGCTGTACATTGCTTAGAGCTGCACGACTTAACCAGGCTAAATGCGTGTATTTCTGACCAGCCTAGAAGGAGGAAGTTGTGAAAAAGCTCTTGCGCAGAGGCTTGCTGCTCATTGTGTTCCTGTTGGTCTTGCAATTGCTTGTGGGGGCCACAGCAGTCCTAGCCGATCCTGGCTACCACATGGTCAGGGCCGGGGAAACGCTCTACTCCATCGGCCGTCTGTATGGCGTCAATCCGTACACCATTGCAGCGGCGAACGACCTGTCCAATCCTGATTACATCTACATAGGGCAAGTCCTATACATTCCTGTGGGCACTGGCCCACCCCCACCTCCACCGCCGCCACCGCCGCCACCGCCAGGCCCCTACTACCCGCCGGGCTACTGGTATCCGCCGAACTACTGGTGCTGCTATTGGTACTGCTACGGCTATCCATACTGGTGGTATCAGTGGGGCTGGTGAGACCCCTAGGGGCTTCCCCTGCAGACCAGATGGAGGGTATTGAGGAGTGCCGACCTCAATACCCTTCTTTTGTCTGACCATCCTTGCCGGAGGATATAATGGATTGCGTTGTCAAGAATGGGACGGTGGTTACCGCTGAGAGTGTTGTTGTGACTGACATCGGCATTGAGGATGAAAAGATCGCTGCCATTGGCCAGGGCCTCAAAGGCGACAAAGTGATTGACGTCAGTGGCCAGTATGTATTCCCGGGCTTCGTTGACGCGCACGTGCACCTGCAGATGACCATCGGCGACATCACCTCCAGCGATGATTTCACCACGGGCACAATCGCAGCCGCTTGTGGCGGCACAACCACAGTCATTGACTTTACCAGCAACTATCGAGGAGATGACCTGTCCGAAGGCGCTGCTGCGCGACGTGCGGAAGCTGATGGCCGTGTAGCCGTAGACTACACCCTGCACCTGACCTTGGCAGACGCCACGGAGAAGACGCTGGAGCAATTGCCTGCTCTGGCCAAAGCTGGTTATGCCAGCGCCAAGCTATACACCACCTACGAAGGTCTCCGTCTGCAGGATGGCGAGCTGCTGCGCTTGCTTGCGGCGACGCGGGATTGCGGCATCTTGCCCATGGTTCATACCGAAAACCATGACGCCATTGCTTACTTAACGGCCCAGCTCCTGAGTCAGGGCAACACGTCGCCCAGGTACCATCCTCTCAGCCGCCCGCCGCTGGTCGAAGCTGAAGCTGCCAATCGCGTGGCGGTTCTGGCGCAGTTGGTCAATGCCCCGGTGTACATTGCACACCTGACTTGTCGTGAGACCCTGGAAGCAGTGCAGGCAGCACGTCGGCGGGGCCAGCAAATCTACGCGGAAACCTGCCCGCAGTACTTGTTCCTCTGTCAGGATGACTACGAGCGGCCTGGCTTCGAAGCAGCAAAGTTCGTGCTGTCCCCACCGCTTCGCGACAAAGCCAATTGGGATGTGCTGTGGCAGGCATTGGCAGATGGGCGACTGCAGGCCGTTTCCACCGACCACTGCCCCTGGTACTACGAGACGCACAAAGTGCGCGCCCGCGATTCTTTCGCCATGATTCCCAACGGCGCACCGGGTATTGAGACGCGCGTGCCGCTGCTTTTCAGCGAAGGTGTGGGCAAAGGACGTCTCTCGTTGCAGCAGTTCGTCAACGTATGTGCCTCTGGCCCAGCACGCCTCTTTGGCCTGTATCCGCGCAAGGGCACCATCGCAGTGGGCTCCGACGCCGACCTGGTGATCTACGACAGCGACGAGGAAGTGACGCTGTCGTACAAGACACTGCATCAGCGGGTAGACTACTGCCCTTTCGAAGGGCACACTGTACGCGGCTATCCCCGCCTCGTCTTGCTGCGAGGTCAGGTCATCGTGGACAACGGGGACTTCGTGGGACGCGTGGGGTACGGACAATTCATCGCCGGGCAGCCCTTCTCTTTCCGCTAGAAGGCTAGATCCTCCAGCCCCAGCTCTCGCAGCTTCTCGGGCGTGGGCATGCCTGTGTTCGAATCCCAGCCGCGCACACGGTAGAATGCAGGCAGCAGTACGTCCATATCCGGCACCCGCGTCTCTGCTTCACTCTCTGGCAACGGCTGTAACAGCAGCTTGGGCAAGCGATCGTTCTTTGCTGTCAGACCAAGCTTGCCGTTGAAAAGGCGTTTGAGGTTGAAGGCACGCTCGCCGAGCGGCAAGAGGTCGCTGATCTGCAAGCCCCAGCCAGTCGCCGCATTGAGCAAATCCACAATGGTACTGACCTCCGGATTGCAGAACATGCACATAATCATCGAATTGTAGAGCGTGCGCCAGTTCTGCGACCGTGAGGTCATCAGCGCTTTCTCCTCCGAGCTTTCGAAGCGGTCCCCAATCTGGATATCCAGTTCATATACTGGCGCGCCCAGGTCAACCAAGTACATGTCTCCCTGATTATGGCAGGCGCCACGGGGCGAGGTCGCGTAGACCAGAGCCAGGCCAGCAAAGGCGCGCGGATCATGCATAGGCACCTCCAACCCGTTGACCTGCACGGCCAAATCCTCGACACCGTACTTGCGCCCCAGGTACTGCGAGCCTTCTGCCAAGATGGCACCAAAGCCCTTGCGCTGAGCGATTTGCTCGGTCAGAATCAGAGCCGGTTCAATGTCACCCCACTGCAACTCCAAACCACCCGTGTCCTCTTTGGAGATGATACCCTGGTCGTAGAGGTAATAGGCAAAGGCAATGGTCGCACCAGCGCTGATAGTGTCGAGGCCGTAGAGATCGCACAAGTGGCCAGCGTAGGCGACTCCCTGTAAGTCGTCACAGAGGATCAATGACCCGTAGGCGATGGCAGTCTCATACTCAGGGCCGTTTATTCTGTCCGTGGCGTGTTTGCCCTTGATGGTCGTTACCCGGCCACAGCCGATAGGGCAACGATAGCAAGACCGCCTGCCGCTGAGGATCGTCTCGGCCATCGTTGCGCCCCCCAGGTTGGTGACTGGTTCCCACAACCCCTGCGTAAAGTACCTGGCTGGCACGTCACCCATCCACATCGTCGTGTCAGTGGTACACGCTGTACCCCCTGCTTGCAGGAACTGGGCACGTACGTCTTCTTTTATGGCACTAATGGCTTCCTTCGCTGCTGCCTTGAGCCGCGCTTCGTCGGCCACCGGCACCTTGAGTTCGCCACCAGCGGCGATAGCCTTGAGATTCTTCGCCCCCATGACTGCGCCCATGCCTGTGCGCCCGGCGGCACGTCCACGGTCGTTCATGACCGCTGCATACTTGATGAGCCTCTCCCCCGCTTGACCAATGCAGGCGATGCTGACCTTGGCACCAGCCAACTCGTGTCGAATTGCTGCTTGGGTTTCATAGGTGTCCTTACCCCAAATGCCTCTGGCATCCCTGAGTTCGGCCTTGCCGTTCCAGATGGACAGGTACGTGGGGTAGGGTGCTTTGCCAGTGAACAAGACACCATCGTAGCCAGAGAAGCGTAGATAGGGGCCAAAGCGGCCACCAGAGTTGGACTCGGCCCAGAGGCCAGTCTGCGGAGAGCGAGCGCAAACGACATGGCGCCCGCAGGATGGGGCCATCGTCCCAACCAGGGGGCCAGTCATGAACAGAAGCGGATTCTGCGGGCCCAGGGGATCGGTATCGCGGTCAACCTGATCATAAAGATAGCGGCAGGCCAGGCCAGCGCCGCCTACAAAGAGCCTGGCATATTGCTCGTTGAGCGGCACAGTCGCGATTTGACCGCTGGTCAAATCCACGACTAACAGTTTGCCCATAAAGCCGTTCATATCGTGCTCCTTCCTTCTTGATCCTTCCGCAGGTTAGGCACCCGCCAGACACAAGACTTTATCTGGCAACCTGCGGGAGAGTCCGTGCTGCAACTGGCTTCAAAACTGGATATTGGCGCTTTTGCTCGTAGTGATCACGTCAGTCCTCTGTCGGGGAAAGGGCGATTGAAGACGTGATTACGGACTCACATCTTGGGAGCGACGGAGCAAGCTCTACCAGATACGAGGGCTCAGAATCCGCCAGAGTCCAATTCAAAAGTCAATCCGCCTGCCTTCGAAGGCGTGGCGGTAGAGACGCGTCAATTCTGTGCTGTCAGGTATGCGTACGCTCACGACCAGGGTAGCGTCGCTTTCTGCATTCTCCACCAGCCTGGGCAGCATGGTCTCAAACTGCTCCGCGCTGATACCTGCTTCCTGAAGAGACTGGGGCTGCCCTATACTCCTGGCCAGGTCTCGGATGTGGTTAGCCAACAACCTGGCAGGCTGCGGGGACGAAGCTGCGCCAATGCCCAGGAAACGGGCGATGTCGGCGTAGCGCTCGGCCATTGACTCGCCCACGAACTCGATCGTGTAGGGCAGGAAGAGGCCAACGGCGCGGCCATGCGGGATGTGAAACACGGCACCCAGCGAATGGCCCATGGCGTGTGCCAGGGCCGCCAGGGAGTTGCCAAAGCCCAGGCCGGCTATGCTGGCCGCGTTGTGCATCTTTTCCCGTGCTTGCTTGTCGCTGCCATCAGCGACCGCACGCGGGAGGTAGGCGAAGACCAGTTTGATGGCTACCAGACACAGGCCATCACAGAAATCATTGCGCCAGGTGGACGTGTAGCCCTCCACAGCGTGTGTCAGTGCATCCATGCCGGTGTCGGCAGTGATCTGCGGCGGCAGTCTGAGCGCAAAAACCGGATCCACAATAGCCACGTCGGCCATGTTCTCACGAGAGCCCAGGCCCAGTTTGCGTCCCTCCCCAGCATCCGTCAGCACGATGGCCCAGGTAGCTTCGGCGCCGGTACCGCTTGTGGTGGGAATAGTGATTAATCGCGCCTTTTGCCGCAACTTCAAGGGCGTAATGGGGTTGATTTCTTCGGGCATCATCTCCGGGTGCTCGTACAGCACCCACATGGCTTTGGCCGCATCCATAGAAGACCCTCCGCCCAGGCCAATGATCCAGTCCGGCGCGTATTGACGCATTTGTTCTGCGCCACGCTTCACTGTCTCCACTGATGGATCCGGCTCCACTTCAGCAAAGACCTGATAATCCAACCCCGCCGCGGCTAGTTGCTGTCCAACCATGTCCACATAGCCCAGGCGGGCGATATTGGCGTCCGTCACGATAAAAGCCCGCTGGCCCTCGATGCTGGCCAGTTCGCTTAATGCATCTTCACCGAAGACAATCAGTGGGCTGTTAAAGTACCACATAGTGTTCGTTCTCCTGAGCGTTCGATGGTGTCTCCTGCGTGGAAACAACGTCTGACGCAACTCGGAGCCCAGACAGGCAAAGCTTACCCGAGCTCACCTATTGCCATTCTCCCAGAAGGCCAGCGTTCTAGTCGTGAAATCTCGTGGGTACCTTGGTCGTGCACTCGACCAGTTCTTTGGCTGCCTTGACGGCCTTCATGATTTTTATCATATCACCCTTCAATTTCAGTTGGCGCGTCATCAGGCCTTGTATGGCATCCAGCTTTTTCTCTATGACCTTGCGCCATACGCTCTCCGGGGCATTAATCACGAAGGCTGGGTTCTTCGCCGAGCGGTCAGCAGCCCGACAAACCCCGCGGCACCGGCCATGCCACAAGTCCACGTACATCACAATCTCCTTGTCAATTGCTCCCCCAGCGTCAATGACGAAATAAAAGTCGCCCTCCCAGGTCTTGGCAGCGTCAGCATAGGCCGGGCTGCTGTTGATGGCCTCCTGGAACGCGTTCAACCACTCATCAGATCCGAATTCGTACATTTGCTCCCCCCTTGAGGCATTCGAGCGCTCATCTCTTTCACTGGCAGCCATTATATCCTCTCGGATAGGGTCTGTCAACTACATGTGGCGTGCAAGCAAAAGGGGCTGACTTGAACAGTCAGCCCCCGTTGTCAGTGAGTGCAGGATTACCGGAAGAAGAGCAGGTGCTGCAGCCCGGTATATATAGCTTGTCGCATCTGTTCCGCTGGTCAGCAACATGCAAGCGTGCTGCCGTTCCCTGTGAAGCACACCTGCCGGCGTTGCTTACTCCAGATGCTGGGCCAGTGTCTCAGCGGCGCTCCCGACCTTGGCGCCAGCGCACCCAGAAGGCCATCGCCGCCGCAACGATGCAGAACAGTGCCAGCCTATAGCCCACAGTGCGGGCCACAACAGCCAAAGGATGTCCTGGGGCCAAAGTGCGGATGGACATCAGGACGGCACTGGCTGTTACGCCTGTAAACAACCAGTCGTTCAACAGCTTTCCCATGTTTGTCCTCCTTGGCCCTTGGGCTCAAGTGGCCTGCACGGGCCTCGCGCCATTCTCGTGCCGGCCCTGTCCTTTGACTATGGCGAGGCCCGTGCGGCCTGTGAAAAGGAGGAGGCGAGTAGAGTGATGCTAATTGTGCATCGTGCAGAGACGTCCCCCCATTCCTGCTCAAGTTTATAACAGAGTGGTGAACTTTCGATGAAAATGGCCCTCGGGGTAGGTAACAGTTTCGCAACTTTGGCCGTTGAATAGGCAGAGCGTGCGCTGACCGCCAAAGTGCGGGGACGCTTTTCACAGGAGGAGGGCAGAGGTCGGCGGGGTGTGCAAGGACCAGCAAAAGCGGCCTCACCTGATACCAGATGAGGCCGCCTGTAAGTGGACTTCGGTTCGGGGGTCTAGTCCTCCGACTGCTCTTCGGGCGCGCTTTGAACATCTGTCGCTAATGACGGGGGTCCTGGCAAACCAGCCGCCTTGCTCAGCGGTTCGTAGGCCATTGTCCCAAAACGGGTTAGTACGACAGCGCCCAGGCCCGCAGAGGCAACGATTAACGCCAGGAGCCAGCCCAGACAGGGCACCGCAGAGAGAAGCGTGATCACAGGGATGCCGACGATTACCTCCAGTAGCGGCTGAGGTTGCGCCACCTGCAGCGCTGCCAGGAGACGCTGCCCTATCAAAACGCCGATGGCGATCCAGCCAAAGATCCCGGCTGCCACCGCAGCCAGCACAAGCAGCAGCGCTACAGGGATACCAATGCAGATGACCACCAAAAGGGGCACCAGGATGAGCAGCACGATGAACGTCAGCAGGCCCACCCCGATGCTGGGCAGCGGCGCTTCGCTCACAGTCTGCCCTAGCAGAGCGGTCTGCTTGGGCAGGAACAGCACCAGCAGCACGCCGAGGGCCATCAAGGCCAGTGTGCTGAAGACTGTGCGTACCAGGAAGCCCAGCAGGTTGAAGACGGCTTCTCCTCGCCAGATTCGGCCAACGTCCGCCAGGCCCGGGAAGCCACGCCACGTGCGCAACAAGGGAAATCCCTGCCCGAAGAAGCCCTCTATCCTGTGCCAATGGACGATGGCGCCTTCAGCACGAGACACGCTTGCGCCGAAAGTGACCAGGTTCTCATTAATCACGGCGTGGGATTGCAGATCCAACGTGCCACCTATGACGACGAGATTGCCATCTATCCGTCCATCAACGATGGCCTGGCCGCTCAGCACAACCACGTCGCCGCGAATGCAGCCGCCCTCACGCAGTTCCACGCTGCCGCCCATAACCGTCAGATCGCCGTCCAGTTCGTCTTCCGGCCCAATAACAACGCTGCCACCGGGGAAGACGACTTCCCCCTCACCATCATCGGCCCATACCGGCACAGCCAGGCTCACGAACAAGAGTATGGTCAGCAACGCGTATGTCAGTTTTCTCATCTTGCACACCTCCAAGATACCGAATTTCGAACTTAATGAACCGCGCCCCAGCGCCGGAAGACGATGCGCGTCCACAACATCATCAGCCCTAGCGCCAGAGCCGCATAACCGAGCAAGAGCAACCAGGTCGGCCGGGTCGACAGAGTATAAGCTACCGACCACAGTGCCTTGCCTAGCACAGCCAAAATGGACAAGACGTCGTTAAGCAGAGAGAGCCCAGCGCCAAACAGAGCTATGCGGATCAGAGGTTGCCAGAGTACGACAAAGAGCGACAGCAAAGCTGTGCCTGCAAGAGCCCAGAGCCCCACCGAACCCATGACCACACCCATGCTGCTACACAGACGGCGGCGACGAGCTTCACGCTGCCTGAGACGCAAAACGACCTTGCCCGCAAAGTCAGGCGCAGGAGTAGCTACGGGCTCTGCTTTGAGGGAAGAGGATAGCCAGCACATGGCTTCCCACTCTTTGTGGCAAGCCTCGCAGTGAGCGAGATGTGCCTGCAGATGCTGAGCCTGCTCCCAGCTCAGAAGACCGTCCAGATGTAGCGACATCCATTCGCTACTCTCAGAGCACCGCATTGCCTATCACCTTCTTCCCCGCTTGTACTTTGTCGCCAGACTGTGTTTCTAGCTTCCTTTGGGCCATCACCTGTTGTGCCAGCATCCGCCGGGCACGGTGCAATCTGGATTTAATGGCGCCCTCTGTCGTGCCCAGAACTTGGGCCATCTCCGCATAGGAAAGGTCCTGCCAGTAGCGCAGCACGATCACCAGCCGGTATTCGGCGGGCAGCGATTGCAGCAGGCTTCTGATCTCCGCGCTAGATTCGTGCCTCACGACTACATCCTCTGGCTCCACCCTATCCCTGGAGGAAAAAAGCAGGGGTGGAACTTGGTCTAGCGATAGCCATTTGATGCGTCGCCGGCGCAAGAGATCAATGCAATAGTGTGAAGCCACCACCAGAATCCAAGAAGAAAGCTTGTGCCGCGGGTTGTAGGTTTTTAGGCGAGTGTAGACACGCACAAAAGTCTCTTGTGCCGCATCTTCGGCTTCGGGCGCGCTTCCCAACATGCGATAGCAGAGGTTGTACACTGGGGCCTTGTACGCATCCACCAGATGGGCGAAGGCGTTCCGGTCTCCGAGAAGGGTCTCCGTAACCCACAGCCCTTCGACAAGCTCAGGACGTGGCCCTTCGGCAAGCTCAGGACGTCGCCCTTCTTGATCCATGGCTCCTCTCTCCTGTCAACTATATATACGCATTATATGGTGAAAGGTTTCAATACCCAAGTTCCTGCAGCAGTTGCACTGCTGCATGCGTGGCACTACAACCGCCGGACGAACGTCTGAAATGGGGTGCGCCCGGAGAGGAATGCGCCCTGTGTCTTAAAACCTGAGGCCAAAGGCCTTGACATTTACTCTAGGGTGCACTATGCTATGAGTGAGCCTGCTCATAGGAGGTGCTCGTGCCAGAAAGGTACTACGTGGCCATTGAGGGACCCATCGGCGTAGGCAAGACGACCCTGGCCCGCCTCATCCATGAGCAGCTGGATGCTGAACTCCTCCTAGAAGTCTTCGAAGAGAACCCTTTCCTCAGCGACTTTTACTCCGACCGTGAGAAGTACGCCTTCCAAACCCAGATTTTCTTCCTGCTCAGCCGCTATCGCCAGCAGCACGAGGTGATTGCCAGAGTGCTGCAGCACTCGTCTATGGTCAGCGACTACACTTTTACCAAGGACCAGCTCTTTGCCCGGCTGAACCTGTCCAGTGATGAACTGACGGTATACCAAACACTGCATGGCGTGCTTGCGGAAAAGATACCCCTACCCGACTTGGTAGTCTACTTACGGGCAGACGTGGACGTGCTCATGCAGCGCATCGCCGTGCGTGACCGCACCTACGAGCGTGCCATGTCGCGCCAGTACCTGGCTGACGTGGCGCAGGCCTACGACGCTTTCTTCGCCAACTACCGCCAGACACCGGTGCTTGCTATTGACACGGACAACCTGAACATCGTGCGCAACGCAGACCACCTGGCTTACGTGTTGGAGCGCACCAAGTCAACGCTAGGCACAGGCACGCATCAGCGCCCGTTGCTGGGCATAGAGACGCCAACGCAGGAACGGGGCAAAGCCATCATCGAGGGCCGGCGGCGACGTCTGAGCGACTTGCAGTACTGGCATCGCGCTGCAGATCAGGAAACCGGCGTCAGAAGCGATCTGTACCGCGATTTCATCGCCCTGCAGGCAGTGCTGGGTCGCGTAGCTGGCGAGTTGGACCAAGTGTGGGCAGGGGAGGAGAAACTACTGGAACAGGTCGGCAACCGCGAGGAAGCACAGGCTCGTGCACTGCAACAGCGCGCCACAGCTTTGAAGAAGCAATTGGCAGATTCCCTGGCCTGCTTGCTGCGACTGGCTAACGATCTGGACGTCAGCCTGGAGGAGGCATATCTGGCGAGGATCAAAGAGAGCAGCGCCACACAGGAAAGCGGAGAGTGAGGGAGATCCAGATGAAAAAGTTCATCGCCGTGGCGGGGAACATTGCTGTGGGCAAGTCAACGCTGACCGCACTGCTGAGCGAAAAGCTGGGCTGGGAGCCCTTCTACGAGGCCGTTGACGACAACCCCTACCTGGCCGACTTTTATGGGGACATGCGCCAGTGGAGCTTTCATTCGCAGATATTCTTCCTCTCCCGCCGTCTGCGCCACCACCATCAGATATTGGACCGACCGGGCATGGTGGTACAGGACCGCACTGTGTACGAGGACGCAGAGGTGTTCGCCGAGAACCTCTACCGCCAGGGCCACATGACCGAGCGAGATTATCGCACCTACCGTGAACTGTATGAGGCCATGACGCTGTTCTTGCCCCCACCAGACCTGGTGGTCTACTTGCGGGCTTCCGTTCCCACACTGCTCCAGCGCATCCGCATGCGTGGACGCGATTTCGAGCAGGACGTCTCTGCTGACTACCTGGAACAGTTGAATCAGCTCTATGAGGAATGGATTGAGCGCCTCTCTCTGTGCCCCGTGCTCACCGTGCCCTCTGACAACCTGGACTTTGTGAAGCACAATTCGCACATGGAGCTCATCGCCGCCAAAATCCTGGAGAGGCTGCAGGGGAAAGAGGTCGTGGTTTTTGAGTAGGGGCGAGGCATTCCCTGGCGTGGTTTGCTCCAGTCTAACCTCAGCCAAGTATGCGTTGGTTGCACCAGGCGTTTATTGGATGAATTGCCTCGCCCCTACACACTACTGCGCCTGGCGTACACTGCGCAGTTTGGCGTCCACCTCAGCCACGCGCGCCTGCACAGCCAACCAGAATTCAGGATCGCGCTGCGCGTTCAACTCCTCGATGGTCTTGCCCTGCTGTTCCACCCAGGTGTAGTACTTCAGGTTGTGCCAGCGGTTGCGTGCTTCGCGCGTGCCTTCCATGATCCAGTCCAGCTTCTGCTTGTGGAAAATGCTCACCAGCCGTATCGCAGCCTCCGTCTCGTCCATCTTGCCGTAGGTGGCGGTCATCTGGGCCATAACGGAATGGTAGCGGTCAATCGCATCAGTCAAGATGGTCACAATGACGTCGTCTTTGCCAAAGCCATAGAACTCGGCCGTCTTGATCGCGCCCAGCACATTGCACACGCCGGAAATGCCAAAGGTCTCGGCCATTATGCGCACCTTGTCTTCACTTATACCGTAGCGCTGGGTCAGGACGCGCCAGCCTGCGACTTCCGTCAGCAATTGCAGGCCCTTCTTGCTCTCGATGTCATCGATGCACATCAGGAGATCCATGTTCTGCACATTGTGAATCCACGTCGCGTGCTTGTCACCGATGCCCTGGATGTCATGTGCGCCATAGCCGTTGCTGAACAGCGTGGGGCACTGAATAGGCTCCAGACCTACAATCTTGTGATCCGGCCAGACCTGCTTGAGCCGGTCTCCGGCAGCGATGGTGCCGCCAGAGCCCATGGCTGAGACATAGGCTGCCACTTTCCCGTTGCCGATGCCCTGCTGCTGGAGTTCCGCTGCCAGTTCCACGATCGTGTTGCCGGTGACGTAGTAGTGGAAGCGATAGTTGCCCATGACCTCGAACTGATTGAGAATGCGCACGCGCTCGGGGTCGGCAGCTTTCAGCTCTTTGCACTTGTCGTAGATCTCCTTGACGTTGCTCTCGCAGCCTGGGGTTGCTATGACCCGCGCTCCGTAGCTGCGGATTATGTCAAAGCGTTCGCGGCTCATCCCCTCCGGCAAGATGACCACGCTGTCAAAGTCCATACGGCAGCCAACGTAGGCCCCGCCTATGCCATAGTTGCCTGTCGAAGGCCAGACCAGGGTGTGTATAGCAGGATCTACCTCGCCGAAGAGTTCTTTCTCAATCAGCACGGAATAGGTCGCCCCTACCTTATGGCTGCCAGTGGGAAAGTCCTTGGAGTAGAGCACCACGATGGGTGCTTCGACGTTGGTCAGTTGCCTCGGCAGGACGTAGTAGTAGATTTCTCCCTCGGGCGAGCGCCAGGTGATGTTGTACAGATTGATGGGATCCAGCGGGTCTTTGCTGGCCATCTCCAGGGCGCGCTTGCGCACCTGGGGGTCAATCTTCTCCTGGTGCAGCATCTCCTCGAACGTGGGGCCGGTGATCAGCTTGCTTTCCTTTGTCATCAATCTACCTCCTTATATCTCTTGAATCTCAAAGCTGTTATCGCTTGTATCGTACAGGCCAAAGCTGGGTTTGCCGAAGCGGCCCATCACGTCGCCGGGATTGGCCCACAGCGTAGAACCCAGCATCTTAACCTGGGCAACGTGACTATGGCCGCTGAAAACAGCGTCGTACTTGCCGCATAGGGCCAGCGCCTCGCCCAATTCGGGATAGTGCACAGCGGCGATGCGCCTGCCATCAAGCTCCAACTGGCACATGGGCTGATGCAGCGTGACGTTCCCCGCCTTCCCAGCGACGGAGAGCAGCAGGTAGACGTCGCCATCGTTGTTGCCGAAGACAGCGTGTATCGGGCCAGCAAAGCCTTCGGCCAGCATCTTGAGCGTAAAGGGCGCGCAAAAGTCGCCGCAGAAGAGGGCCACCTCCGCTCCCCCCAGCCTGGGCAGCACCTTCTCCAGATTCCAGATGTTGTCGTGGCAATCGCTCAACACAGCCACCAGCATGTCTCACCTCCGTATGCGTTCATACTCCCAGTTACGATGCAATTCTAACGCAGGTAGCTTGGGGTGACAAATCTACCGACCCGCGGCCACAGAGCAAGTCGCACGACGTGAGTGGTAGGGGTAAGGCATTCCCGTGCACGTCTCGCATTGAGGCAGGGGGTCCGCTTGAAGTAGTCTCCCGCTGAGGCAGGCATTTGCTTCGAATGCCTTGCCCCTACAGATCGGCCACTGCCTTCGCCCCACGCAGTCCCACAATCTCCACGCGCAGCTTCGCCGCTGTGCGCTCGTCGCCCTGTTCCACTTTGAAAGCCAGTTCGGTGGCCAGTTGCGCCAGCTTGCCCAACCGTCTTGCTTCAGCAAGGCCGTAACGGCTCATGGCCCGCCATCGCGCAGCCAGCCGGCGCCGGTAGGAACCGGTCATGTCGTACTCTTCCTGGCTAATGAGCCCGCTTTCGACCTCTGCCTTCAGATGCGTGGCGATCCAGCGCTTCTCCTGCTGCCAGGCCAGCACCATAACCACAAAGATGACCAGCACGCCGCTCCAATCGCTGGCCACGCTGAGCAGCACGCTGAAACAGGTGATGCGCGACAGCGCAGCGAACAGATTGTGCACGCCGTGCAGAGCTATAGCTCCCAGCAGCCCGAGCGGCGGCACAGCCCAGCGCCGACAGCCGTCCCTGGCCATGCGCGCGTAACCCAACGCCGCACCAAAAACCGAGGTGAAAAGCGCATGGTTCAGGCCAAAGACGAAGGCGCGTAAGAATATGGTGGCGCTCAGCTCCTGCAGCCCAGCAGAACGCAAGCTGCTCATGAAGTAGAAGGCGTTCTCGGTCATGGCGAAGCCAAAGCCAATAGTCGCACCGTAGATGATACCGTCCAGCACGTTGTCGAACTCACGGCGGAAGAACAGGAAGAGAAGGAAGACAGGCAGGGCCTTAGCCACCTCCTCGACCACGGGAGCCAGCAGCGAGGCGGTCATCAGTTGGGCTGCAGCCTCGTTCAGTGCGGCCAGTGGGTGCCCCAGCACGCCCTCGGCGATGACGGAGGCGATGGTTGCGGGCACCGCTCCCCATACAAAAGCCACCAGCAGGAGGCGTCGTGGCTCCTTTTCATAGCGGTCAAACCACCATAGGACGAGCACATAGATGATGGTGGGTATCACGGCTGCCAATGCCGGGATGAGCCAAACTGCGACGCCGTCCATGCTATGCACATCTCCGTTTTCGCATTTTGGCCCAGGTGGAAAACAAATGCACGTGAGGCCAACTCAACCCGCCGCACACACGTCCCCCGGCCAGACTGCGCAGGAAGCTATCCCTGTCCGTGAAAGGCTCCATCTCCACGTAGGCCTGGCCAATCTCGAAAAGGGTATGCGCGTCGCTGCCCGCTCCGCCTGGAAGCCTGTGCGCCTGGGCGAATCGTCTCGCACGCGCGTTGTCAGCGGGCCATATCACGCGGGCGTTCAGCACTTCCAGGACATCCACTTCGTCCAGGATGGACCGCAGGGCAGATTCGCGCAGCCTGGAACTACGGAGGCAGTCAAAGGGATGCGGGATGTAGATCAGCCCGCCCTGTTCCTTGATGCGAGCTGCGGTCTGCGCGGGTGTCAGGCCTTGAGGGATGACCTGCTGCAGAAAGAGTCCGCTGATCTCGCCCTCAGTGGTGTCAACCTCCTCACCGACAATAACCGGAAATGGCGCTATGCGCTGCAGGGCCAGTGCCCCGCTGATGGTATTGTGGTCGGTGATGGCCAACGCGCCCAGGCCACGACGCAGGCTCGCCGCAATCACTTCCTCCAGCGAGGTGAGCGAGTCCCGGGAGTAACAGGTATGCACATGCAAATCAACCCTGATTCGTCTGACGCCAACCTGCGATGAATTCAAAACTGTTGTCTCATCTTGCACAAGCACGCCCAATGCTAGACCTCCACTTCCTGCATCCGCTCTGGGACGAGCACGTCTTCCATTCCCAGGTCGCGAATGCCCGCGGCCAGTGCCTGGCAAGCCTCCAGTTCGCCGTGCACGACGAAAACGCGCTTCAGCCGTCCGCTGCCTATAACCTTCTTGACATAGCTCAGGAGTTCGTCTCTATCTGCATGAGCGCTGTAACCATCAATGGATTCGATCTGCGCCCGCACCTCCCATTTGTCACCGAAAATGGGCACCGCTTCCCAGCCATCGAGAATCTTGCGCCCCAAAGTGTGCTCGGCCTGGAAACTCACAAAGAGCACCGTGTTGCGTGGGTTGCCAATGTTGTTCTTGAGGTGGTGCAAGATGCGGCCTGCTTCGCACATACCGGAGGCGCTGATGATGATACACGGCTCACGTAGGTCATTGAGCGCCTTCGACTCCTCTACTGAACGCGTGTAGTGCAGCCGGTAGAAGCCAAAGGGATCTTCCCGCCGTAGCAAGAGATTCAGGATTTCCTCATCATAGCATTCGTGGTGCAGGCGAAAGATCTCGGTGACGTTGATAGCCAGCGGGCTGTCCACGTACACGGGCAACGAAGGCAGTCGCTCAGTGAGGATGAGCTTGTGCAAATCGTATATGATCTCCTGTGTGCGCCCCACGGCAAAGGCAGGGATGATGACTTTGCCGCCGCGCTCGTATGTGCGGCGCACCACGTCGCACAGGGCGGACCCAGCTTTTGCTGGGCTGTCATGCTGGCGATTGCCATAAGTGCTTTCGGTGACCAAATAGTCCACATCGGGGACAATATCCGGGTCGCGCAGGATAGGCAGGGCCACGCGGCCCAGGTCGCCCGTAAAGCACAGACGATAGCTCCGCCCATCCTCCTCCACGTCTAGCACAGTGATCGCCGACCCCAGAATGTGTCCTGCATCATAAAAAGTGACCCGCACACCCGGAGCCACCGTGAAGGGGCGATTATAGTCTATGCTGACAAAGCTCCGCAGACTAGCACGCGCTTCGGGGGTAGTATAGATGGGTTCCACTAGCGGCAGCCCGCGCTTGCGCCTTTTCTTGTTTACGTAGGCGACGTCGCTTTCCTGGATGTGCGCCGAGTCCAGCAGCATGGCGCTGCACAAGTCGCGCGTGGCAGGTGTGGCGTAGATGTTGCCGCTGTAACCGCTGCGCACCAGGTTGGGAATGTTGCCGCTGTGGTCAATGTGCGCATGGGAGAGGAGCATAGCGTCCAGTTCACATGGATCGAACGGGAGGTTGCGGTTCCGCTTCCAGCTCTCCCGCCGCCGTCCTTGAAACAGACCGCAATCCAGCAGTATCTTCGAATCATTGACTTCGAGCATGTGCATCGAGCCCGTCACGGTCTGCGCTGCACCCATGAAAATGATTTTCAAGATGACCTCCCTGTCTTCTTCTACCGTACGAACGCCTGGAAAGTGGGACGCACCCGTCGCATCCATTCATCCTTCTGTGCTGATTCCCACATCTGCACGTCGTTGAACGGGCAGTACACTCGTGCTACGGGAAGGCCGCAGCAACCCATGAGTATCATCACATCAGTCCGCTATCTGCTATTGAGCCAAAGATAGCACGCCCGACGCCATTTGTCAAGATTGGTGTGGGACACGGGTATGAGCAGACCCTCCCGGAGGTCGTCGACAACGATTTCCACTGGCCTCAGCAGGGCACGCAGCATGTTATCAGGGCCTTGGGGAGGCTTCGCACGAATGAGTCCAGCGGCCTGAGGATTGCGACTCTTCCCCAAAGACGGACTGAACCAGCCCTGGATAAGGAACTTGGCAAACCCTGGATGCAAGAGTACAATGTCGTTACTGAGATCAGTCACATCAGGCCTGACAGTTGTGTAGGAGGAGACATGGAATTGCAGTATCACCTAAAGTGCCGTGAGGGCGACGTGGCTCCATACGTGCTTCTGCCTGGCGATCCAGGGCGCGTGCCCATCGTAGCAGCGCACTGGGACGAGGCGCACAAAGTAGCCCAAAACCGCGAATACGTAACGTACACGGGCACGTACAAAGGCGTGCCCATAACCTGCACAAGCACAGGCATCGGCTGCCCTTCTACGGCGATTGCTATAGAAGAACTGGCTCGCCTGGGCACGCGCGTTTTCATCCGCATTGGCACCTGCGGCACTTTCCAGGACCATGTGCACAACGGCGACCTGGCCATCTTCGATGCAGCCATGCGCTACGATGGCACGTCGCACCTCTACGCCCCGTTGGAATTCCCGGCTGTGGCCTCACTGGACGTCACGCAGGCGTTAGTAGATGCGGCCCAGGCGGCAGGAGCTCGGTACCACGTAGGCATCACACGTACTGCCGACAGCTTCTACGCGCGTCACGCCCGCCCTGGCTCGTCGTTCCACGACTTCTGGCAGTCAGATTGGGCGCACCACTTTGCAGACCTGAAACGGCTGGGTGTGCTGGCTTCGGAGATGGAAGCGAGCATTATCTTTGTGCTGGCCCGAGTTTGGGGCCTGCGCGCTGGGGCTGTCGCCGTCGTCCTGGACAACGTGATGAGAGTGACGGGCGAGACAGGGCATTTTGACCCACAAACCGGTTTCTCCCACGGTCGCGAACCCGTCGAAGTCATGGCCCAGGTAGCCTCAGAGGCTGTGCGTCTGTTGCACGAGCGGGAGCAGGGGTCCTGGCAGTAGTTCGTAATCTGCGGCTGCACTGTAACGCTGGCGGATTGAGATTGTAGGTGCCAGAAAACAGGTTCCTGAAGCAAAGGAGGTTGTAGCACTAGAATGACACAACACAAAGACTTGCCTTCCAAGGGCGAGTCCAGTTGGCTTATCGGACTGGCTAAGAATTTGAGGCTGGCCTGGCGTCTGCTGCGCGATCCACTTGTGCCCGCCTGGACCAAACTGATCCCACTTGGGGCCCTCGTATATATCTTGCTTCCTGCTGACCTCCTTCCTGACTTGATCATCGGACTGGGCCAAATGGACGACATCGCCGTCTTTCTGCTCAGCCTCAAGCTATTCATTAGTCTGTGTCCCCTTGAAGTTGTGCAACGGCACCTGGCAGAAATGTCTTCCATCAAGGTGTCATACCGTGTCGCGAAGGACGAACCACAGGCAACGGACGTGGCTGGCTACCTGGATGTGGAGCACCGCATGCTTCCGGACGCCGAGTCGCCTCGCAGTGCTGAACAGATGGAAAAGGGCTCGGATTGAATTCCCGCTCTGCCACAGCGAAAGAGATTCCTGGGCCTGTGGCCTCAGGATGACAGATCATCAAAGCCTGTGTGGTGAGTCGATGGCTCCAATTCGCCTTTTTGATCGCTTTGCTATGTAGTATAATATGACAGGAGTTACGCAGTTCCTTGCTCAGAGATCCGATCTCACCGCACCTTGTCTCGCTTCATCTTGCCTGTCCCGGCTGCGCCGACACAGACGGGGTCGCCGAGACACCTGTCTTGACGCAGGCAAGCAGGCCGCCAAGGCGAGCGAGCACGCCGCGCCGTCGGGGGGATGCCGGGACGCTTCGCAGCCTCGCCAACTCGACGGCGAGACGCTTCGCAGAGAACGGAGAGACTTCGTCCTGAAGGACTCAAGTCCGAAGGATTGCCTAGAATTTCTCTGCGCTCTCTGCGGTGAATCATTCCTAACTGCGCAAGTCCTGATATGATATCATCGCACAGTAAGGACAAGCCATGGACGCTATTGAGCGCATTTTCGATCGTACGATAGCCGAAGTTATCGTTAGAGAAGAACTGGAGGAGAAGCTGCGCTCGGGCCGCAAATTGCGCCTGAAGCAGGGCTTCGACCCCAGCAAGCCCAACCTGCACATTGGCAATGCCGTTGGCCTGCGCAAGCTCAGGCAATTTCAGGAGCTGGGACACCAGGTTGTGCTCGTCGTGGGCGACTGGACAGCGCGAATCGGTGACCCCAGTGGACGCGACGAGAGCCGGGCCATGCTCAGCCCCGAAGAAGTGCTGCGCAACGCCGAAACCTACATGCAGCAGTTCTTCATCGTGGTGGACCGCTCGCGCGCTCAAGTCCGCTGGCAAAGCGAATGGTATGACAAGTTCTCGCTGGCGGACGTCTTCAATCTCGCCAGCCGCTTCACCATGGCACAGATGATGGCTCACGAGACGTTTCGCAAGCGCTGGGAAGAAGGGCGCCCTCTGACTCTGATGGAGTTGATGTATCCACTGCTGCAAGCGTACGACTCGATCGCCATCCAGGCGGACGTCGAGTTCGGGGGTATGGATCAAAAGTTCAATATCCTGGCTGGCCGCGAGCTGCAAACCAGTCTAGGTCTGCCACCTCAGGACGTGCTCCTGGTACCCCTGTTGCCGGGCACGGATGGGCGCAAAATGAGCAAGAGCTTTGGCAACACGATCGACCTGACGGATCAGCCAGACCAGATGTACGGCAAGGCTATGTCCATCAGCGACGATATGCTCGACGAATACCTCACGCTCGTCAGCGAGATACCGGACGCCGAACTGGAGGAGATACGGCGCGCACTGGCCCAAGGCACAGTCAACCCCCGAGATGTCAAGATGCGCC
Organism: uncultured Anaerolineales bacterium; assembly: GCA_964478075.1. GTDB lineage: Bacteria > Chloroflexota > Anaerolineae > UBA2200 > UBA2200 > DAOUEX01. The sequence goes on along the minus strand of CAYZGO010000008.1, from coordinate 22,625 downwards.
TGGCACGCGACATCGTCCGCCAGTTTCACGGTCAAGAAGCAGCGCGCACGGCAGAAGCAGAATTCATTCGCATATTTCAAAGGCGCCAGTTGCCGAGCGAAATCCCAAGCTATGAATTACCTGGCGATCAGCCAGTGCCAATTATCGAGCTGCTGACAGGTGCGGGGTTGACTACTAGCGCCAGCGCGGCGGGGCGCCTGATTTTGCAGGGCGGCGTGCGCGTGGACAATGAGAAAGTGCAGGACATCCACGCCAAGATTGAGGCCAGAGACGGTACAATCGTGCGCGTTGGCAAGCGCAAGTTCGTGAGGATTGTGCGCAACAAGAAATAGCGGGACGAAAGAGCATCAGGCGCAGAGTTCCACTACCAGCAGGTCGAGAGCCAATACGTCACCAAGCTGCCCCGTCTTGATGCCCTGCTCCACCTCAGCCAGGTGAGCATAGATGGACTCCAGGCGCGCCATGGAAAAGTTGCGCGCCTGCCTCAAGCTCTTCTCAATGATGAATGCCCTGCTGATTCCCAGTGTCTTCTGCATCTGAGAAGTCCTGGCTCCCTGGGCTTGCAGTTCCTTCACCTGCAGCAGAATGCGGAACTGCCGCTCGATCATAGTGAGTAAATACAGCGGCGCCGCTCCACTCTCGAGGAGCTCGTGCAGGTAGCGCATGGCACGCTCGTTATGGCGCAAGCCAATAGCATCTACGAGCGCGAAGACGTTGGAGGTTTGCGTCGCACTGACCAGGTTGTGCACATCGCTGACAGTCACAGGGCGCTGGAAATCGGCGTGAGCCAGGAGCTTCTCCAACTCCTGGTCCAACTGGCGCAGGTCGCTACCGATAAGACGGGCCAGTTCGCGAGCGGCCTGGGAGGCAATGGTGCCGCCCTTGGCCTTCATGCGCCGCTCGATCCAACGCTCCAGGCCACGCCCCCCCGGTGGCTTGAACTCTTTTATGTAGACTTGCTTCTTGTCGGATGGCAAGGTGCCGAAAACGGGATTTGCCTTGCCAAGGGACCGGCTCTCGATAAAGACCAGACGTGTCGTCTCTGGCAGCCGTGGCAGGTATTCAAGCAGCCTTTTGATGAAAGCGGCATCAGCAGCCGAGACTTTGGGCCGCCACCCTTTTGGTTTGCGCTTCTCAGGCGGTTCAAACCTCGACCAATAGTCCTCCACAATCACCAGCCGCCGGCCGGTCATGAAAGGCAACGCATCACAGGCCTGCACGAGAGCGGTCAGGTTAACTTGACGGCCATCCAATACAGTCGTGCTCAGACTGGCCATGGCCGGGTCTCCCAACTTTTTCTTCAGTTTTGCCATCGCCTCGGAGCGTGTGAACTCGTCCTCGCCATGAAAAAGGTAGAGCATACTCACTCCTGCGTGGTCTCGATGCGGTGCGTGATCAACGCGCCGCGCTCCTGGCGGCGGATGCTGACGATGCGCAAGCCCGCTACGTCTGCTGAAGTGGTCAGGTGTTCCTGAAGCTTGAAGCCGAGAGGCTGGGCCAGGACGAGTGCAGCGCCCACGCCCAAGACCACGTTCAGTGTTCTCTCCAAACGCGACCTTCGCCTGCTTTTCACAGCAGCGTATGAAGCCAGGCCAGCCAGGACAACTGCCGTGGCGAGATTCGTCCCACAGCGGGCGTGGATGGCCAGTTGGCTTTCACCCGCGCGCAAACGGCGCAAGGCTTCCGAGACCGCGGCTTCCACAGCTTTCCTATCCGCTGGGCCGTAGACTGTGAAGCCGGCCCAATCGCTGCGCCCCAGCAGGCGCAAGTCCAGGCATTTCTGAGACATAACGTTTATAGTGGCGTGCTCCAGAGCGTGATTGCGCCGGATAGCAGCAACGAGCGGCAGTTCGAGCAGGTTCATCTGGACGCCATCCCTCCTTATCTAGGCTACCTGGCATTATACTCCGAAACTGCTTGCAGCCCAAAGGCGTAACGAGTAGGGAGTCGCGAGTAACGAGTGAGAGGGAGAAAGTACAGCAACGCGAACAAGTGCGTTTGCTGGGTGAGGCGTGCTTGTGTGGTGAGCAACCGTGGAATGGGCCCTTGCACCGCCCTGCCTGTCCTGGACACCGCACGTGCTGGATTTGACACATTTCACAAACGCCAGTAAAATGCATGAAACGAATACCGCAGTTCTCCGAGTCACGTGGCCTAAAGGCCTTCGGGGCCCATGGCGAGTGGCCGCAGTAGTGATGGGCAGGTAGCCCACGCTCAACGGTTCGGGTGGAAACGCCCGCGCCCCCCGTGTTTGGAAAGGAGGACGGACAATGCCCTGTTGCAGCGTTCCCTTTCTGGGGGGAACGCTTTTTGTTGTCTCTGGGTCGATTCATGCCCCGGCTGAGGCACGCCCCAGAACCAAAGGGTAGTACACCCTCGACAAAGAGGGATAACACAATTCCTGAGGAGGATGAATCACAATGAAACGCAGACTCGTATTGTTAGCCGTCCTGGTGCTGGCACTGATACCACTCGCTGCCTGTGGGGGACCAAAGGTAGAATGGGAGATCAAGATTGACGGTGCCGTGGACAATCCCACAACCATCAGCTACGCTGAACTCACCCGCATGAAGCAGGTCAAGCTCGAGAACGTGCTTATGCGCAAGTCGCAGGGGGAAGACGAGATAGCCAACTGGGAAGGCCCATCTCTGGATGACGTCTTTGCCAAGGTCAGCATCAAGGCCTCGGCCAGCGGCGTAACGGTCACAGCCTCAGATGGCTATGCTATGCAGATGACACTGGATGATCTAAAGGGCGGCATCATAGCCCTCAAATGCGACGGCAAATCCCTAGCTGATGACGAAAGAGGCCCGCTGCGCATTGTCATACCGGAAAGGTCCTCCAAGTTTTGGGTTGCCCAGGTAGTGGAGATCACCTTTGAGTAAGGCCCTATCGCCGCTCCCGGCACGTAGAGACGTAGCATGCTACGTCTCTACCCTGGCGACGACGTAAGCCACGAGAGCAACGAATGCCAGGAGCAGAAAAAGCAGCACCCCGGCGTCGCGCCTGGTGAAATCCACGCCCTTGCGATAGGTGCGCGTAGGATACTTGCCGAAGCAGCGGCCTTCCATAGAAACGGCCAGGGCATCCACTCTGCTGAGAGCGGATACCAGCAGAGGCAACAACAACTGCCGCATTATCGTCCAGATACGGCGTGGATGGCGCACGTCATAGCGCACACCGCGCGCTAATTGTGCTTGATACACAGTGTTGCTCTCCGCCTCGAAAATGGGAGCCAGGCGCAGGGCTGTGATCAGCGCAAAGCCATAACGATAGGGCAGGCCAACTCGCATCAAGGCGTACGCCAGGCGGCCAGGCTCAGTAGTCATCACAAAGAGATAGCTGAGCAGAATGATGGCCAGGAACCTGCCGCCCACGTAGACACCTGAGCGCAAGCCAGCCTGCGTCACCGGCAGATACCCAGGGCCAAGCGGCCACAGGTGGCAAAGCACCGTTCCCTTCTGCATGAAAAGGGCTTGCAGAGCAAACAGAAACGCCGCCATGCTCACTATCAGCCGCAAACCACGTACATCGCGACGCAGGCTGATCCCCGCCAGGCGCAGAGCCAGCCACACCAGGGCCAGCACGGCCAGCACCAGCCACGGCGAGTGCACAGCGAAGACGGCCAGGCTGCCCCACAGCAACCACCCCAACTTTAAGAGGGGGTAGAGGCCGTGTACACGGGAGTCACTCGGCATGTACGCGATTCTGGGCCTGTGGCTCACGGCACCACGTCCCCCGGCGGCAGATAGCCCGCATGCCCCGTGCGTTTCAGCGCCCCGAAGGCTTCTTCTGGCGGCGCATCAATTGCCAGCCGTCCAGAAGAGAAAAAGAGCACGCGGTCGGCGTACGCGCGTGCCAGGGCCGGATCGTGCGTCACCCACAGCACAGTTGCGCCGCGCTGCGTTTCATCTCTAAGCAGTCGTAGCAGCGTACGGGCATGTCCCCAGTCCTGGCCGATAAAGGGCTCATCAAGCAGAATCAGACGCGGCTGGTAGGACAGGATGGACACAACGTTCAGCCGCCGCTTCTCGCCGCAGCTCAGCCGATAGGGATGGGCATCGCGATAGCTTGCCAAACCGGTAGAGGATAGCAAGGCGTCAATACGTTGTCGGGTTCCGACATCGTGTAGTCCAAAGTTGCGCGGGGCAAAGTCCGCCTCAGCCCCCACGCTGTCAGCGAACAACTGATGATCAGGATTCTGGAAGATGAAGCCCACGTGGCGGGCCATCACGGAGACTGGGGTGGTGCGCGTGTCCTGCCCACATACGCTTACCCATCCGGCCTGGGGCTTGAGCAGTCCCAGCAGACTGCGCAAGAAAGTACTCTTGCCGCTGCCGTTGTCACCCATCACTGCCACAATCTGGCCTGTGTGGATGTCCAGGTTGATGTCCTTCAGCACGGCGTTGCCATTGTAGCCTAGCTGCAGGTCGCGCGTCTGTGCCAGTACCTCCTGTGCACGCCCGCGAGCCGCGGGCGGTGCATCGGCCAGCTCGTTGCCCGGCAGGCGCAGGCCCAGGTTCGCCAGTTCCTCATGCCTGTCTGCCAACAGTTGCCGTGCTGGCCCATCGTAGGCGATACGCCCCTCGTGATCCATCACGATCAAACGCGGATCGAACGAGAGTAGGTAGTCAATCTTGTGCTCCATGACAATGACGGTAATGCCCGCTACCTCACGGATGTGGCGAATCACGTCAAAGATGGTTGCAGTAGCCGTTGGGTCAAGATTCGAAGTCGGCTCGTCAAAAATCAACACTTGTGGTTTGGCGGCCATCATGGCTGCGATGGCCACCTTCTGCTGCTCCCCACCGGAGAGCGTGGTCAGCGTCCGTTCAGCGAGGTGGCTGGCCTCCACGATATCCAGCGCCCACCGCAGGCGCTTCTCGATGTCGGCGCGGGGCATGCGGCGGTTTTCCAGGCCAAAAGACACCTCGTCCTCAACCGTCAAGGTGCAGAACTGCGCCTCAGGGTTCTGCTGTACCAAGCCCACTACCTCGGCTACGTCGTAGATGGCATCCTCACGGGTGTCCAGGCCATTCACGTGCACTGAGCCACTGGCCTGCCCATCGAACTGGCGGAAGAGGTAGCCGCCCAGAGCCAGAGCCAAAGTGGACTTGCCGCAGCCAGACGGCCCGGTCAGTGCCACAAACTCACCAGGTGCGATGTCCAGGCTGATGTCGTGAAGCGCCTGGCGAGTCGAGCCCTCGAACCGAAAGCTCAGATTTCGTAAAGCGATCATAATCTTACTCGATGCTTATCTCCACTACATCAGTTAGCAAGACCTGGCCATCCTCGTGGGCTACGGCGTAGGTGATACCGCTAGTGCCCCCAATGGTAAAGATGCGAATGCCCTCATCCTGCATCACGCGGGACAGTTCCAGTGCGACCTCCTCGCCAGAGCGGCTGCGCAGCCTTACTGTGCTGGCATTTGCATCCGGTTCCATCTTCGCCAGAACAGCGCTCATAGATACGCCTTGATACTTCTTCTCTCCTGCGCCCACCTCCAGGCGGGCATTGTCCATCTCGAATTGCCACTCATCCGCATCGTACGGATAAGGACGCTCCAAAGCGCCGCGCATCTCTATCAGTGCCTGAGCAATTACCGTGATCTCAGCGACGTTGCGCACCCAGGCTTTGCGGTTCCTTGCTCCGGCGACGTCATAGTTCAAAGACTTGCCCACGCGCCGCTCAGCCAGGATGAGGTTCGCATTCGTCCGCACTTCACCCAAAGAGATGAGAAAGCTATAACCGTCGGTTGCTTTGACCAGGATGGAAGCAGCGTTGTGCCGGGGTTCAGCCCTGGCCACAATATCACGCAACAGCACGCCGACGTAACGCTGGGAAGTGCCCGTTGCATCGCTCTCGATCTCGATTGTGTCCAACATGCCTGCTGCATAGTGATAAGGGCCATCTACTTCCCCGCTGATAGGCACTTGTGGTGGCCCCTGCAAAGAGCGAAAGAGCACCACGCCAGTACCGACCGCCAGCAAGACGGCTGCCGTGAGGAAGATAGGGTAGATGCGGCTAGGCATAGGTTCGGCTGGACGGTCCTTGACTGCTCCTGACCGTATCAGCGCAGACAGCAGAGCCTTGCCCAATAAGCCAGCGAGGACCACGCCCGAAAGGAAGGCAATGGCTCCCACGCCCCAGACCAGCGACAGCATCTGCTCAGGCGTGGCGGCGAACGCCTGGAAAACGAAGATATTGGAGCAGGCAGCCAGCCCACCGACCAATGCATAAGCCAACGTCGAATTCTTGTTGCGAAAAGGCAACATGCCTATGTCCACCAGCACGCCAGCCACCAGGTCAACGAGCAGAATCAGCAGCCCGTGCGTGTTGCCGGAGAGGAATTCGACTGCGCCTTTGAGCAGCCCGGTGATGGTGCCTGCGCCCTGCCTGCGGGTCAGTCCCACAGCCAAGACCAGCCAAAGCACGTGCAATCCTGCTGCGAACTGCAGAGTGCCTGGGAAGCCCAGCGCAGCTTCCAGGGTGTCACCTACAGCGTTCAGCGCCGTACCGCTCACACCACCCAACGCGGCCAATGCAGCCATCATGATCAGATCGCGTGTTGAAAAGTAATAGCGTCTTCTTCCTTCCATGTTGTTTCCCCTCGATTCGTCACACAGGTTCTTGCAGCCAGCAATCGTTTTCCCAAGGGCAGGCAACAAAAAACCGGCACTCTGAGAAAAGAGTCCCGGCTCAGACATCTCCTTTCCAAGAGTGGGGGGCGCAACCGTTTCCCGTTGCACCTTATCGGTCTCCGACCATAAGCGCTGCCCTTAGGTCATGAGACTCGGAGACGCAGTTTGTATTACGCACAGATTATAACATCAGGTTCTCAGAACACCAAAATGGCCTCGCGGTACGTCCGTGTCCAACTAGCGTGTTCGCGCTCTGCAAAGCGCGCAGCATCTGCGCATCACCTGCAAGCTGCGAGCTGTCTGAAGTTGCTGCAGAGGAATGCGCGATTCATGCACTATCCCCTGGAGCAGTCTTGCGTAGAACCGGCCTCAGCGCTCACGAGCCGGGCCAGAGAGAAGCAGCGAATTCAGGCGAAGCCATGCGCGCCTTGTTATGCGCTGTTGGAGCCTTATCCCATCGCCTCTCGTATGCGTGCGGCGAGAGCTGCCATCTCTGCATCCGATAAAGCAAGAACGCCCTTCTTGAAACTCAGTGCTTCGAGCTGTTGCTCCTCATAGGGTACTCCTGGCGGCAAAGGGGCGATATGCCAATGAACGTGACGATTGCCTTGCTGGCTGCCCAGCGACAGGATATACACCCGCTCTGTTGGCACCACTTGCCGAAGTGCCTCGGCAACGCGATGAATGACACGCTGAAGCTTCAGGTATTCCTCGAGTGTAAAGTCCCCTGTCACGTGCTCCCGATGCTGTCGTGGGGCAACCAAGGTGTAGCCATAGAGTGTTGGATACTTGTTGAGAAAGGCGATTGCAAAGTCATCTTCGTAGACAATGTGAGAAGGATAGTCCGGGTTACCCGCGATTAACTCACACACGAAGCAAGGGCCACTCTGTGAACGGCGAATGTAAGCTTCAATATCAATAGATTGGCGTTGGATCATTTTTCCACTCCAATGGCGGATAACATTCAGGCTTGTATAACGTGCCTTCGCCCTAAGCCGTTCGATTATGCGTCAAGTTCCACTCGAAGGATCTCCACTTCAGTGAACGTTTCTCCGTTGAAACTCAACCGCACTCCTTCGCAGTAGCCACATGCTGCCCCCCACGTGTTGTGATCGGCTTGGAGCAGACAGGCCACCGCGCCAGCTTCAACGATTCCGCCGTGCGTGATAACCAGTGCGCGCCCGCCCTCCGGTAGTGCCCTCGCTATCGAAAGCCAAAGCTCTGCCTGCGTGCGGGCGAAACGTGCTGTCGCCCCACCTTGCTTGATAACCCGAGCGAACTCGGCGAATCCCGCCGCCCAGTGAATTTCAGAACTAGCATCGTCGCCCATCTCGCTGAGTTGATCGAGCCGTTGGTCAACAATGAATCCCATGGCTATGGCTGTTTCGAAGGCGCGCGGAAGGGCACTGGTGATCACTCGGTCGAATGGACCGAGGTCGCTGCCTACCCGGCGGGCTAACCTGACCCCTGCCTGTGACAAATGCTGCCCCGCTTTGGCTCGCATACTGTGCCGGCGTACTTCAACGTATCGCACTGTTGCTGCTTCTCACCCTCTTAGAAACTCACGGTTCGGTATTTGGCGCGGCAGGGGTGCCCTTCTGCAATGTCTAACTGCCGCTCGCCTGGACGCCCTACGGCTGACCAAATCGTGCCACCCTTCCGCCCCGAAGCGTCTAGCCCGTGTGCGCAGATCTTGCCTTTGTGATCGGACATGGCCTGTTTCACAGTTTCAACATCTATCGCTCTACTCCCACCGAGCAGCTCACGAAGGCGGTTGTACCTAAGATGAGAGGACTCTGGCACGTGGGATTCTCTCCCTGCAAACGCTGGGCACGCTGCGTGATTGGTCAATATCAAGACCCCATCCTCTGGATAACGAAGCTCTATCCCTTCCACGCTTACTTCCAGCACGACAGCCTTGCCAGAGCTATCCGCTATGAGCCGACCACCACTCCCCGTGAGGGGCATGCTTCGAATGAACTCAACCGCCTCGTCCACTGTTGCACAGTGATCAAGTATATGCCTCCCCGTAAACCAGCCCACCACTCCTGGCAGAGCTGGTTTAGGCCCTGGCAAGAAAATGGCGGCAGTTCCTGTGAAGAGACCAGCTTCATTCAGGCCATCCCAACGCCCTACCCAGATGTCGCAGTTGCCCACGCTGGCATAATGTCCCTCGGGATAGGTGCGATAAGTGGTGGCACTCTCCTTTGACACATCGTAGAACATGTCAAAGTTGCGGGCAACAATCATGCGTCCGTCCACTGTTCGGTCTGGCATCACAGCCACTACAGAGCAACTCGGTATCTCATCAGGATCAAAAGGCGCAGTCATCGTGAGGGTCATAACAGCGTCATATTCTATGTCTGCACCCTCTGCTACGCCGCGCATCTCATCCAACAACTCTGGCATGTAGTGACCCACTATCTCTGCACACCCTTTGGCAAAACGCAGCATCTTCTCGCCTGGCGGCGGCAGGGTAAAACCACCCCGCTTTAGTGCACGCCCTTGCTTACGCCCCATCTGTTTGTAGCTGCCACTGAGTGTAATATGATGCATTTTGATACCTTCCTTCGAATATGAGTGACTGTTCGACTACTAGCCGGCATTTCGGCTAACTCAGCAATATACGAAGTACTTCGTACATTGTTCCAAATGAACCCGCGAACGAACCCTTCGACTGAAGCCCAACAGAAATACGGCCAAGACAGCCGCAGCGGGGATTGATATATGCTCCTGCTCAGGAGCAGAGGGACACGTGTACCACTCGACAGTACACCGATATGTTCGGTCAACTCGATCCTGACGAACCTTCAGATTCGGCAAACGTTTCTAAGCAGTCTGGTCAGAGAAATGGCCAATGAGACGTTCAGCTAGTTCGAGAACTTCTCTGCGCGGGCAATCTGTTCAGCTGCCTCATCTTTGGTAAGCCCGGATTTGACGTTATAATCGCCGACAATGCGACTATCCTGGCCCTCGATCAAGTAACGGTGGAACTCTTTGGGCACGCGGCCTGACTTGGTGAATCGTTGGCCAAAAGCAGCGATGATAGCCGAATGCTTGGAGAACGCCAGCCCCTCCCCCAATAGGAAGGCCTGGGCGACGTAGAACATGGCATAGTAAGCTCGAGATACAGCAAAGTCGTAGAACGCCTCATCTGTAAGCAACTGTGCAGCCCGCAGACTGGCTTGTGCCTTTTGGAGCAGCGCAGCTTGCTCGGAGATCATATGTTCACCCCTTCTCTGCGCACGTTCAGGAGCAACGGACTTTTCTCAGTGGCATAACAATCGACAGACACAAAAACACAGGACACTACCACATCATATTTGAGCGAGAGTTCGGACGTCACTTCTCCAACTCTAGCAATTTCCTGGCCAGGTTGTACCGGTCCCCGGAGCACCACCAAAACGTCAATGTCCGATCCCGGCACTGCGTCACCGCGGGCCTGCGAACCGAAGAGCACTATTTGCAGCAATCGTTCGCTGTAAAGCGCCTCGAAGCGCTGACGCAAGTCGGCCAGAATCGTCTGAATCTGAGGGAGCATGGTTCCTCCTCTAATCAATACAAGGCCGAAGCCGGTGGATCGATGTCTATGATCGTATCCGGCCCAAGTGCAGAGACAATAACGTATGCACTTTCGCTTCTTTCCAGATTCCTGCCTTTTTCCGGCATTGCTTCAAACGCTTCCCTAGACTATTTTATGGCTTTTCATTCACTCCGTCAATGGTCTCCTTACTCATACCCACCAGTTAGCGATTCGGTGGGTTGCCGGTAAACTGGTCTCGCCGTCTGTGAAACCTGAACAGGAGTGCCGCAAGGACAACACCCGCACCGAGGACAGCAACGGATGGCAGCCACGAACGCCTGCGCCGCACGAGCAGGCCGTCTATGTCCACCTGTGTGCCAGGCTCGCCACCAGTCACCATCTCCACGCGATGAGTGCCATCGCGCAAGCCCTTGGCCAGTGGAATACGCACACCGTATTCTGGCGCGTCGGTCTGCAGCACAATGTCAGTGGGCTTCCCGTCGTCTATGGTAACCCGCAGCACGCCTCCCCGGGGACCTCGGCGCACAACCAACTCCAGCTCCGTCCCCACGAAAGTGAAGCGGAGCGCATCGCCAGGTCCACCGCTGCGACGGAATGAGCCAAGCACTGCCTGCTTGTCCCCAACCTGTTCCCAATCGCCCTCGTATTCCAGGGCCCAGTGATCTTCCTGGTGATAGCCGATGTGCACGCCAGGCGACTGGTTGGCGTATTCCTTCATCGCTTCGTACACGGGCAGCGGCGTAAAGTCCGGCTCCACCATACGGAAATAGTAGAAAACCTGCTCCTTCTCTGTGTCTGTAGCCCGCTTGAAAAACCAGTAGTTCAGCACACCCATCCAGGGCCACTCTTCCTGAGCACGCTGGTAGGCCTGCACCGCGTAGCGTGCCTGCTGCTCTTCCGTCACGCGGCCATACAGGGGAAAGGAAGGAAAATCGAGCGGCACTGCATTCCAGCCCACCTCAGTGGCCCACAAAGGCTTGTCGGCGTCACCGTTGCGCACCATAATATCGCGAATCAACTGCGGACGAGAAAAGTTGGTGAGCTCAGGACTGGTGCGGTGGTCGCCTGGCCCGGTCCACAGGCCATAGGCCATCACCCCCATAATGTCAAAATAGCCGTGCACTCCGGCATCGTACATCTGCTGCAGGTAGATCAGGTCGTTAAGGTTCGTAGGGCCGGATTCAAGCGTCTGCGCCAGGCCCGCGCTGAGGACAATGCACTCAGGGTCTCCCTCCTTAGCCCGACGGTAGGCAATCTGCAAGAGCCTAACGTAGCCTGCTGCATCCACGGGTTGCTCTCCCCACTCTGGGTAGATGTTAGGCTCATTCCATATCTGATAGTATTTGACCTTGCCTTTGTAGCGACTGACTACAGTATAGACAAAGTTGCCAAAGTCCTCGAAATCGTCCGGTGGAGCGAGAGCGCCTCTGGCATCGCCGTCAGCGCGTGACCAGGCGGGTGGATTGTCGAGCCGCGCAATAATCTGCAAGCCATGTTTATTTGCCAGTTCGACGATACGGTCGTACTTGTCCCAGGCACTGATGTCCCATCTGTGATCCCAAAAGTCGCCGCGTGTGCTTTGCTCGATGTCCTCCCAGGGAAACTCCTGGCGGATCCAGCCAAACCCGGCGTCGCGAATCATACGCAGAGACTCTCCCACTTTCCACGGCTCTACCTCTTGCTCGAGAAAAGTGTTCATGCCGAAGGGGTTCACACCGGCATGGGCTATGGGGACATGGGGTTCCAACTGCAGAGGTGGACGGGTCAGGCGCAACACGATGAGGCGCCCGAAGCCCTTGATTTGCTCCCAGGTGTTCTCCTCACCCGTTACACTGCTCAGGTAGGTCCTAAGTGGGGTGCGCAAAAGCCACAGCGCCAATGCGAGGAATGCGGTCAGCAGAAGCAGGGCGCTCACGATGCGCTTCAGGGAGGCCCTCCTGGCTGTGGGATTGCTCATCTTCGTCCAGAGACTCCAAGGCCTCGTTTGCTACGAGTTTCTCCAGTGCTTCGCCTCTTCGTCTTTCGTGGCAAGCGAGCGTCACCGCGAAAGCTTGGTGCGATGATGTCCAAATTCTGGCAGAGCCTGACGTCCAGGATGCGCGTCACCAGGCGAGGATCACGCTCAACCTCTCGGGCCATGGTGATCACCGTGGGCAGACGCCCGTTATACCGGTAGTCAAAGATCTGAAACAGTTTTTCCCGCGCCCAAGGGGTGGCGCTATGTGTGCCCAGATCATCAAGGATGAGCAGAGGCGCACGGCGAATCTCATCAAAGCGTCTGTCAAATGCCACGTTGCTGTGGGGGGCGAAAGTCGCCCGCAGGTGGTCAAGCAGGTCAGGCACAACCACGAAAAGGGCTGAGTGCCCCTTAGCCACACGGTAGTTTGCTATCGCGGCAGCCAGGTGGGTTTTCCCACAACCGTAGTCGCCGGTTAGGGCCAGCCAGCCCTCAGAGTTCTCTGCATATGCCCTGGCGATGCTTAGCACAAGCTTCAGATTTCTCCGCTGTGAAGCATCCAGAGCAGGGTCATGCTCACGCAAGTCAAAGTTCTCAAAGGTTTGGCCTTCATGGAGATTCAGGCTACTCAGTTCTGAGTACTGTTGCACTGAGCTGCCGCGGTAATCGGAAGCCAAGATATGCACTACGGATGACCACTCCAACTCGACGATGCGCGAGCGCAGCTTGGGGTCAAGGTCTTCGAGTTCACGGTTGGTAGTGATCACTGTGGGCAACTGAGCGTTGTAGCGATAGTTAAGTATCTGATAGAGTTTTTCTTGTGCCCATGGTGTGCTGCTGTGAGCGCCAAAGTCATCCAGGATGAGCAAAGGAGCGGTGCGTACGGCTTCAAAACGCCGGTCAAAGCTGACAGCGCTATTGGGAGCAAAGGTTGCTCGCAGGTGATCAAGCAGATCCGGTACTACGACAAAGAGCACCGGGTAGCCATGTTCCACCTGGTAGTTGGCGATGGCGGCTGCCAGATGGGTCTTGCCACAACCATAACTGCCCTTCAGGATCAGCCAGCCCTCAGGGTGCTGGGCATACACCAACGACTTCTTGTAGGCCTTGCGCAGGTTGTCCTGCATCTGGGGATTAAGACCATGTCCTTCTGGGACAAAGGTGTCAAACGTCATGCGCGTTAACAGCCCCAGGTTGCTGGCACGATGCAGGTCCTGCAAACGCCGCTGCTCCGTCTCCCGGATTTTGCATTTACAGGGAATTACGCGACCAAAGTCCGGATGGCCAGGGGGCACGTCACGACGGAGGTAGCCCGCTCCACGGCAAATAGGGCAGACGTCGCTGTTTCGCTGCTCAGTGCTTGATGAACTTCCTGTACTCTTCTTCTGTGTACCAGGTTTTTTCACGTTTCTCGCCCTTGCCCTCCGCTGCCCAGCGTTCCAGAATCCGTCGTACATACTTCCAGTTGCGCACATTGTTCTCCACGGCGATGCGGAAAGCCTCCTCAATCCACTCCTGTGGATAAGTGCGCTCGGCGTCCTCGAGTTCCTCAGCAATGATCGGCTGAAGCAAGCCAATGTTCTGCTCATACAGGACGAATATGTTTGGACGTTCCACGGCTACCACTGGCTCAACCAGGGCACCGTCCTCGGCGAATTTTGTTTCGCCTAACTGTGCCTTCTCTACGGTCCGGCGTCCCTGGACGCTGTTGACAAAATAAAAGTGCTGCTCTTCTTCTCCAGCACTGGTCAGATGAAGCAGCGTACCGCGTGCCACTGCTCGCTCCAGGCCCTCACGCAGGGCTTCTTCCGGCGACGATGCCAGCCCCTGCAGGCCACGCAGCAGCGTGCCGTCCCCCACCAACTCCTGGATTGTCACGTACTGTGGGGAACCCTTCTTGCGGTAGAGCAGCCAGAAAACGTGCAAAGTCACTTTTAATTCAGCCAAGTTGTCAACCAGCGGAAGCAACTCGCTGAAGAACAGGTCGGGAAGCGACGTGTAGCAGAGTTTGCCGCTGGGGAATCCGGAGAATACTCTCATGTGACGTCTGGCTCCGGCTGATAGCCCAGGTCTTCGTGATAGGTGTCCAAATCTACGAACTTGGTCTGTTCGCTCACAAAACGGAGCGAAATCTGACCTGTGGGGCCATTGCGGTGTTTGGAGACGATGATGTCGGCGATATTCTTGCGCTCGGTGTCTTTGTCGTACATTTCATCACGATAGATAAAGATAACTACGTCCGCATCCTGCTCAATGCTGCCTGACTCCCTGAGGTCTGACAGTATGGGGCGCTTCTCCTGGCGCGATTCGACGGCACGCGAGAGCTGTGACATGGCTATTACTGGAACGTTCACCTCACGGGCCAACCCCTTGAGCGCACGTGAAATGTACGTTATCTCCTGCACCCGGTTCTCACTGCGCATACCGCCGCGCATCAACTGCAGATAGTCCACGATGATCAAATCCAGCCCATACTCTGCGGCCAGCCGGCGACACTTGGTACGGATCTCCATAGGAGACGGTGAAGGCGTGTCGTCTACAAAGATCGCCGTCTCGGCCAAGGTACCGCTGGCCTTCACGAACTTGTCCCACTCGATGTCGCGTATGTCGCCGACACGTAGCCGCTGTGAACTTATGCCCGTTTCACCAGCGATCATGCGCTGCACCACCTGCTCAGCGGACATCTCAATGCTGAAGAATGCTACTACGGCATTGTGCTTAAGGGCCGCGTTCTGGGCAATGGTCATACCCAGGCTGCTCTTGCCCATGCCGGGCCTCCCGGCGACGATGATCAAATCTGAACGTTGCAGGCCACCCAGCAACCGGTCCAGGTCAATGAAGCCCGTAGGCAAGCCCACCATCTCTCCCTGATGCTGATGCAGGTACTCGATGCGGTCGTAATACTGGGTCAGGATGCGCCTGAGAGGCGTCAGCCCACGAGAGACACGCCGCTGAGATACGTCGAACAGTACCTGCTCGGCACGATCAACGACCACGTCAACGTCTTCCGCTTCCTCGTAGGCCAGCCCGGCAATCTTGCCCGCCGCCTCAATAAGGCGGCGAAGGATAGCTGTCCTCTCCACGATATGTGCATAGTGCTCGATGTGAATAGAAGTGGGAACGCTGTTGATCAGCGAGGTCAAATAGGCTGGGCCACCCACGGCCTCCAATTGCCCACGCCGCTCCAACTCGTCACTGAGTGTAACAAAGTCAGCTGGTTCCCGCCGCTCGTGCAGACCCAGGATGGCAGCATACATCTGGCCGTGTGTCTCGCGGTAAAAGTCCTCCGGCTGCAGAAAGGGGGCGATTTTGATTATCGCGTCACGGTCAATCAGCAGGCTGCCCAGTACTGATTGCTCAGCCTCAATGTTCTGGGGCGGCAATCTGTCTACAGTCATATTCTAGCCGTCCTCTTCCGGAGCGTCTCCTAGATCCAGACTATTGACAAAGTCACGGAAGGCCGAAAGACGCTCCTCTTCCTCTGGTGAGACATGCTCCAGTTCGGGGCTAACGACAATACTGGCCTGCTCCATGACTTCTTCGGCGACATAGATAGGCACCCCACATCGCACTGCCAGAGCCATGGCGTCACTCGGCCGCGAATCCATCTCGGTGTGCCGGCCATCAACATCCATCACAATCCGGCCGTGGAAAGTATTATCCGTTAACTCGCTGATCAGGACGTGAGAAACGGTAGCTCCCAACTCATAGATGATGTCCTTCAGCAAATCGTGTGTCATAGGACGCGGGGGCTCCAGATGCTGCAAAGCCATAGCTATGGCGTCCGCTTCGAAGGGGCCAATCCAGATAGGCAAATAGCGGTCGAAATTGGCATCCTGCAAGAGCACCACCCGGTGGTTAGACATCAGACTGACACGGATGCTATGCACAGTAGTCGTAATCATTCGGGGAAACCTCCCTGAGCCTCATACCGTTAGAACACGGGAGCGGGGACCACTATGGATACGACGGCTCGCAGCTGTGAAACAATTATACCATAGAGGCAATGAAGAACAAAAAGAGCCTGCTGGGCCGCACGTTGCACGCGTCAGCACGATTGGGAAAAACACCGAAATGTAGTATAATTGCCTCCACATCCCTGGGAGGAATAGCCCGCATGGAATTGCCCGCCAACATCAAGACAATCATCGGTTTTGTCCTGGCTCTGTTTGGGGCCTATGCCGTTCTCTTCTTGGTCAGCCTCGTCGTCTGGACAATTCGCGACATTCGCGTACGTACACGCGACGTACTGGTGCAAATCCTGGCCACACTGCTCGTTCTGGCATTCAACGTGCCAGGCCTGATGCTCTATTTCATCCTGCGCCCCCAGGAAACACTGGCTGAGGCCTACGAACGTGCACTGGGGCAGGAGGCTCTACTGCAAGATGTCGAAGAGCGTTACATCTGTCCCAGTTGCAAGCGCAAGGCGGAAGCCGATTTTCTCGTCTGTCCGTATTGTCACACTCAATTGAGAAAACGTTGTCCCCATTGTGAGCGCTTGATAAACTTGAATTGGGATACCTGCCCCTACTGCGGCGGTAGCATCCAGGACTAAAAAGAGGGGGAGCAGTCCCCCTCTTTTTGCTTGGCCTAACGCACAGCTACGGTTTCAGCTCCCGGCTGCCTTTGTATTGAACATGTCCCGGTAACAGAATGCCCCCTCGCGTTCGTCGCAGAGGTTCGCCTTCTTCCTCCATTGGGCTTCGTTCCGCTCTCAACCGCTCCGCCGATTCCCTCACGGCCCGTTCATGCAGCCGTTTTTCGGCTTCCCTGAGTCTCTCCACAGTGTGAAATGGGTCGTAGTACGGTCCAGCGGCTTGCCGCGCTTCTCCTGCCTTTACCGCAGACTTGAGCAGGTAGTGGTTCAACACGTAGCCAGAATTCGATAGCACATCCGGCCAGGATGCCTGAACGTGTATCTGCCGATATTGCTCGTAAGCCTTCCTGACGAACGCCACCAGCCCACTTTCAACAGCAGCGGACAGCAAAATGGCCGCCCAGGAGAGGTGCGGGGGAGCCGAAGACCGTAGAACGCGCCCCAGAACAAGATCCCCGGACAGGCCCAGGCGACCCAGTCCGCTGTCCCACACGACCTCTTCCCCTCCCTCCAAAGCGTCAACAATGGGAAGCAAGCCTTGCTGTGCAGGACCAGCTATGCGGTACAGACACAAGTACGAGTCCTTCCAGACCCGCACGCGCTCCTGCTCGACAGGCAACAGACCGGAGCCCATTTCCTCGACAAAGAGCTCAATGATGCGTTTTCTGCTCTGTTCCAGACGGTAGTCATATACGTACCAATCCAGGAAACGACCGATTTCGTCCCTGTCCAAGGCGCTCAGCCCTTCGGTGCCGTAGCTCCCATTCCAGAACAGGTTGAAGGCTACTATGATCTGGGCGTTAAAGCTGGGGCGTTGGGCGAAAGCAACGAGCTTGTCCAAGGTAGCCTGTTCACCTTGTCTCCAAGCACCTTCTCGGATACGCCTGGCACGATCCTTGTTTAGGCAGCAGTTCTTGTACTTCTTGCCGCTGCCACACGGGCATGGGTCATTACGCCCAATCCTTGCCATGAAGCTCGCCCTCTGTACTTCTCCTAGCCCCCTATCCAGGTGGGCACATAGATGATCAGCGATAGTAGAGAATCAGTAAGCACAACGATCAGGTAAGCCACGAAAAGCGACCTGAACTTTCTTCTCCGGAAATAGAGCAGCAGTGCCCCAAGAGCTACCAGCATCGTGAAAACCGGTGTGCCTAGCACGGCCACGAACTGCAGGTTTTCAGGCAGCCTATCCGTGAGAGGTGCATAGAACAGCACACTCGGCATCAGAAAGAATTTGGAGAATAGGTACAGCAGAATGGCAACTACCAATGCGATTTGAGCTGAGCGTCGCTCCAATCCCCCCTCGACCTTGACGACATAGAAGCCAATAACCCACGCAAAGGAGGCAAAGCCCCACAGCAGAAAGACGGGTGGAAAGAAGGCGAGGGCAGGCGCCAGGCTCCAGAGGGCATTGACCAAATCCATGGCCCAATCCTGCACCGTCACCCTATCCAGATTGGCCTTGGCGGTTTCGGATGTGGCAGCATAGTACACGTCGTAGTGGCCAAATCCAGCACAATTCAACCAGGCGAGATGAGCATTTCCATGCCTGTCGATTACGCCTACCGGACGCAGCGTACTACCGAGCCTGACTGGTAGCTGATAGCCCCTGAGCTTACCCTCTGCAAAGATCGCCCATATGACTTCGGTGCTGGACTGCTTGCGCGTCGCGACTTGGCCAGCAAGAAAGACACCCAATTCTTCCCTCTGGCCGCCCACCGTTGCAGGCATGTACAGAAGCGGTGTTGGCCAGCCGGCATCCGCTGAAGCCAGTTGCCCATATGGCAAGCTGCCCGCTGCAGCGTCGTACTCGGGACTGGCAGTGCCTGGAATGTCAACAGTGACCGGCTCATTGAAATCAGGGTTGTCCAGAGAAAAAGACACCATGTATGTGTGTGCCTCTCCAGGAGTAAGGCCACCACCGCGCTGCTCCAATGCCCAAAAGACATAGGTAGTCTGATTATCCAGACCCAAAACCGGTGCATACGAAGCAAGACCAGTCCCCGTGCGATAGAAGCCCACGCATGTCTCTGGCCCAAGTTCTGCAGTAAGCGGATCGAACACTGCATAGTAGACGTTGTTCTCCTGCAGCGTTCGCCCTTTCACCCAGGCCAGGTGGATCATCCCATCGCGAGCCACCTGCAGGGTCGGCTTGGCCCCCTTGTCAACGAGCAGACGGTTGGCACTGACCACCTGATCGTCGCTGGAGAGGTGCAGATGATAAATGCCGCCGTCTGTTGGGCTTTCGGTCGCCCAAAAGATGTCAAGGCCTTCATCAGCATTGTGAGCCACCTCGTAGTCGGACACGCGGACTTTTTCCGGTGACAACCGCATTGGCTCGCCCAGCAGTTGCCCGTCAGGGCCCAAGCGGGCAAAAAACAGTGCGCGCGGTATCTGCGGATTATCCACCCACAGAACACGAAATGAGCCTTCAGCATCGAGCAGGAGTTGGGGATCACTGGGGTGTGCGCCGCCGATCTCCAGGTCTGTGCTCACCTGAACCTGTCCAGAGTCGTCCAAACTGACATAGTGCAGTGCCTTGCCCCCTGCAGCCACCCAGATTATGTACACGCAACTGTCCTCGGCGACCATACTCACTGGCCGGTTGAGTGCAGCAACACCCACTTGCTGGCCACGGCTCCAGTCAGATAAGACCTTGCGCGTCTTCACGCTACCTATCTGGCAGCCAGTAATGACCAGGGCCAGGCACAGGATCACAAGAACCAGAACCACTCGCTTAAACATCGGTGTTTCCTCCCATCGAACGGAAGTATTATAGCGCAGAGGCCGTATTCGACCAAAGTCCCCGGCCCTCGCGCTGATATATCTACGCCATTCGTGGGATTGCGGTTCACTCTGTCATTGTCCGGAGTAGACAGATGCGGTATAATGGATTCGAGGGAGGATGAAATGCGACAGATACTGATTTGTGCCGCTGACGTACAACTGATTGCCGAGTTGAATGACACCCGCACCGCTGATGCCATCTGGGAGGCGCTGCCTTTGTCTGCTGCAGGCAATACCTGGGGAGATGAAATCTATTTCCCCATAGCGGTCAAGCTACAAGAGGAAAATGCCCACGCTGTGGTATCACCAGGCGACCTGGGATACTGGCCGCGCGGGCACGCGTTCTGCATCTTCTTCGGTCCCACACCTGCCAGTAAAGGACAGGAAATCCGCCCGGCCAGCCCGGTCAACGTCTTTGGGCACGTGATAGGTGACCCAAAAGCGTTCAAGCAAGTCCGCGATGGTCAGGTAGTCACAGTGGAACAGCTACTAGAGTCCTGACCAGACTGATTGCCTCAGCACGGGCATAGCTCGCAACAAGAGCGCAAAGACCTCCGAGGTTTTAGAGGCCACTTATGCCGGCAAGGAAAGCCAACAATTTGCAACCGTCCGAGGTCTCGCCGGCTGAGAGTCTGCCCTAGGACTGCACTCTTCAGCACGACCACCTTTTGACAGGCAACATAGCACAGATTATAATCAATCTGAATCAATCGCGCCCGGCGCAAAGGATGTGAGATACATGGCAGAACGTCCTGTTGTTCTGGCTGGGGAGCCAATCTTGCGCCAGAAATCCAAAAGGATCAAGAGGTTCGGGCCATCCATAGAAGCCCTTGTGGCGGATATGCTAGATACCATGCGCGCGGCAGATGGCCTGGGCCTAGCCGCCCCACAGATTGGCGTGTCACTGCGTGTGATCATCATCGAGATGCCACCGCAGAGGGACGAAGAGGGGAACGAAATCGAGCCAGCGCAACTGTACGTGTACTGCAACCCAGAGATCATCAAAGCTAGGGGTGAAGAGGAAGATGATGAGGGCTGCCTTTCGGTCCCCGGATACGTGGGAACAGTCACGCGTGCCGCATTTGTCACCGTCAAAGGCCAGGATACAAAGGGGCGTAAGATTCGCACCAAGGCCCAGGGCCTGTTGGCTCGCGCCTTTCAGCACGAGATAGACCACCTCAACGGCATCCTCTTCATTGACCGCATAGAAAGCCCGGAGAAGCTGCGCCGCATCGAGGCAGAACAAGGCGCACTGTAGCGTCGAGACACAACTCCAGGCCCTGCGTCTGGACAAGGCTCGATCTCTCAGTAATGCGACACATCGTGAAGTTGGCATCAAACACGGTGCACTACACCTGGGTATTTAATGTAAAGTACTCTTAATCTGCCAGGCTCAGGCACCGGCCGCCAGCGCATGCCTGTACAGTCCGTCAAACGTTGTCGCCGTGGTCTCCTGGAACACTGTCCACGCTATCTTCACGTAATACCAGGATTGCCCCGTGAGATCTGTCACGTCGTGGCACCACTTACGTGCCCGGTTATCCTTGATGGGCACCTCGATGTCCTCTATGCCCTTCGTTTCAACCAGGAACATGTCGCCATCAGTGGCTCGGACCATAAAGTCCGGATAGTAGTATCTCATGCCACCTTGCGACGAGATGTACTCAATGAAAAAGTGCATCTGCTCCACGTTTTTGGCGTATGCCACCACGTCTTCGGCACGGTCCAAAAAGGCGGCGAACTCTGCTTCATAGTTCACGTCACAAGCCACCAGGTTAAAGACTGTTTTGAGACCATCGTGGGTCTTGCGACTCCATGGGAAGGCCGGTGTTGATGACACTTTCCGCGCAGGTTGAGCGATCCGCACGGTGACGGGCTCTATCGTGAGGCGATTGATTGCATCAACAAAAGCCTGAATGACGTATTGTCGCGCGTCAGCTTCACTTAGCCGCCTGATGACCGCAGGCTCGGACAGGTCAACGGGCTTGCTGAAAAAACGCTTGGTCAGGTATTCCTTGACTAAAGGCACCATCTCGGCAAAGCGTGCCGCCTGACGCAGATGCGCGTAGTGCAATATTCGGTCTGTGAAATAGGCAACTACACTGTCCGGGCGGTCAGGGAAGGGTATTCTTAGATCTTGCTCCTCCACCACTATCTTGGTTAGCATATCGCGTCCGACATAGTGCACCGTCTCTTCTGCTATCTTGCCCTTCTCGGGCTTGGGCAGTACCCGGGCTGGGAGCATCTCCAGTATTAGGTCGGAGAGGCGCGTCGCTGAGCGCGTGAGCGCGGGCGAAAGCTGCGGTATCTCCAAGTCATACTGTAGCTTCGATTTATCTACGAGGATAGTAACCACGTCCTTGGTCACATCCTCCAGCCGCCGCCTCTCAATCTCTAGCCCTTCCTCGGCCAACTCCTTGTCCCAGAAATCTCGAAACGCCTCATGCTCAATCACTATCACTTTCTCATCCCAGCCTGATCCTGCACCTCCCATCAGCCGCAAGCCACGTCCCAGCGTCTGCTCAGGTAGTATATTTGCCTTGGCCGTGTAGGGCCGCAGGGGGACGATGACTACCACGTTCTTCACATCCCAGCCTTCCCGCAGCATAAGCACTGAGACGATGGCCCGGTAGGGGCTATCCTTGCCGTCCACGTCTCGCGCTGCCTGGCGAAGTCGTTCGATCAACTTCAGGTTGGTCTTCCTCTCCAGTATCTCGCCTTTTCTGTTGGTGTGAATATTCAACACCCGGCCGCCGAATAAGTGCGGGTAGCGGGCCTCCAGGTCTCCCGCTATGTCGTCGGCGGATTTGGTGTCCTCGGTCATAATGAACAGGATGGGCTTATGGCCGCTTTTGCTGAGTTCCTCCCAGTACTCCTTCCACTTGGCCACGCCTGCATCAATGCGCTGACGCCACCTTACCGACGCCTTAGCACTGGGGATTTCTATGTCGCCGCCTATTTCCCCAAGTATGGGGCGCTTCACGATCCCGTCATCAATCGCCTGCATGATCGGGTAGTCAACGATGATCTCCGGGAAGAGCCTCCCCTTCTGCGTTCGCGGCGTGGCCGTGAAATCCAGCTGGGCCGTCAACTCGCTGC
>CAYZGO010000007.1:107583-118886 GCA_964478075.1 uncultured Anaerolineales bacterium | reverse complement strand
TGACCGCCAGGACAGGCAGCACAACCGGTCACCCGCAAGCACTGGGAGCCTGCTATGTCGCCTCCTGGCAGTTACCGTTCGGCTCAGCCTTCGAGCTCGAGGCCTTCAGGCCGAAGCCTCACGGCGAAGCCACGGTGGGACTCTCACCGACTAGCAGACGACAGCTTTTCCAGGGCACACCAGCGAGTTGCTAGGTGGCGTCCGAGTCAGGCTTCAATTCGACTGGACCTAGGTCAGGAGGTTCTGCTGATGGCCTCCATCCTCTCAGACTTGGGAAGCGGCGCGACCCCGCAATTGTCTCTGCCTCGAACTCCTCATCCAAAACACCAAGCCAATTCTTGCCCTGCGACCGAAAGTGAACGGGAAAATCCTCTTTGGTATCCCAGTAGCTTGTGTTAAGAGCTGTCGGGCCTCCATTTGAGTCAGTTACAATCTCCTGCGCCCACTTGGCTGCAATCTCCCGGGCAAGGTCACGTGACCGCAGCCCGAAGAGGTTGCGTGCCAGCGCAATGATGAATCCAATGACCTCCAGCAACACTCCCGTCCAGGTAAAGCGGACGAAAGCCCAGAGTGGTTCGGAATCAGGCTGTCCAACCGCCATAATGGTTGCGTATCCAGTCAATGCAACCGTGACGAGCATGATGCCAATGAAAGTGGAAAACAGCACCGTCCTCATCGCACCTTTGCTCATCTGTTCGCCCCTTCCGTCTTCCTTTCACGCGGAAGCCAATCCTCTCCGTACTTGTGTTTGATTAGACCTCGAAGAGCGTGGTCTTCCTGATCGCTTAGCAGGAAGTTCGTTCCCATCGGCAAACGCAAGATCAGCATCGATGCCAGAACATCATCCGCCTTGATTTCATCGACTGAGAGATGTTGCCGTGAACTGTGGTTCAGGAAGTTGCGACGGTACGTGACTTGTACTCGAAAGATTCCGCTGCGATCGGGTTCGGGACGCTCACCCGTAATTTCACCCCAACCATAAATGCCTCTGATCCCGCGTTCACCAGACAGCCAAAGGTACACAGTTTGACCAGGGTGCATGAAATCGCGATAGCGACTGGCCACCCATGCCACTCGCTGCCCTGGCACAAGCACTTTCCGTAAATCGTATCGAATCGGTCTGGACTGAAATATGAAACTCATAGGTTCCTCCTCAATCAGTTTCAGCATCGCTGCCATCGCGGTAGGACTGCCAGTTGCCCAACAGCCCCCGCACAGATCGCGGCGTGCGGCTGCGCAGCCGCACCGGGCTCTTCAGGAATACTCGCTTCCGCAACACGACCAATCTGGTCGTCTTCGCTATGCCCTGCAGTGAGGTGTCCATTGCTAATCCGGCCCTTCGTGTCCGGCCAATGTTTCCTTTGTCCCGCAAGGGGTTACATCGCTTCCCTGGCCTGACCGCCAGGACAGGCAGCACAACCGGTCACCCGGAAGCACTGGGAGCCTGCTACGTGCTCTCCTGGCAGTTGCCGTTCGGCTGAGCCTTCGGGCTCGAGGCCCTCAGGCCGAAGCCCCACGGCGAAGCCACGGTGGGACTCTCACCGACTAGCAGACGATGACTTTGAAGGGACACCAGCGATTGGTTGGGCGGCGGCTTGTGGAAAAAGGATTTGCATCAAAAATGTATGAATTATCCGCAAAGCTTCTACACAGAAATCGCCCTCAACGAGAATCTTACTTCCCGGGCCGCGTAGGTGCAAGCCCTCTTCATCGTCAACGAACTTTTCCAGGCTCGGATCGACATCAAGGCCACTTAGGCCAGTAAGACTGCCCTGCCTATGAACAATGCAATTGCGAAGCAGCTTATACTTCTTGATTTTCTCCCACTCTCTGCTGGTATCGAATCGGAACTCACTTCCAAGTACTTTGGAGAGATAGACCTTGGCCTTCTCTATGACACTACCTCGTAAATCGCCTGGTGACAGCTTTACACTCGCTGTACGCTTGCCTTCTATACGACACTCTCTCAGTAGCCATAGTTCCAAAAAGGCATATAGACACACAAAGAATGATTGCCGCATGAGGTTGGCAAACCCGTCAAACCGGTACGATTCGACCAACAATTCTGTTAACTCGGCTCTGCGTTCCGCTGATTCTCCCGATTTTTGAATCTCTTCCCCAATTCTCTGCATTTCTGTAGACGTTTCCTGTGCCCTGTTCCTCAAACTCTCTTCCATAACCTCAAGATAACGGCGGAAGTTGTCGATTTCATAATTCAGAAGAATCTTTTTCAGACGGAGATGTAATTCTTCCGGGCTCCTGACATCATTCGTCATCTGTGCTCCTCGAAAAGCTTCTGCTCAGTAATGCTCATAGTCTTCAAGAGCCTTCTTCCACCACTTCCAAGGAGGCTCCCATGATAATTGGCACCCGCCGCCTAACTCGTTATTATGTGAACATTCGTCCACCTAGTCACCTGGTCGGGTATACTAGGCGGACGTTTTTCCACCTAGCGCCCCCATCCGCATATTAGGCAGACATTTTTCCACGTAGCCCCCCTTCGGCCATATTAGGCGGAAAGTCCGTCTGCCCACTATACTTGCCACAAGGAAGCAAAACGGGCACAATAGCCCCACCTGCAAACCTAACATGAGTATACACCGGTTGTCGCCAGAATGCCAAGACCGATGGGAGGGCTGGAAATCAATAGTCATCCCAAAAGCCTACTTGACCAGGTCCGCGAGGCCATCCGGGTCAAGCACTACTCGATTCGCACGGAGGTGGTTTCTGTCGCCTGGATCAGGCGCTGCATCCTGTAGTCACGTGCTGGAGAATGGCTAGGACCTCCATCTGGCAAGCGCCCGACTTTGACAGCGCAATGCTCATGGGGTATAGTTATGTAGTCATTCATGCACTGTGAAGGAGACGCCTTGACTACCGCTTACGCTCCAGGCAAAGTCATTCTGTTTGGCGAGCACGCTGTTGTTTACGGCCGGCCGGCTATTGCCGTGCCTGTGACCCAAGTGCGTGCCTGCGCTGTTGTGGAAGATGCACCAAGCGGCCAAGGCTCTGTCATCCACGCTACCGATTTGAATCTACACCACCACGTTGGCACTCCGCTCACAGCCGATGACCCTGCCTACCCGCTTGAAGCCACAGTACGGCATACCCTGGAATGGCTGGGAATCGAGAATATGCCGGACCTCACGCTGACGGTGTCCTCCACAGTACCCATCGCGCGGGGCCTGGGCAGTGGTGCCGCAATTGCCACGGCCATCGTTCGTGCCCTCGCTCAGCACCTGGGGCGCAGTCCTACGTCCCGCGAGGTGTCCAATCTGGTGTACCAGACCGAAGTCATTCACCATGGCACCCCGAGCGGCATAGACAACACCGTGGTCGCTTTGGAACAGCCAGTCTACTTCGTCAAAGGTGAGCCTGTTCAGATCTTGCGGCTGGAGCAGCCGTTCTGGGTTGTCGTTGGGGATACAGGGATCGCTAGCCCCACCAAGATCGTCGTTGGGGATGTGCGTCGTGGTTGGCAGAAAGATCGCGACAGGTACGAGGCCCTGTTCGATCACATTGCGGCCATTGTGTTACGCGCCAGGGAAGCGATGGTTGCCGGAGACACTACCAGACTGGGCAGCCTGATGGACGAGAACCAAGGGCTGCTAGACGCTCTTGCCGTTTCGTCACCAGAACTGGAGAGACTCATCAGCGCGGCTCGTGAGGCTGGAGCGATGGGAGCCAAGCTCTGCGGTGCGGGACGTGGTGGTAACATGATTGCTTTGGCTACGCCGCAAAAAGCCCAGGACATCGCTGCCTCCCTTCGCGAAGCTGGCGCCGTAAACGTCATTATCAGTGAAGTGAAGCCATCACAACCTGTCTGACAGGACTGATGCAGTGAGAGCTTATTTACCCCCGTCAAGCGGGGTGAACGACGCTGAGAACGCTGCCTCGCCAAAAAGAGGACGACCGTTCGTGCTCTGCATGCCCTGCGGGCGACCGCCGCGACGGGGGACGCTTCGCAGAGGCCGCAGACAAAATCTAAAAATCTCTGCGTTCTCCGCGTGCTCTGCGGTGAAACACGCCCATAAAGGGCTAGACTACGGTGTTTTCAAGAGGAGCACTTGATGCTGATTGGCATTGACGCCAGCCGTGCAGCCGCCGTCGAGAGGACTGGTACGGAGAACTACTCCCTGTTCCTCATCCGCGCCCTGCTGCAACTGGATCGAAACAACCGCTATCGCCTCTATTTCAATCAGCCCCCTGCGCCGGGCCTGTTCGCCACGGTGGAAAATGCGGAAATCAGGACGATGCCCTTCCCGAGACTATGGACACACGTCCGGCTTTCCTGGGAGATGGCAGCAAAACCACCGGACGTGCTCTTTGTGCCGGCACACGTGTTACCGCTTGTCCACCCCAGGCGCAGTGTGGTGACCGTGCACGACCTGGGATACCTGTATTATCCACAGGCGCATACGCGCTGGGCAAGATGGTACCTGCAGTGGGCCACGTGCTACAACGCTCGGGCCGCTGCACACGTCATCGCGGACTCTCAGGCTACGAAACGCGACCTGATAGAGCATTGCCATGCTCCACCCGATAAGGTCACTGTCGTCTATCCAGGATATGACGTGAGCTTTGCGCCACTGCGCGACAGTGCCCGCCTGTCTGCTGTTCGTAAGCGTCATCAGATCCCTGGTACGTACGTCATATATGTTGGGACCCTGCAACCGCGTAAGAACCTGGCCAGGCTCCTTGACGCTTTCGCTGTCCTATCTGAACAGACCAGCGCTGTTCACCTGGTCATTGCTGGCAGGAAAGGCTGGCTGTATGAGCCACTCTTTGCCCGTGTTCACCAACTGGGGCTGGAAGAGCGCGTCCATTTTACCGGCTACGTGCCACAGGAAGACCTGCCGGCTCTGATCGCGGGAGCTCGCGCTTTCGTGCTGCCCAGCCTCTACGAAGGGTTCGGCCTGCCAGTGCTTGAGGCCATGGCCTGTGGCACAGCAGTGATCTGCTCAAACGCCAGCTCCCTGCCAGAGGTAGCCGGAGATGCCGCAATCATGGTGAACCCGCACGACACGAGACAACTCGTGCACGCTCTGCACCGCATCCTGGACGACGATCAACTCCGCCGCGAGTTAGCACAAAAAGGCCTGCGCCAGGTGAAGCGCTTCTCCTGGCAAAAGTGCGCCCAGCAAACTATGGAAGTCCTGCAGGCCGTGGGGGAAATGCGGTAGAGAACACGATATGCTTGCGTCACGAGCCCCAGTGTCGAACTGTGTTACGTGTTATGTGAACTGCAGACCGGCAACCGGCCGCCGTCAGCCCTCCTCTATTTGGAAATGAGGGCAGGATATGGTATATTCGTGGCGGAGGATGGCCTAGGAGGGGATAGATAGAATGAAGAAATGGTTTCTTGTATTGGGGACATTCCTCGTCCTGTTCTGGTCGTGCGCCCTGCTCGTCCACGCCCAGGCTTCAGTCACTCTGAACAAGTCTGAGTACTATATCAGTGTTCTTCAGGATGGCCGGCTGCAGGTAAAGTACGAACTGACCTTCACCGAGCACGAGAGCGGACGCGACCGTATTCGCGAACTTCCCGCACTGGAATCGCCCCATACCCTGGTCGAATCTTACGGCACAGGCCCAGATGGCCACTTCAAGGTAACCTTGCGGCCTACCGGTAAGGCCGGCGTCTATTCCGCTGTCTTTGCACAAAACACCAGCCTTGGCGGCCAGTATACCCTCATCATCCGCTATGAAGTGGACCGCTCCGTTTTTGATCCCACGACCATAGATGGTGAGGAATACCGGGCTATCGGCTGGGCATCAGGGCAGTGGGAACTGCCCATCGAAGTGCTGGCTGCCACCTTTGTCCTGCCGATAGAGTTGCCTGCTGAAGTTAGCGAACCAGAGCAAGTCACGGATGACCTGGTGAATCAGGCTGGCATGAAAGTCGGCGACCTGAGTGGTTTCAACCGCTGGGTCTACTTCCCCACACCTGATGAAGCCACGGGCAAGAACTGGCTCTCTATCTACATTGAACAGAGAAAGGTTCCCCCGCGTGGCACAATCCAGCCACCCTTCTATCTACGCGCGTCAGTTGTTCCTGTCACCCGCGAGACAGCCATCCCCTTGCGGCCCACACCGCAGGAGATGCCAGCGGCAGTCGGCTGGTCTACAGCGGCGGTCGCTTTGGTCCTCTGCTTGACATTGGGCATTGGCTTGATCGTAGCGCTTATCGTCGTACTTGTCTTGCGGTCGCGCAGGAAGAAACCTGTCTACGAGCCACCTGAGATCGAAATCGAGACGTTCGAAACGCCTGGCGTTGTCCCAGACCTGAGCGCTATTGAGGCGGCTTTCTACATGGGCAACTCGGCACGCACAATCACGCTCATCGTGCTCTCCTTGGTGAACCGCGGTGTGCTGACGATCATCAACCGCAACCCCCTTCAGTTGGAGGTTACCAATCCCGATGAAAGCCTGAACGCCTACGAACAAGCATTAGTAGAGGCCCTCCTTGAGGATGGCACAATTGACCGGGCCAGAATACCGGCCATCCTGAACGCTGTAGCGGCAACTTTACAGCCCAAGATATGGAATGCGGACCCCCAGGCTACGAAAGAAACCTATGAGAAGAAGATACGTTCAGCCTGGGAAGAGTTTACGCGTGCGCCGCGTCCTGTCGTATTGGGGCCCAGAGTCTGGTACCAGCCGTACACGCCCTGGATCATTATCAGTGATCGTTACCGGCCTCGCGAGGCCGTGCTGGAAACCGGCGTCGAAAGAGGGCCATCTCCACTGGTTCGGGCTGCGGAAGAGGTCGTAACACCCATCGAGAGCCTGGCACGAGATGTGAGCAGCAGCATCGAGGCGACGTTCTCACAGGTAGCCGCAAGGCTGGAAGCTGGCGTGGCACGCCTCACCGGTCAGGAACCATCTGAACTGCCTGGCTATGATGCCTGCCACAGCGCCTGTCACAGCGCCTGCCACAGCGCCTGCGTACACGATGCCTGCCACAGCGCCTGTGTCCATGATGCCTGTCACAGCGCTTGCCACAGCGCTTGCGTCTGCCATAGTGCCTGTCACAGCGCTTGCCACAGCGCCTGCGTAGGCAAGTTCTAGATATGTCGCTTCACAGGGACGACTATGCCTGACTCTGACTTGCAATCTCTTGCCGACGAACTTATAACACAAACCAAGGGGTATGTCTACATCCGTCCAGAGGATGGAATGTTCATCATACGCCCCAATCGCGTGCAATATCTAAACAAAACAGCCGTGTCCATGCTCTCCAGGCTGTACTATCACGACAACGGTATGCCCGATGTGAATGTTGTGATCAGGGAAGTCGCGGAGGAATACGGCGCACCTGAAGAGCGTGTGCGTGGAGACTTGTACAAGCTGCTGGTCAGCATCGCCGCACTGCTACGTGATGACGTCTGCGGTGCGCCGTTGGTGAGGCAGACGACCTTTGGCACGCACAAACGTGACTTACCCGTGCTCTCCGAGATTGCGGTGACGTACCGCTGCCAAAACAACTGCGTCTTCTGCTACGCCGACTCGCCAGCTCGAGGCGATAAAAGCAAAGAAATGACCACTGCACAAGTGAAGAAGATCATTGATCGCATCTTTGACGAGGCGCACTGTCCGACCGTCTCCTTCACGGGTGGCGAGCCCACACTGCGTTCAGACTTGCCAGAGTTGATCGCGTATGCGAAAGGCAAGGGCATGCGTGTCAACTTGATTACCAATGGTCTGCGCTGTGCAGACCCAGAATTCGTGAGCACCCTGGCAGCAGCAGGTCTAGATTCAGCTCAAGTGAGCCTGGAAGGCCCTCGAGCCGAGATCCACGATGTAGCTGTAGGGCATCCGGGTGCATTTGCGAGGACCACCCGTGCCGTGCATGTGCTCAGAGCAGCGCATATCCATACACATACGAACACGACCATCTGTGGTGTCAACCGTGACCACATTCTCGAATTGGTGGACTATATCGCAGATGAACTACAGTCCGAGTACTTTTCCATGAACGTCGTCATTTGCACTGGCACGCCTGTGCGCAAGACCGGCGTGGACGTCACCTACACTGAGGTTGCACCGCTAATCGAGCAGATTCAGCGACGGGCGAAGGAAAAGGGTGTGAGATTCATCTGGTATTCGCCCATACCCTACTGCATCTTCAATCCTATTACGCATAGTCTTGGTTCCAAGTCCTGTGCTTGTTGTGATGGGCTCCTATCCGTAGCACCTGATGGAGAGCTTTTGCCGTGCTCAAGCTTTGAGCGTGGCATTGGCAACTTGCTGGACAAGTCTTTTGATGAGCTCTGGTACAACGCGCAGGCCCGCTATTGGCGCGGCAAGCACGCCACACCGCCTGCGTGCCGGAATTGTGAAATGCGACACATCTGTTATGGTGCCTGTCCACTTTATTGGGCCTCGCACGGTAACTTTGATGAGCTGTCAGCTACTGCGCCAGGGGCCCGTTGGATAGACACATTGGTCTGGAAAGTCAGGCGTCGCCTCTGGGGTCAAGCGTGTGGTGTGGGCTTAGGCTGAGGGGCAGGCGAAGGAGAGCACATGAGCGCAACGATGACACTTCCTGAATTCTACAAGTACACCCGCGAGAATCGCAAGCGCATGGCCGACATTTATCGTGAGATAGAGGAAATCCAGTACCAGTTCAACGACTTGCACGCACGACAACTGGAGGAGAGGCGAAAACTCATTGCTGCGTACGTCCCGTTATTGCTGGAAGCCCCTGAGGATCCGCCGGTGGAGATTGCGGAGCTGGCCGAGGCCCAAGAACAGATAGAACGCAAAGCCATTGAGGAGGAAATCACCCGACTGGAAAGTGAAACTGCGGACAAGCGCCGAGAGGCAGACAATCTTGTTAGGGAAGCACAGCGCCAGGTTGCTTACGTGCGCCAGCAGAACCCCATACTCGACCAACAAGAGGAGGCCCTGAAAGCTCGGCGCGCATCAATGGAGAGCGAGATCCAAGGTCTTGACACGCGGCTCAAGCAACTGAGGCGCTTTCCTATCGGTTGGCTGACCAACTTTGGGAAGCGGCGTCGCTTGCGCGGACAACGCGCACAGTTGGCCGAGAATCTGAAAGATGTGCTCAGGGGACTAAGAGCTGTGCGCAAGACGTGGCAAGCTGACAAGGAGGGATTGCAAAAGAGGCAGGCCAATCTGCAGAGCAAATGGCAGGCCCTCAGCGTGGAAGCCGCTCAGCTCCAGGCCCGGCTCGACTATCTGACAGCCAACGTTGATGAACTGAGCACGCGCCGTGCCGTGCAAGACCTGTTGAGCAACCTGGAGGAATTGCCCGTGACTGGGGGGCCGTGGAAAGATCGCCTGACTCCACTGCTTGAGCTCAATCGCAGCAAGACGAATTACGAAACTGGCCTGACATCAGTAGCCGAGGTCCTGGGACTGCTCACCGGCTTGGGAGAGGGTATGGATCGCTTCATACGCAGCGTAGCGACCGTGTACGAGGAACAACGCAGGTACCGACTGCCATCGCTCACGCTGAATCTGTCCGACGCCGCTACCTCTTTCCACGCTACGTGGCCTGACTTCCAGTCCAAAGTCAAGGATGAGAAGTACCTCGGCACGCACCCTCTGGAGTTCAGCCAGCATGTGCAGGGTGTTGTGCAAGAAAGACTCCATGAGCCAGCAATCCAGAAGATGTTTAAGGATATGGGTGATGCGCTGACCAGGGCAACCAAGGCATGGCATTAGTCCGGGTTCGGGAAGGAGAACTGTGAAGAAAAGCTGGGCCATTATAGCAATCATAGGTTCTGTCCCCCTGTTGGCCCTGGGCGTGATCTTTCTCATCGCCGCAGTAGCGAATCCGAGCCGCATTCTCGTCGCAGCCGTTTTCCTGCTACTTGGAGGCGCAGTCCTGACCTGGGGCATCATTACCCTTCGTCGGTTGGCAGAGATAAGCCCTGAGGCCCTGGCCGTCGGTATTGTAGACCTGGCCCGGCGACTGGATGGTGAGGCTACTGTCGCCCAGGTACAGGCAGAGTTCCGCATCCCCAACGCGCAGGCCCTCGGCGCGCTCGAAGGGTTGCGCGGTCGTGGAGAGTGCCAGCGAGAACAACGCGCCGACTACGATGTCTACATCTTCAAGAGCGTCATGCCCGCCAAAGCGACCAAGCGCTGCCCTTATTGCGGCAGCGAATTCGCAGTGCGCAGTGCTATGCGCCAGTGCCCAAACTGCGGTGCTTCCTTGGAGATCGTTAAGGAATAGACAAGCCCTTGAGAAGCTCCTTTCTGGCAGTTGTACTACTTTCCCTGTTTTGCTGTATGGCGGTTGCGCTGTGCACAGCATTGGTTCTGTTCTTGCCTCAGTGTGCAAGATACGCCGCAGCTCCGGGAGCGTTCACACCAACGGCGCCACCCCCACCGACAGAGTCACAACCCCAGTCTGTATTTGCTCTGACCGATACAGAGACGCTGCTGGCCTGCGCGCAGATTTCGCCTCTTGATCCCTATGACCTGGCCAGGCGACTCAAGCACATCGCTGGACCGTTCCCACAGGCAACACCACTGTCTCCTATCACGTACTCTCTGGGAGACCGTGAGACGTTCTGGCTGCTTAATCTTGATCCCGTAGAAAGCTTCCAGATCAGTGCCACGCTCCGTCACATAAGCCCGCACCTGTACATGTGGGTGCAAGATGACATACATGTGCAGGGAGATGCGCTTCAATGGTCGGCGCAAACGTTTGAAGAGCGCCTGTATCCCACTGTACGGCGCTGTTTTGGGTCGGAATGGAGCCCAGGCATAGACCGCGACGTACGGCTAACTATCCTGAACGCCCGCTTCTCAGGGGCTGACGGCTACTTTTCCAGTAGCGACGAATACCCCTCGTCGGTAGTACCCCACAGCAATCAACGAGAGTTGTTCTACATCAACCCTGAGCGTCTGCAGCCTGGAAGCATGCTGTACGACGCAACCTTGGCCCATGAATTCCAGCACATGATCCACTGGTTTGCCGACGCTAACGAGGACGCCTGGGTCAACGAAGGTGCATCGGAACTAGCCATGCATCTGTGCGGATACCCCAGAGATAACAGGATAAGCGCATTCGCCAAGAGTCCCGATACACAATTGACCAGTTGGGGCTCGCCCCCAGACAGCGTGATGGCACACTATGGCGCGGCTTTTCTGTTCCTGGCTTACTTTGCTGAGCGGTTCGGCCCACAGATGACACACGAACTGGTGGCCCACGAGCTAAACGGCGCTGCAGGCTTCACCTCAGTACTACAGGCCCACAAGATAGACCTGTCCTTCGAAGACCTGTTTGCCGACTGGGTGATTGCCAACTATCTGGACGGGGAGAG
>CAYZGO010000007.1:321-107573 GCA_964478075.1 uncultured Anaerolineales bacterium | reverse complement strand
ATCCCTACGGTTATCAAGAGCTTGACGTGCAGGTAAAGACAGAGCGTGTCGTGTCCAGCTACCCAGCGAAAGGTGAGGGCACCGTGCATCAGTACGCAGCCGACTACATTGAACTAGAACCGGCCGGGCACGACGTACGATTGGACTTTACTGGCGTTGCGACGACGCGATTGGTGCCCAATCAAGCACACAGCGGACATTATCAGTGGTGGTCGAACCGCGGTGACAACAGCGACATGACATTGACGCGCTCTTTCGACCTAAGCGGCCTGAAAAAGGCTACACTACAGGCGTGGCTATGGTATGACATCGAAGAGGGGTGGGACTATGCCTACGTCGAAGCCTCCGCCGATGGCGGCGAGACCTGGCACATTCTACCAGGCAAATACACTACCACGGACAATCCCAGCGGCAACAGCTATGGTTCGGGGTACACTGGCATGTCAGGGACGGACAGTACTGCCTCTGGCAGCGCCGAGTGGATACAGGAGAATCTCGACCTCTCTCCTTTCGCCGGGCACCAAGTGCTTATCCGTTTCGAGTACCTGACAGACGAGGCTGTCAACCGTGCGGGTCTGTGCGTGGATGATATACGCATCCCCGAACTGGGATACTATTACGATGCCGAGGAAGGCGAGGGCGCCTGGGCGGCGCAGGGTTTCATCCGCTGCAACAATACGCTGCGGCAGCGATACATCGTTCAGTTGATCCGCATCGCAGACGAGGTCACAGTAGAACGGTTGCCCCTGCGCCATGTCCCGACATCTTTGGGGCGGGGCGAGGATCAAAGGGGAACTCTGACCATACGAGGGTTTGATCAAAGCACGAGAAAAGCAGTGCTCGTCATCTCCGCAGTGACGCCAGGCAGCAGCGAAGTGGCCAGTTATCATTACGAAATACGCCCCATAGAGTAAAAGCCCTGCGGGTATCGGCAGGGCTTTGTGGAACCGATTCGCTTCTAGACGCGAGTGAGGTACTCACCAGTACGGGTATCCACCTGCACAGTGTCGCCTTCCTCAACAAACAGAGGCACGTGGATGACCAGACCGGTCTCCAGTGTTGCACCTTTGGTCGCGCCCGTAGCAGTGTCACCTCTGACACCTGGCTCGGTGTGTGCAACTCTCAACTCTACAGTGATCGGCAATTCGATGTCCAGGGACTCTCCTCGATAGAGCAATACCTCAATGGTGACGCCTTCCTTGAGATAGTGCACCACATCGCCAAGAACCCCAGTCGGAATGGCGGATTGCTCGTAGGTATCAGTGTCCATGAAGTAGTACAGATTCCCATCGCTATACAGGTACTGTACGGTTCGACGATCCAACCTGACGTCCTGCACACGATCGCCCGAGATAAAGTTCTTGTCTATGGTTGCCCCCGTACGCAAATTGCGCAGTCTGGTACGGATTGTGGCACTGCCCCGCCCAGGCTTGTGGTGCTGATATCCGAGAACCCGGTAGATCTCCCCGCCAAGTTCGAAGGTAACTCCCTTGCGCAACTCTGTCACACTAATCATTACCTTCTACTTCCTCCACTCATTTCGCCTACGCCAATGTGCGGCAGCCGAGACCCATACTGTGAGATACTGAGATATGGCAATTCCAACCCACATCTAGCCGGCACCGCCACCGCCACCGCCACCGCCTCCTCCGCCTCCGCCTCCGCCTCCGCCACCACCCCCGCTCCAGCCACCACCAGAGCTACCAGGCGAGCTGGACAATGTGCTCGATGCGGAGTTGAGCAAGCCAAAGAGCCCGTTACTCATGCCTTGTAAGGAACCCATCATGCTGTCGCTCGCACTTTGCAGAGATGGCCGGCCGCCTACACCTTCAGCCCCGGTCGGCATTCCGTGCCCTGTGTCCCCTCGTCGTCTGGCCCGCCCGCCCCCATCGGCAGTCACCGGCTGATAAGGATAGTACCACGTGGGTGCTGGCGTGTCCACCCTGGCGAACTTGGATACCCACTCACGTTCAAGGCCGAAGGCAATGGCATAGGGAAGATACCTATCAAAGATGTCTTGTGCGCGCTCAAGATCGCTGTACTTTTCGATGCCCTTGAGATAGCGCTTGAAAGCATACCACTTGGCGGCGGCAAGTGCCCCTTTCTTGCTCTTCCGTGGCATCACCAACCCTACGTACATCAGACCTAGACCCACAAGGACGATGGCCACAGCGGGACAAATTGCAGCTTCAGTATAGGTTGCGAGGAATGTGAACGCACAAATACCGAGCACAACTGCGACGATCTCCACACCAACGCCCAGGGCTGTGTACCGCCTCCTTACTGTTTGTGGATTGTGCGGGAAGAGCCCCCCCTCAACAACCTCTTTGTACATCTGAGACTTTATTTTCGGGATAGCAGTGTAGAACTTGTCCTTGAGGTCAGAGAGGACGATTTCCATGCGGGTGCGACCGAAGAACTTGCGAAGCAGTGTCTTCTCATACGATCGAAGCTTCTCGTCGTGCTCCAACCGTTTGAAAATGAAACTGTGACGCCTACCGATGCCCAGCAAACCGGTTTCCTGCATCTCCGTGATGCTGATGACACCCCGGCGCGCCAGGTCAACTATCGTGGCAACGATGTCTTTCATGTCCGCCTTTTCATCGACGAGCGTGCCGACTAGGCCAGGCGGTAGGTCAGAAGGTGGTTCCGCGAGATAGTCAGCCACCACGCCGACCGGCACATCACGTCCACGTGTGTGCCACAAAAGGTAAAGCCCAACGAAGCCCACGATTGGGATCAAGAGCCCAAGCACGCCCAGTGTAAGATTGACGACGTCACGGTAGCGTTCATTGTACGTGGTCAGGCGATCTGCTGCAGCCTGCCAGGAAGAGGGTTGCCCCGCGACGATGCCGTGAGGGAACTGCACGCGCACCTCCAGTTCTCGACCTGGGTCGATATTTAGGGCCGCGAAGAGCACTGTGCTACCATCCACGATTTGGAAGTCAGCGTCGGAGCCATAAGAAGCTACCTTGAGTTCCTCAGGCGAGATTCCTGCAGGCAGATGCACCGTCACGTGCGAAGACTGCACAACAAAGTCCCGGTCCGGGAACACTGCCTTCCACCACAACTGGTCCCCGCCCTCGTAGAAGCGCAGGCCACCCTTCACCGTATAGGCAATGACGAAAGTACGCGAATCATTACTGGTGTAGGGATAGTACCAGGTGATGCGAAAATCTCCACCCTCGTGGGAAGTAGTAAAAGTACCGGGGGCTTCAGTCCCGTGATGGTAGTCTATTCCCCCCTCACGTACCGCCACATCTGTGATGGATTCCAGGCGATTCATTGGGATGTCCCGATAGGCAAAATGAAAGCTGCCCCTCGTGAACACGAATTTCTGCGTCTCCACAACGCGAATGTCCGAGTTGTCCAGTACAGTGATGTCTACGTTGATGAATTGCCAATAGTACTGTTTCTCCTGCGCCCAGGCCGTCCGCCCGACAGCGGCAAGCAAGACGAGAGCGAACAGCAAGCTGAGCACCTTGCGCTTTTCCATCTTCAACCTCCAGTGTTCGGCCAACTAGACACCAATGAGTATACCCAAATACCACCCACTGACCTTGTACCTTGCTATGCTAGGACCTTGAAGTCATTCTAGTCAAGCTCAGGTAATAAGACAAACCGGCTCTAGGCAGTTGTCACTGACGAGCGCGTTTTGCTTCCACCCCTTCCTCGAACCTGGCAAGATTGATGATCATGCGCTGGTGGATGCCCTCCCCAATCTTTTCCAAGCCATCAAAAGCTTCTACACGGAAAGTGAGCTTGCGGCCATCCACTTCCAGCAACTCCGCCCTGGCACGCACTGTCATGCCTAGAGGAGTGGCAGCCAGGTGACTTACGTCCACGTGGATACCTACTGTGCGATAACCCGCGGGCAGCAAATGGTCCACGGCGCGAACTGCTGCCCTTTCCATCAAGCGGATCATCTCTGGCGTGGCAAAGACAGAAACATTGCCGCAGCCGAGGTGCTGGGCACTGTTCTCCAGCACCACTTCTGTCTCGTACTCAGCGGCCAGACCTGGGACAACCTGCTCAAACACAACTCCTCCCAACAAAGAGGCCGGATACTGATATGGCATCAGCACCCGGCATGCAAAGCAGAGCCTGCATTAGGCAAGCAGTGCTTCGAGCTCTTTTCCTGCGAGCGTCTCCACCTCGATGAGGCGCTCAGCCAGCTTCTCCAACTTGGCGCGATTCTCCTTCAGTATCTTCATAGCGCGCTTATACGCTGTATCAATAATGCGCTTGACCTCTTCATCAATCTGCCGGGCTACCTCTTCGCTGTAATCCCTCTGCTCTGCAATCTCCCGGCCAAGGAAGATCAACTCTTCTTTTCGCCCAAAGGTACGCGGGCCCAGAAGGTTGCTCATGCCGTATTGCGTGACCATGGCCCTTGCAATCTTGGTAGCGTGCTCGAGGTCATTACCGGCTCCCGTGGTTACCTCATCAAACACCAACTCCTCAGCAGCACGACCAGCCAGCAAGCCAGCTATCTCGTCCTCAAATTTGGCCTGGGGCTCCAAGTAGCGATCATCCTCTGGCAGGTGTATCGTGTAGCCCAAAGCCATGCCGCGCGACACAATAGAGACCTTGTGAACCGCATCGGCTTTGGGCAAATGGTGCATGACCAAAGCGTGTCCGGCCTCGTGATGGGCGATGATGCTCTTCTCTTCCTCACTGATAAGACGACTCCTTCGTTCCGGCCCGGCGATGACTCTCTCCACGGCCTCCTGGAATTCATCCATACCAATGGCTTCTTTGTTGCGTCGAGCGGCCAGGATGGCAGCTTCATTGACCAGGCTGTCAATGTCGGCGCCTGTGAATCCGGGCGTCTGTCTGGCCAGGCCCATCAGATCCACATCCTCAGCCAACGGCTTGCCACGCACATGCACTTCCAGAATGGCTTTGCGCCCGTTCATGTCGGGCCGATCAAGCACTACACGCCGGTCGAAGCGGCCAGGCCGCAGAAGGGCGGGGTCCAATATGTCCGGGCGGTTAGTAGCGGCAAGCACAATGACTCTCGTATCTGTGTCGAAACCGTCCATCTCCACTAGAATCTGGTTAAGGGTCTGCTCGCGTTCGTCGTGGCTGCCACCCAAGCCTGCGCCGCGATGCCGTCCTACTGCATCGATTTCATCTACAAATACGATACACGGGCTATTGCGTCTGGCCTGGTCAAAGAGGTCACGTACGCGGCTGGCTCCGACGCCCACAAACATCTCCACGAATTCGGACCCGCTGATGTTGAAGAAGGGCACGCTTGCTTCACCAGCAACAGCACGGGCCAGCAGCGTCTTGCCAGTCCCTGGTGCGCCTACCAGCAACACACCCTTCGGGATGCGCGCTCCCAAGGTTGTGAACTTGGCCGGCTCTCTTAGAAACTCTACCACTTCTTGTAATTCCTGCTCGGCCTCGTCAACACCAGCCACGTCCTCAAAGGTCACAGTAGGCTTATCGCCAGTAAGCAATCTGGCGCGGCTCTTGCCAAAGGACAGTGCCTGATTGCTCCCACTCTGGGCCTGTCGCAGCATGAAAAGCAAGATGAGCCCAAGGCCCAGCAGGGGCAGAAAGTTCACCAACAAACTGACGACATCCCCCCAGGGACTCGGAGCCTCTGAGACAATGTCGGCGACGGAACCAAGCTCCTCTGGCGTAACTCCCAGGTTTATCAGGGACTCACTGAGCCCTACATTGTGCTCCTTGCGTGAGAGCACCTTGGCTGGCTGCTGTCCTTCCTTCAGCCAAACAGTGAGGTCGTCGTCGGAAATGGATATCTTCTTGACCATACCGGCTTTCACATAGGTCGCCACCTTGTTGATGGATACCGTTGGCAGCTCCTCAGCCGGCACGATAAAGTTGAAGTAGATCAGCGCGACCACGGCGAGCATAATCAACAGGTAAACAAACCCATTCCTAAACCAACTCGATCCCACAGTTGCCTCCAAAAATCCAATCGCGCAAGGGTAGCAAATCCCCTTGACTTGGCGACACGATCGCCGGAGCCAGCCGGCGCCAACCTTCTATATTATACCGCAAACTAGCCCACGACCGAAATGGTTTCTGCTCCTCGTGCAGCACTCTGTAATCAAACGCTGTCCGATTCCCCGTGGTTCAAAGCCAGTAGCGACAGAAAAAAGCCGCCCGAAGCGGCAACGACTGAGGAGGACATCGGTTGCAATAAGGTCTAGCAAGGTGGGCCCACCTGGATTCGAACCAGGGACAGCCCGGTTATGAGCCGGGGGCTCTAACCGCTGAGCTATGGGCCCATCCGTAAGGAGCGGGCGACGGGACTCGAACCCGTCACAACCTACTTAGAAGGCAGGAACTCTCGCGTAGCACCTTCCCCGTCACGGTGTCTCCTTTGTCTCTCGACACCTTTGTCACGTCTGACAAAGACGTGGAAGACGAGAGGTCGCCCTCCTGCAGGGCCCTTCGGCGGCGGCGCTCGCCCTGTCTCAGCTTTGTCTTTACGCCACCTCTGGTCTTTACGCCAGAGGCGTAAACAGGAGACAAGGTAAACGACGACGACAGGACTGAGGCGACGAACGGTGCTAGCTGAGCTAAGGCCAAGTGAGAGCCGACACTGGCACGGGATATGGACTATCCTGCCTTTGCTCAAGCACTTCCGTTACCTGGGACGCGCTCCAGGACGTCAGCGCGTCGTCCGAGAATCACTTCTAGACCTCTATTATAGCCAAGAGTCGCCGATTCTGCAAACAGAGGCATTGAGCCTGTTGGAAAACTGCTCGTGGATCGCCACTATGTCATTCGCAGCTGCGCCATGGCGCATTCGCACCACTCGTTATGCAAGAAACGGTGATCTGTCATTGCCTTTGGCCCAGGTCCACCTTTGTCCCTGGGGCCACCTTTGTCCCTGGGGCCAAAGACCCAGGGGAAGACCCAGGGGAAGACCCAGGGCGAGCGCAGCGACCAACGGGAGTCGCCGAAGCGAAGCGGAGTGGGGCGAACCGATCTCCCTCTCACCGACAGGTGGAGATTGCTTCGCCCCTGCAGGGCTCGCAATGACAACGGCTTTGTTTCTTAGTAGCAAAGCGAAGCCCGCCCTGAGCCGGGCCGCCGTCCGCCGAAGGGCCCCGCAGGGGGGCGACCTCTCGTCTTCCACGTCTTTGTCAGACGTGACAAAGGTGTCGAGAGACAAAGGAGACTCCCTGACGGGGGAGACGCTACGCGGAAGGGAATCTCTTTCCCGTGTGGCTGAGACCCTCCACTCCGCCCAGGCTTTGCACATCGTGCTACGCACGAGAGTGACAGCCCTGGGGTTTGTCTAGACTTCTTCAACACCTGTTGTTGCAAGTTTGGCGTTACGGTAGTTTTGTAGTACACTTGTATCGTTGCATTTGCATCATGGTAGCACTGTGCATCCTCCCCGCTGCGGCGAGGATGCATGGCGTGTCTCGCGTAGCTATGGTCCAAATCGCGCGACCTGTGTGTCACAGATAGCCTGCGGGTGTGGGGCCAACAAGCCGCACTGCAGGCCAGTATGCCCTGGCCCAGCGGCATGTCTAGGGGATGTCAGGAGCCCTGTATTGGTGGACGCCCAGTGCTAAAGATGAACGCCTGACACCGTGCTGCGGATACCATGCAGCGTCCATTTGTCCACGGAAGAGGAAGGACGTGGACGGCAAAACCAGTCAAGTAACTGCTGTGCAAACGGTGGACAGGGTCCTGGTGTCACTAGAGCGCCCGCTGCAGTGCCTCTCGATCAGCCACATCCGCGCTATCGATGATGCCTTGGCAGCAATTGCCGCTTACGCAGAGGTCAGGCTGATCAAGAACAGAGGCAAGCTCCGCTTTATCCAGACAGTCAAGAGCCGGGATCTTGCAGCCAGCAGGTGAGTGAACCCCGCCGTTTCTTGGGACCAAGCAAAGTGCCTGGGCTCAGCACAACCGAGAGAGAACCAGGCAAGGCGGCCTTGGCAGAAGTGAGAAATCCCGGGGGTCGATTTTGCATGCCTGGTTACGGCTGAGCTCTCTGCATCGTCATGCGCAGGCTGGAGCACAAAGGGGCGAGACGTGAAACGCTGGTACGCACTGCATACCAAGCCGCGCAAAGAGTACCAGGTGCGTGATCTCTTGGGGAGCCGGGGAATCGAGACGTATCTGCCAGTGCTCAAGGTGACCTGTAAAGGACATCTGCGAAAGAGACGCGAAAAACCTTTCTTCGCTCGCTATGTCTTTGCGCGCATGGATTTCACCAGCGTGCCGCTCTCCTCCGTAAACTGGGCTCCTGGTGTGACCCGCGTGGTCAGTTTCGGTGGCCAGCCAGCCGTGGTACAGGATGAAGTACTGCAGTGGCTGAAAGACCGGCTGGCGCGGATAGACTCGAGAGATTACTACCAGGGGCTGCCCCTTCGGCCCGGTGACCGGCTGCGGGTCAAGACCGGACCGCTGAAGGACATGGAGGTCATCTTCGAGCGGCCACTGTCTTCACAAGATCGAGCGCAGGTGCTCATCGAAATGCTGGGTCGTCTCAGCGCCTGCCAGATTGATCTACACTGCCTCGAACGGACGTGAGCGGGGGTGAGGCATAGACAGCCGCCCGCTCGCAGATGGGCGGACATACGGTGGGTTGCTTCGATTGGGTCCTTGTCGAGGGCAAACGTGATCCAATGGCGGAGCGTGCCTGACTATCGTTCTGGTGCCACCTGAGAGAAGGTGCTGGAACGGCGGAGCCTGGGTGGGCGTCGGAGACGTTCTGGCGTTCCTAGAGAATAGATGACTGACCACGTGGGTGTGGGGGCCGCTGCCCTTCCGATCACGGGCCTGCCCGTGTTGCTCACTGCTCTCAGCCGCATCCCCTGGCAAGCAAACTCTTCACCATGGCAGCCTTCAACCTGTACCCAGGACAACGGTGTGACAGGAAGAGAATCAAGTGGCCGGGCTCAACGCTGAACGCTATCTAGCATACGGACAGGCAAATTGGCCTCAAGCCACTGCAAGACTCGGTAGATCCAATCCCGCTTCTGGCCTGGATCTGGCGAATAAGCTACCCGGGATGGTGATGAGTAGGCAAAAGAGACTTGGGATATTCCTCTTCCTCGTCGGCATCGCCTTGCTCGTGATTGCTGTGGCGGCACTCTTTCGGGCGCAGGTTGCCCATCAAACACGCCGCACACGGAGGACCTCGGTCCCGCGTACTGTGCAGGCGCCAGCCTCGCCAGTCGCCACCAGCGCAGTCTCGGGGAGGGCCATACGCCTTGGTCCCACAGCTGCAGCAGCGGCTACGCGCTTGCCGCCTCCTACGCCTGTTCCCACCGCAGGGCCGTTGCCGAGCCGACCCTCCGCTCCGCTGCGGA
The DNA here is from genome assembly GCA_964478075.1 of uncultured Anaerolineales bacterium. Lineage (GTDB taxonomy): Bacteria > Chloroflexota > Anaerolineae > UBA2200 > UBA2200 > DAOUEX01. Next base: position 98,256 of record CAYZGO010000007.1, on the reverse strand, counting down.
TTGTCATCCCGCCCGTCGGCCTTGATGCGACCGTGGTGGAAGTGGGTTGGCGCGTGGTCCGCACGGAGGGCGAGGCGCACGGGATGTGGGATACTGTGGCTGCAGCAGCTGGCCACCACCGAGGCAGTGCCGACCCGGGACAGGCCGGCAATTGTGTCATCTCCGCCCACAGTTCAGATGCTGGTGGGGCAGTGTTTCGGCGCTTGGATGAAGTGGCAGATGGTGACGTCGTGGAACTACACACGGTGAACGGCCAGCGCTACGAGTACGTTGTCACTACTGTGCTCACGTTGGATGAGTTGAGCGCGACTTTAGCCGAGAAACGCGAGCACGCCAGATGGCTGGATCCGACCGACGCCCCTGTGCTCACCTTGGTCACCTGCTGGCCGGCCTGGAGCTACACCTACCGTATTGTGGTCAGGGCGAACCTAAGTGCACCCTGAGCCCTGCCCCCAGGCATCCATAAAGCGTGAGACTTGGGTGCTTCGCGTGCTGTTGGCTGTCTCGTGGGTTGCGCTTCTCGCATGCTCAGGTTGCGCCGCGATGCAGCGTGACGGGCTGCCCTTTTCCACGCCCTTCGGTGTGGGTGTGGGCGAGGCGCCAGTTACAGCAGCACAACTCGACGCCATCGGCCCTGTTTGGTACATGGACTGGCGCTGGTACACGCCTACCATCGAAGGGCATGAACGGCTTTATGTCATCCGTTGCTGGGAAGTTGGACAGGATCAGGGGGCCATCCCGTCTGCCATGCGGGCCAGCGGCTCTGCCTGGTGGTCGCTGGGGAATGAACCCAACGACCCGCACCAGGACAATGTCACGCCAGAAGAGTACGCCGAACTGTACCATACTTTTGAGGGTTGGGCGCAAAGTGCTCGACGATGCCACATCCTGCCAGCTGGAATCGCCAATGCGGATTGGAAGTGGGCGGAGGCCTTTCGCCAGGCCTTTCATGAGAAGTATGCCCGCTATCCACGCGTTGATGGCTGGAACATCCACAACTATATCCTCGAACCAGGCTTGGACCCCTATGACATTGGCGAGTTTCAGCGCCGGATACTGGCCTTTCATCGGTGGATGGAGGCTATCGGAGATGGACACAAACCGCTTTTCCTTACCGAGTTCGGCGTCCTCTACGGGGACGGTTGCTGCGGCCGACCTCTGGACCCGCCTGAGAAGATCCAATCCTTCATGCGGGAGGCCGTTCACTGGCTGCTCGACTCGGATGTCGTGACATGCTGGGCCTGGTTTGCGACCTACTCCGAACTCTACAACGGCGACTTGATGACGAACGAGGGGCAATTGAACGATCTCGGTATGACATATCGTGAACTAGTCCACGCGCGGTAGGCAGGTTGCTCAAGACTTTCTCGCTGGTGCGCCCCTGATGTGTCATCAAGCTGGCAACTGCCCATCAGGCATTGTCCGCACTGCCACCATTACCTTCTGCGCCGTGGCGCTGAGGGATCCTATCATATTCGTGGGTCAGCCACGCCCATCCCGACACAGCATGCCATCATCGTGCCATTGGTGTTCCACAAGGCGCCGGTTCCCTGGTCTGGCGGCTTGTTCCAACACGCCCGCTGGTCATACAATGCTAGATGGCCACGGGCCGGGTTCTTGACGAGCTTCTTGATTCGATTGAGTAAGGAGGTTAGGCAATGAAAGGATTTGGATCTGTACAGAATGGACTGGAGCGCCACATGAGTACGCTCTCCAAGCTTGCGGCTGTCCTTTGTCTGGCGCTGGCACTCGCCGCCTTAGCGTCCATGGGCGGCGACTGGATGCTCCCGGGGCCTGCACAAGCGTACACTATCCCCTCCCCCACACCTACCAGCACTGCGACGCCAACACCCGTCGTGTGTGGACCGTGGGCATGTCCGCGTCAGGGGTATCCAGACTATGCCCCCCACGGGCCGCCCGACTTTGACATGCGGCAGACCGGTTGGCAGGCATCGCTCGCCAGCATGCAGGACGCCAGTTGGACACACTCCGGACCGGCGGCCGCAGGTGATGCCGTGTGGTACTTTGATTCGGAGGCCGAGTACGTGCTGGGACGTAAGTATGATCTGGTGACCAGCTATGGTGTCTGGAGCGACCATGATCCGCAGAATGTGCCCCCATTTGTCAGTGACCTGGCTAGCGAAGTGCAAACCAGCAGCGAGGGCACCAGCGTGGAGAACATGGTCGCTGGCTTACAGAGCTATATCAGTAAGCGAGGCCTGGCCCATGAGTTCACTATCTACGAGGTCAAGGGCCCCTCCGGAGACTGGATGGCGGACGAAAGTCAGATCCACGAAGTCGTGCTCATCCTATTGGGCTTCTGGCAGCAGAACAATGGCCAGTGGGTACGCGTGGGGGGGCATTGGGTGGCTGCGTGTTGTGTAGAGCCGTTCACTAGATACGTGGACTTCTCCGACCCCTTCTTCGACCGTGCTGCGGCCGGCTATCCTGGCGAGGCCTTTGGCAGCCCACCGACTGTCCCCACCGTGTACAACGATGCAGCTAACGTCAGCTTTGACCGCTACAACTTTGGAGACACGCCCGTTCCAGGTGCGCGGTGGGTGCCATGGGACTATGGTCGCTCTGAGGTGGCAAGTGTAGTCGCCAACAGCCTGGGCCAGAACTTTGCGGCCGATCTGGAGCAGTACCGCGGCAGCTATGTCGCCGGGCCTCACGTACACGTCGCTGCGGACTATGCAGTGGTATTCCGCTGCGTGGGCTGCTATCAAGCGCCAACACCCACCCCAACCGCGACGTACACTCTGACGCCAACCCCGACGGTCACGCCTACCGAGATCCGCTACAACATCATTCTGCCAGTGATAATGAAGGAACCACCACTTCCTTAGTCTCTCGAGTCATGGGGAGCACATCGATTGGTGACGTAGCTCGGAGTAGCCATACCGATGCATCGCGGAAAACGTGAGACTCTGGCCAAGAGAGCGACGCTTATCCTCCTCGGTGTCGTGATCCTGGCGGCTGCCGGGGGCGCCTCCTGGACCCTTCCCGTCCGTGTGGCTTCGGGACAGACAGTTCCCTGGCCAACGGCCATGCCAACTCCCGGACCCACGGACGCCCCGCTGCCTACGAGCACCTGGACACCGCGTCCTACGTGGACGCGAGTCCCGACGAGAACGCCGGAACAGCCTACGCCAACGAGCACACCGCAGATGATACCGCCCACCCCCACAGAGCCGGTCGAAATGGAGCAGCCGACTCCGTCGCCAAGCCCGACAGCAGTGCGTCCCTCACCTTCACCCACGCAGGAACCCGCCGGACTCGCGCTTCAAGTCCTGGTGGAGCCAAGGGTGGCGGGGCCAGGTGATGGCGTCGACTTTGTAGTGCAAGTAGCGAATGTTGGACGAGGCCCGGCCGAGGGCGTGAAGATCGAGGGCGTGCTCTCGGACAAGCTGCTCGTGCGGTCTGTGGACTGCGGCAGTTGTGCGACGGGTCAGGCACCTGGGAGGCTGACGCTTATCATCGGCCATCTCTTTTCGGGTGATCAGGTGATCGCCTCTGTGTTTGCTGAGGTGATCGAGGATGTCTGGCCTGGTCAGGTGCTCAAGACAGTCTGGAGGGTAACGGCCGACAACGCCGCGCCGGAGAGTGAGCAGGTAAGCCTGGAACTGCCGTGGGCAGAGCTACCAGCGACGGGTTGGATCGGTCATAAGCTAGCCATCTCTAACTGGAGGAGGTTCTGCAACAGATGGCGGAAACTCCCGATGTGAGACCTCGGCCCACTAGGCTGAAGCTTGCGGTGCTACTTGTCACTGCCCTTGTGGTAATCGCTGCAGCCGCCTACAAATACGTGCGCCTCCAGCCGCACGTGTCTTCTCTGCTAGAGCGGGCACGTGTACTGCAGACACTGGCAAACGAGGACCCTGGGACCCTGACCAGCCCAGAAAACCTGGTCTGGATTCGCGAGCAACTGGGCGCCACGCGGGAAGACCTGGAAATCATCCGCGCGGAGATCGGCCCTGTCTTGCTGTTGGCCGAGCACCTTGATTGGGTCCCACGGGTTGGGGTCGACCTAGCGGCAGCCCCAGCGCTGCTGGACACGGCCATCCACCTCTGTGATGCGGGCTGGTGGGGCCTGCTTGGCCTTGAGCCCGTCGTAGACGCTGTCTCACGGACCGACAAGGGATCTGATCAGACAGTCCTGGCAGCTGCCCTGCCGGTGTTGGCCGTTTCCCGACCACGCTTCGCGGAGGCACGGAGTGCCCTCGTGCAGGCTCGAGTCGCGCTGGGACGACTGGACAGTCGAGAGTTGTCACCGCGTCTCTCAAAGTGGATAGTGCGCCTGGATCGCTACCTGCCAGTTTTGGAAGCGGCCACTCAACTGGCTCAGGTGGCTCCGAAGATGCTTGGCCACGAACGCCCGGTCACCTACCTCATGATGATGCAGAACAGCCACGAATTGCGCGCCACAGGTGGCTTTATCAGTGGCGTTGGAATGATTCAGCTCTCTGGGGGCAAGGTCATTACTACCGTGTTCCAGGACAGCTACCAGGTGGATGCAGGATACGATCTCTCGGCGTACCCTCCTGCGCCAGCCCCACTGCGCAAGTACATGTGGGCATCAGTGCTCATGTTCCGCGATGTCAATTGGTCCCCTGACTTTCCTTCTTCAGCAGCTGTTGCCAGCAGCATCTATCGCATGAGTCGCGGTACCGATGTTGATGGCGTGATGGGCATTGACCTTGATGGAGTGGCCGCGCTTCTGCAGGCTCTGGGCCCGCTGCAACCTGAGGGTTATCCTTCGCCCGTTACCAGTGAGACACTGCTCCAGTTTGTGGGAGACTACTGGACCGCTCCGCTGCGTTCGGCCAGCATAGCTGAAAAGGAAAACAGTGACTGGTGGACTCATCGCAAGGATTTCATGGCTGATTTGCTCGAGGCTGCGCTGCAGAAAGTCACCACATCTCTCGAGTCCATTGAACTGGACAAGTTGGCCCTGGCGACACTTGATTGTCTCCAGGCTAGGCACCTTCTGCTGTGCATGCATGATCCTACCGTTGCGGATGCCATTGCGCCCACGGGATGGGATGGCGCGTTGCAGCCCTCAGATGGAGACTATCTGATGATTGTGGACTCCAACGTAGGCTTCTGCAAGGTAAACCCTAACATTCGGCAGAACGTTGATTACCAGGTAGACCTGAGTGGAGCTGAGGTCCCCCGAACCGTACTGACACTGCGTTACGTGAACGAGAGCAGCGGTCCACCCGAGTGCTTCGCCGGTACGCGCTACGACGATTCATACGAGGAGATGATGCAGGGCTGCTACTGGAACTATGTCCGCGTGTACGTACCCCGTGGCAGCCGGTTGCTCAGCGTGGTAGGGAGTGACAGCCAGCCTGAGACTTCGGAGGAAGCGGGGAAGGCCATCTTCTCTGCGTTCTTGGTGGTTGCGCCTGGGGAGAGCAGGGAACTGGTCTTCACATATGAGCTGCCCTCCGCAGTGCTAGGAGACTCAGCATTCCCCGCGTACCACTTGCTGGTCCAGAAACAGCCTGGGAGCTCAGACTTCCCAGTGCAGGTCAGCGTGCTCGGCGTAGACTGGCGATTAGGTCTGCCTCCTTCAGACACCGCTTTGGATAGCGATGGGAGGCAGGTTCGCTTCAATCTGACACGTGATACTCAACTGACGTGGGTTAGCATGGACTCCGGAGGCCCGGCTACCTGGCCCTGGTCAGTGCTCGGCATTATTGGGATGAGCATGGTCCTGGCGGGTCTCGCTATCTGGCATCGCGCGTCGCCTCGCTAGAGCGCGGATTGGGATGCGGGCCGATTGCCTTGTCAGACCGTGTCGCCGGCGACGCGACCAATTCCAAGGTGATTGATACATGGGGAAGCTGCGCCAGATGTTGATTCACTTGGGCCGCACCGTTTCCCTGCGGAAGTCGAGAAGTGCCGTGGCCCTGGGTGCGACGGGGTTCACAGCGCTTTTCGCTTTTGCCATTTATGTGCGCACGATGGCGCCGACGATCACGTGGCGAAATGGCGGCGCCGACAGCGGTGATCTCGTCACTGCGGCGGTCAACCTGGGGGTGCCCCACCCAACAGGGTATCCGCTGTACACCATGATTGCGCACTTGTTCGCAGCCCTACCCGGAGCGGAACCTGCCCGGAACGTGAACTTGATGTCAGCGATGGCAGCAGCATTGGCTGTGGGCTTTTGTTTCTGGGCAGCGTATCGGCTGATTTCCACACAGGAGCGCATCACCGGTGCCCTGGCCTTGGCAGTCACCTGGGCCGCCGCTGGCTTGTACGCCTTCGGCGAGCTCCTGTGGTCGCAGGCCACTATTGCCGAGGTCTACAGCCTCAACGCCCTCCTGGTGGCAATGCTGCTGGCGGTGGCACTCTCCGGCTCTCCACGTGCCCGACCGTATCTTCTGACGCTGCTCTTTGGGCTTGGGCTGGCCCACCACGTTACCATTGTGTTGTTGCTTCCAGCACTCTGGCCCTACGTACCCGTCGTCCGGCAATGGCTGACAGTACGGCGATCTCTTCGCATCGGCCTCTGTCTGCTCCTTGGACTTTTGGCGTATCTCTACATCCCGATCCGTGCGGCCGCCGATCCAGTGCCCAACTGGGGGGAGGCTGACAATCCCTCCGGCTTCATATGGCTGGTGTCCGGTGCCGCGTATCGCCAGTACCTGAGCGCGCTGCCGCCATCTCACCTGCTGCAGCGCCTCTCTGCATGGGCAGCCATATGGGTGCGCGACCTCGGAGTGCTCGGGCTGGCACTGGCGCTGTTGGGCCTGTGGCGTGGGCTGGAGACCAACCGACGGTTCACGTCCTTTGGGGTCACGTATGTAGTCCTTCTCTCGGGTTACGCAATGCTCTACGTGACGTTTGATTCTTACCTGTACTTGATCCCGGCAGCCATCATCATCGCCTTGTGGATGGCACGGGGCGCAATCGTGGCGCTGTGCGGATTGCAGGACTGGACGAGATCGGGACTCCATCGCCGGCTAGTGACGGTTGCGGGGGTCCTAGTCCTGACGGCATTGCCTCTGACCTCGATAGCCAGTCGCTTCCGGGCCATGGACCTCAGTGCTGACTACGAGGCCTACACCTTTGGCAAGAACGTGCTCGAGGCTGCCGCCCCAAGCGCAATTGTCGTTTCCGACGGCGATACCCAGACTTTTCCGCTCTGGTACCTGCGCTATGGTCTTGAGAAGCGCCCCGATGTGATAGTGGTCGACCGACGCCTTCTGGCCTTTGACTGGTACCGTGACCATGTCGTATCGCGGCATCCAGAGTTGGCGATGGTGGCGAAAGCGCACGATGCGCAGGAGGCCTTGGCGATCCTCGTGCAGGAAGGCGGACTCCACCGGCCAGTTCACCTTACCTATTCAGATGATTTCGTGCTTGGTCTGGCGGCTTGGACGTATGAGGATCCCATTTTCACCCTCTTGCGGAAGTAGCGTCGTCACGCTAAGGATGGTCGGCGCAGCGCTTCAAATGGCGAGCTCATCAAAGGTCGAACCGGCTGCCCAGCCTCAAGCAGGCGTTCGTGCGTCCTTCGCTGCGCTCCGGCTCAGAACGACATAAGCGTCAGAACTTCGGTAACACTATACTACAGCCCTGCAGGTCTTGCAGTCTAACTAGATGCTCACGACCAGATAGGGCACAATACTGCACAATAACAAACCCCGCGAGCCTTGCTATGCTTGCGGGGTTTGTGCTAGGCCAGCACCGTCCTAGTGCCGTCGTGTGGGTGAGCCCCGTTTGGTTCTGGGTCTAGGGTCTCGCACCACAGCAATCACCCGGTGGTGCCACTTGCAGACAGGGCGTGGGTGAGGATAGAGTCGTTGTTGTCCCCTCTGAGTTTGATCCGTTACCGGCCGCCCAGCTTCTCGGATGGGCTCCTGCTCAAAAGGTTCTTGCGGGTGGTGATTGCCTGCCAAAGTTCAGTGGCAGTTGTCCAGGATCCAATCGACTGCTTCCTTGAGATCTGTCGCGACGCGATATCCATCGTATCCATCCGCCCTGAGGCGAACGAGTTCCTCGTTCCCCCGGCCTGTCAGGACAAGGATGGGGCGGCAGCCCGCAGCTAGGCCAGCAGCTACGTCGCTCACAGCATCGCCCACCAAGCAGGATCGGGCTAGGTTCAGGTCAAAACGCTTCGCCGCCTGCAAGAGGAGCCCGGGCCGTGGCTTGCGACAGGTGCAGTTCTCATCGGGCCGGTGGGGACAGTAGAGCACTGCGTCGATCCGCCCCCCTTCCTTATGGATCCGGTCTACCATCGTCCGGTTGATCGTGTCTAGCTCATCTCGAGAGACCAACCCGCGTCCCACAGCCGATTGGTTGCTGGCAACAATAATGCTGAGGTCGCTTTCGGCCAGACGGCAGAGAGCGTCAAAGACGCCCGGCAGAAAGGCGAATTCCTCCCAGCTTTTCACGTAGTCGGCTCTGTTCTCGTTGATTACTCCGTCACGATCCAGGAACACCGCTGCGTGCATCAGCGCCTCTCTTCGCTACTCCGAGCCTCTGTCCCCGGGACAAGGACGCCCGGTCTTCTGTCCTCATCGGCAGCCACATCCTTGCCGAGGCAGGTGCAGATCAGGTGCGCCACCACGAGATGGGTATCCTCAACCTGTTCCATACAGTGGCTGGGCACAAGGATGCAGACGTCGACCAAGTCCCTGAGCTTACCGCCGTCAAAACCAGTGAAACCAATGGTGACCGCCTGCGTGGACTTGGCTAACTTGATCGCGCCAAGTACGTTAGCCGAGTTTCCGCTGCCGCTGATGCCAACAACGATATCGCCGGGCCTGACCAGGTTGGCCAACTGCTGAGCGAAAACGTGCTCGTAACCATAGTCATTGGCACAAGCGGAGAAGAGCGGCATGTTGTCGGTGAGGCCAGTCACTCGGAAGCGCGGGCTGTCGCGCAGGATAGTTCCTTTCCCCAAGTCGCAAGCGAAGTGGGAAGCCGTGGCCGCGCTTCCGCCGTTGCCCAGGATGAAGACCTGCTTGTCGTTCATGCGTGCATTCCGCAAGACGTCGATGGCCGCTTTGATTCTCTCCCAGGGCAACTGTTCGAGCGTGCCCTGGAGCTCAGCAACGTACTTCTTGATGTCGTCCATAATGCTCCTTAGCTGCGTCGGATGGCCGGCCCTCTTCTGAAAAGAGGGAGGAGAGCGGGGCGCATCCCCTCAAGTCCCCGGCCCTGCCGGTGGCTATTTGCGATAGTTGAAGATCACTTTCGTGCCATCGCGTTCCAAGCGGAAGGGCAGTTCGCGCAAGCGGTGCAGAGCGCCCCGCACATCGTCCTGCCTCTCCTGGGGACAATAGAGCAGGAGGAAGCCCCCGCCGCCAGCCCCGGTGATCTTGCCCCCGATGGCTCCGGCCTGACGGGCCACTTCATACAGCTGGTCGATCCGGCAGTTAGTTATTCTGCTGGCTAGCTGTTTCTTGCACTCCCAACCCTGGTGCAGTATCGCGCCGAACTCGTCAAAGTCTCCCTCGATGATGCATTCCTTGGCCGCCAGGGCCAGCGATTTCATACGACGCAGAACCTCCAAGTGACCGTTGATGTTCGCCCGCTGCTCGGTCAGAATGGTGCTTGACTTTCTGGTCACACCTGTGAAGAACAGCATCAGATTCTGGTTGAACCTCCTCTTTTCGCTGTCCTCCAATTCTACTGTCTCAATCTCTACCCGCCCATCCGGCTGGAAACGAATGAAGCGCATGTTGCCATAGGCGGCGATGTACTGATCCTGCTTGCCTATGGGCTTCCCTAAAACGTCGATCTCTATCTCACAGGCTTCCCTGGCCAATGCCTCAGCATCCTTCATCTGGCCCAAATACGTGTGCATGGCGTTCAGGAGCCCCACCGTCACCGTGCTGGAGGAGCCCAGGCCTGAACCAGCCGAGGGGATATCGCCCATGGTGCTGACCTCAATCCTCTTGGTGATCCCCGTCTTGCGCAGGGCCTCCCTGACGAGTTCGTGCTCAACCTCGTCGAGGCTATCAACCATCTCAATCTTGGTGTAGCCGACGCGGATCTTGTCGTCGAACCGGTCCTTGATGATGGCAAAGATGTACTTATCGATGGCCGAGCTGAGCACCCAGCCACCCTCCTGCGCGTAAAAGTCCTTAAAGTCCGTCCCTCCACCGAGGAAACTGATGCGCAGAGGGGTTTGGGTGATGATCATGGGCTAGTCCTTGGTCGGTTGGTCCCTGGTCCAGGGGCGCGAGCGATTCGACTGTGGGCCATAGAGTCTGGATGACACACACTCGCCCACTCCCTTTGTGCCCGCTGGTACTTCTCCGCCGTCCCGATGTCAACGAGGTACTCGTCTGCGGCGATGGGATAACCGTACATGGGGACCGCCTCCCGCAGTAAGCGCGGGAAGAGGTCGTGGCCAAAATCGTAGAATGTGTGGGATGGGACGTATTCAAGTATCTCTGGCTCCAGCACGAATACTCCTGTGCTGGCCAACTCGGTGAAGACCTCCTCTGGCGGCGGCTTCTCCACGAAGCGGAGGATGCGGCCCGCACTGTCTAGCTCGACAAGGCCACAGGCGGACGGGTTGTCCACCTGGTACAGGGCCACTGTCGCTATCCCCCCCTTGGCCCCGTGATACCTGGCCAGCGACGTGATGTCCAAGTTGGTCAGCAGGTCGCCGTACACGACGGCGAAAGTCCCATCGACGTAGCTTTGGAGCTTCTTGACCGCCCCTGCCGTACCCAGGATAGGGTCCTCGAGGGAGTAGGTGATCTCCACGCCCCAGCGAGCACCGTCACCGAAGTATTCCACCACGGTGTGGGGCTTGTGGTGCAAATTGATGGCCATACGGGTGATACCGTGCCCTCGGAGCCACAGGATGAGGTGCTCCAGCAGCGGCTTCTCCCCGATGGGCAACATAGGCTTGGGCCGATCCACGGTCAAGGGCCGCAGTCTGGTGCCCTCGCCAGCACAGAGGATGATCGCCTTCATGACTATGATTCCACTGCCTTCTATCGCTTACCGACAGCTGCCCAATCTAAACCGAGTCCCGGTTGCCACTTCGTGGTCCGGTATTGTCTGGCCGATTCCTACGGCGGGCGATAGCTTCTGAGGATCGCCTGACAGCGCCACGGTGAAATGGGCGCGCTAATCGAACTCGGTTGGGTCCGGAGGAGCCTCGGGACGTCTAGGGGATTGCCGAATCCCCGTTTCTGGCCTGGATGTAGCGCTCTAGACCGTGCAAAACTGGACTTACTGAGTCTAACAGAGCCTTGGGACGCTCAGGCTGAACCTAGTCGTCTTTGAGGAAGAGGTCTATATCAGCCAGGAGATCGTCAATGCCCGGGAGCGTCGGGTTCATTTCCTTTGCCTGCAGGAGACACTCACGTGCCTGCTTCCACTCGCGGCTGAAGTAGTGGGCCATGCCCTGGGCGTAAGTAGACTCTACACCGGCCGGCTGGCCGGCGAGGGCAACCTCTTGTCTGCTCTTGCCTGCTTCTGGCCTGGGTGCACGCGGGGCAGCGCGACTTGAAGAAGCTATGCCGGCCGCAGACGGCTTCTTGCCTCGACGGAACAAGCTGATCACTGACCGCAGCAGCGGCGACGACGCCAGGCGACTGCGGAAGCCCTTGCTCTTGCGGCGCTTCGTCTCGTCACCTTCCTCCGAGTAGTAGTAGTAATAGTAATAGGAGCCTGCCCCACGAGGGGAGAGCTTGTTCAATACCGCACCCAGGATGTTGCCCCCGATCTTGCTCAGCCCATCCACCGCCCGTACGGCCAACTCCCGCCGACAGACCCCGGCGTCAACCACCAGCAGCACTCCGTCTACCTGGCTGGACAGCACGGCGGCGTCGGTCACAGCCAGACAGGGCGGGCTGTCGAAAAGCAGCACGTCCGCCTGTTTTTTGAGGTGCTCGATCAGTCCGCTCATGCGCTCTGACGCCAAGAGCTCCGAAGGGTTGGGGGGCACGGGGCCACTGGTCATCACACGCAGATTCTCTACCTCGGTTGCCTGAAGGTAGCCATCGGAGACAGAGATGCCTTGCAGAAGAGCGTTGGTCAGCCCCTCTTCTTTGGTGAGTTGGAAGACCCTGTGCAGGACAGGTCGCCGCAGATCAGAGTCCACGAGGATGACTGACATGCCCGCCTGGGCCATGACCACCCCCAGGTTAGCGGCAGTGAGGCTCTTGCCTTCAATGGGATTGGCACTCGTGACCAACAGAGTCTTCAATGGCTTGTCCACTGCGAAGAACTGCAGGTTGGTGCGCAGGGCGCGGTAAGCCTCGGCGATGGGCGACCTGGGGTGGGCAGTCGTGACGAGTTTGTCCTCGATCCTGTCGCCGCTGATGCGGGTGATGGCCCCCATGGTAAAGAGGCCCAGAGCCTGCTGGATGTCGTCCGGCGTCTTGATGGTGTCGTCCAAGTACTCCAGGAGGAAGGCCGCGCCCACAGCCAGGATCAGCCCTACGGTGGCTGCCAGGAGGACGTTCTGCATTGTCCTGGGGCCGATGGGGCTGGTGGGCACTATGGCCGGTTCAATGACGTCAACGTAGTTGGTGGCGCTGCCCCGGAAGAAGTTGAGCAGCGGCGCCAGATTGGCTTGATAGGTGTTGAGTTGGTTCTGCAGGGTCGCCATCTGTGCCTGCTTGTTGGCCAGCCCCGTGGCGCTGGTCTCGGCGTCCATGGCGTCCTGGAGCTCGATCATCTGTGCCTGCGTCTCCTGGATTCTGCTCTGGAGATCCTCAATCTGCGCCTGGGCAAACTGCCGGTACTGCTCCTGCGCCTTCTCTGGCCCGGTGGGACTTTGCAGCACAAGCTGGTGCGCGATCTCGTCAGCGATGACGGCAGCGCGCGTCGGGTCGGTATCCCGTACGTGAATCTCCATCAGTTGAGTGCCTGAGACCAGGTTGACGGTCACCTGTCCTTTTAGCCATTGGTAGGGTATACCGAGGCCCAGGGCATCCGCCGTGGCCTGCAGGATGGGCTGCCGCTTCACCATCTCCGCGTAGGTCTCCGCCAGTTGCTCGCTGGTCCACAGGTCAGCGGTGCTGGGGTTGGTGTTGCCCAGGCTCTGCCCCACCATCACCGTGGTAGAGGCCTGGTAGATGCGGGGCATACTGCGGCTGGTGTAGTAGCTCAGGCTGGTCGCCACCGCTGTCCCCAACAGGATCAGCCACAGCCACTTCCAGACCACGGCGAAGTATTGGCGTAATTCCATGAGTCGTTCTCCTTCTTGTACGAATGGGCGACAGAGCGACGCGGCCAATCAGCGAGATATTAGCGTGCCCCCCTACCGTGCAGCACCGCAGGGATCGTCTGAATCAGAATGTGCAGATCCAGCCAGATACTATAATTGCGAATGTACTGCATGTCAAGCCGCACCCGCTCCTCATAAGTCACGTCGGAGCGGCCCGATACCTGCCACAGTCCGGTGAGCCCCGGCCGCAGCGTCAGCAGGTTCATCCCCCACTTGCCGTATTCCTTGACCTCCGGCGGCGAGATCATCCGCGGCCCTACCAGGTTCATGTCCCGCTTGAGCACGTTGAAAAGCTGAGGCAGCTCGTCCAGACTCCAGCGACGCAGAAAGCGCCCCACCCGGGTCACCCGGGGATCGTCCTTCAGCTTGTAGTTGCTCTGCAACTCTGCCTTCAACTCCGGGTAGGCCTCCAGAATCGCATGGGCGTCCATGTGCATGGTACGGAACTTGAAGGCGTCAAACTCCCGTCCACCCATCCCCATCACCCGACGCCGGTGGAGGACCGGACCGCGCGAATCCAACTTGACCGCCACGGCGAGGAGCAATAGGAGGGGAGAGATGGCGATCAGACCTGGCAGGACAATAGCATAGTTCAACATCGTTTTCAGCGCCACCTCGATCCCCGTCAGGCGCAGCCGGTTGACGCTCACAAGGGGAACGTTGGCTATCTCCTTGACCTGCACGCCGGTGGTAATGATCTCAAACAGGCCGGAGGAGAGGCGGATGTTGACGAGGGGCGAGGTACCATACTGCTGGAATATGCCCAGCAGCGTGCGGCGAGGCAGGGCCGTGGTAGCGACGACCAACTCGCGCACCCCGTGCTCTTGAACCAGCGCCTGCAGCTCCTCCGTAGGCCCCAGCACCCGCAGCCCGTTCAGCACCTCGGTCCCTGGCCGCAGGGCGTCATCCACGAAGCCGACCAACTGCAGGCCAGAAGCGGGCCAGTGCTGCAGTTGCTCCGCCAGGGCCTTCCCCTCCTCATTGGCTCCGATGATCAGGGTGCGATAGAGGAAGTAACCTCGCTTCCGCAGGCGGTAGAATGCGCGCCGCAGGAAGAAACGAGTCGTGACCACGAAGAGAAATGTGAGACCCCAGGAGAGGAGCAGCCAGCCCCTGGCGATGACAAACGTCGGCTCCAGGAAACCGGCCGTGATGATGAGCATCATTGCCGCAGTGCAGGCATTGAAGGCTCTGGCGTATTCACCAGTTCCGCCCAACAGGTTGCGCTCGTCGTACAGGCCGGATACGGCGAAGATGAGAAGCCAGAAAGGGATCAAGATGAGAATCAAACTGAAATAGAACTGCAGGGACGGCACAACCGCTTGGAAGACCGGCAAACTGGTCTTGAAGCGCACGGCGTAAGCCACAGCAAAGGCAGCTCCAATCGCTGCAGAGTCGCCGAGGAGCAGGGTGCCGACAAGGAGGCGGCTTGGGGCTCTGCGGGATATGCTCGGCCTGGTCTTCGGTGGGGATGATTCAGCTACGGCGTTCACTGCCTCCTCCCGATCACTTCTTGATAAACCTCCTCTAGCCTCTGTGTCACGTCTCGCCAGTCGTGGTGCTCCTCCACGTACCTCCTGCCATTCCTCCCCATTGTCTCCCTTACCCCCTCATCATCCAGCAGCTCCAGCACACGCTGGGCAAACGCCTCCGGCTCTCCCGCGATGAGGACGTTCTCGCCATGGACAACCTCCAGGGCGGCACAGGATTGCGGCGTAGCAACCACCGGTGTGCCCATGGCCATCGCCTCCAGCACCTTGTTCTGGATGCCCGCGCTGTAAAGGACCGGGCAGACGGCGACGGTGGCCTGGGCCAGATAGGGCCGCATATCGGGGACATAGCCCGTTACCGTTACCCGTGGATCGCTGCCCACTGCCCGTATCTCCTTAGCTGGATCCTTGCCGACGATGTGGAGCTTGACATCCGGCTGTCTGGCCCATATCAGAGGCATGATCTCGCGCACAAGGTAGAGGGCCGCAGCCACGTTGGCGTGATAGCTCATCTTGCCGGTCAGAATGAGAGTGGCAGGGTCCCGGGGGACGTCCAGCGGCTTGAAGTGGTCGAGGTCAACGCCGTTGGCGAGGACGGTGATGGTCCCAGATTCAAGGCTCAAGGCTGCAGGCTGCAGGGAACACAAAGCCAGGTCTTGCAGGGCGCGACGGTCTGCCTGTGAGGTGACCAGCACCCGGTCAAACTGCCTCACGAGCCAGCCCTCATATCTCCTCGTCCTCTCCAAATCCAGCCAGGCTTTCAAGCGGCTGCCCAGGCTGGGGCCTCTCTGCAGAGTTTGCTCGAACAGGAGGCTGATGCAGTCCACAGAGTCCCAGACGACGGGGATGGCCGATTGCGCATTGCGGGCTGCAAGGCCGTAGCGGGCGCCGCGCAGGTGCTCCACGTGGACGACGTCGTATCGCTTATCACGCGTGCCTGACGGGGAAATGCAATCTGCGGTTTGCCTGTGCGTCGGCCGCACGGGCGATACACGACGAGCGATCTCCTCGGCCAGGGCTGGCTGCCAACAGTAGACCGCCTGCAGTGGTACAGGCGTCGGCAGTGCTCGCAGGCAGTTCCACAGGGAGCGCCAGCGGGGCAGCGGCAAGGCGACGACGCTGTGGCAGTGCTGCTTCAACGCCTCGGCATCCGCGCGCTCCTCTTCGCTGGACCACAAGGTCAGAACCGTGACCTCGTGGCCGCGCGCCGCCAGGTGCCGGATCAGGTTGTAGGGCCGCACCCGTATCAGGTTAGGGACGTAAGGGACGACGAATAGTATCCTCATTGCGAGCCCACCCCGGCATGCCGAGACAAGCTGTTGCAACGCCAACCACTCTTCCGCAGCAAAGCGACTACCCCATCACTTGCAAGTACGATCAAGAAGGGCTCAACAGGGAGACGTGCCTTTCCACCTCCCGTAAACAGCGTGGCCATCGCTGCATAGTACCCAATTATCAACCACAGAAGCAGTGGAATCGGCGCTACTTGACGCAGGCGCAAGGCAGGTATCAGACGAGAGGCGGCAAAGGCCGTGGCGATGCCGAACGTACATATGTTTAGAAGGGACAAGACGGGATGCCAACCCTTCAGGAGCGGATTCCAGAAGTCAGCCAGCTTGGCCACAGCAAAGCGCACCATCAGTCTCGGATTGTTTCTGATGTTTTTCATTGCCAAGCGAGTGAATTCCTGGTTGCGCTGTATCTCTGTGTAAGAAGAGGGCATACTAGGGATACGGATCTCGTCCCATCTATCATTGAAATTCAGATTAGGAGCGGGATAGGTATAGAAATACAATACCCAGCCCCCCTTGGTTGTGACGGGAATGAAGGCCTTGTGCACCGCATAATTCCTGATTGTCCAAGGGGCGATGGCCAAGACGCCCCCTATCATGACAAGTAAGCATGTACCTATCCGAACACGCCACTGGCAACGTAGCGCAAGCCACAGCCAGACCAACAACCCGGGCAAGAAGGCTTGGATAAGACCCCGCGTCAAGCAAGCCAGGCCGAACAGCACTCCCGTGGCGCAAGCAGACAACCTTGATTGAGAGTTGGCAGTCAGAGCCGCAAATAGGATCATGCCCGCCAGAAACGCGATATAGAGCGTCTCAGTCATAAGGTAGCCGTTGAAGAATACCAAAGGCGGGTAAATTGCCGCGAACGAGCCTGCTAGTAGCGCTTTGGGTCGATCAAAGGCCAAGAGACTGATGGCATAGACACATATCACTGTAAACGAGCTGATGATGCATTGAACGACGCGAGCCGCAAGATAATTGTGGATTCCAAATACATGGTACACCCCGGCTAGGAGCATTGGAAACAGTGGTTCCTGAACTGAGGTGGGTCGACAGGGGAGACCTGTGTGCCACGCACTGAATGAAAAGGTAAAACCGTCTCCGGCCAACAAGTGATCTGCCATATCCTGGTAGTAGGCCTCATCAAAGCGCAGACTGCTTGGGAGCGTAGCTACATAGGCCAACCTGATCACAGCTGCTGCGCAAAACAGAACTATTACTTGTCTGCGGGCTGCTAGACATGCGATAGAGGAGATAAGCTTAGCAATCACCATGGTACTCAGTCCTTTGCTCTCTCTGAGTCAAGGGGCTCGAAGCGCACGGAGAAGTACGTGGGCGAAAGAGCCCGAGCAGGGCGGCAAGCTCTGGTGCGTGGCAATAGATCGCCCGAAGCCCCACGTGTGTCCGCAAAGCCGGCCGGCAGTTCCACAGGGAGCGCCAGCGGGGCAGCGGCAGGGCGACGACGCTGTGGCAGTGCTGCTTCAACGCCTCGCCGTCGGCGCGCTCCTCTTCGCTGGACCACAAGGTCAGAACCGTGACCTCGTGCCCGCGGGCCGCCAGGTGCCGGATCAGGTTGTAGGGCCGCACCCGTATCAGGTTCGGGACGTAAGGGACGATGAATAGCACACGCATGATGGTTTTTGGGTTGCTGCATACCTGGGGGGAGTTTGCCGCTGTGGCCCTCACCCCTGGCCCCTCTCCCAAGCTCGGGAGAGGGGAACAGCTCCGGCTCTCACGGCAACTGAGCAAGCTGCTGCTTGATGTACTCGTCATCTGGACGCAAGGTCAGAGCAGCTTGGTAGGCAGCCCTGGCGTCACCAGGCCGGCCGGCATCCCGGTACAGATCGCCCAGCCTCACCTGGTAGGACGCATTATTGGGGTCCAGCCGGACCGCCCGCTCGTAGGCGGCGATGGCGCGATCCCACTCCTGCTGGTAGCTGCATATCCAGCGCAGGGTCTGGTGCTTGCGGAGGGAGTTGTCATTGTCCAGAGCGATGGCCTGCTGATAGGCGGCCACCGCTTCGTCGTATGAGCCGCGCCCCCGCAGGCAGTCTCCCCGGCCGTAGCCAGGCAGGGGCGACGCAGGAAAGAGGCGCGCGGCGATCTCGTAGTGCACCATGGCCTCCTCGGTTGAAGCATCGCCCCTGCACCTTCGCCCCGCATCCCAGAGCACCCTGTCGAGTTCGATGCCGGCCGCCGCGTACTGATCCACCGCCTCCGCCACCCGCCCATCAGCCCGATAAGCCTCGGCCAGGAACAAATGGGCCAGAAAATCGTAGGGGGCCAGAGCCACAGCCTGCTCCAGGTGAGGCAAAGCAGCTTCGGCACCCACGGCCTTTGCCACCTCATCGTAGAAGGCCAGGAAGCCCGGATGGTATTCAGCGCCAGGCATCCCCAGCAGCCGGACGACCGCTTCCTCCGGGTGTTGGGCGTGGTAGCACAGGGTTCCCAGGTGGCGTTGGGCAGCGGCGTTGCCCGGCCACAGCGCCAGCGCCTGCTGGAAGTGGGCCAGCGCCGACTGCGCACAAGCGCGCCGCTGCTCTTCACTCGCTTCCCGCCACAGCCAGCCCCGCCCCCGCTCCACGCACCCGAGATTGTCGTAGTAGGCACTGGCGACGATGGGATAGGTCAGGAATGCGACGACGAGCACCAGGACGATGACTGCCGCTAGGAGTGAAGCGTGAGACGTCAGGCGTGAGACGTGAAACGTGAAACGTGAAGCGTGAGCCGTGATGGCCTTCGACGGGCTCACGGCAGGCGCAGGGCACAGTTTGCACGCTGCAGCCGCTAACCCCAACAGCGCCCACAGGACCAGGCCTGCGCGGGGACCGCCCAGCAGATCGAACAGGCCGCTGATGAGAAAGGCGGTAAAGCCGGCGGAGAGGCCAATGACTAATAACTGATAGCTGATAACTGATGACTGATCGTCCGACTGGCCCAGCGTCTCGAGCCTGGGACTTGAGATCCGAGCAACCATGCGAAAGAAGGCGACGACCAGCCAAAGGAGGGCGATAAGGCCCAGGATTCCCTGATCCACGCCCGCCTGCAGGAAGACGTTGTGGGCATGCTCGCTCTGGTTAAAGGCATAGTTGAAGTAAGGATACTCGTTCTGGGCGATGATGCGGAAGGTGTCCAACCCGATGCCGGTCAAGGGATAGTCGCGCATCATGAGCAGGGCCCGCGTCCAGACCTGCCAACGACTGGGACGCAGTTGGGCTAGCAGGCTGCTAACCGAAAGGTTAGCGGGTTGCACAGCCAACAGGATGACGAGAGCGACAACGGCTGCCCCAGCGATGGCCAGCAGCAGGATGCGCCAGCGGCGCCTGACTAAGGCGGGCAGGAGCAGCAGCGTCAGTCCCAGCGCCAGCAGCTCGCCGCGGGACCAAGCCAAAACGGTGTAGCCAGCGGCCAGCAGAGCCACCAGCGCCAGGAACGGCTTGATGCGCCGCCGGACGGGCGCCAGGAGCAGGCACAGCGCCAGCGGCACAAAGATGATCAGCGTGCTGGCCACGAGGCTGTCGTTGAGTCGCTTGGCCCCCAGTTTGGGCAGCCCGGCCAGCATCGCATAGACCGGTGCCAGGACAGCCGCCAGCGGTGAGTTCACCGCCGTCCAGTCGGTCAGGGCGAAGCCCAGCAGGGCCAGCGCCACCCCGCCGGCCAGGAACAGCGCCACCATCCCCTGCAGTCGCCTTTCGGTGTTGATGCTGTTGACCAGGCCATAGCACAGCGCCACACCTGCCACCAGCCCCAGGAAGCGCTCCACGCTGAAGAGGCGGTCCACCGAAGGCCAGATCCCGATGGCTGCACTGAGCAGGGTCAGCGCGATGGGCCAGTCGAGGGGGGTGCGCTGACTGAACCGGCGCTGGCGGACCAGGCGCAGCAGCCAGGGCAGGGCGACGAGCCCCAACGCAGCCCAGGTCAGGGGACTCAGGCCCGCTGCCGCCTCGTCCCCCAGGGGCGCATAGGTTGTAAGGCCCTGCTGCCACTTCCAGAGGTAGGAACGCGGCAAGACCAGCACGGGGACAGCGGCGGCAAGCAGCACAAGCTGGTGTTTGATGATCAAGTCGAGGAGCCTGCCTGTGTTGCGTTTCACTCACACCTCACCCTTTGCAGCCAAGGGGCATAGAGCATCGCCTATCGGTCATGCGCCTGGCCTTCGCGGCGGTTTGTACACAGCAACACGCGCGGGCGCCACTGCGGACGGTTGTCGCTATAGCACTACACGCTGTCGCTTGTTGAACCTTCATCACGTTCCGCCGGCTCCTGTGCGTCCTCGCCGAACACTTCATCAATGATGTAGCGCGGTCTGCGGCGCGCTTCGCCCAGCGTCCGCCACTGATATTCGCCAATGACACCCAACATGAGCATCTGAATGCCCCCCATTATGAGCACTACAATCATCAGCGGTGCCCAGCCCTCTATTGGTATGCCCCCAGCTACTTTGAGGACGAATATGATTACAGCGTAGAGAAGTCCTAATAGCGCAAACAGGATTCCCATTGCTGACATCAAGCGTATGGGAAGAAATGAGTAGCTCATTACACCATCAATCAAATAAGTGATCTTCTTGCCAAAAGTCCAGCGCGACTGACCAGCTTTTCGCTCCAGTCTGTGATACTTAAGGAATTTCGTTTTGAACCCAGTCCACAAGATCTGCCCCTGAAGAAAGGGATACGCCTCTCGACTGCTCAGCAGAACGTCCAGGGCCCGTCGCCCAAGCAGGACAAAATCAAACCCTCCCGCAGGCATATTAGGGAAGCTCAGCTTCCTAACCAGTGCATAGAACAGTCTTGAAGTCAGAACTCTATACCATGACTCGTCACGCCCCTGCCGGGCGCAGACCACAATCTCGCATTGTTCCTCAAAATACGCCCTGAGCATGTCATTGATCAGAACTGCAGGATCTTGGCCGTCTGCTGACATTGCTATAGCACACTCTCCCTTGGCGTGAGAGAAGCCAGCCAGTAGGGCATTAACCTGCCCAAAGTTTCGCGTTAGCTTGATAACCTTTACGATCCCCGGATCCTCCTCGTAAAGTCGGAGCAGCTCCTCCAACGAGCCATCACCCGAGCCATCGTCAACGAAAATGACCTCGCAACGAAGATTGGGATTGCGGGCAAGGACATCGTCCTTGATAGACGACATGGTTTCTGTCAAGGTCCCCTCATTGAAGTAGACAGGGATAACAATTGAATAGTCTACCACTGAATCAGAGGCTGTGGTCATTGATGCTCCCCCAATCAACGGTTGTCATTCGCACGAGATTTCTCGCACTACTCTGGCTGGCGTTCCATGGGCCACAACGCCACCAGGGATATCACTCAACACAACTGCACCAGCACCTATCACTGAACCTGGACCTATGTGCACGGCATCCTTAATCGTCACCCCAATCCCTATCCAAGCTGCTCGTCCCACCCTGACGTGCCCCCCCAACCGAACACCTGGACCAATGTGAACCCCGTCCTCTATAACACACTCATGATCAACGCTTGCACAAGTGTTGATGATAACATTCTCTCCGATCTGTGCCCCAGGATTGACAACACTCCCTGCCATGATCACAGTCCCTGCCCCGACTGATACATCAGCTGCCACAGTTGCCTTGGGATGAATGGCTGTCGCCAGTGAGAACCCCAACTCTCGCACCAGTTTGGATAACTCTAACCTTGCACTACAGTCGCCGAATCCGAAGATTATGTAATCAACTCCCTGTTCCCGAAGATGAACCAGCTGTTCTTGGCCCCCAAGGATCCGGCTTCCGCAGAATGCGGCGCTGGTGCGATCAGGATTCACATCATCCAAGAACCCAACAAGCTCGTACTCTGCCCGCAAACGAACGATGTCTGCAACAACCAAAGCATGGCCTGAAGCGCCCCAGATGACCAGTTTTCGTGTGGCAGTCACGGACTCGCCTCCGCGGCCTCAGATACCTGTTTCCGGCCCAAGTGCCGGATTGTCGCAAGCTCCAAACGAGATGGGCTGCCTCAAGGGCTCAGCCTGCGCTAACATGTTCATCCGTTGATGCACCGCCGGACCGTTCTCCAGAACGAGCGTCAGAATCTGGCAAATCTGACTAACCTCGTCCTGCCCAACTGCTGTACCCGTAGGCAAACTCATCACTCGTGTAACAAGGCGCTCCGTATTGGGCAGCAGTAGGCCAGCGTGGGGGAAACAAGAGCGATACGGCTCCATCTGATGGCAGCCAGGATAGAAATACCGGCGGGCCAGGACGTTCTCGGCGTGCAGGACTTCGAGTAACTCATCCCGGCTCACCTTGGTGACTGTGTCATCAATCTCCACAACGATGTACTGATAATTGCACCGCTCACTCTCATCGTAGGGTGCCATATGAACACCCGGAATGCCAGCGAGTTGACGTTGATACTGCTTATAGTTGCGATGATTGGCAGCTACAAACTCGTCCAAGCTCTCGAGTGAGGTCAGTCCCATAGCGGCCGACACTTCGCTCATCTTCCCATTAGTGCCGATGTGGATGACATTGTCATAGCCGCAGAACCCAAAGTTCTTCATCAACCGCACCTTCGTCGCCAAGTCATCGTCGTTCGTTACGACAGCTCCGCCTTCAAACGTGTTGAAGAACTTGGTCGCATGAAAGCTGAACACTTCAGCATCACCAAATCCGCCGATCATCTGTCCTTTGTGCGAGCAAGCGAAGGCATGGGCGGCGTCGAACAACAGCTTCAGGTTGTGGCGCCGGGCAACGTGCGCCAATGCATCGACGTCGCAAGGCCGGCCGAACACGTGCACGCCGATGATGCCCGTGGTGCGCGGCGTAATCATGTGCTCCACCTGGCAGGGATCCAGATTGTACGTCTTGGCGTCTATGTCGCAAAAGACAGGGGTGATCTCTTGCCACTGCAGGGCGTGAGCCGTAGCGACAAAGGTGAACGAAGGAACGATAACCTCGCCAGCAAGTCCGGCAGCGCGAATGGCAATCTCCAAAGCCACAGTGCCGTTGCACATGGCAATGCAATGCTTGACGCCGAGCATGTCAGCGATCTTGCGCTCAAACTCTTGGACGTAGACGCCATTGTTGGTCAACCAACGCCGATCAAGGATGTCATTGATCCGCTCCAGCAGGCGTTCGCGGTCGCCGATGTTGGGACGGCCGACATGCAGCTCCTCTTGGAAAGCGGGCGTGCCGCCCAAAATCGCTAAATCGTCTATGGTACGCTTCACTCACTGCCTCCGTTGTTCCCTGAGCGCACAAATGACCGAAGGGTGACCGAGCCGCTTAAGGATCCAATGGCCACAGCCGACTACTGCGACGTTGATCACACTGCCCCCTTCACTGTGGGATGAGTTCGTACAGCAATGGCTCTCCATCCTGCTGCAATGCCATCCTGCGAACATAACCAGTAAAGAGATCGTCAATCCTTCGTCGGATCTCCTCGTGACTCAGCCCCGTTGCTCTGGATACTTGGCGATAGCCCTGATCGGAATCAAAAGCGTCAAAGAGAACATAGACATGCGCGCCCCCCGACAGCCTGCCTTCGATTTGTCCACGGATATAGGGCCCCAACCCTTCGTCGAAGAGATAGGCTCGCACGGGGATCACCTCGCAGCGCACATAGTACCGGATGTACGGAGGAGCATGCTTGTAATCACCGGCTTCGAGAGGCATGATCAAATCCTGTTCACCCACGTAGTTGCTCAGGAGCAAAGCTAGTTCCATGTTCCAGTTGGCTTTGGGATCATGATCAGGCAAGATCGACCCAAAGAAATTAACAAGGAACAGCGAGAAGACAAACATCACCGTAAGGCACTGCAAGTGCACACGAGCGGCCCACCTATGTGACACGTTATCCTTGATGTCTTTGAGGACCAGGGCAAACACTGTCCAAATTGGGATCAGGTTGGCAATCCAGTGATGTGACTTCATGGGAGATACCCAAACCGTAAAGACCGCAAACGGTGCCAGCCATGAAACACATATCATCAGAAGGAGGCGTTGATTGTGCCAAATCCTCTTGCTGAATCTGATTACATGTACGACACAAGCCAGGAGACCCAGTGCCACTACCACCAAGAACCCAAGAATAGCGATAATCTGCAAGTTCGAAATCCTGCTGACCTCTGGAGGGGCCAGGGGAAGAGAAGGAAGGCTGGAAACAATCCCGGCACGAGCGGTCGGGTTCGATGAGAAGAACCTCAACGCAAAGCTCTCACCTACAAACAAGCTTGCTAATCCGACAAGAGATAACAGGGGGCTAACTCCGCCAAGCCAATATCTCGTGCCACGACCATATTGTGTCAATACGTCTTGTGGAGAGCGGATACCTAGCATTGCGACCCCAAAGATCACGTATGGAACCACGCCTACCAGAAGCAAACCCAGGGAATACAGGGCAAGACGTTGGCAGAGATCTCGGACTCCTTTGCGCCTGGCCCAGATGGCAACGGCAACGGCGGGCAACAGCAAAACGCAACCCACATTGAAAAGAGCTGCCACGCCGTTTGCCATCCCCAGGAGGCAAGCCTCTCGCTTGGAGTTGATTCGAGATATCCTGAGCATTAGAGCAAGAGAAATCACCAGAATCAGCACCATGGGAACATAGGGCATCGCTTCCACGGAGTAGCGCCAATAACTGTAACTGAAGGCTAGCATAAGGGACGTCGCCAGCGCGACAAAACGATCTTCAACGATCTTGTTTAGCACAACATAGAACAGCGCGACCCCCAATGCCCCCAGCAAAGCATTCAGAACCTGCATCGGCAACATTGCCCCGCCTTGATAGCCAAGAACACCCCACAAAAGATAGAACAGGCGGCCTACCGGCTGGTAAAGCAAGTGGAATGGCGAGTGGGCTGAGTGCAAGGAGCTTTCGGCAGCATAGGCATAATCGATGGGGTCCCGGGTGATGTAAGCCCCATGGGTGAGGAAGGCGATATAGAGTAAGAAGATAGCAGCAAAGATCAGGGTTGGCATCAACAACCGCCGTTCAATCCCACCCCGAATCCAAGCCGTGCTCTGAATCAACTTCTCTCGCATCATGCCTCGACTATTGACACAGGCTCGTTTATAGCCCGATTCACACGCAGCAGGTTGTCCAGCCCGAGAGCCAAAGCGAATCGGTTGGCCGCGATGACAAGGGGGCCATACAATACGTGGTGCGGGTCGAACAGCGCTGTCCAGTTGTGCTGATTCAGACGCATAGCTATGTCAATTGGATCACGGGTGTAGTAGGAATTGGTCGTGGGAAAGAGTCCATACAGGACCAGTACCCCAATCACAAGACCAGTGGGGAACAGCCAAGCAGAGTGGCAGCGAATTGATCCTCGTATACCTTTGATGCTGTGCATATATATGGCCTTCTGTCAGACCTGCCGGAATCAGGCACAGAGTCACATGCTACTCGCCCTCATCAGCGTATCGTAGACAACGCCGAGCCGCCTGTACACAGTGTGCCAATCGTACTTCTCCTCCACTTAGCGCCGGCCGTTACCCGGCAAGCGAGGACATTCCTTCAGGAACTACACTCTTGCGAGCAAAGGCGCATATGACGTCTCCAAGATCCACAGTAATCATGCTGTTTTGGAGGTGAAGGCAACGCACGGCCGTCGCAACGACTTTGCCGAATGGCACACCCCCAACTCGCCCGGTCCAGCGAGCAACTTTCCGAAGACTGAGTGTCCGTGGCCAGGCTTGAATCTGCATTACTGTGAATCCCGCCTTCGCCAGAAGCGCCTCCAGGGTTTGTGGCGAAAAGAAGTATATGTGATCCGGGACAAAGTGTCTGTGGTACTTGCCCAGTAATCTCACCCAAACGGTGTCAATGTTCGGCACCTCAACCACGACCAGCCCCCCGGGCTTGAGAATGCGCCGAATCTTTGTCAACTCTCCCAGTGGATCAGGAAGGTGCTCAAAGACCTGAAATGCGGTTACCACATCGAAGAACTCTGGCGGGAAGCTGTCATCCCGCAGCGTGTCCGTGATGACGTTGAGCCCGAACTCTCCACGCGCGTAGATCGCCGGGCCGACAAGGGGCTCTATCCCGTAGCTGCGCCAACCCCGTTCCGCCGCCACATGGAGAAACGTGCCACAGAAGCACCCGAGATCGAGCATGGTTCCCTTGTGAGACATCAGTTGCTCAATGCGGTCTAGAGCCCGATGAGCGTTGACTACCTTAGCTGACAGTTCTGCCTCGTCTTCCTCAATCGCAGATCTTTCCCAACACCCTGTCAGATCACCAAGATCTGAGCTGATAAGCATTCTGGGGGCATAGTTCCCAATCTCAGGCCCCTCAAAGATTATCGCCCTGGTATTCTTGCGGGGGCTGACATAGACCAGGCCACAGTCCCGGCACCTGACAACAGGTCCTGGAGACCGCGATGGTCGAAAGAGGACCCGAGCATCGTTCGTGCCACAGAGATTGCAGTTCACAGTCTTTGCCATGCCGATTTGTGTGTGCTATACCCTACTTCGCCAGATTTGCATACACTTCGTCCAGCTTCCGGTACACCGTCCGCCAATCGTACCTCTGCTCCACCCACTGCCGGCCGGCCTGTGCCAGGCGCTGGGCCAATGCCTTATCCCGTATCACCCTGACCACCGCCTGGGCGAAATCTGGGGGCGTGTCGGCTATCACGATGTCTTGGCCATCCCGGACCTCTATCCCCTCACAGCCAATGGTGGTGGAGACGATGGGAACCCCCCTGGCCCAGGCGTTCAGGATCTTCACCCGCATGCCACCGCCAGCCCGCAGGGGGACGATGAAGACGGCGCTGTCGGCAAAGTGGGGAGTGGGGTCTTCCACGTAGCCGGTGACGATGATGGAAGATGAGTGTGACAATTGGCGAACTTCCTTGGGCGGATTCTTGCCCACAACGTAGAATCTGGCCCCAGGTATTTGCCGCCTGACCAGAGGGAAGACCTCCTTTGCGAACCACAGGACGCCATCTATGTTAGGCGGCCAGAACATGGTGCCGATATGGATGATGTCTTGAGCCCCGGCATTGCGTCTTACGACTGCGATTTCCTGAGGGTCGATGCAAATGGGGATGGTGGTGAGCTGAGAACTGGAAACCCCGAGTCGAGAGAAGGCTTGTCTGTCTTCCTCTGTCACCGTTATCACGTGGTCGAATCGCCGGCACACTTCTCCCTCATAACGAGCCAGTTTGCGCCATTCGAGCTCCAGCAGCAGGCGTTTGAACGGGTTCCGTTCTTGCTCGGCCAGGCGCTGGGGGATGGTGTAGACGGCGTTGTGCTCGTCCAGCACCAACTTTGGGATTCGGCATTTAGCCCGTAGGGCATACTGAGCCATCCACAATTGGTCGGCGTGCACAACATCGAATTGGCCTCCTGCTAGCAGTTCGTGCACGCGCTCCCACATCTCCGGGACGCCATCGCGTAGGATGAGGAATGGCTGGTTTGTGACCAGGCTGCCGAGCAGGTAAACGGCGTCTCTGGCTCTGGACCGGTGGATAAGGATGGTATGCACCTCGCGGCAGAACTGCCGCAGGTGGTCGATGTGCTCCGGCTTGTCGCTTCCCCGCACGAGTGAGAGCAGCGTCACCTCGTCCTGTTGCGCCAGGTAGCGCAGAACGTAGTAGGCGCGGATTTTGGGACCAGCGTCCAGGGAATAAGGAAGGACCTGGGTAAGGAAGAGAATGCGCACTAATCTGTCTTCCTACGCGCCCAAAGCGAGCCTGGCACACGATTCACCATACGTCGGAAAGATGGCACAAGCGATAGACAGAGGTCTGGACACATGTGACGAACAAAAGCAAGACCAGTCAGGACCTCAAACGATGCCTGGTGATGGTGGTAAAAATCCAGTATCACCTCTTCCTCATCAGACCAACGTTGATAAGGATACATAATGTCATGATAATGAACAAAGACACCTGGCTTGAGACGCTCAAGAATGTGCGTTGCATGATACTCGGCCTCTTGCCTGCTATGACTGGAATCTATAAAGAGAATGTCACCTGCCTGAAGTTGGTCAAATGCACCAAGCTCGACTTCCTCCACCCTTGATTGGATATGAGTTACTTGGGCTGGTAAGACACGACGTGGTTCAGGATCAATACTGATAATCTGCCCCCCTCCGTTTCTAGCCAGGGCACGTACAGCAAATCGCGTGGCCCAACCTGAACCGATCTCAATAATCGTTTCGGGACGCCAGGCTCGAACCGCACAATAGTAGAATTCAGCGTCAATAGCTTCAAAGAAACCATTGTATACCTCAGGCAAAGGCCAACGGCATTCTTCGACGAAGGGTCGTACAATCACCTCAAACTGATCACAAGAACTCCACAAAAGGACATCAAACTGACGATCCGGCTGGCTCAGCAGGACGGGGCCACCGCTATCAGGTGGTCGTAGTTGCCAGCAAAGTAAGCGCAAAGCGTTTCTGGCCAATCTGACCTGGTCTATTACGCCAGCAGGCAGTCGCTCTTTGAGAAACGTCCGCACAGTCTGGTTCATGAATTACACCACCTTCGTTCGTAGGGCGAAGCTGACCAAGTCACCTCATGCTGAGCGGCCAAGGAACACAATACGTAGTAGGCACGATTTTTGGGTCAGCCTGGGGGGAATACGAGAAATCCCGCATCATCCACCATAAGCTAACGCTACTCTCAGCCCTTGCCAATAGTTCAGGAGTCTCTCTCTAGCTTCAACTCTCCTCGGAGGCAACAGCGCCAACGCCGCGCAACAGGCAACCACTCTAGTAAAGTATCCGACGGCCAGTATCGCCCGCAACAAGACCGCTTCCCGGCGTCCATAGTTCTTTCGAAAGAAATAAATGATATTCCGGCATGTCATTTCTGTTGGTAGATAGTCCTTCTCTTTATAGGCCAGATGGGGGTCAAAATGCTGCGCGCCGCTTCGGAAACTTCGTCTCTCGTAGTGCACGACTTTGGCTTGAGGCAAGTAGTGTACGCACCAGCCAGCTTTGTGCACTTGATAACACCAGTCAACATCCGCCCACCACACGAGATAATGCTCATCGAGTAGACCAATGGTTTGAATGATCTCTCTGCGCAGGAGTAGGCACGCGGAAGACACCCAGCCGACAGATTGTAGTACATGGTGAGCCCAACGCTGAGAAGCAATTCCTGGCGTCATAGCAGTTCTGTTTAGGGTCTGGCTTGCAGGAAACAACCTGTGCAGCAGTAGAGCTTTAGAAAGCTCTGTCGCTAACGTTGGGAAGTCGAACCACGATTTGTTCCATTCTCCATCAGGATATACCAGCTTGGCGCCTATTGTCGCCACTTCTGGATGACTCTCCATATAGTCGATCATGGCCTGCAAGGCACCCGCCATTACCTCGGTATCGGGATGCAACGACACAACATACTCGGCACGTGTATGACGAAGAACATCATTGAAGGCTTTTGTAAACCCTAGATTGGCTTCCTTAACGACGAGATGCACGTTGGGGAAGTTTGCCCTCACCATCTCCGCACTACCATCGTGGGAGCCATTGTCAACCACCCAAACGCCAAAACTGCAATGGGGGGCGTAGGCATAGATTGAGGCTACACACTGCTGTAGGAGTTGGCCCGTGTTCCAGTTAACGATAACAACCGCTAGATCCAGTTTCTTGCACTCATTCCGTGTCATGCTTATCACTGCCGCATAATTCGCAGCGCACAAGTTCCATATCGGGCACTTCCTCTTGGGGATGTCAAAGCCACACGCCTTTGGTTGCAAGTCTCCAGAGGGCCCAAATCCTCTCCCTGGCTACTGCACGCCTGCCCAATCTTGAGAGATATACTCCGGCCCACGCAGCCAGTTTTACCCACGCCTCAGCAATGAATACCCATTTCAGGAAAGACGCTTTGAGCTGCCCATAGTTTTTCCGGTAGAACAGAAACCGATTCTTGTAGAGTTGGAGGAACATCTCGGCACTTTCTTGACGCGTGCTTTGCCCACCATAGTGGATGATCCGAACATTCAGTAGGTAGCAGATTTGCCACCCCGCCTGTCTGATGCGAAAACACCAATCATCGTCTTCGGAGTAGATGAAAAAGCGTTCGTCCAACAACCCTACTTCGTCCATCACCTCACGGCGGACCAGCAGGAAGGCACCAGATACCGCGTCCACAGCAAGGTATTCAGAGACGAAAGGCTTCTGCCCGTGCTGAAGCACGTCTTTGGGAAACGGCATCCGTTGTGCAACAAAGCGACCCAGGAACGTTGCATACACAAGTTCGTTGCCTATGCTAAAGGCGGTTTTGTGGGAAAGTTGCAACGTGCCATCGGGATTCAACACCGCACAACCGGCTGCGCCTACCTCCCAATGCTGATCCATAAACGCCACGACTCTGTCAATTGCGCCTGGCAACACCAACGTATCGCTGTTCAGGAGCAAGACGTACCGTCCCTGGCTCTGGGCAATTGCCTGGTTGTTCGCTCTGGCAAATCCCACATTCTCATTGTTCTCGATTAGCTTGACCTGCGGAAACTCCTTCTTCACCATCGTCGTACTGCCATCGCTCGAAGCATTGTCCACCACGAATACCTCGAACTCCAGTTCTCGCACCGTCTCGTACACCGACTGCAAGCACTGCGCCAGCAGATCGCGCGTGTTCCAATTCACGATGACAATGGAGAGGTCAATCATTCTGCTCCTCGACCGTCCCTTGCCTCCTCGCAACCATCAGCCCCATCAGAATCCACACCGGCGCCATGTAAAATGACGACAGACTGTAGTCCGGCAAGAAGCCCATATGCCCTCCTATACTCTGAACCAACACACCACTCACGCAGGCCAGGGCACCCACTGCCAGGACTTTGGAGAAGGCGTCCTCTGTCCGGCGATAGGTGGAAAAAGGACCCCACAACATCGAACCTACGACCCAGAGTATTCCAATCAGGCCTACTATTCCCACGTTCGCCAGGAAGTAGAGCCACACGTCGTGAGGCAACAATAGCCCACGCTCTACCGTATGCCAGCCCAGACCACGATGGTAGAGAATGGCGTAGGAGCGATAGTGCGTCGGCCCGATACCCAGGATAGGATGATCCCGGAAGATGGACAAAGCCGCCTTGACCAGTTCCAGGCGGCTGAACACGCTGGTCTCGACCTCCCAAAGCGGCCTGATGAACGCCACGCCCAGGATGACGAAGATGATAAGCAACAGTGCGAAGAGCTGCCTGGATTTGAACAAGGCAACCACGAGCACCACCGCCATGCTAGCCAGGTAGACCGGGATGCGATTCACCCGGATCAGACCCCACAGGAAAATGCCAAGTACCAGCCATAATCCTGCCTTCACGCGGAAGTCCGCTTCGCCAAAAGCCAGCAGCGAGCAGGTGAGTGCCAGTGCGACCGGTGTTTGGTTCCAGCCCAGGCCGCCCGTGAGAGCCGTCGAGGCGTTGACGATAGTGATCGTGGCACAGATGGGCTTGGCCCACCGCTCGTCCTTCACCGTATCCGCCACGGCCCAGAAGACGCCGATAAACATGAGCAACTGGCCAAATTCGGTCACGAAGAAAAGCGGCTGGCGCTGCGCCGTGGGCACGCGCATGTCCCAGAAGGTGTAGCCGGCGATCCAGGTGATAAGCCATACGAGCACCAGCGTCAGCAGGGGGGTATTGAGCCTGGAGCGGGGCGGGCGCAGGTCCCGCTGCACCACCAGGCGGCGCAGGAGCCAGACCACGACGACAAGTGCGCCCACCAGGTGGATCACGTCAATCTCCCGC
Source organism: uncultured Anaerolineales bacterium (assembly GCA_964478075.1). GTDB lineage: Bacteria > Chloroflexota > Anaerolineae > UBA2200 > UBA2200 > DAOUEX01. Next base: position 66,576 of record CAYZGO010000007.1, on the reverse strand, counting down.
CCCCGCACATCGAAGATCGCAGGGTTAGCATACATAGAAAGGCCGCCGAGCAGGGCAAAGCCCAACTCTAATCTCCACAAGATGGCTATGGCTCCCACCAGGGAAAGCGCTGCCGCTGCGACGAAGCCAGGCCCGAAGGCCAATATGCGCCGTACCACTACCACCTCGGCCAGCAACAAGCCCACCACCACTGCAGCGGTGGTCAGGTAGCGGTCATAATGTTGCAGCCTGCGCCGGATGGTGCTAATCATGCCGTGCTTTTAACCTTGCAACCTGCGTTAAGAAGGCTTCCGCCCTGGCCGCGATGACGTCCCAATCGTATTGTGCAGTCACCAATCGCTGTCCTGCCACCGCCAGCCGTTCCCGCAACTCGACGTCGCGCAACAGAGTGACAATGTGGTCGGCAAGCATCGCCGGAGCATCGGCCAGCAGGATATTCGCACCAGCGGTCACGTTCAGTCCCTCGGCGCCTTTGTACGTTGCTACAACAGGCGTCCCCAAGGCCATAGCCTCGAGAATCTTCAGCCGGGTGCCACCTCCGACGCGCATCGGTGCGATGCTCACCCAGCTCCGGGCGACTGCCGCACGGACGTCATCCAGACAGCCTGTGAACTCGACGCTCTCGTCGGCAGGCAGGCTATCTCGCTGTGCCCTGTCCGAGGGGCCGGTGATGCGCACCCGGACCTCGGGGACTCGGTGCTTTACGAGAGGATATACCTGTTCCAGGAAGAACCGCATGGCGTCCAGGTTGGCGCTCCACGTCAATGAGCCGCAGAATACGAGAGTGTCTCGCTCCGGGGGGCCAAACTCACCTTGGTACCACGACACATCCACGCCGTTGGGAACCACCTCGATGGGCGAGAAACCTGGTGCAACCTCCAAAACAATGCTACGTTCCACCTCAGACACCGTGGTGCAGCCGTCGAAGCGAGCGAGGGTGCGCCGGACGAAACGCCTTGTTTTGAGCCAAGTGAGGCCGTATCGCAGTCGTCTGAGCCAGTTGGGGGCGTGACGATATTGGTCGCGCAGCACACCCATTTCCAGGTCGTCCAGCACTTTCGGCGTTGCGCTGCCCATCCTCGCGGCGTAGGGGGCTGTGCCGAACTCGAACGCCAGGAGCAGGTCGAATCCCTGGTTCTGGACCACGGTGTTCAGCAGTCGCCGCATCTCCGGGCTGTAGGTATCCACCCAGGAACGCGGGTAGGGCGACAGCAAGCCCAGGCAGGCCCGGAGGCTGTGCGGCCGGAAGGATCGGCGGGGAACAGCCTGCACCCAGGTACAGTATGGCTCAAGCGCTTCCAACTGACTGGCCGTTACCTCGGATGAAGCAAAGGCCAGCAGCGCGATCTCGTGGTTGTGCGCCCAGCGCTTCAACAGATTGTACATGCGCAGCTTGATCCCGTTGTCGGGTGGATAAGGGAACCACGAACTGGTCGCCAGGATGCGCACCGCGCTTCTCCTCCATCAAGTCAATCTCATTTCCGTGCCACGACCCCGATGCACTGCAGCAGGTACAGGGGCGCCCGCCCGGCCTCGAACCGGCGCCATTGGGACTCGTACCACTCCCAAAACCGCCTGGGCAAAAGGCCGTTCCGCCCCAGCCGATCCTCGATCTTGTGCAGGTGGCGCAGCCTGTGGAAGGGACGGGGATAGTACCCGCGTCCGTAGGCCTCGACGACATCGAACCCCGCGTCCGTTAGCAGCCCGCACAGGCGGCCGTAACTGAACTCACTCTCCCACCCGTACTCCCACCTGCGCATCGCCATTAAGACATGCTTCTTCACAGTGAACAGATTCAACTTCTGGGGCACATCAACCAGCAGGTGTCCCCCCTCTCGCAGCACGCGCCATTGCTCCTGCAGCAGAGGAAGCGGATTGCGGAAGTGTTCCAGAAAGCCCTGGTGGAAGATCAGGTTGAAGAATCGGTCGGAAAAGGGCATATGCCGCGCATCCGCCTCCATCAAGCGAAACCGGACCCCCGCGTGTTCTGCCGTCTGAGAGGCGATGCTCAGCGCCGTGGGAGAAAAGTCCAAGACATAGACCTCGGCCCCTTTCCGGGCCAGCAGGCTGCTGTTGCCCCCCGTTCCCCCGCCGATTTCCAGCACCCTTTGTCCTCGCAGGTCGGTGACGGCTTCGAGGGCACGCAGCAGTTCGGGCGTGTAGTTGACGTAGCCCGATTTCTGGAGTTCCTGCCAATACGTATCCCAGGCAGCCGGTGATGGTTCGGTCAACGAAGCCCCCGCTCGTGCCGCTCTCGCGTGGGCACCCCTTCAACGGGCCGGGCCAGAACTTCTTCATATATCCTTGCCAGGGTGCGCGCATTCTTCTGCCAGTCAAAGAGTTCCTCGGCCTTGCGGCGGGCATTGGCCCCCAGCCTGCGGGCCAGTTGCTCATCATCCAGTATGCGCAGCACCTTCTCCGCCATTTCCTCCGGCCTGTCTGTGCTGACCTTGAGCACATCTATGCCATCTTGCAGAAGGCGGCCAATTCCCGCGCTGAAGGTGACCACCGGCCGGCCCATGGCCAGGTATTCCGGCAGTTTGGCGGGCAGCCGGTACTCGTTGGAAAGGTCGTAATTGTGCTGCAGGAGGACATCGCTGGCAGCAAGGTAAAGGTGTATTTGTCGATGGGGCACCGAGCCGGTCAGCACTATGTGCCCCTGGAGCCCTCGACTGTCCACAAGAGCATCAACCTCCTCCCGGAAATCGTCGTTGCCCACATGCATCAGCGCGGCTTCTGGATGCCTTGCTCTGACCTGTTGCAGAACCTCGAGTAAAGAATCCAGGATAGTCGTGTTCGCGGTGCCAGAGTAAAGGAGCACTTTCCGGCCACTGAGCCCATATCGTCGCCGCACCTGTTGGCCATGAGCCTGGGGGCTGAAGCGTTGCAGGTCGGCGCCGGGGTAGAGCAAATAGGTCGGCTTGCCCGGCCACTCCCGCTCCAGCCGCTGTTTCAGCGGCGTGCAGATGGCCGTGAAGGCGTCGGCGGCCCGGTTCACCAACCGGTACGTCAGCGGGTGTTTAGGGCCATAGGGCTCGCCGCCCTTCCAGTTCATCGGCCACAGCAGCGGCTTGAGCATCAGACGTGCCTTCAGCAGTGGCCAGAGTAACCGACGCAGCGCTGAAGAAAGACGTTTCCCCATCGCCCGGACGTGCGCCTCGTAATGCATATCCTCGTCGTCCTCGTAATCCACCACCAGTCTGGCCCCGGTGCGCCGTTTGAGTTCCCAGGCCACGCGGGCCGGGATGTTTCGTGGCGTCCAGGCGTGAATGATGTCCGGGGCAAAGCGCGTGGCCGCCCGGCGCGTGGCCGCCGCCAGGAAAGGGCCGACAAATCCGACAGGCACCAACTCGAAGCGGGGCGGGTCGGCCATCAACGCCGCTGTACCCGGGTCGCCGGGGACAAGCACCATCACCCGCAGCCCCAGCGCTGCCAGCCCGTTGGCAAAGTGGTAGACGTGTTTCATGCCGGCGTATTCAAAGTCCCCGTACCCAATCAAAAGGGCATTCACGCGCGCGCTGCCTCCCGATATGCCTGCAAGGTCTCCGTGGCCTCCCTATTGCCGCAAAAATGGGCCGCCCGGTGGAAGCCAGCGCCCCCGCTCACGCGCATTTCTTCAACTGCCACCGATTTCAAGTATGCGTCTCACACAATTCCTCAAGACGCAAGCATGACACTCTGGCGATCAGTCAACCGTCAAGGCGGCACTCCAAGCCTGTTGATAGCTGCAGGGGCAGTCAAGTATGGGCTATTTTCAGGCATGTTTATTCTTTCTCGACGATTCCCTCAACCAATACGACAACACACCATACTCCCATTCGGTGGTTCTATCTCGAACAGCCAAATAGGCAGTCCCCGCAACAACGATGGGTAGAACCAGAGCATAAGCTATGAGCACCGCATACACATTGTTAATTGTGATGGGACCGGCACTAACATCTGGCACAAACCAATCCGTCAGCGCTGCCGCAGTGATGATGTTGCTGAAAGCCGGAGCTCGATACAAAAAGTCAAGCCTGTATAGCACAAGCAGGCCTAGTTTCTTCGCAATGCGCCTTGCAATTGACGCATCCCAGCTGCCCTTTCCTGGCCAGTCCTCGCGGAGCAAGGTGCTCGAGTCCCCTGTCCTTTCGCTGGAAATCTCCTCTCCGGTAAAAAGGTAGCCCCTGCGAAAGTTGTCAAGAATCGCCTTGGCACGACAATCTTGCACCGCAGCATACAAACTCATGGACAAGACGACCAAGAAACCAAACATGAATGCTCTCACATCATGAAGACTATTGTATACACCAAAACTCACACAAGCGAAGACATAAGGGTGCACGATGTGATGAGACAACTCATCAAGGTATATGCCAGTCAAGCTCGCTGTCTTTCGATAGCGCGCCACTTCTCCATCAACGCAGTCCATAACGAACCACAATTGGAGGAGAAAGACCCCAATTATCGTGCACCACGTATTACCCGGAACAAAGAATATGCCGGCAACCAGCCCGGTCACAATGTAGAGCAAAGTCGCTTGGTTGCCAGTGATAGGCGTATGCAGCAGTAGTCTAGTAACCTGTATTGACGCCCTTCTAGCTACAACCTTGAGATACCCTGTCTCCTCCTCATCCTTGCTTTGACAGATGGCCCTCAATTCCCGTATTGGCTCAACCATTTACTCCTCGCTTCGCCTCCTCGCATTCCATGATGCGCTACGTTCTCTCGTGCGTTATGCGCCTCAATCCCCTCATTCGTGCGGCATAGCTGGTCCTCTCCTCTTTGCTTATGCACATCAGATAAATCAGTCCATAGGAGGAGACACATATCATGAACTGAAGGGCCAGAACAGCCAAGTTGACAGGGGGCCAGTATCTGGATAGCAGAAGTGTGATGACAACGGTGGGGATGATTGGGATTGCAGCAGGCACAAACGATTCCCCGAAGAACCTCTTTATGGGCAATCCTACGACCTCGCATGCGTGTGGAAAAAGAAACAGTCCACAACCTATAGCCATAGGAATGGCGCTTCCTATCGCCACACCCGTTATGCCAAGAAACTGAACCAAAAGCGTGCTGAGCAGGAGATTGCCTAAAGCCATGCCGGTGCACACGTACAAATACCGCCTCAGTCTGCCGAGGCCAAAAAGCAGATTCGCCCCGGTTCTGAAAAGGGCGTTACTGAGGAAGAAGACAGTCAGAGCATACAGCACGGGTGTGCTTGTGCCTACGTACTCCTTTCCCACCCACAAACGGATGATATGTTCTCCCATGACGATCAGAAAGGCAGTAATCGGCAATACCAAAACGGAGGTGGCCTTTGTCCCTTGAATAAGCAGCCGCCTGATTCTCTCCCTGTCCTCGGCCCTGCCCATCCCATCCAGCTCAGAGAAAGCGGGCATAAGGACCGAACCTAGAGGTTGGGCAATAGCGTCTCGAACAAGAATACCCAGCTTATAAGCAATAGCAAAAGGGGTAATGGCCGCCACAGGGAGAAACAGCCCAATGACGATGTTGTCTGTGTGATAGATTACCAATCCCGTGACTTGCAGACCAAAAACCACAAGACTGAACTTCCCCACTGATGGCACAATGTCACGTCTGAAGAGCTTGGGATGAATGCGTAGTTTTGGAGCAGTCCTCTTCGTAGCCCAGAACCGCGCCGCTGTGAGAAGCAACGTTGACACAATGCTCGTAGTCGCCAGCCCAACAAGGCCAAGGCCCAGGTTCAACAGAACAACAATCAGCACACTCTTCACAAGCAACGCGAGAATGCCAGCAAGGTAGTTGAGGTCGAACCGCTGATAGCCCACCAGGATGGCGTTGAGTATGCTGGTGGGCAGCATAATCACAAAGTCAATCCCAACCAGGAAGAGCGCAACCCGGCCTATTTGGCCATACCCTCCCTCAACGTTGAAGATTGCAGGGAAATACAGCGAGAGAACCAGTATAGCGAACAGGACAAGCAGGCTAAGCAAGCAATAGAGCATGAAGACGGTGCTAACAATCTCATTCACGCTCTGCGGCTGGTTCTTGGCCCTATACTCCGCGACGTACTTTGCCACTGAAGCAGACATACCCAAGTCCAGCAAGCCGAGGTAGGCGACGATGCCCCCCGTCAATGCCCAGATACCATATGCCGTATCGCCCAGCCGGTGGACGATGAAAGGGGTCAGCAAGAAGCCCACCAGCCTGGTCACAAACACGCCACCATAGTTGGCGATGGCGTTGCGCAGGATTTTGACCGAGAGGGCTGCGGGAGCTTTCCTCTCTCCCCCATCCTGCAAACCGGCATCGGTGGCCTCGGTTTCGCCGCTTGTCGCTTCCACGTTATTGCTCCTCGCCCAGCGCTGGCAGGCTCTCAAAACGATATATCACGAGCGCAGGATGGTCGGGATCGGTGCCGATCTGGTGCACAGGGACAAAAGATTGAGGATAGGCAGTCACGGCTGGCTGCAAGTAGACCTGATCGAACCACCCATACTCATACCCTTGTTGCCGATCAGGTTCCAGCACGACGTAGTCCACACCAGCATGATTCAGCTCAGAGAGGAACGCGTCGTGGTCTATGATCATGGGAATGCCCATCACTTTACGCCTGGTGTAGAGATAAGTTTTGACCGGAAAGCGGTAAAGGAGCAAATCGTCGGGGGAAGTATTGTTGCGAATCCATTCGCACATCTCGCCAAAGACCCTCTCCGACTCATCAATCTCTCCAGCTCGATACGCCGCCCCCGCTGCCAACAGATGTCTGTCGCTCGCCGCAAAACCGAACAGGATAATACACAAAGCGACCACAGTGGCCGCCGCAGCCAGAGAAAGCGACTTGCGCCGCAAAAGCGATGCCCTCTCAACAAACCAACGCAGGCCCACGGCAAAGTAGTAGAGCAGGAAAGGCAGCAGCGGCCACAGGTTTCGCTCCACGTACCAGGGGGCCAACAGGATAATGCCTATGAGGAAGAAGACATAGAGATGAGTGACGGTCAACTTCTCTTTCAAAGTCAGAATGTACCCCAGGATGCACGGGCCAGACACGGCAAGACCAAGAGCTGCCGACGTCCACGCCAGTTGTTGTAAATGAAGACGGGCCAGAAAAGCTGGCCACCAACCATTTACCGCCCAAGGGATAAAGAGCCATGAGATAGTTTCTGTTGTATGCCCCCAGATGTTGTTGAGCAAGCGATGGGCCATGTCTTGCAAGCCGATGGTCCCAAGATGCGGTCTCTGATAATCCTTTTGCAGGATATACCAAACATGTTCCGTAGTTAATGCCGAAGTGCCTGCTGAGGAATTACGGTATGCCCAGGGCAGCACAAACAAGACCAATACCAGGAAGATGATTGCAGCCTCTTTCCACCTTTTTCTTAAAAGAAAGTTGCTCACGCCGGCAGCCAACAAGGCTATTCCCACCACTCGAATGAAATAGCTCGCCAATATCGCGAAGGCTGCTATTACAAGATATCGGGCACCTTTTTTGGCGCCAATCCCCTCCAGCAGCGAGAGAGCTAATACCGAAAAGAAGAGGTAAGGAATCTCGGAAAAAGTTGCCTGCGAGGAAAACACGACCATGAGGGGATTCAACCCCAGAAGTAGAACCATGAGGCTGGCAATATGTGGCTGGATGCCCTTGCGTTTTACAAAGTAGTAATATGCAGCTACCAGAGAAAGCAAGCTGAACAGAATGGAAACCAACCTGAACCCAAGGAGATTCTCAGGAAAGCCAGGCCAGAGGTAAGCAATCGGAGCAAGGAGCAAGGGGAATCCGGGAACACGGAGTTTTTCTGGTGGGTTGCCGGGCAGATTTAGCTGTCGAAACCCCTGACCACCAGCAATGGACTGCGCCAGCATAACGTATTGTGACTGATCATGACCTCCGATTTGTGTTGTTAGCGAAAGGATGTGAACAACACCAACCAGAAGGACCACCAGGAGAATCTTGTATCGCCATACGAGAAGAACGGCGTTCCGCTTGCTCATTTCGACTGCCCTCCTTCTCTGCCAACTTGGTACACTACAAGCAGCATTGACATGTTATCTAGCTCGGTGATTTTGCACCGTCCATGCTTATCCAAGAAAGCTCTGAGTTCATCCTTGCTCATTAGCGGATAGCGATCGAACTCCCTGTTTACACCATCCCAATCTCCTATCAGCTTCTCCAAGCCCAGGATCTCGCGAAGCCTGACCAGCCGCCAATATATTGGGCGAGATTCCACATTACGAAATAGCTCGCAGACGATAACCTTCTCTCCCGCGTGCTCTAGGCATTGTCTCAACAGGACTGACTGCCTCGGTGCTACATGGTGGAATACATTCAACAACACGATACAATCAACAGGCGGGTATGAGCTATACTGAAACACGTCCATCAACTTCACGTTTATCCCTTTACGCTGATAGTAACTCACGAACCTTTGGTTCAGGTCCCAGCCCTCATATGTGCACGTGCTATCCAGCATTGAAGCAAGTCTGCACGTCCCAGCCCCAAGATCAAGCACTGACTTGTTCTTTCCTATCATCTCTGCAACACGGGACAGCATTCTGTTGTAACGATTCCCCTGGAGGAGGATTGCGCCAAATTCGTACAAAAGAGGATGGTAATACCAAATCGAAGGCATCTTGCTCTCCCAGTAATAGTCTCTACATTATTGCGCTACGAATCACTGTCGGGCCCTGCCCCGCACAGCGATCACCAGCAACACAAGCGCTATCACCGGAACAATGCCAGCAAGCAAAGGGAACCAGGAACTCTGAAGCACACCTCCTTGCACCATGGCTGGATTGGGTGTTGAGCCTATTACGGCGGTAGGAGACGGCATCGTTGCTGGGGTCGTGGCAGTAGGTGGAGCTGAGGTACTCGCCACATAGGGAAGCGGCGTCTCTGCCCGTGCCGTAGTTTGATAGGTGGCGTAGTAGATGTCACCGCCCCCAAACCACACCACATGTAACCGATTCTCCTCGCTGACTGCAATGTCGGTTCGCCAGAGTTCACTCGGCGGTGACGGGTTCGAGATCGCCACCGGCACCGACCAGGTCTGCCCTCCATCCTCGGACCACACATACTGTACGGTGATAGCCTCGCCATCCCACGTCTCCCACACGAGATGTAGGTTGCCTGCCCCGTCCGCTACGCCCCGAACCCGTGTCCATATACCACTAGTCCCTATCATGCCGGAGTCGTCCGTCACCACCGCAATGTCGGACCACCAACCATCCTCCCATCGCCTAGCAAAAATGGTATCTCTTCTAGGATCATTACGTCGCTCGTTCCAGATAGTGTAAACGTATTGGTCGTCAGCAATGATTGCCGGATAGGCACCACTAAACCCCTCCGGCCCTGGCTGCGACATCTCCTCCGGGGCAAACCAAGACTCTCCACCGTCGCTAGACCAGCTATGGAAAACCCCAACGTCACCCTCGTCCCAGCCAGCACGACTCCTGGACAGCTCCAGCCAAACTACATGTGGATTGCCCTCAGCATCAGTGATTATCTGTTCAAAAGATGATTGTTGCTCAGGAGTACTGGAAAGGTTGATTGGCAGCGACCAAGACTGTCCACCATCCACTGAGCGACTGTAGTACAAATCTTCGAGTTCATCCTCCGCGCTCCGTTCGGTCCAAACTACGTGTAGGTTCCCCTGGTCGTCAACAGCGATGTCGGTCCAATAGGTAGTAAAAGCGGACTGTGTACTGAGGATTTGGGGCCTTGACCAGGCAGCCGCCGACCAGGGCCCATCGCCGATGCGGGCCCGGCTGTACCTCGTCGTGTTGTTCGCGTTCCACACGACGTGCACGTATCCCAGGCTATCCGCTGCAACGGCTGGGATGTGAGCCGCTGGCGGGGTGTAGAAGATGTCCACCGACTCGGTCCATGCCTCGCCATTCCACATCGTGTAGTAGATGGATTCTCCCCACCCCTGGCCGTCCTCATCCTCACTCCACACTACGTGCACGTTGCCCCACGCATCGGCCGCAATCTCCGGGTAACGGGAGTTGCCCGGCGTGTTGGAGATGTTGATGGGCTCACTCCACCCGCCGCTCTGGGCCACCGCAGGGCCGGTGCACAGGAACGATACTACGACAGCCCAAGCCAAGGCCCCCACCAGGCCGCCAGTGAGTAACAACCTCACGTGCAGATATGACCGCATACGGTTACTCCCCCCGCCAGACGGCGGCGAGACCAGCCGCGTTATCGGGCTCCAGCACCATCGAACTCAGGGAATGCATTCTCACGTACTCCGCCGCTTCACTCCCCGTGACAGCCCCACTCGCCAGCACGTCCTTCGCCGCCACTGTCGTCCTCTCCTGATCCAGCAGCGCCTCGCATGCCGCCTGCGACGGGCGCATCCCGTACCCCCTCAGGTTGAACGGCGCAGCGATTACTGGCACATCTACCATCCACTCGCCCAACTTCGCCACCAGGTGTCCAAAGTTGCGCGTCTCCAGCCCTGGTTCCGCCCCGTAGTCCCGCACCAGATCGGCGAAGGCCCGGAAGCCGGCCGCGTTGCCGCAGGCCAGCATCAGGTCGGTCATCTGGGCATGCAGGAAGATCACCCGTGGCTGGAAGGGTGAGAAGATCGGCAACTCCATCAGCACCATCACCCCCAGCATCCCCGCAAAGTCCTGCGCCAGCAGGCCGCGCACATTCCGCAGCCCATAAGCCGCCAGTCGCAGCCAGCCGGCCGGCGGCAGCCGCCGGAGCCGCTTCAGAGCCGCTCCCATCATCCCCAGGTCGGCCAGGTCTCGCACGTAGGCTGGTGCGTTGGGCACCACGGGGTAGACCTCAAAGTCGAACTCGCGGCGCAGCTGGCGCAGTGCGCCTAACAGCTCCGGGCGGTATGTCCCCATCACTGCATCCGCCCCGGTCCTTAGCCCGCGGCGCAGTTCATCGGTCGAAGCGCCGTCGGCGTTGAGTATCCATCCGGCCAACTCAGCCATCCAGCCCCACCTTCTCGACTCTCTCAGCCGACCCGTACACCGCGTCCAGCACGGCCTGTGTCGCCAATGCCTGGTGCCAAGTCACGCGCGGGGCCCGCTCCGCTGCATCGCCCAGGCACGCTATCAAGTCCGCATCCTCGGCCCAGAAACCCGGCCCACCCAGCTCAAACTCGGCCGGGTCGGGTACGTCGGAGACGGGGACATGGCTTTCCCCTGCAGGGAAGCCGCTCGTAGCCTGCTGCAGCGAGAGGCGAATCTCCCCATCGGTCACCGTCAACGTGCCGTTCTCTCCCTCTATGCCAATCTCTATCGCCGAACGCTCGTAGCCGGGCACGCTCCACGAGGTTTCCACCACTGCTTGCAGGTCACTGGCAAAGCCCAGCCGGATGGTCGCTTCGTCCTCGACCAGTTTGGAGTGCAGCCGCCGGGTTTGTGCCTCCGCCCAGGCCACCGCGCCAAAGTACTCCTGCAGCAAAGCCAGCAGGTGTGAGGTGATGCTGATCACCACCCCGCCCCCGGCTTTGGCCGGGTCGTACCACCAGCTCGCTCGTTTGGGCCCCATCACCTGGGTGAGGAACATGGAGGCACGTACCTCCGTTGGCCCGCCAATGACCCCCTGGCCTAACAGCTCCCCGGCCCGCTGGAAGATGGGAACGTAGGCATAGTGATAGCCAACGGCATGGACCAGCCCCCGTCCTTCCACCAGCGCCACCATCTCCTGGGCCGCCGCCAGTGACTGCGCCAGCGGCTTCTCCACAAAGACCCCCTCCACCCGCGGCACGCACTGCCGGGCGATGGGCAGGTGCGTATGGGGTGGCGTGCAGATGAAAACGCCATCCGGCTGAGTCTCATCCAGCAAGCGCTCCACATCGGTGTAGAAAGGCACGTCACGAAAGCCCATCCCGCGCGCCTGCCGCCCCAACCGCCGGCTCAGGTCGCAAAAGCCCACTAGCTTTGCCCTGGCGATGGTGTTCAGGAGTGCTGCGTGAGCGATGCCCATCCGCCCGAGGCCGATGATGGCAATGTGTTGGTGTTTGAAGGGTGAGTGGTGTGGATTCATGAGTGATGACTGGTAAGTCATAATCGATAATCGATTATCAATTATCGCCCACCCCCCACCGTCCTTCGCAACCCTTCTCGCAGCGGCATGGGCTCAAACCCAAAATCCCGCTCCGCCGCCGAGATGTCATAGTCTGTCGGCTGATTCATGCCCAGGATATTGTCCACCGTCACAGGGGGATTGGGCAGCACCAGCGCCATCGCCCGGGCCATCAGCGTAGCCACAGGCACTGGCACGTGCAGCTTCGGCTTCCGTTTCCCCAGCTCGGCCAGCATCGCGTCAATGAGTTGGTTCATCGTGGTGGCCTCCCGGCCGGCCAGGACGTAGGTCCTGCCGATTGTCTTGCCGCTTTCGAGGCACCTCAGGATGGCATCCACCACGTCGCCCACGTACACTGGCTGCACCTCAAAGGTCCCAGGCCCGATGAGCGGCACCACGGGAAGCGTCTTCACGTAACCGAGAAGCTTGGCGAAGATCCCTTTGGCCCCCGGGCCGTAAACCAGGGACAAGCGCAAGATGGTCACATCCAGCCCCGAGGCCTGCCACAGGTCCTCCCCTTGCCTCTTGGTCAGCCCGTAGGCTCCCAGGTGCTCACGCGTGGCCGAGACAGTGCTGTTGGCCACCACGCGCCGCACGCCCCGCTCACGGCAGGCCTTGATAAGCATCCGCACGCCCTCTACATTGACCTGACGGCAGGCCTCCAGCTCGGGCACGTTGACCCCGGCCAGGTGCACCACCGCGTTTGCACCGTCCAGGGCGGCCAGCAGCGCGTCCTTGTCGGTGATGTCCCCTTGCACCCGCTCGACGTCCACGCCCTGCAGTCCGGAGAGGTCACTGGTGCGCCGTACCAGACACACGACCTCGTGCCCAGCCCGGATCAGGGCTGGCAGCAGGTGATTGCCGATGAATCCGGTTGCTCCAGTCACCAGAATGCGCATCCGCTACCCTCCAATGCCTGCGCGCCGCTTGTCTGCCACACAGACCAGGGATAACCCAAACGGCGGAGGAATCCGCCTCTCCACCGCCCCCCAGAGCGGCACCAGGCGGTCGAAGAGACGCAACTGGCTCACGGAGGGCATCTCCCGTCTCAGCAGGCTGCCCCGTACCCACCACCCCAGCAGACCCAGGCTGTTGACGTAGAAAGCCTCGTTCACGCTCAGCTCGTGCCTGGCAAGCTGGGCGACGAACGCTCCCTTGTCATAGCGCCGTAGATGCCCTGCACCCCGGTCCAGCGCATTGAACAGGCTCTCAAAAGCAGCAACCAAAGTGATCAGCCTTCCTCCAGGTGGCAGGATAGCCACCATTGTATCCAGAGCCCGGTCGTCGTCCAGATGTTCCAGGAGATTGGCACACAGGATCGTGTCAATGCCATATTGTCGTAAGCTGAGCGCGTCCGGGCTGCACATGTCCTGCACTGCGGCGCCGAAATCCTCTCGCTCTCCGTACCTGGCCTGCACAGCGGCCACGTGCTCAGCGACAGAATCCACGGCCACCAGGAACTCCCGATCCAGCAGCAGCCCCGTCATGTGCCCCAGGCCGCACTGCACCTCCAGAACCCGCTGTCCCATGAACGGCCGCAGGCGGTTCGCCAGCCAACGATTGTAGCGGGGGAAACGGAAGCGATACTCCGGCCACGGTGATGGTTGCGGCTCAGTCACTTGCTGTCTGTCCGCCTCCGTTCCTCCGTCTCCCTTATCCACCCCAGGCTCTCCAGTCCGATCCTTACTGCTGCGCGGAACGTCGCGGGACTGGCCATGCTGGTCAGGTACGTCCAGAGCGGCCCCGGCCGGAAGGCCCACTCCCGAAACGCCCGCCGTGCCCAGTACTCGATGCGCTCCCCCGGCATCTCTGGGTAATCCAGCACGGTGGAGCGGTCCATATCCACATCTTCCCAGCGCGTCCCCTCCCGGAACCAGCCCTTCTCCACCGCCTCCTGGTAAAAGGGCGTGCCTGGATAGGGCGCAGCGATGTGGAACAGGGCCACGTCGAGAGGCAGCCTCTTGGCCAGCTCGATGGTCTGCTGCGCCGTCTCGTCAGTCTCGCCCGGCAGACCGATGATAAAATAGCCCCAATTCTTGATGCCCGCCGCCCTGGCCCAGCTTAGCGCCTGCGCTGCCCGCCCGGGCCGGTAGCCCTTGCGCACCCGTCGCAGAATCCCTTCGTTGGCCGACTCGATGCCCCACGCGATCATCCAGCAGCCGGCTCGCGCCATCAGGCGCAGCATCTCCTCGTCCACAAAGTCCACCCGGCTGTTGCACATCCAGCGGAAATCGAGTTCCTCCTCCAGCATCAGCTCGCAAATGCCCATAACCTGATCCCGATTCACGGTGAACAGGTCGGCATACATGTGGACGTTGCGCAGCCCCAGGTCGCGCAGCAATCTCAGCTCGGCGATCACGTTCTCTGGCGACCGGACCCGCACCGTGCGGCCGTAGCTGACGTGCTTGATGCAGAAACGGCACCCAGCGGGACAGCCGCGGCTCGTGACGACAAAGCTGTACGGCCCCTTGATCATGGGGACGCGATAGCGATCCAGCGGCAGCAGGTCATGGCGGGGCAGGGGTAGATGGTCCAGATTCTTGATCAAGGGCCGGTCTTGGTTGATGACGATCTCGCCATCCCGCCTCCAGGCGAGCCCCTTGATGGGCTCCAGACGCGGGCTTCCTGATCCTGGACCGTCCTGCGGAATCTCTGACCAGTCCGCATCCGCGCCCTCAAACAGTTTGCTCCAGCGCCCCAGGCCTTGCCCCTCGAGAGTGCCCAGCAGCTCCAGCAGTGTCAACTCTGGCTCACCGCGCAGCACAAAGTCCAGGCTGGGATAAGGCCCCATTGTCTCCCGCGTCATGGGGGTGACGTGCGTGCCAAAGGCGATGGTACGAGCGCCCAGGGAGCGAGCCAGGAAGGTGCCGTACATGTCGTTCTGCAGCGTTGGCGCCGTCACCTGGGTCACGTAATAGCGAGGGTGCTTCTGTCGCAGAAGCGCCTCGAACTGCGGCCAGCTCGTCCGCTCGGCGATGGCGTCCACGATCTCGACGGAGTAGTCGGGAGCTAACAGCGCCGCCATCTGCGCCAGCGACACCTGTGGCCAGATCATTCCTTCCCGGCTGCGCCGGCCGACGCGGTGCTGACTGCGGATCCAGATGCCGCCATCGGGTGCCGGGGGATTGACCAGCAGCACATCCACCGCCCCCGCTGGCCGTGCTTCCGCTGCTGGCTCCCCAGGCATCTCATCTACCTCGGAGAACCCGGGCTGGGGCTCCAGATTTGTCCGCGTGGTCATCCCTCGCCTTGCCTCACCGTACCTTCCATGTCGTCCTGCACCTGCACTTCGCGCTCGCTCAGCTCAGCCAGAACCAGCACCAGGATCCACGAGAGGATGAGCTGCAAGCCGGTCAGGAGCAACATGCCGCTGGTCAACAGGTAGAAGGGGTAGGCAGGCGAAGGGGGCAGCGTAAGCCCCTCCCGTATGGCTGCCAGGGCGAACAACCCGCCAAGGGCACCCGCTGCCAGCCCCATCCAGATAAAGTTTCGCTCCACAGGCGTCTTGAACAGCGGTTTGCCCAGCAGTCCCTGGCGGACCGGCCTCTTGTGGAACAGGGAAACCAGGTAGTTGAACAGCGTGCCCACCGAGAAGAGGTTGACCCCACCGACCACCAGCACCAAGATCACGTACAATCGGAAAGCCGGCCAGGGCTGTGCGCCGCCGCGCACTCCAAAGAGAAGCATGGTGGCCCCCACCAGCAGCGCGGCCACGACCGCGAGCACCCCCAGGCCGCCGAAGATTCGCACTGGGTTGTAGGTGAGGGCTGTCCAGACGATGGATTGCAGGAAGCGGGTGCCGTCACTCACCACGTTCAGCTTGGAACGACCCATCCGCTCGTGATAGGGGATGGGCACCTCGACCATCTTCAGCCCTTCGTGAATGGCCCGCGTGCTCATCACCGGCGTAAAGTTCAACCCATCGGGCAGGGGATAGAGCAGGGGCAATGCGGTCCGCCGGATGACCCGCATCCCGCTGGCCGGGTCACTGACCCGATGGTTGCCCACCAGGCTGACCAGATTAGACCACAAGAGATTGCCTATCCGCCGCAGCAGGGGCATCTCGCTCTGGGCACCTGAGCGACGCGAGCCGATCACAAGATCGCCGCTCTGCTCCAATGCCGTCTGGCACAGTTGAGGGAAATGTTCCGGCGGATAAGTGCCGTCGGCATCGAGAAAGCCCAGCCACTCGCCGTGCGCCGAGGCGAAGCCGGTCTTGAGGGCAGCGCCGTAGCCAGCGTTGCGCTCGTGGCACACCAGGGTGACACCGTCGTAGCGACGCACGATCTCCACTGTGCGGTCGCTGGAGCCATCGTCCACGACGATCAGTTCCAGGTCCATACCGACCGCAGCCAGCCGCGCCCGCACCGCCAGCACGCGCTCTATGATGGCGGCAATGCCGTCTTCTTCATTGTAGGCTGGGATCACCACTGACAGCGTGCTCACGTTGGCTCACAGCTCCCGTGGGTTGCGCAATTCCCTGAGCAGTTCTCGATAGTTCTCCGCCTATCCTTCGCCTTCAGAAGTACACCGTCCCTCGTGCCGATGTAGGGGCGCCCTCAATCTGTTCCACCACCTCGGCTGGAACTCCTGCCACCACCGTGTGTGGTGGCACATCCTCAGTCACGACCGCCCCCGCTCCTACCACGGCCCCTTTCCCTACCCGCACCCCGTCGAGGATGATGGCCCCGGCCCCGATCCAGGCATTGTCCTCAATCACAATCCCGTTCGCCGTGATCCCCTGTTCGATGATGGGCCGCGTCGGGTCGTCATAAACGTGGTCAACGGCCAGCATCTGCACCAGAGGGGCGGTGTAGACATTGTCGCCAATCGTGATGCCGCCCTGCCCGCGCAGGACGTTGTACTCGCTGATCAAGCAGTTGCGACCTATTCGAATGTGCGAATGGGGGATGCTGCGGAAATTGTACACGTGGAGCTCGGCGTGATGCATCACAAAGGTGCCTTCACCGATTTCGATGCCGCCCAGGCAGGCATGTAGATAGACGCCATTGTCTATGTACACGCCGCGGCCCAGACGGATGTGGCTGCAAAAGCGCAGCCGCACGCCGTTCTCGATAGCTGCCAGTCCGTCCATGTGGAGGATCAGCCGATACACAAGCGCCCTGAGTCCGATGCCCAGCACCGTGGGGATCCAGCCCACAAGGGCGAACAGGAGTTGCTCGAGGAGGTAGCGCGCCGGGCTCGCGGCCTGCCGTTCCATGTACAGCCGCAGGTTGCCCCACGTGCCGCCGGGGGCCCGCATTCGGCCCACCGGCTGTGTCATTTCCTCCCGCCTCGCCACTCGCTACCCGCCCCTCATCACGTTTCACGCTTCACGTTGCCCAGGCAGGCTCCGCCGTTCCGGTACCTTCTCTCAGGTGGCACCAGAACGATAGTCAGGCACGCTCCGCCATTGGGTCACGTTTGCCCCCAACAAAGACCCAATCGAAGCAACCCGCCGTATGTCCGCCCATCTGCGAGAGGGCGGCTGTTAGCGTCCTTCAACTGCCCACGAGCTTCTACGAAAGGTCAGCAGAGGCGGCTGCTCGCGCAGCATCCACGGCGTGAAGCGGAGTGGGCACGCCGCCGGACAGCCGGGCGTGGCAGCCCGGCCTGCTATCTTTCCATCCGTTCGAGGCAATGTAGATCAATCTGGCAGGCGGTGAGGCGACCCAACATTTCGATGAGCACCTGCGCTCGATCTTCTGAAGACAGTGGCCGCTCGAAGATGACCTCCATGTCCTTCAGCGGCCCGGTCTTCACCCGCAGCCGGTCACCGCGCCGAAGGGGCAGCCCCTGGTGGTAATCTCTCGAGTCTATCCGCGCCAGCCGGTCTTTCAGCCACTGCAGTATCTCATCCTGCACCACGGCTGGCTGGCCACCGAAACTGACCACGCGGGTCACACCGGGAGCCCAGTTTAGGGAGGAGAGCGGCACGCTGGTGAGGTCCATGCGCGCAAAGAGATAGCGAGCGAAGAAAGGTTTTTCGCGTCTCTTTCGCAGATGTCCTTTACAGGTCACCTTGAGCACCGGCAGATACGTCTCCATTCCCCGGCTCTCCAGGAGATCACGCACCTGGTACTCTTTGCGTGGTTTGGTATGCAGTGCGTACCAGACTTCCACGTCTCGCCTCTCCTGACGTCCTGGTCCCTTCGCACTCCAGTCTACGTGTGACGTGACCAAGAGCTGAGTGAGACACGCCCAAGCATGCAGCACCGCTTTCCTGATTGAAATGGCCTGGATCATCCGTACACCGTGAGAGCTGCGTGGCTAGCACTGGGCCAAGTGTCCCCAGCAACCGCATAGATAACGCGTGTATGATCGATTATAGCCAGTTCACCACAAATGTCAAGAGACCGTTGTGCGGTGATTACCCACATCTTTTCGGAGCTGCAGATCCAGCGACTCTTACAGTCTGGCGCCAGTCTCAATCTAGGTAAGCCATCGCCTTTCAGTGCGAAACGGCGGCTTCGGCCTCTGACTGAGGCGAACAAGGCTCCGCAAAGAGATGCCCATTGAAGCTCGACGGACCCAAAACCGGAATATAGGTAATCACCAGAACGCGAGGATTTGCCCAGATGAGTCCTGGACAGTATAATAGCATCATGTGCAGCCCGCAGATCCCATGAGATGTCGGGCCATCGACTGGCTGCGGGATTGTCAAATGGAACGGGTGTCTCAAGTCGCGGCGGACGTTTTCTGCTACACTAGGAGGCTATCGCCGGTATGGAATCCTGGAAACCGACCATGACCCGTGATTCCTTGCGAGACCTGGGCAAATTGCCGCCTGCTGTCTCCACGAGTCTGGTGCGCACCGTTGAACAGATGCTCGACAATCCCTGGGCTGATGGGTTGCATTGCGAGAAGGTGCCTCAAGCAGAGCGCGCAGTCTATTCATGTCGTGTGGATGAGTCCTACTGCCTGATCTGGAAGCACATCGAGCCCTACGACATGGTGCTGTGCCTGGTGGATCGGCAGGTTGAGGCGTACCGGCGCGCAGCGCGAACGAGCTTCAGACTTCAGGACGGCATGGTCAAAGTGGTGGACCTGCTCCACGTGAGCGCCAAGCCCGTGGAAGGGAAGCGCGGACTGGTCGGTCGGCTTCGCGGCGTGCAAGGGGAACCGAGGACGCTTTTCGCGGACTATAGTGATGAACAGTTGCTGGACATCGGTGTACCAGAGTATGTGCTGCCCAATGTGCGTCTACTGGATAATCCCAAGCAGCTAACATGGGTAAAACGCCTCTTGTCTGGCGAAGCGTACGGTCAGTTACTGGAAATCGCGCTGAGTGTTGTGGAAAAGCCGACCGTGCCGGACAAACAGCTGCAGCAGAGACTGGAGCACCACCAAGGGGGCTATCATCTACATCGGTTCATCAATGGCGACGAGTTTCAGCGGGCCTTGGCCGGAAACATGGAGGAGTGGATGCTCTTTCTCACCCCTCGCCAACGTGCCTTGGCCACCCGCTCGTACAGCGGCCCAGCCCGTGTGAAAGGGGTCGTGGGTTCCGGCAAGACCGTGGTAGCCATTCACCGTGCTCGCAACCTGGCCCGTCAGGCGCTGAAAACGGGGGGCAAAGTCCTTTTCCTGACGTACGACGATCGCCTGGCGGGCGTCGCCTGGCATCAGCTGCAAGGTCTGGCTGGCGAAGGGGCTCCTGAACTCGAGGCTGTGGATTGTAGTGGTGTGGCTCAGTGGTGCTATCGCTTCCTGGTGAGTCAAGGCAAGAATCCTGTGGTGGACAAGGAGGCTGTCCAGCAGGCTGTGCAGCATGCGATCTTCCAGATCGTCCCACACTATCCCGGATTGAGCCTTTGGGCTCGTCCATGGTCGTTCTTCTACTCGGAGATCAGCTACGCTATTAAGGGACGAGACGTACGGACCATAGACGAGTACTTGGCTCTGGATCGCAGCGGCCGCGGCACTCCCCTACGGGACGCGCACCGTCGTGCTGTCTACGCGGTGTACAAGGCGTATCAGACAGATCTGAAACGCCGGGGGTTGTGGGATTATGGCGATTTCGTGCTGGAAACCTTGCGGTTGTTCCGGCCTGAACTGCTGCCAGTACCATACGTAGCTGCTGTGGTGGATGAAATCCAAGACTTGACCCAGGCCGCCATGCACCTGATCCGTCGGATTGTTCCCCCGGGGCCAAACGACCTTTTTCTCGTCGGGGATGGGCTGCAGCGTATCTATCCCGGTGGCTATGCGCTAAAGTCGCTGGGTATTGACATCATTGGGCGGGGCGCCCTGCTGTCCCAGAGCTTTCGCAATACGCGGGAAATCCTGCGCGCGGCGCATGCTATGGTGGCGGGTGTGCGTCTCGACAACATGGACGATGCAGACGGAGAAGCTCCCGAACCAGAGTTCTCCGAGCGGCGTGGTGATGTGCCAAGGCTGCACGGCTTTGCTACCCCATACGCCGAAGTATGTTGGGTTATGAGCGAAATCGCTCGCCTGAAGAAAGAGCGAGGGTATGCAGATTCTGATTTTGCCCTCATCTACCGCTGGCAGCGACCCTATGCAGACCTCATCAAACTCTACTTGTCGCCCCACGTGGAGTTGTCCGATCTGCAGAAGGCGACAAGCTCATATTGGGGGAGCGCTGTTAAATATGGCACCTTTGACAGCGCAAAAGGGCTGACATTCACAGTAGTGTTTGTACTTGGTGTAACAGATGGCCTATATGTGCCCAGGGATAACCCTACATTGCAGAACGAGGAGCTGGAAGACTACCTGGATCGAGAACGGAGACGCTTGTACGTGGCCATGACCCGTGCTCGAGACCTGCTCTATCTGAGCTACTCTCAGGGCCAGCCCTCCTGCTTCCTGGCGAATGTGCCGGACGAACTTCTGCGGCGAGGCCGAGCAAAGGGGGCATGAGCACGTTGGGGGTTCACCACCACAACCTGCTCTGGCATCTTGCCTGGAGGCGTATTCCACATAGTAGGAGCGGGCGACGGGACTCGAACCCGTGACAACCTGCTTGGAAGGCAGGAGCTCTGCCAACTGAGCTACACCCGCAAACACAGGCTGCGGTCACAAATGCTCGACCGCTATTGCTGTCGGGGTGAGAGGACTTGAACCTCCGACTTCAGCGTCCCAAACGCTGCGCGCTACCAGGCTGCGCCACACCCCGCTAAAGATAGTATAGCCTATTTGCCACGTTTCGTCAATCTTCGTTGGACGTTTACGCTTTGCGGTCAAAATAGATATTCTTGCCAGTCACGGACAGGGGAATGCCCATCACGTAATCGGCGTCAATGAGGCCCATCTCACGTGCCACTACACCGGCGCGGTACATGATGCGATTATCCACATTCAGCAGCCCCGCCGTCTTGACCGCCGACCCCAGGGCAATGCCCATGTCCAGCAGCCGGAAAGCGCACTGTGGGCCCAGGAATTCTCCCTCAAAAGTGTTGGGCTTGATGCACGTCTCCGAACCACAGGCGCTGCAATTGAGGCCCAGAGATCTGGCATCCTTGATGCCAATGAGCACGACGACGGGAGAATTCTTCACATTGTTCCCATCCCGATCAAAGTTGCGCTTACCTGTTCGCTCCCCAAAGCGAATCATCGCCTCCCCAAGCTCTTGGCAGGCCTCTCCCTCAATGATCCTGGTCACTACAAAGTCCTGGCCCGCCGACTTGGGCGCGGTCCGCGCCGCGATGCACATCAGTTCCGCCACTGTGCGTAGCCCGCCAACCATAGTCGCTTTTGCTCCTCCACTAGAAATGGCACAGGCGAGGACGCGGACGTCCTCGCCTGAGCCGTGTCTCCTGTCAAGTCACACAGAACCGTTCAGGCTGCTGGCTCCGGGCTTGGTATCTCACTAAGACGGCATACTTGACCCAAGAGGTGGGCGTTGACGAGGCTGGCCCAGAATTGTGTAAAGATCACTCCAATGAGGCACAAGATCACACCGAAACCAGCAATGAATTGAGCAACCCAGCCAAGCAGAATAGCGATGACATAGTTACCCAGGTTGGATGTGATGTACTTGACTATCTGGCCGAAGCGGAACAGGGCCCCAAACTCGTTGCTGATAGCATAGTTGGCAAAGGCCGCAGGCAGCACTATGGCCAGGAACAAGCCATAAAGCCCCGACAGACAGTTCAGCCCCCAAAGGCAGACATCAAGCAGACCGCCGTATTCAGCGCTCGTGTCGTATAGTGCAAAGCTGAGCATCATGCTCAGGCCGCTCACGACAATTATGGGGAGGGCCCAGAGCAGGGCTCCTAGGAAGCCTATGAGCCCCTTCACAAAGAAATCCCCGAAATCACTCCACGCGGGTAGGGGGCGTTCCACACCATCTGCAACGTTCTTCAGCACCTTAACCGCGTAGCCAATGACGGCCAGGTTGACAATAGGGATAAAGGCCACAATGCCCCCAATAAGCAGCTTGGTGACCCACTCCTCGTCATCAAAAAGGTAAGTAAATGCTTTCCCAAAGTCCATTGTGTATCCCTCCTCAGGAATTAATTCGCGTATCTGGCCAAAGATGAGTACTTCTATATCAAATGCTAGAGTCCCTGCATCCCCCCTTTCCGTGGGTCCAAGACCAACGATTCTTTTTGCGTTTCTCAGTGCTATTATAACACAGATTCACACTATTAGCAACTCCAGGTCAGCGGCAGTCTCCCCAATTGCGTTGAATTGAAAGCCGGTTCACTTTCACCGCAGAGACCGCCGCCCCGTCGAAGAGATGCCGGCCGTTCGTGCTCTGCATGCCCTGCGGGCGACCGCTTGACGGGGGACGCTTCGCAGCCTCGCCAGAAAGAGGGCGAGCGGAGCGACGCTTGCACCTGCGCTGCAAGTGCAGGTGAGCAATCTCCCCCGTCTACGAGATTGCTTCGTCGCAAAAAGCGCTCCTCGCAATGACATTTTCATGCTTGGCGGTATCCCGTAGTCGGCACTCTGGCTAATTTCAGACACGCTCTGAGAGAACTCGAGAAATCCTTCGGACTTGAGTCCTTTGGGACAAAGCCTCTGCGCACTCTGCGTCTCTTTCGCTTCAAGCGTAAGAGGCTGCGTGCTCAGCGGTGAAGAAAGGGCACCAACACCAGAGAGGGAAGCTACCACGTCGGTAACTTGCAGGTTGCACGCTTTCAGGCTAGAATGCGTTCACGACTGAGTGCGCCAGAGGCTGGAAATGCGATGAGCACGGACGTGATCACAGAAGAGTCAGCGATAGGCCGCGTGCAGATATGTTCCATCGGCCACAGCGATCACACAATCGAAGCCTTCCTAGATCTGCTGCGCCGACAGAGGATCACCGTCGTCGTGGACGTGCGCAGCCAGCCGTATAGTCAGTGGGCACCACAGTTCAACCGCGAGAGCCTGCGTCGTGACCTTGAGGCTGCTGGCATACGCTACGTCTTCACGGGTGATTCCCTCGGCGGGCGGCCTGCTGATCCTGCGCTCTACGATGCAGGTCAGGAGCATCCCAACTATGAACGCCTGGCGCAAACTCCGGCCTATCAGACTGGCATCGAACGGCTCCTCAAACTGGCCGAGTCAGAGCGCGTAGCCATGATGTGCAGCGAGGGTGACTATCGCAAATGTCACCGCACCAAGCTCATCACACCGACTCTGCTGGAACGCGGAGCCCGTGTGTTTCACATCCGTCCCAATGGGACAGTGACTGAAGCGAAACCGGAAGCGCAGCAGCTCACTCTTCCCCTCTAGGGAGACGCCCATGCCTACATTATACACCATTGGCTACGAACGCCGTCCTCTGGCGGAGTTCATCAGTCTGCTGCAGAAAGCGGGAGTGGACGCCGTCATTGACGTCCGCTTGCGCAACACCTCTCACCTGGCCGGCTATACCAAGCGCGATGACCTGGCCTTCCTGCTGCGCCAAGGTTTTGCTATCGCTTACGAGCATCACCCGGAACTGGCACCCACACCTGAGATTCTGGATACCTACAGTGAGGATCATGATTGGCCGGGTTATGTAGCCCGTTTCACGGAGTTGCTGGCCGAACGTCAAGCTGAAGCTGTGGGGCGCGATATCCTGGCCCGTTACCGTGCCCCCTGCCTGCTGTGCTACGAAGCCACGCCTGAACAGTGCCACCGCCGTCTTGTGGCCGAGTTCTGGGCCGCTCACATAGCGGAATTAGTTGTAGTACACTTGTGAAACCCTCCCGCACGTTGGTTTGGGTCGAGAGGCTGGCCAACAAAGTTGCCTGATTCTCTACCGCAAACTGAACCTGCGGGAGGTTGGGTGCTTATGGGAGAGCGCCATGCCTACAGAGGAAGTCCTGATTCTAGCCATGACCCGCATGCAAAGTGGCATTTGCACGGCCGGATTCACTCGACAGCCAGATGCGACCACGGGCCTGCGCTGGGTGCGTCCAGTCAAGGAGCACGACACAGTGCTCTTGGGCGACATGACCGACCAGACGGGGCGCGTCGTGGAGTGCAGCGACGTGGTGGCGTTGGACCTCAAGAAGCCCCGCCCTGACCCGCCGCATACAGAGGACTGGCTCACCGATTTCATCTACCAACGCCCCCGCCTGTTGCGCCGCCTGGAAGGCGAGCGGCGCGCCCGTTTCTTTGCCACCCACCTCGATCGTGCCCCAGAGGACGTGCTTATCCACCACAGTCGCTCACTTTGCCTGGTCCGCCCCGATGAAGTGCACGCGCTGTTTTCAATAGACCCTTACTCCGGCAAGTACGAAGCACGCATAGGCTTCAGATTGGGCGACCTGCGACTCAAGCGTGCCAACTCCGCACGAGGTGTCCCCGTGACTGACATCAAGTGGCGTGCTCTGGGACGCGCTTGGTTAGCCGCATCTGGAAGCGAACTGGTGCTCGACGGCTCTGAATTGGCCGCCCGTTTGCAAGCCACGGACATATACCTGGCGCTGGGCCTGGGCCGTAGATACCGGGGCCGATATTGGCCGCTGATAGTCGGTGTACACGTCGTGCCAGACTATGAGGTGGCTGTGGATTATGACAATCTGTGAAGTACTACCCAAGGAGGAACCGCGATGCCCGCTGATGTTCTGCTCGAACTCGGCCTGACTCCAGGACAAACGCTGCAGTTGCCAGGCCGCCTACGCAGCCATCTGGTGTACTTTCTTCTGCGCTGGAAGCACCATGCGGCCCTTGCCGCCTCTCTGGACGAGCTGCTTCCGGCCAATCCAAGTCTGGTCTCGTTACTGGACGTGCAGGCACGGATGTTCCTTAACGAGGGCTTGCCAGACGCTGCGTTGGACACGATGCGCAAACGGCATCAGTTGAGAACCTCCATGTCATCTCAAGCATTCGTCGCACGCATCCATCTGGCGCGGCATGACGTACAGGCTGCACTGGAGATCGCACGGACACTGGTTACAGAAGCAGGAGACAAAGCTGCGCCCTGGAGTCTGCTTGGCGAAGTTCAATTGGCAGCGGGTGATCACGCAGCCGCCCGCGCCGCATACCGCCGCCTGAACGAGATACGCCCGGACAGCCGCGCTTACCTTCTGGGTACGATGGCCATCCACCAGGTTCAGGGCAACTGGGTAGCCGCCAGCGCCTATGCCGTGCGCTTGCAGGAAGCGGCGGCTGCGGAGAAGCCCTTGGCAGTGACCCACCTACGGCGGCTGCACGCCTATTTTGAGGCCAGCGGAGAGACAAACCGCGCTGCCGACATCGAGACGGAACTGGCAACGCGTTACGCTGCAGAGTTGGCCGACCTTCAGGAAGCGATAGCGACTGAGTTTGGACGTCACTTACCAGGGCAGGTAGAGCCAGAGCCAATCCAAGTGGCGCAGCGAGCAAAGGCCCCCGCCAAACCGCTCGACTCCTTCGAGACCGTTTCGGTCTCGTCGCAAGAGAGGGCCCAACTGCTGGCTGCTGCCAGGCGCTTTTTTGGCCATGAGGACTTTTTGCCTGGCCAGGCTGAGATCATGGCCTGTGCTATGCGCGGGGAGGACGTGTTAGCGGTGCTACCTACCGGCGGCGGCAAATCGCTGTGCTACCAACTGCCAGCACTGTTGGCCGAATCAGGGACAACACTCGTCATCTCTCCACTTATCGCCTTGATGAAAGATCAAGTGGACAAACTGCCGTCTCAGGCAAGCCGGCTGGCGACGACGATCAACTCTACCCTGAGAGGTGACGAACTATGTCGCCGCTTGCGCAGGATCAGAGCTGGCGGCTACCGGCTGGTCTACGCTGCTCCGGAGCGGCTGCGCCAGCCATTGTTCTTGCACGCTTTGCGCTGTGCTGGCGTGAATCGCCTGGTGATTGATGAAGTGCACTGCGTCAGCATGTGGGGCCACGATTTTCGGCCTGATTATCTGTACATCGCTGAAGCTCGCCAGGCGTTGGGCAATCCTCCCCTTCTGGCCATGACAGCCACTGCCGCGCCCAGAGTGCGTCGTGACATCATCCGCCGCATGGGAGATATGCGTGTCATCGCGGGCGATGTGCTGCGGCCCAACCTGCGTCTGGAGGTCTTTATCGCGCGTAACAGTGACCACAAATTGCGCTACCTGCTGGCCTTCTGCCGCAGTGAGCCTGGCGGAGGGATTGTCTATGCTGGTACCCGCGTGCGATGCGAGGAACTGGCAGCTTTGCTGCGCAGTCAGGGAATCTCCGCAACCCACTACCACGCTGGCGTCCCTAACCGGGCTGCTGTACAGGACGAATTTATGAGCGGCCGCGTGCGTGTTATCGTGGCCACCGTTGCCTTTGGCCTGGGTATTGACAAACCCGATATCCGCTTCATTGTGCATTTTGTGCCACCGCCTTCGTTAGAGTCGTACTACCAAGAGGCGGGACGTGCCGGGCGCGATGGACTGCCTGCCCGCTGTGTGCTGATGTACGCCTCATCAGATCGGGCCACTCTTACCAGGCACGCACGGCAAGATGCGCTGCCAGAGGACTTTCTTCGTCAGGTCTACGCTTCTGTGAAACGGCACTTGCACGGGGCATCGCCTGGTCGCGTGGCCATTGACGACCTGCGGCGCGACGTGCAGGCCGAAGAGACACCGGTGCGGGTAGCAATCAGTTTGCTGCAGCAAGTAGGCCTCTTGCGGCGCTGGCAAGATGCGCCGCGAAGGACAACCGTGCGCCTGACAAGCGCCCTACCGAATGATGAGCCAGAGTTGGCAGCGTTCTGCCACGCCGCCCGTCTGCGGCCCGGCCAGCCACTGGGGCTGGATCTGTTCGAGGTGGGACGCCAGGCACATCTGGATGTAAGGATTCTGGAGCGCCGCCTGCTGGCCTGGGCCGATGCTGGCTGGTTAGAGTGCCGATCTTCGGGGCGCGATCCTCTGCTGGAAGTGCTGCCACCTCCCGAAGACGCTCACGAGCGGCTCAGCGTTTTGCTGGAACAGTACGAGAAGGTGCAAGGCCAGCGCGTAGCCGAAATCGTGGCCTACGCCAAGACGCAGCGCTGTCGCCACGGACACATCAGCGCCTACCTCGGCGGACGGACTATCACACAATGCACTGCCTGCGACAATTGTCTGGATCTGGCCCCGCTGCCCCTGGATCACGGCCTGCCAGACGAATGGGAGCAGTTCCAGACTATCCTGCATTGCCTGGCAGCGTCCCATGGCTGGGGGCGGGGCAATCTGATACGTATCTTGCGCGGGCATCCGGAAGCGCCAGAGTCTTCGCACCAACAGCCTGCTTTCGGGGCGCTGGCCTTTCGCTCCGACGCGGCGATCAAGCGCATGCTGGAGCGTCTGCTCACGGCCAGGCTGCTGCGCACACGCCGACTGGAGCATGGCGGCGTGATGCTTGAACTCACCTCCGCTGGTCACCAGGCGCTGCGCAAGCCTGCTGTGTTGCACGCACTGGCTCCCAAGCCTGCGGCCAGACCACCAGCGCAGCGAAAGACGACCTCGCGCCGGAAAAAGAAGAGCGTAGACGCATCAGAGGACGCTCCACCCGTTGCCGATGATGACGAGGTGTTCCAACGACTGCGTACCTGGCGGCGAGAGACGGCCCGTGCGGCAAGTATGCCAGCCTTCGTGATTGCGCACGATTCGGTGCTGCAACGCATTGCCGCACTGTGCCCTCGTACCGAACGCGAGTTGCTCGCTATCAAGGGCATAGGTAAGCGCACGCTGGAGAAATATGGGGCGGACCTGCTGGCGTTAGTACGAAAGAAGACGGCACAGTAGGTACACTTTGGCAAGAGCGTCACAGTATCGACTGGGTCCATTCCAAAGCTGTAGAGACGTAGCATGCTACGTCTCTACGACCGCTCGCAGAACTCTACACAACTCGGGGACAATACGCTGGGAGCATCGGGTCAGGCTTCCGCTTCTCCGCCACAAGGCCGCCCGGGGAAGCGGGAACTCCTGCAAGCAATCGCCTGTCAGTGAGCCTATCTACGGGACTAGACCGTGAAGCCCCCGGCTGCAGGGCTCAGGTTACGTTCGGAGCTACAGGGCGCGCGCATCATCCACGGCGCCAGCCGTCCTAGTTCCTCCATCGGTGACCGAAACACCGATCCAGCGATGCAGCAGGCTGAATCCCAGGGTTGCCACCAAGTCCACCAGGCCGGCACAATACCAGACCCAACGCGGATCAGCCCTGTCCATGATCAGCCCCGCGAGGAGAGGTCCAACGGCTGCAGCAATAGTCCAGGTGAACCCAAAGGACGCCATGTACCGCCCGCGCATGTCCTCTGGTGCCATCCGAGCAACCAGAGCCTGAGCTGTTGGAAAGGTCAGCATCTCCCCAATCGTGATGATCGCCATCGCCAGCAAGAAGAGGCCATAGGCTGTCACGAATCCGTACAGACTGAACCCCAATCCGTACAGGAGACAGCCGACCGCCATCACAATGAATGGCGGCCAGCCTTGGAGGCGGCGAGTGATGTAGAACTGCAGCAGCACAACCATGGTTGCGTTGAGGCTTAAGATGTATCCGAATCTCTGCGCGGACACACCACGAGTATTCCGCAGGTAGACGCCCAGGGTAGTGTTCATCTGCAGGGACACGATTATCGGCAGGATGGTGACGAGTCCAAACGCCACGAACTTGGCGTCTCTGGCCACGACTCTATAGCCGCGCAGTGTCTGGAGAATGGTCTCGTGCCGTGCGTCGCCACGTGACGCAGGCTTTGTCTCGACAAGGAAAGCATACGCGATGGCGGCAGTGATCAAGCTCGTCACAGCATCAGCAATGAACAGCAACAGATAGGACCGGACAGCCAGCAGCCCTCCAATCGCGGCACCGATGGCGAAAGACAGGTTTGCCACGACGCGCAGAAGACTGAAGCCCTGGGCCCGTTTCTCGTCCGGCAGCAAATCGGCGACCATCGCTTGCTGCGCGGGACCTCCGACGTTGGCGAACAATCCCACGATACATAGGCTGGCAAACAAGGCTCCGACCGAGTCCGCCATCCCCAGGAGCAAGCTGGTCAGGGCGCTGACCACCAGTCCAAAGACCAAGGTCACCTTCCGTCCCACGCGGTCCGTCAGTGCGCCGCCAAGCATAGCGCCTAGCATGTTGGTCAGCGAAAAGACGCCAATGCCCAATCCAACCTCGGTCATGCCTACCCCGAACTTGTCCGTGATGTACAGTGTAAGGAAGGGGAACACAAGCGCCGCGCCAAGCCGGTCTATGAAGGTTCCCAGGAGGAGTATCCAGAACCGCAAAGGGTACTCTTCATACGTATTTCGGATGTATCCCAGCGCCTTGGATGGAAGCACAGTTCTATTGCTGCCTTTCACAGAGTTGCAATGAGCGCAGCCGTCACCTGTTCGTGACGTTCGATAAAGATGATGGCACAAGCACAAGGGGGAGAGAGTATCCTCTGCCCCAGATTACAGACCCGATTTCTGGCAGAAAGCAGGTTTGTCGTCCCCGTGGACTTTAGATCACGCTGTTGCCTTCGCGTCTGCCTGCGGCTTCCACAGCCACATGGCGATGGTGGCGAGCAGGGCCATTGTTGCACCGAAGAAGAACGGCGCTGGCGCGCCGAACCCCGTCCAGCCCAGGGCCGGTAGGCCATCCCACAGCAGCCCCGCGATGAGTGAGGCCGGGAAATCAAGCAGCCCCAACATGGCATTATAGGTGCCGTATGCCGTGCCGCGCAGGGCCTGTGGCACAATGTCCGCTACCATGGCTTTGGCCGTGCCATAGGTCAGGCCATAGTAGACGCCGTACATGGCATACAGCGCCCATACCTGCCAGCCCCGCCCTGCCAGCGCAAAACCGAAGTAGATCAGTGCGTAGATGAGCCAGCCGCCGACGAGCAGCCTGCGTCTCCCGATCCGGTCTGAGAGTGACCCTGCGGGCGTAGACACCAAAGCGTAGACCAGGTTGAATGTGGCCAACATGCCGAGGACGCCCAATACGTTCAGGCCGCGCTCCTGTGCACGCAAGATCAGGAAGGCATCTGAGGAGTTGCCCAGGTCGAACAGGCCCACGATGAGCATAAAGATCATGAAGGGCTTGCCCAGGCTGCGGAAGGCGAACTTTGGTGCGGCACGCTGCTTGGTGACAGGTACGTCTCGTGCGCCAAGCGCCAGCGAGAGCACTGCCAACACGGCCGGAATGAGGCTGACCAGCACCACAGTGCGGAAACTCGTTTCGGCCAGGCCCAGACTCGTCGTCTGGCTGGACCAAACCACAAAGAGCGCGATGAGGATGCCCAGCAGCGCACCGCCAGTGTCAGCGGCGCGATGGAAGCCAAAGGCCAGGCCGCGCTGTTCCTCGCTGACCGAGTCGGCGACCAGTGCGTCGCGTGGTGCAGTGCGAATGCCCTTGCCGAAGCGGTCGGCCCAGCGCACCCCAGCGACAGCCAGCCAGGAATTGGCCACGTAGAAGAAGGGTTTGGCCAGAGTCGAGATGCCGTACCCGGCGACAGCCAGCCACTTGCGCTGGCGCAGCTTGTCGGAGAGCCACCCGGAAAAGACCTTGAGCAGGCTGGCAGTCGCTTCAGCTACGCCCTCGATGAGTCCAATGATGTTCGTCTTGACGCCCAGTACGTTCGACAGGAACAGTGGCACGAGATTGATGACCATCTCGCTGGAGATGTCCATGAAAAAGCTCGTCAGGCTGGTCGCCCAGATGTTGCGGTCTAGTTTGCGCCACCAGGGTACTGCGTCTTGCTTGTTCGTTGTCGTGGGCATGGTTACCTCCTGTTCTCCTTGTGCTCTACCGCGTCGTGCACGGATTGCTAAACGCCTCGCACCGGATTATTGCGCAAAAAAGGCGATCTTGGTTTGGCTTTTTGCGCAGTACTCTGTAGCACTTCATCAGCCAGTTCGCGCAGTTTGACGCGCATTTGTTGCAGCCTTTCTTGCCCCTTGGGCGTGAGTGTATAGTACTTGCGCCACCGTCCCGCGGCCAGCCTGCGCTGCGAAGTCAGGTATCCTGCGCTTTCCAGGCTGTGCAGGGCGGGATAGAGCGTGCCGGGGCTGAGGTTCTTGTAGCCGTGGCGCTCCAGTTCCGCGGCCATCTGCAGGCCGTATACCGGCGCTTCTTCGGCGTGGTGCAGGATGCGAATCTTGATAAAGCCGCGGAAGAATTCTTGCAACATAGTAACACCTTCCTCGCTGATTTTATTATCGGACATCGTTATCGCTACTCGATAATATACGCCTGGATGCCATCTTCGTCAAATCAGAGATGGCGGCTGTGTTGAAAAAGTCACAAGGCTCTCATTCTGAACGCAGTGAAGCCCGCACTGAGCCCGTCCGCCGTCCGCCGCGAGCGGCGCCGTTCGCCCCGCAGGGAGGCGAAGACTCCCTGACGGGGGAGACGCTACGCGGAAGGGAATCTCGCTTCCCTACGACTGAGATCCTTCGCTCATCTGAACTTGCAGCGCAGATGCAAGTGTCGCTACCAAGAAACAAAGGCGGGTGATGTCACTGCGAGGTTTTCCATGACGCATCCGCGCCACTCATTGTGTAAGAACATCCGATCTGTCATTGCGACGAGCGCAGCGAGGAAGCAATCTCCACCTATGGCTGAGAGGGAGATTGCTTCGCCCCACTCCGCTTCCCTTCGGGGACTCCCGTTGGTTGCTGCGCTCGCCCTGGGTCTTCCCCTGGGTCTTTGGCCCCAGGACCAAAGGCAACGACACTGGACCTTCTTAGTAGGAGCGCAGCGACGAACCAATCTGCACCTGTCGGTGAGAGGGGATTGCTTCGCCCCACTCCGCTTCGCTTCGGGGACCCCCCTTGGTTGCTGCGCTCGCCCTGGGTCTTCCCCTGGGTCTTTGGCCCCGGGGACAAAGGTGGCCCCAGGGACAAAGGTGGCCCAGAACCAAAAGCAGTGACAGATCACCGGCTCTTGCATAACGAGTGATGCGAATGCGCCAGGGCGGCATGCGTCGGGCCAGGTTGATCAGCACTCGCTCCGCCTCGGGTGTGGTGTCGGAGGACAGCGTGGTCGTGATTTGCACCCTTGGGGTGTACTCCTCATTGCCCATTACCGTTCTCCCGTTTCCAAGCATAGCAGATGCAGCAGCAAACGCCAAAGCGCACGATGTGGGGGGCAGCTTGTTCCTAAGTCATAGCGCCGTATAATGGGTGTGCCAAGGCATGTGCTTGCCGGCACTACTCCTGGTCAGGACAACTCTGGAGGTGTACTTGAACCGCATAAACTTGGCCTATGGCAACTCGACGCTTACAGTGTCGCTGCCGAAACGTGACGTGATGCTGCTCACTGAACGGCAGCCGTCTTCAGCGCGAGCCTCCGAGGAGGCGTTGATCCGCCGTGCGCTCGAGGTGCCCTATGGCATGGCTCGCTTGAGCCGGCTGGTGCGTCGTGGTCAACGAGTTGCCATCGTGGTCAGCGATATTACCCTGCCCTACCGCTCGCCTGCTCCCGCTTCTCCTGTCCGAGCTTGCACAAGCGGGCGTGTGTGAAAAGGACATCCGTGTCGTCTTTGCCCTCGGCAGCCACCGCCCGCACACTGCCGGAGAACAGGCCCGCTTGGTCGGCAAAGCGCTCTTCAGGCGAATACGCTGTGGGGACGTAAACCGTGAGCAGTCTGTCGAGGTGGGACACACCAGGCGAGGCACACCGGTACAGGTGTTCCGTCCTGTTGTCGAGGCGGACTGGCGCGTGTACGTAGGCAATATCGAATACCATTACTTTGCGGGCTACACAGGCGGCGCCAAGGCGCTGCTGCCCTGCGTTTGCAGCCTGGAGACGATCAGCGCCAATCACTCCTGGATGGTGCGGGACAGCGCGGCTGCTGGACGCATAGAAGGCAACCCTGTGCGTGAAGACATTGAGGAAGCCGCAGCACTCGTTGGCCCGTCGTTTCTTCTCGACGTGGTGCTGGATGGCCATCAGCGCATCGTGGAACCTGCGGCTGGCGATGTGACTCTGGCACACCGTCAGGGCTGCCGCAAAGTTGATGAATTGTACCGTGTACCGCTTGCTGAACAGGCCGGCATTGTGCTGGCCAGTGCAGGTGGATGGCCTAAGGACCTTAACCTGTACCAGGCACATAAGTCGTTGGAGAATGCGGCTCACGCTGTTCGGGATGGCGGAATCATCATCCTCGTGGCAGAGTGTGGAGAGGGCATTGGCCATTCCCGCTTCGCTGAGTGGATGACGTGCGCGGATTCGCCCGATGAATTGCTCCGGCGCTTGCAGGAGCGATTTGTGCTTGGCGGTCACAAGGCTGCAGCTATCGCCAAGATACGAAGACGGCGTGTGCGCATCTTTCTCGTCTCTTCGCTGGATGCCGGGCTAGTGCGGGCCATGGGTTTTGAGCCTTATGCCTCAGCTCAAGAAGCGCCGGCTGCTGCACAAAGTGAAATGGGGCAGGCAGCTTTGCTGGCTGTCATGCCCCACGCCGGCTCGACCCTGCCGGCTATGATGGCCTCCTGACATCCCAACCTTCAGGCGCTGCCCTCTCGCTCCAGAACGGTTGCGGTGCCCAGACCGCCGCCGCAGCACATGGTCTGCAGGCCATACCGTCCGCCAGTGCGTTCGAGGGCGTGTATCAGTGTGACCATGATCCTGGCTCCCGTCGCGCCAAGCGGATGGCCGAGAGCAATGGCGCTTCCCTGCACGTTGACCCGTGCCATATCTGGCTGCAGCTCGCGCTGCCACGCAGCCACCACGGAGGCAAAGGCCTCGTTGACTTCGACAAGGTCCATCTGTTCCAGTGTCAGGCCTGCTCTCTTCAGAACCTGCCGCGTGGCCGGTATAGGGCCGGTCAGCATGCTGTGCGGATCCACTCCCACAACGTACTGCGCCACAATGCGCATTCGAGGAGACAGGCCCAGGGATTGAGCTGTGTCTCGACCCATCACCAGCAGAGCTGCCGCTCCATCCAAAATCTGGCTAGAGTTCCCCGCAGTCACGACCCCGTCTTCTTTGAAAGCTGGCTTCAGGTTAGCCATCTTCTCCAGGGATGGGTTATAGCGAATGCCTTCGTCACGGTCCACTGTTACCTGGCTGCCGTCTTCCAGCGTGGCTTGCAGCGGTATGATCTCGCGCTTGAACCAACCGGCTTTGGTTGCGCGTGCGGCCAGCGTGTGGCTGCGGAAACCGATTTCGTCCAGTTCCCTTCGGCTGACCTTCCAGCGTTCGGCGATGACTTCTGCGGAGAGGCCCTGTGAGATAATGTCGTAGCGCTCCATGATTTCTGGTGTGAAAGGCGTGCCTGGCCCGTTCATGAAGTGGCTGCCCATGGGCACCCTGCTCATGTTCTCCACGCCTCCAGCGATGATGATGTTGGCCACTCCGGTCTGGATAATGGAAGCGGCCAGGTGCACGGCCTGTTGGCTTGACCCGCATTGAAAGTCTACCGTCGTCCCCGGCACTTTTGCAGGGAATCCGGCTTGTAGCAGTATGTTGCGTGCTACGTTAGCGCCTTGCTCGCCTACCTGACCGACGCAGCCCATGATAACCTGGTCAATCTGGTGAGCTTGCAACCCGGTGCGCACCAAGAGTTCGCGTAAGACAATCGCTCCAAGTTCGACCGGGTGGTACTCTCGCAGCAGGCCGTTGCGCTTGCCTGTTGGTGTGCGAACTGCCTCGACAATGACTGCTTCGCGCATGGACTAACTCCGTGGGTGGTGGGGGCAATCAGCCCACCATGTGATTGGACCATGACGTGTGTCTGGGTCATGGCGTTTTGAGAAACACCTGCAAGGCATTATACTGGAGGCCAACACTACTAGCAAGTTTACATATGCCCGCTCTGAAAGACTCATGGGGCTACGGCTGTGGAGCAACGAAAGTGTGGACGTGGTGTTTCATTCAGTAAGAGGTTTTCCGCAGAGGATGGCCCGCTATCTCCCGGATAGGGACTAAAGAGGTGACTCTCGTAGATACGGATATATGTAGGCCTTGCAATGATATTGTGTCCAGGCAAGTCTCCGTCGAAGAGCACATGCTGTCCATCGCTGGTCAGGAGTTGCACTTTAAGAGCGCAGGCAAGGGTTCGCCGCTGCTTCTCGTCCACACACCGCATCGCTATGCCAAGTCGCTGCTCAACTTTCTGCCGGCCAGTGCCAGCTACAAAGTGATCACGCTCGATATTCCAGGCTTTTACAACAAGGTGACTGGGCAGGCCATTACTCACGTGGATCAGTTCCTGAGCATTATAGACGCGTTACAGGACTCCATGGGTTATGAAAAGGTGGACATCATGGGCAAGTGCGTAGGGGCTCTAGTCGCTCTCAAGTACGCCGCTGACTATCCGCATCGTGTGGGGAAGATCATCCCGGTGGCGCCTCCCCTCGCAGCCTACAGTACAAGGCGAGGAACAGCCGCGAGCGGGCTGTATGCGGTCATAAACGTCAGCAGATTGACGCGCAAGCTAGCCAAGTTTGTCAATAACAATGCGCTCTATACGCACGTCACCAGGCTGCTAGGAGGATATGGAAACTACACCAGGATGATCGCTGGAGAGCTCGAGAGGAGTTCTGAGGGCTACGATGAACGGGTCTTCTTTGGTGTCATCCACAGCCTGCTGCAGATCAACATCAAGCAACTGTTGAGCAGCGTGCTAACTGAGACATTGATCATCTTTGGTGAGCATGACCCCACGGTGGGCGAAGCGAGAGTCAGGGAAGCCATTCGGATCATGCCCAATGCGCGCTACGCATGTATTCAGGGAGTGAAGCACGCTCTGCTCGAGCGTCAGGCTGAGCAGGTGAACCAGGTCGTCGCGCCGTTCCTGCTCGGCGCGACGACCTGAGGCCTGGCGTTCTAAGCGATAAACACCTAGTGCTCCGTCACACTTGAATTGAGGGTTCGTAGCAGCGACTTCAGTGACCCAACAGGCGGGAAGAGCGACTAGAGTCGCCACCACTACAGCGTTACCGAAGTTTCGACGGTTATGTCATTCTGAGCCGGAGCTCAGCGAAGGCGAAGCCCGCCCTGCCTGCCCTGAGCAAAGTCGAAGGGAGCCGGGCCGAAGGGAATCTCCGATTACTCAATGGAAATCGTTTGTATCACGTAATAGAGATTCTTCGCTCCCTCCGGTCGCCACTAAGAAACAAGGGCGGGTGGTGTCATTGCGAGGAGCGTAGCGACGAAGCAATCTGCACCTGTCGGTGAGAGGGAGATTGCTTCGCTGCGCTCGCCCTGGGTCTTCCCCTGGGTCTTCCCCTGGGTCTTTGGCCCCAGGGACAAAGACCCAGGGACAAAGGTAGCCCAGGACCAAAGGCAATGACACATCACCGTTTCTTGCACAACGAGTGGTGCGAATGCGCCATGGCGCAGCTCAGAATGACAGGTTACCGGAACTAAGGTAACAATGTACTACGAAGCAATTGCTTCAACACTGACAGACCACTAGCTCTCGTCACCCTGGGCTCAAGGGCTTTCGGGAGCCCCCTGCGTCCCCTCGGGTTTCTTCTCCGTCTTCAGGACATCGTCCAGGATTCTCTGGATCTTGGCTCCGATCTTGTCACCGACGGTTGCCCAATCGTCTTCGGGAGAGGCACCAGCCCACTTGCCGAGCCCTGTCTTGACCTGGAATTCGACGCGCCGCCCAATCTCATCCCATTCTGCTCCTTCCTCCGCACCGACGCCACCGGCTATTTCGGCTCTGACCTTCTGTTCCATTGTGCGCCCAATTTCTTCCCAACTCGCGTCAGGGGCAGCGCCCAAGCCGCCGGCCATCTTGCTCCGGATTTTCGCCTCCGATTTGCGGCCGATGACCTCCCAGCTATCGCTCCCTTCTGCGCCCGCCCACATGGCAAAGTCCCGTTTTATTTGAGCCTCGATGCGCTGCCCAATGTTCGCCCATTCCTCCTGACTCGACTTTTGGGTCTGAGCATCCTGACCCTTTGCTTCCCCAGCCATGCCTTCTTTTGTCTCCTCACTCATCTTCCAACTCCTTTCTCAATCCCTCACCAGCAGTGTGATCCTGTCCGAGGTCGGACTTGGCTATACGCCGTCTGAACCAGAATTGTATCAAAATGTCCATACAACTCCAAGCGTCCGTAACAGCAGACTAGGGCTTTCCAAAGTCAGCCGACTTCCCCACGTTCCCCCGCAGTTGCACTGCGGGGTTGTCTACACGGCCTTTGCACCAGCGGCGTAGCATCGCCAGGAGCCGCGGCAGTGCAACTGCCGCTGAACACGATGAATATAACCAGCCTCTGGAAAAGCCCTGAACAGCGCACTCATTGCTTACGGCGTCGGGAGGGGGAGTTCCGCAGCATAATCTACTGGATTCCCGGCCGCATCTACGACCGGGATATTTTCAAGGTATGGATAGGTGTACTGTCCCACGCGCAGCAGGTAGGGACCAGGCTCCGCCTCAGGGCTAATAGTGATGTCAAAGTAGGTCATCACCCGGTCTCCGGGCCGCCAGCGCACAGCGGGCCAGCCTACAGTGTCAAACTGCCCCCACTTGCGCTCCTCTTGATCCAGCAGGTGATTGAACCAGTGGATGTCTTCACCGAGGGGGCCTTGCGTCGTTTCCCAGTAGAGAATGACGTGAAGCGTTTCCCCCGGTTGGGGGCGCCCTTTCACGCTGTATCCCAGGAGCCGGGCGCCCGAGGCCCACCGCGCGGATGCCGGTTGCAGCCCCGCCGTACACGCGGATGCTGCGGACGTATCCGAGGGCCACAGACGGTAGTGGTAGGCCCCTCCAAAGGGGGATGCCTTCAGGGGGCTGCCCAGATTCTGAGTACAGGGGACGATAAACGCCATCGCGTCTTCCACTTCGGAGGCAATGAGGAGCACGGCCGTATGTGGCGGGTACAGGACAGTGGTATGTCCGTTGATCACACGGTGCGGCGTATCGCTCAGCAATGCATCTAAGACGTGCGCTTTTTCGTCCCAGGGCTGGTCTCCTGGCATCAGCAGCAGCACCTCGGCTGCCTCGTGCTCTGCGGCAAAGTCCCGGGCTTGCTCGGTCGCACGCCACCAGTAGCCCAATGGGGTGCCATAGCCTTCGACGCCCCGGCTCACGTCTGTCAGGCTGTTGACCCAAATCTGTGCTTGCCAGCCGGTGGCCACGATCAGAAGAGCCAGTGCACTCCAGCCCAGCCATCTTGCCCGGCGGAACGCCAGTTCCACGCCCGCACCAGGCAGCACGAACAGCAGTGGGTAGAGGATAACCAGGTAGTGCAGTCTGACTCCAATCGGGACGACGAGGGCCACTAGTGGCGCCAGACCTAACCAGGCCAGGAAAAAGGCCGCCCAGGCTCTGGTCTCCCGCTTGCGTGCTGCATTCAGGAGCCACGCTATTCCTCCTAGTGAAAGTAGGCCAATGGTTATCGCCGTAATACCGGCTATGCTGAACGCATTCGAGGGCCACGGGCCTCCATACAGCAGGCTCCAGATCCATGTTAGCAAGGGTGGGCGGCTTGTGGGTGAACCACCGGTGCTGGCAATGGCGTTGCGAATAAGTGGTGCTACCTGGATGAGGTAGGGCACGAAGGGTAAGCTGAAAGCAACCATCGCTCCCATACAATCAAGCACTTTGAGATCCTGGCGTCGTTGCCAAAAGAGCAGGCCTACAGCGGGGAACAGCAGGACGGGGGAGAATGTGTTCAGCAGCAGCAGGCCAAAGGTGAACGCTGTCAGCATCGCAAACCGCCGAATCCGCTTTGGGGAACTCTCCAGGAATGCCACCGCCGCACCCAGGAATAGCGTGCACAGGGGGGGAATCAGGTCTGCCGTGAAGAGCTTGCGGGCGTGTAGTATGGCTTGTGGGTTCAGGGCAAAGAGTAAGGCGGCACCGAAGGCAGCACCCTTGCCTAGGAAGCGACGCAGAATCAAGTAGAAGCCGCCCGTCGCTAACGCTGCCAGTACGCCCAGAAAGCCAGTGACGACACGCGGGTCGTGGCTTAACTGCATGGGCAGGGCCAGTGTGTAGACGAAAAGCGGCGGCTTGGGGAAACCCATTGATGCTGTGGAGCCGACCCAGCGCCAGTCACCGCGCGTAAGATAATAGGCCATCTGGTAGTGGGTGGCCTCGTCCAGCTTGAACTCGGCCAGGTTCAGGCAGCAGAGACGGGGAATGGCGGCCAGCACGGTTAGGATGACCGCGTAGACCCAGTCCGCCTTGACGATCAGCTGTTGCTTTCCCTGAGTCATGGTTACACCGTGTGATGCATGTACGGATGCCCCATTTCACTGCTTGGGGCTTCGCGCAACAGGCCGATGGCGCGGGGCAGGCCGCCAGGACTACCCGCAGATCCTCCTTCGCGCCCGCACACGTGGCAAAGTTGCGTTTTATGCGCGCCTCGATGTATCGCTAGATGCCCGCCCATTCCTTTCGGTGTGTTATCTACAAGTCGCCCGGTTCTGCTCACCACTTGAGAAGCTGCAATCGGTTCCAGCACAGGCCATGCAGTAGTTATGTCGATTAACGCGCGATTCGTGCAGAGGAAGAGAAGAGAGTATCTACAAAGTCGGCGAATCAACCTCTGCGAGCACTTGTCGGGCAATACGTAAAGTGGCAGCATGAAAAGCCGGGGCATTTGCAGCAATGATGTCCCGCGAGGTCACGGATATGGGCCTGCCTCCGAAGTCAGTGGCGACGCCACCAATCTCCTCCACGAGCAGTGCGCCGGCCAGCATGTCCCAGGCATCCAGCCGGTCATGGTAAGCAATGTCAAATCGTCCACAGGCGACGTAGGCCAGGCTCAGTGCAGCCGAGCCCATTTTGCGCATAGCTAAGACTGCAGGGCGCAGGCGCGTGAACATGGGGAGCGCCAGACCGGCGTCATCGGCGTGTCGGGCAGGCAGGAAACCGACGTAGGCAATTGCCTGCTCCATGCTCGTCTTCTTGACGTAGTCGACCTTTGCACCGTTTAGATACGTGCCTTCCCCTGCTTCTGCAGAAAAGGTCTCCTCACGCAGTGGGTCGTAGATCACGCCCAGAACCGTCCGCCTCTTCACGGTGAGGGCAATGGACGTGCAGAAGAAAGGGATGCCTGCGGTGTAGTTGCGGGTTCCGTCCAGCGGGTCAATGACCCACAGAAAGTCCGCGTCACAGCTTGCCGAGTGCCCTTCTTCGGCCAGGAATTGGTGGTCGGGGAAGGCCTGCCGGATAGTGCGGACGATGACGTCTTCAGCATCGTGATCCACTTGAGTAACGATATCCGCAGGTCCTTTCATGCGGATTTCCTGCGGCTGGCGGAAGTGTTGCAGGATCAGCTCGCCTGCTTTGTGTGCGGCTTCGATGGCGACAGTGATGGCGTCCATGATGCGCTCCTTTACGTGGGCTATGCGACGGAGCTAAAAGCCAACCGGGGCTCTGCAATTGCCATCGCTGACGTCGGCTCTGGTTTGCCTGGTCAATCATAGGTAAGCTTCGCTCTCACGCAGCATTTCATGAATGGGCATGCAGGGAGCCGACTGGACGTACGCTTGCGGCAGCAGCTGAGCACCCCCAGTGGGCATTTGTATTGTACTGCAGAAGATGGCGACCAGCAAGCGCGAAGCGTACGACCAGGGGTGGATGCCCATTTCTATCCCCCAGAAGACCCTGGGTTCACTGCACCGGGCTTTCCGCCTCCAAGCGACCCAGCATCTGAGCTATCGCGCTCCCGCTTCACTTTGCGTGCGAGCGATCTCGCAGTACAATAGCGCTACGATACCCCTGCTCTTCCATAGAAACCGCTGTTGTCCCCTGGCT
Organism: uncultured Anaerolineales bacterium; assembly: GCA_964478075.1. GTDB lineage: Bacteria > Chloroflexota > Anaerolineae > UBA2200 > UBA2200 > DAOUEX01. Next base: position 25,522 of record CAYZGO010000007.1, on the reverse strand, counting down.
GGAGTAACCTGTGGAGAAACGCGAGTTCACCATTGCAGATGAATACCATTACAACCACTCTGGGCCAGTACGCTGGATCATGTCCCACCTGGTGCGCTACCCACTTTTCCCTCTGGCCGCAATTCTCGCTACTGTCCTGAACAACGGGTTCTACAGCTACATCCAGATCTTTGTCGGGCGGGCATTCGACCTCATTATCACACCTGGCTGGCGCACAGCCGCGTTGGTGGGCCTGGCGCTGAGCGCCGTGGCATGTGCTGCTGGCCAAGGGTTGACAGGCCTGGTACGCAACTATACCATGGAGTTCTTGGCCCAGCACATTGAGCGGGACGCTCGCGAGGAGCTGTACATCAGCCTGCTGGGCAAGAGCCAGACGTTTCACGGACGGCAGCGGATCGGGGATATCATGGCACGTGCCACCAACGATGTGCACATGCTCAACTTGATGTTCAGCCCGGGCGTGATGCTGATTATGGATTCCCTCATGTCCGCTGTCGTCCCGATCATCCTGATCGGCCGGCTCAAGTCCGAGCTGCTGCCTGTCCCATGCATCTTTGTCATCCTGCTTGCCCTCACGGTGGCCGATTACAACCGCAGACTCAAGCCGGTCAGCATCGCCCTGCGGGACCAATTCGGGGTGATGAATGCCGGGCTGGCCGAAGCCATCGCTGGGATTGAAGTCGTCAAAGCGAACGTCCAGGAGCGGCAAGAATGGAACAAATTTGCCCGTGACGCGCGAGTGTACCGCGACTACTTTGTGCAACAGGGGAAGATCCAGGCTCGCTACCTGCCGATGCTGGCCTTCAGTGCGGCCTGGGCTGGTGCCTTGCTGCACTCACTGTGGCTCTGGCGCGGGGGCGGCATCAGTCTGGGGCAAGTGGTCACCTTTATGGGATTGATGGGCGCGCTCCGCTTTCCGACCTTTATCTCCATCTTCACCTTCAACCAGGTGCAGTTGGGAATTGCGTCCGCTGAACGCATCTTGGAACTGATCAGCACGGAAACTGAGCTGGACGAGAACAAGTTGGGCGTTGCCCAGCCGATCCGTGGAGAAGTGGCCTTTGAAAGCGTCAGCTTCAGCTATGATGGCAAACTGGTATTAAAGGACATCAGCTTCTCCGCGCGGCGAGGAGAGACGATTGCCATTGTTGGACAAACGGGATCTGGCAAAACGACCCTCACACAGCTCATCAACCGCATATTCGACGCCGACAGCGGGCGGGTGCTGGTGGATGGCATCGATGTGCGCGACTGGAATCTAGAGTCGCTCCGTTCGCAAATCTCAACCATCGAGCAGGATGTGTTTCTCTTCTCCCGCCCAGTGGCGGAGAACATCGCCTTTGGCTGCGCCGATGCTAGCCATGAAGAGATCGAACGGGCGGCCCGTGAAGCACAGGCGCACAAATTCATCACCGGTTTTGCGGACGGCTACAACGCTGAGGTAGGCGAGCGGGGCGTGACCCTATCCGGCGGGGAACGGCAGCGAATCGCCATCGCCCGCGCCTTTCTCACCAATCCTCGCATTCTGATCCTGGACGACAGTACCAGTGCCATTGACAGCGCCACCGAGGATCAGATCCAGCGAGCAATGCGGCGCATCAGCAGCCAGCGGACCACGTTCCTGATCACCCACCGCCTGAGCCAGATCCGTTGGGCCGACCGCATCCTGGTCCTGCGCCGGGGTGAATTGGTCGATCAAGGAACGCACGAAGAGTTGATGGAGCGCTGCGAAGCGTACCGGCGCATCTTCGCGCGCTACGAATAGAGGTCTGCTACAGTGATTTTGATAGCATGTCATTCTGAGGCCGAAGGCTGGAAGTCTCTCCAGAGGCGATGGCCGAAGAATCTCTTGTCCCGGTGGAACAACAAGATTCTGAGCGCAACGAAGAATGACAAAACGCGAAGGACTCAGGATGGCACCGACCATTCTTGCTGTAGCGAACCAGTAGAGGAATAGTACAGAAGGAGAGCAATGCCCTTTGTCCTGGATGGCCTCGACACCGAGGCCTATGACCGCAGTTATAGCGACAGAGAGCTACTCGGCCGCATCATCGGCTATTTCCGTCCCTACACCCGGCAGATGATCCTGGTTGGCATCATGATCTCGCTGAGATCGGTGGCGGGGACCGCTGGTCCGATCCTCATCTCTAACGCAATTGACATCCTGGCGCAGGAGCCATCTGCAGAGGGCCTCTGGCTCCTGGCGGGCGGTGTGCTTCTGCTGGGAGTGGCAGCCTGGACGTTCAACTATGTTCGGCAGTTGTTCTCTGCCGAGGTGGTGGGGAACGTGGTATTGAAGTTGCGTGAAGATGTATTCAACGCCACTATCCAGCACGACCTCTCCTTCTTCGACCAGCACCCCTCCGGCAAGGTCGTCAGCCGGGTAACGTCCGACACGCAGGACTTTGCCCAGATCGTGACCCTGACTATGGACCTGCTCAGTCAGGTGATGCTGGTAGCCATTCTCTCCGTCTGGCTGTTCAGCATCAATCTATGGCTGGCCTTGTTGCTGTTAGGGATGACTCCCATTGCGGCCTCCATCGCTCTCAGTTTCCGGCGCGTCGCGCGCACCGTGACCCAGCGCGCCCGGCGGGTCACAGCCAAGATCAACGCCCAGATTCAGGAGTCTATCAGCGGCATCATGGTGGCCAAGAGTTTTCGGCAGGAACATGCGATATATGACACCTTCGAAGTCAACAATCAGCAAGCCTTCCAGGTGGGATTGCGGCGCGGCCTGACGCTCAATACCATCTTCCCCATCATGGGCCTGTCTTCCGGGCTAGGGATAGCGACACTGATCTACGCTGGCGGGCTGGCCGCCCGCAGCGGCGCAGTGAGCCCTGGCAACTGGTATCTGTTCATGCAGGCCATCGGCTTTTACTGGTTCCCGATGATGGGTATTGCATCCTTCTGGAGCCAGTTCCAGGACGGGCTGTCTGCCGCAGAGCGTGTGTTTGCGCTCATTGACACGGAGCCAAAGGTGGTTCAGACTGCGTCCGAGCCAGTGGAGACCCTGGAGGGCCGCATAGAGTTCCGCCAGTTCAGGTTCACCTACACCGGTGAGGAGATTGTGCTGCCCGACTTGACGTTAGAAATCCATCCCAAAGAGACGCTGGCACTAGTGGGTCATACCGGTGCGGGCAAGTCCAGCATAGCGCGGCTATTGGGGCGCTTCTACGAGTTCCAGGGGGGACAGCTCTTGATTGACGGTCGGGACATCCGCCGTCTGGACCTGGGCCAGTACCGGCAGCACATCGGGCTGGTGCCGCAGGAGCCATTCCTCTTTTCCGGCACGGTGCGTGACAACATCCGCTATGGCCGGCCGGATGCGACCGACGAGCAGGTGCGCGAAGCAGCAATGCGCATTGGCAGCGGAGACTGGTTGGCTGACCTACCGGCCGGACTGGACACTGACGTGGGCGAGCGTGGGGCGAATCTCTCCATGGGGCAGCGACAACTGGTCGCTCTAACACGTGTCCTGCTCAAAGACCCGTCCATTTTTATCCTCGATGAGGCGACTGCCAGCGTGGACCCATTCACCGAAGCGCAAATCCAGGAAGGGCTGGACGTGGTCATGCGTGGGCGAACGGCGATTGTCATCGCGCATCGTCTGTCCACCGTGCGCAATGCGGACCGCATCGTCGTGCTGCGCGATGGCGAGATCATTGAGCAAGGGACCCACGATTCGCTGCTGGCAGCAGGCGGCCACTACGCAGAGCTGTACAACACCTACTTCCGCCACCAGTCCCTGGAGTACATCGAACAGGCCCGCCTGCTCAATGAAGCTGTGGAGTGAGGGAGGTCAAAGTGCCCATTGCCCGGCTGATGGTCACGACCTTGTCCTCCACCGGTTTCCACAGGTCACCATCTCCAGCACGCTGTTGATCCTCGTACGATACAAACGCTCCTGCAAGTGTTGTGCAGCTCAATAAGGGCTGGAGCTTTGGTCAGCGTTCTTGCGATGGTGACATTCCGCACCATCGGTTTCCGTTAGTTACCATCTCCAGCACGCGTCTATTGCAACGATACTCGTGCAATTGCTGCAGCTGCACAAACACCGCAAGGTTGTCGAGAGAAGAGAAGGCAGGCAGGGCGCCAGCCAGCACCTCTCCGTCTTCATTGCAGATGAAGGAGCCGGTCACCCCACCACCGCGTTGATGTCCCTTAAGATGTCTTCCACCCCCTCTTACCTGGTTACTTCCCTAGGCTCCCCCTGTAAGCCTTTCCATGGCTGTCTTCAGGCTGATCCGCATCCGCTCGATGGACTCGGCCAACTCGCCGATCTCGTCCTGTGAGCTTACGCCGACGGCCACATCCAGGTCGCCCATGCTAATCCTATCGGTTACCCTGACGAGCTGAGCAATGGCACGGGTGATGCTGAGGGCGATGCCCACGGACACAGCCATACCCACGAGGGTCGCCGCGATGCCCAAGACGATCGTCAAGCGTATGGCCGAGAAGCTGGCTCTTTGGGCATCATCAATCGCGACGGCGATACGCTCGTTGCTCTCAGTTTCCAATTCGGTGAGGACATCCATGTACTCCTTGACCTTCTCGTTTACAGGCTTGCTGGTGGTTACCTTGCCTCCCTCCGAGAGGACATTGAGGTGCTCCCGACACAACTCGCTGAACTCAGCGTGGACGGCGCTCAGCTCCTCCGTGGTCCCCGCCTCCCTAATATACCCTCCCAGCATGGCATCCAGCCGATCGCGGAAAAAGTTCCCAATAGCGATCTGACCCTCCGTCCCAGCTACAATAGCGCGTTCGAGGGCATCCTCTGTCTCCACAACGGTCTCTTTGATAGCCAGCACCTCCCGGACCTCCGCGGCCTCACGGGCCAGGGTGTCCGTCGCCTGAGCCGTCTTGGTGATATTGACCGTACCCGCCACTCCCATTGCTATGGTCAAGACCAACATCGCCAGGAAACCCATACCTAACTTCAACCCTATTGTCATCCTCATCCGCGGCCTCCTTCATTATCGTTGCATCTCGTTTCGGATGCCTTCCGTAGCGGCGACCCGTTGTTGACGCATCGCCTGGCCCGCTACGAATCATGATGCGCTGAATCTGGGATCCACATCCAGTCAGGCAAGGATTCCGACCATCAAAGCCCTTCAAAGGTTTCCCTCATGATCCGTTGGAATCGAAGCCTATTCTCTTCGTTGCCTATCTTGGCGCCGACCCTCGCGACCAGTTCGGTTGCCTTATGGAGGCGAAAGGAATCCTTATCCTCGCCTAAGGCGGCCACCTCCTCATTGATTATGAAGGCAGCTATGGGGCCCATCTCTTTAGTCAATTCATGCTTCATTCTGCTAAAGAAGGCAGTATCGACGAGGGGCCCAGAAGGCGCCTGGCGGCTGACTGCTTTCTCCCTAGCCTTAAGCTTCTCTGAGAGTCTCCTGGCCGCCACGTTGGCCGTCAGGTTCAAAAGGGGGACGTTCATACGCGGACCGCAGAGGATGCAGAGACACGCCCCCCGCAGGTTCTTGATGACGAACCGCCCTTCTCTGTAGACCAGATCGATGTCGCCGGCCTTCCTCTTTCTCACTATCTGGAGCCCAGCGATGGTCTGGGCCGCAGTGCGCCCCACCGCTGAGAGTATTGCGTCATCAAAGATGCCAGGCAGGGCGCTGGCCAGCACCTCTCCGTCTTCATTGCAGACGAAGGAGCCGGTCACCCCCACCACCGCGTTGATGTTCTTCAAGTACTTTTCCATGCCTGAACTCCTGTTTCTACTCGAGGATGCCCCGGGCCTGCGAAGCGATCAAGGCTGGCGAAGCCCGCTCGTCTAACAGGAGACCCACACAATAGTCTGGTTGCTCCAGCACGAGCATTTTGGCTCGGGCACTGCCCATTTCGACCACCGCGCTCTCCAAGGGGCCCAGGGCCATGGCCTCCCCTATCTCGCCCGCTGCGTTGCCAACGAAGACCGCCACAGCGCCTTCCTTTTCCACCTCGCCCTCTAGGTCGTGGGCCATAACGATGCCATCCTTGGCCACGATGACAGCCCCTGCTACCCCCTCTACCTTCTTTAGCTTCCCGACCAAGTCTTGTCCAACCATGTCCTTTCTCGACTCCTCTCTCTCTTCCAAGGACTCCGGCCCTCCAACCATATTTTCATCAATGCGATGTACTCCCTCCAGGAGAAGACTGCACCAGCCGGTGGTCACCGTGTGCTCGGGTGGGGGAACGTGGTGTTCCAGTTCAAACTCCCCCTCCTCCCAGGTCAGGAGCTCATAGATCACCTCTTTCCCCTCCTGGGAACCCAGGGCCATGTGCACGATGTTGCCGTCCTCGAAGAACAGGACCGCCTCCTGCCCTTGACGTCTGACCGTCAGCTGAGCCTGGTTCCTCTCGTTGCAGTTGACCGAGATGAGGCTGGCCAGGCTCATATCCCTCAAGTTGCCACGCACTGCCATCTGACTGCCTTCCCTACCTCTGATTTGCCTATGCCAACACCTTTGGATGTAGCGCGGCCGCGAGGCCCTGGGAGAGGAACCGTCCCAGTTCGAAGCTCTCGCCTATGCCAGACCTCGCCACGTGCCCAGCGTGCAAGGGATGCTTGTTGCGTTCCCCCAAGAACTGCCTTTGGCGGGAGTCTGCGTACCGCCGTTTCGCCGCGTCACCGCTCATAGGCGGCCTTGATCTGCAGCGCAGCCCAGTTGGTGGCGCGACGGTAGCACCGGTTGGGAGGAACCATCACTGCCAGGATTAGCTCCTCACCGTCAATGACTAGATAGCGACAGACCAACCGTATCCGGTCGCGGTCGAGAATGCTGACCTCATCCACCTCGGCCATGCCCAACTCCACTCGTGCCTGCTTGCTCACTGTCTGGAGCAAGGCGACCATGGCCGCCGTGGTGTCGCTGTCGTAGCTGGAAGACACCGCGGCGATGGGCAGACCGTCGTTGCTGGCCAGGATTGATGCTTCGAAGTGCCCCTGGTCGTTCATTTTGTGCAGCACTTCCTCAAGGGGCGTAAGGCCGAACAGCGCCACTTCGTGCTGGTTGTCGCTCATGGTAGATCTGTCTCCTTGATAATCACGGCGCTGCCCAACCACTGAGGACACTCTCCATTTCGATGCCCAGGGCCTCCCCAAAGTCGACGTCAATAGCCTCGCCAGGTTGCGCTTGCAGTGCCTCGAACTCTCCAGCCAGAGGGAGCAGTTGCTTGACGGCCTGCCTGGCAAAGAGGCGCACCAGACCAATCTGCACTCTCGTGCTAAAGACCACAACCAGCAAGAAGCTGTCCCCCACGCTGCAGAGGTAGACGCTTTGCCGTTCTCCCTCGTGGAAAACCTGTTTGAAGTGGGTCTCCTCGCCGACCTGTCTGGCTATCTCGGCTGTGGCCGCCATGTTTCCGGCCGTCAGGGCGGAGAAGATGGCGGTGTCAAAATGGTCCATAGTCCCCTGTTCGCCGATTAACTGGCCGCCGATGTCGGCCAGCAAGATGCAACTGGCTTGGGTCTTGTAGCGCAGCTGGGCCAGTATCGATTCGATCCTATCCGCCACCTCTGGTGGCAGGAGAAAACTAATCGCCATCCTTGCATCCTCTTTCCTGGTAGGCAAAATGCTAGAGGCGGTACGGGGCACGCTGGACAGGCTCATATCCCTTAGGTTGCTCTGGACTGCCATCTCACCTTCCCTACCACCACCTCGGCTATCACAGCTCCCGTACTACCTGGTTGATAATCGTTCTCAACGTCTCGAGGATTCCCACTCCCTGGGTGGCTACCGAACCAAAACAGGGGATACCGTTCCGCCCCAGGTATGCTTTCAGCACCGCTGGATGTAGCACGTCGGGCAGATCCTGCTTATTGCACTGTAACACGAAAGGAAAGTCCCCTGGCCGGTGGCCCATCTGTCGCAGGTGCCTCTCCAGCCCGGCTAGGTTCTGCCGATTGTGGGCCAGACGATCGCGCTGGGAATCGGCCACGAAAACTACCCCGTCGGCCCCTCGCAACACCAGCCTGCGGCTGGCAGCGTAATAAACCTGGCCGGGCACGCTGTAGAGGCTGAACCTGGGCTTCAGTCCCTTGATCTCGCCCAACTCCAGTCGTAGGAAGTCGAAGAAGATGGTGCGGTCCTCCCGTGTCTTGAGCGAGACCAGGTCACTTCGCATCTGAGGGTTCGTGTGGGCGTGAATGTATTGCAAGTTAGTGGTCTTGCCGCTCAGAGCTGGGCCATAGTAGACAATCTTCAGGTTCAACTCACGCAGCTTCCAGTTGATGAACATGGATTCCTCAGCAATTCAGCGTCTGGCCACTCCGGCCGCCGCTCTCTAAACCCAAAGGGAAACAGCATCTCAAAAGGCCTGTCGTTACACTCCATCCCAACCCGATGAAATTCACCAGGCGACCCTAGGCCTGGCCGAGCGGCCTGCCCACCTCAAGCAAAGCGATCAAGGGGGCTCAGACTTCTAGCACGGGCTTGTAGACGACTGTCGCATCCCTTTGTTACTGCGCCACGTCGTGTTGTCCAACTGAAACCTGTTAATGGACCATCCGTGGCCCGTTCTGAAGCTCGGCAGCTTCTCCTCGGCAATGGCCCCCTGGAGGTCCATCAACTCGCCCCGTTGAGGTCATTGTCTTCGCGTGTCAAACAACTGATCCAACTCTGCCTCTATGGGTGTAGCCAGGTCGCCTCCAAATTTGACCGTAGACGGCTGATCGGCAAACACGGAAGCCAAGGCATCCGCCGCCCGCTTGGCGAAAAGCCACACAGCCCCGGACGTGCTCTCGGGCCCGAAAACTACCGCCAACAGCAGATCCTTGTTGACCCGATGGGTGTAGATGTTGCAGTCAGGCCCTTGGTGGTGGCTGGCCTTGAAGTCGGAACGGTTGCCCAGCAGCCGTGCCAGTTCTGCGGCAGCTGCGAAATTAGCCGTGATCAGCGCGTCCACGATGGGGACATGCAGGTCACGGGTCCGCCCCACCGCGTCTACAGCGTAACCGGCTGACGTCATGAGCAGCACACAACGTGCGCGGGTATCAGCTAGTAGCACCTCCAGGAGCCTGTGCATAGACGGCTGCACGGGGTGCGCACCGGAATGGTGAGCACCCCTGTTGTCGGCACGCCCTACGGCACGTTCGATGATCTCCCGCATCTGATGCATGGTGAAGGGCTTGTCTACGTAACCAGCGATTCCCTGGCGCAGGACAGTCTCGCGCAGCTCGGCAGTTCCGTGAGCAGCCATCAGTACCACGGCTGTGTCCGGCGAGAACTCGCGTACTGCCTTCGCCAACTTGAGGCCGCTCATGCCCGGCACTTCGCAATCGATTACGACCACCGAGTAGTTGGTCTTCCGGATCTTGGCCCATCCCTCGTCGCCGCTGTTGGCCGGCTCAACGGTGTAGACATTGCCCAGGTCCTCCAGGCTCTCCGCCACGGCCAGCCTCGTGACCAGCTCATCGTCCACAACTAGCACTCTCATAGATCGCGTCTCATTCACGATGCTTCTCCCCACTCTCACCCTCGGACGTTCAGCCCGGTGGTAGCGCAATGCCGGCCGAGTTGCATGGCGGCTGCGTTGGCGCCGGCCAGCGACGGCTCACCGCGGGCTTCGGCCTCAGAATGACAGAGCGCCAGAACCTGTGCGGTCAGCCACCAGATAAGAACATTGTCCTCAGCCACGTTTTTCTTTTCCAATTGGATACATAACACACGTCAAGCTCTGCTGATGACTTTGCGTAGAATTACGCTGCCAGTGCATCAGCAATCTGCTCCGCCGGGCCCGCTGCCACAATGAAGATCATACCTAGATTCACGTTCTGCTTCGCCCGAATCGCCAAGACCGCGTCCTCTCCAACGGTCCTGAGCATGACATAGCCTTCTCAAGCTTTGACCATAAATAGAAACCCTTCGAAACGCAAAGAAACCGTATGAATTTGTAAGCAGTATATCATAGTATCAGAGGCGTCAGGTGAACACTTCGTAAAGTCAGCATATAGATTGCGTGAAAACGGAGGCGGTGGGGACTCGGCCCCGCTCCCGTCTCCGTTTCGCTGCGGGGACTTCCCCGCCAAACAGATGCCGGCCATTCGCCTCGCTTGACGAGGGACTTCGCCTTCGCGCGCACTACCGCGGGCTAGCAAGCGTCCAGTGGCGAGCGCAGAGCCGTGGTTCGCTTACCCGCACTGCCTTTGTCTTCCATGCCTCTTGCGGCGTGACGCAAGCGGTACGCGACCTCTAGTCCTTACGCCTAGAGGCGCCGTCTATGCCTTGTCGCGTACCTCTGGTCTTTACGCCAGAGGCGCCGTCTACGCCTTGTCGCGTAGAGACAAGGTAAACGGGAGACAAGGTAAACGGCAACTGCTGGAGAACGCAGGTTTCTCGTATTCCAGGCGTCGCACTTCGATGTGGATGTCTATCCCACAGGGAGGCTGCGGAGCGTCCCCCGTCTAGACGGGGCGAACGGCTGAACGAAGTGAAGGGCTGCGTACTGCGATGGACCAAGGTGCCAGGCATGCGCTTGCGGTAGCGCCCTATCATACTTGGGGAGCAGGTGCGTTCCTTCACCGGGTCGCCGTAGTAGCCGCAGGGGCAGGGGTTCATGGCTGCAGCGAGCATAAAGTTGGCGGGGAAGGTCAAAGTGCCTGTCGCTCGACTGATGGTCACGACCTTGTCCTCAAACGGCTCCCAATAGTCACCGTCTCCAGCACATGCTTAGTGCGCGTACTATACGAAGGCTGCAACTCCTTCAACCAAAAGGTTTATAGCGCAGTTGCGTACACGCCAGAAGCAGCCGCTGTAGCCCGTAGCGGCTGAAGCTTTGGTCAGAGTTCTAGAGATGGTGAGTCACCATCTCCAGGAGACCCGTGATCTGGGTGCTATGAGAACTCCTGCAAACGTCAACAGCGCAGTTATGGCAGATTTCTAGACAGATGGAGCCGTCTTTGCATCTAACGACCACGCTCGGCGGCAGCGGCGCGACTGGCAAGACTCGCGTGTCAACCAGAGCGATCGCTAGCCAGGCCGTGCAATTGAGGGAGCGGCGAAGCCCCTGTCCGCTGTAGCGATTAGTTAGCGCTCGTTTTCCTCTTACTCTCCCGAATGCGTTCACAAGCGAAATCAAAGAAACCTCTCACTTCAGACTGGAGAAGCTCCTTATCCTGCATTGTGGCTTGTCGATCATATGATTTTCTCGCTGCCTCAATAAGAGGTCTCCACTCAGGAAAGGCGACGTGGGCCCATTGCGCAGACCTACGTTTCGAGACAACGACATCTCGGCTATCGTAACTATACATCAACCGGCAGAGGTTGAGAACACAGTAGTGGGGATAGTCATCAAGATGGTTCTCAACGTAGTCCAACTCTCCCTGGAGGGCGCTCGCGAGCTCCGGCCACGAAGCTGCGGGATACACCTGCCTCGGGTCCGGACCTTGAAGGACGATGCAGCGCCCGGCCCGGATGTGTTCGCGATGCAAGGCCCAGGAATTGTCGGTCACATCAGCCAACAGCTGATGTCTCGGGGGTGATGTCTGGCGTGCTTCCTCCAGAAGGATGTAGTACCCGTCCAATGCCGCGCCGTAAATACTTAACTTCTCACCTTCCTTGATCACAATGTAGCTCGAATTGCTATCAGAATCGTCTATCTGCCATTGGCCGTCCTTCACTTTGGTCACAATCGAGCCATTCGTAGAAAGGGTGAGCTTATGCTTCTCCAATTCCTGCCGCAACTTGGGCGAAGGGGTCCTCTGCTCCAAGTCACTCTGGAAATCCAATCCTACGCTAAACATGAACGCCGCGCCGAGCGGGGGGAAGTCCCGGGCGAGAGTCGCGTGGAGGTCGTTCAGTTCCGATTTCTCTCTGTCGCTCAACGTTTCTTTGAGAATCACGTGAAAATCGATATCCCCTGTGGAGCCTCCCTCTGGAAATGCCATCGCACCGTAAAGGTAGACACCATACAACTTCTCCCCAAGTGCAGAGTTGAGGCCGCAAAGGAAGGCTTGACAGAGATCGTGGATTTCATCCGGAGTTCTCATGTCTATCCTGCGCGCTAACTACAGTTGTGCCATATGGCAGGTAGTCTACTACAATGAAGGGGAGAGATCCTTTCAGAAAAGTACCTGCCAGATGAAACGACAACCAGAACTAGTACAAATCCATCGCTTGATGATCAAACGCTTGACCAAGTCTTCATCTTCCCCTGCTACAAAGGCTCAGTTTAGCAAGGTAATGAAGCTTTCGCTTTGCTCCCATTATGCCACAGGCGCCCTCCACAGCACAACTCCCTTGCAGCACAAGTTTGGGCAGCTATAACCTCAGTCGGACCAAGCTGTCATTCTCCTGAGTGTCTCTGAAGGCTTGTATCTTACCAGCTAGTACAACGACAGCTTTCTGAGATGTAGATCACGTCTGTGTCCGTGGCCCGTACTGGATGGCCTCCGCCACCCCACTCCGCTGCGCCCCACTCTCGTCTCCGCTACGCTTCGCGAGACGAACGGTCCGCTACGCTACGGGGACTCACCTGCCCAACCCCGCCCGAATGATGACGGGACTTCGCAGATGGCAGGACTCCGCCGTTGGTCGCTTCGGGGATACGCCTTTCGCCGTGCCAAATGTTTCGGGACCAACAACGTTCAGAGCTGCCTGCGAGGCCGATACTGAATAGCCTCGGCTAGATGATGCGTCTGGATCGCCGGCACACCCTCCAGTTCGGCGTGGTGCTTCCGCTCTCGTTGGGCCAGGACAGCTCTCCAGTCCTGTACCCGGGAAGTGTTTCAACAGTTTCTAGTTCATCTGGCAATTTCAAACTGACTATTGTACAGTTCGGCATAAAAGCCATCCTGCTCAAGTAGTTCCTCATGCTTGCCGCTCTCTACAATATCACCCTCATTCATGACCAGGATCACATCAGCGTTGCGGATAGTAGACAGGCGATGGGCGATGATAAAACTGGTGCGGCCCTCCATCAAGTTGTCCATCGCTTTCTGGATCAGCACCTCGGTGCGGGTATCAACCGAGCTGGTGGCTTCATCTAGAATGAGCATCCTGGGATCAGCGAGAACGGCGCGGGCGATGGTCAGAAGCTGCTTCTGACCCTGCGAAACGTTCGAGGCCTCTTCGTTGAGCTCCATATTGTAGCCTTCGGGCAGGGTGCGCACGAAATGATCTACATGCGCCGTTTTGGCCGCCTCGATTACCTCCTCATCGGTCGCCCCCGGCCGGCCGTAGCGGATATTCTCCATGATGCTGTCATTGTAGAGCCAGGTATCCTGCAACACCATGCCAAACATCTTGCGCAGGTCGTGGCGGGTGAGATCGCGGATATCGTGACCGTCCACCAGGATCGACCCGCTGTTCACGTCGTAAAAACGCATGAGCAGTTTGACCATCGTCGTCTTGCCGGCGCCGGTCGGTCCCACGATGGCGACCTTCCGGCCCGGGTGGGCGACCGCGCTAAACTTGTTGATGACTATCTTCTTCGGGTCGTATCCAAACTGTACGTCTCGGAACTCAACCTGACCCGCTACCTGGTCCAGTTTAACCGGCTCGGCCGTTTCAGCGACCTCCTCCTCTTCATCGAGGAATTCAAACACCCTTTCGGCGGCCGCGGCGGTTTGCTGAAGCACGTTAGAGATGTTGGCGAGCTGCTGGATGGGTTGGGTAAACGAGCGAACATACTGGATAAACGCCTGGATATCGCCAACGGTGATGGCGTTCCTGACCGCCAGCCAGCCGCCCATAACGGCAACCGCCACGTAGCCCAGGTTGCCAATGAACATCATGATCGGCATCATCAGGCCCGACAGGAACTGGGATCTCCAGGCCGAATCATAGAGGGTGTCGTTGAAATGGTCGAATTGTTGGATGCTCTTTTCTTCGCCACTAAAGGCTTTCATCACGATGTGGCCGCCGTACATTTCTTCCACATGCGCGTTGACGTGCCCCAAGTAGTCCTGCTGCCGCTTGAAATGTTTTTGCGATTGTTTGACGATCAGAGCCACGATCACCATCGAAAGCGGGAGGACCAAGAGCGCCACCAGGGTCATCACCCAATTGATGGAGAGCATCATGATCAATACGCCGATCACCGTTACCACCGACGTGATGATCTGGGTGAGGCTCTGGCTCAGCGTCTGGTTGACGGTATCCACATCGTTGGTGATGCGAGAGAGCACCTCGCCCTGGGTGGTGCCGTCAAAGTATTTGAGCGGCATGCGGTTGATCTTTTCGGAGATATCCCGGCGGAATCGGTAAGCGATGTTGGTGGAAACATCAGCCATGATCCAACCCTGGACGTAGCTAAAGAGGGTTGACAGCAGGTACAGGCCAAGCATAAGCAGCAGTATTCGGCCGACATAGTCAAAGTCAATCTCACCGGTTCCACTCAGTTGAGCAAGCACACCCTCAAACAGTCTGGTGGTGGCCCTGCCGAGGATCTTGGGGCCGGCGATATTGGAGGCCGTGGAGGCAACCGCAAACACCAGTACGACCAGCACGGTCACTTTATACTTGCCCAGGTATTCGACCAGTTTGGCCATCGTGCCCTTGAAATCGCGGGCTTTGTCGCCTTTCATCATTGCCATAGGGCCGCCGCGCCCCATCGGACCATGCCCGCTGCCAGGGCCACGGCGAGCCCTTCGATTACTCGATCTATTATTGTGCATGCTCATGCCAGTTCCTCCAGACTCAACTGCGATAATGCGATTTCTCGGTAGGTTTCGCAGGTATCCATCAGTTGGTGGTGTGTGCCCTTGCCAACGATCCGGCCCTTCTCGAGTACAATGATCTGATCCGCATTTTTGATCGTGGACACGCGCTGGGTCACGATCAGCACGGTGCTCGAATCGGCTTTCTCCTTGAGCGCCGCCCGCAAGGCATAGTCGGTCCTGAAATCCAGTGCCGAAAAGCTGTCGTCAAAGATATAGATGGGGGGTTTCTTTACCAGGGCGCGGGCGATGGACAGCCGCTGTTTCTGCCCCCCGGATACATTCGTACCGCCTTGAGCTATCTCGGCGTTCAAACCCTCCGGCTCGGCAAAGATGAATTCGCTTGCCTGTGCAATGTCGACCGCTTCCCGCACGGTTTCGGCGCTGGCGTTCTCGTCGGCGTACAGCAGGTTGCTTTCGATGGTGCCGGAGAACAAGGTGCCGGTTTGCGGAATGTAGCCGATCCTATCGCGTAGGTCGTGGTGGGTGACTTGGCGGATATCGGTGCCATCCACATAGACGGCGCCCTCGGTCACGTCGTAGAAACGGGGGATCAGGTTGATGAGGGTCGATTTTCCACAGCCAGTTGAGCCGATAAAGGCGGTGGTTTGCCCGGGCTCGGCCGTAAAGGTGATGTTGCACAGTACGTTGTCGAGCGCATCGGGATAGCGGAAAGAGACGTCGCGGAACTCGATCAGCCCGCGGGATGAGCCGGAAAACTGTACCGGCTGATCGGGATCCCGGATCACAGGATCAGTCTCTAACACATCAGCGATACGGTCAGCCGACACCGAAGCGCGCGGCAGAAAGATGAACAGCATGGTCAGCATCAGGAATGACATCACGATCTGCATGGCGTACTGAATGAAGGCCATCATATCGCCAACCTGCATGTTCGCCTCAGCCACCTGGTGAGCGCCGGCCCAGATTATTGCCATAGATAGCCCATTCATGATGAGCATCATCAGCGGCATCAGGATCACCATCAAGCGGTTGATAAACAAAGTGACCGCAGTCAGGTCGTGGTTGGCCTTGTCAAAGCGGTTCTCCTCGAAGGCCTGCATGTTGAACGCCCGGATGACCATCATGCCTGACAGGTTTTCACGAGCGACCAGGTTGATCCGGTCGATCAGTTTTTGCATGATCTTAAACTTGGGCAGGGCCATCGAAATGACGATCACGACCAGGCCAATCAGCACCATCACCGCCACGGCGATGATCCACCACATTGACCCACCCTTGCCGACCGCCCGTATGACACCACCTACGCCCATGATGGGCGCGTAAAAGACCAGGCGCACCAGCAGCATAACCGCCATCTGGACCTGGGTGATGTCATTGGTTGAGCGAGTGATCAGGGACGCAGTGGAAAAGGTGTTCAACTCGGTGTTGGAAAAGCTTTCGATTTTGCGGAATACATCCCGGCGTATTTCGCGTGCCGTCCCGGCCGCCGTCTTGGCCGACAGATAGCCAACGGCGATGGTACAGACACCGGAGAGCAAGGCCAGCAGAAGCATCAAACCGCCGACGAGCAGGATGTAGTTGGTCTGCAGTTTGTCCGCATCCATGCCAAGAGCCTCGTACTCTGCCTTGACGGGGCCCACCGCCGCCTGAATGATCATGCTGTCCCCAAGCGTTCCAAATTGCTGGTTGACAGCGCCGGTCATTTGCTCCAGCTGGGCCGCAGGCAGTTGTCCCAAAACGGTGAAAACTTCCATGCCTTGTGGGATCATACTTGGGTCGAACCCGAAGTCCCCACCCATTTCTGCGGCCTTAGATGGATCAGCCACTATTTGCTCGATACTGGACACGGCCAGGATCGCTTTGCCCATCACGAGATTCAAACGATCGATCTCTGCCCCGTCAACCTCATTCAGGATATAGATCGGTTCTTCTTCCAGAATGGGATAGTCTTGAACAGCGGTGTCATAGTCAGGCGAATCCTGACCCACCAGAGTGTAAGCGCCGAGCACGTCCGTTTTATCCTCAGCACTCATGAAGATCACGAGCTTGTCCATCTCGCTCTGGCGAATCGCAACCGGCACGGCATTTTCCACGCCGCCCTGCTGGATGCCGACGTTGACGATCCGCGAGAGATAATCAGGTAGCGCCAGATCAAAGTTTGCTTGCGCAAACAACAAGGCAATGGCGAGTAGGATCATTGTCAGATAAGGTTTCAGGTATTTTTTCAATCGAATCATGGTAGATTGCTCTCCTTACTATCTCAGTATTTAGTTTTCAGTTTTAAGGATTTGGTCACTTTTTCAACGCACACCGAACCCTGGTCCCACTGCCAAGACGACTATTCACCTCAAGCATTGCCCCGATGCGCCAGTAGAAAAATCATGAACGGTGCGCAAATCTTCGACCAACAGGCTCAAATGCTCGGCTTCCTGGTGCATGGTCTGAAACGTTTCGGGTGTGAGGGGCGACACATCATCCCGCAGCCCCCCGGTATATCCTGCGATCACACTAACACATCCTTTTCACAGCGGGGTTCAGATACAGATTATGCCACCTGGAACGGAGCACGTCAAAAGGGAGCACGGCCTTGAGCACATCTCTCCCGCTCTTTTCGCGAGCTTACGTTTGGTTGCCTCGCTGAAGTCAGGGGGCCTTGCCATATCACACCTCCATTGCGCACGAAAGACCCGTCCACCACTTTGCAGCCCCGCCTCACCGACGGCGGGACGCTTCGCAGCCCCGCCTCACCAATGGCGGGACGCTTCGCAGTGCGGTGGAAGGCTCTGGCACTCATCCCCAATTGCGTCATGGCCGCGCGCAGCCCTGCAGAGCAGGACGCCGCAGTCCTGTCGTCCCCGTTTACGCCTTCCGTTTACGCCTCTGGCGTAAAGACCAGAGGTGGCGTAAAGACAAAGGTGAGACAGGGCAAGCGGCAGGCTCTTGCCAGAGTCGTCCAGCGGGCAATATTCGCGCACTTCCGCCGGGCCCACACTTGTGCCTGCGCTGCCCCACTCCGCTGCGCTTCGGGGACTGGGCAAGTGCAGGCATTTCGGCGTTGCACAGTAGGGGCACCTTGCCGTTTGCACCACCCACAGCACCAGCAAAGCGCTGCCGTTGTGTCTCCCGCGCCCTCTCGATGCGCGCACGGATACTGGCACTAGGTTCGCCCAGCCGGTCGTCGGTCAGCTTGCCGTCCGCCCTCGCGTAGCATCTTCGTCGCTCGCGACGAACGGCGCTCACGACGGGGTCGTATTCCACAGGCGGCACTTCGATGTGAATGTCTATCCCACAGGGAGGCTGCGAAGCGTCTTGAACGAAGTGAAGGGCTGCGCACTGCGGTCGAGCAGGGGGCCGGATACGCGCGGTGACCGAAGGCGAAGTCCTGCCATCTGTCTGGCAGGGAAATCCCCGAAGCAAAGCGGAGTGGGACGGTAGCGGGTGATCATGCTCGGTGAGCAAGTGCACTCCTTCACCGGGTCACCGAAGTAGCCGCAGGGGCAGGGGTTCATCTATCTAGCAAATTCAAACACAGGCGCCTCGATCACCCGGGTGGGTTCTCTCTGTTCCCAAATCATTTGCTGCAAGCGCTCCACGGTCTCCGGTGAGAAGAGACGTTCTCCAGTTTCCAGGCATACCTTGGCTGGTACGTTCTCGACAATGATGAACTTGCCATCTATCTCAAGCACGTAATTCACTTTCTGTTCGACGAATGTTTCTTTCCAAGTATCAGCGCTCATCTCAGGTTCTCCTAACCTTGAAATCAGTCCACAGTTTCGGGTCTGGCTCGTATAGGGTGATGATTTTCACCAAGGGACGCGAGGGATAACTGCACTGTACATGCAGGGGCCTACCCGCTTGTGTGAAGCCAAATATCAAACAGCTTGGACCATATTTGTCGTGCAGATAGTCTTCGATGACGTCGCCATTTGCGATCGCTTCACAAAGTTCTTGCACACTGATACGGCGGAGGATGCTTTGATCAACCGCATGCTGTGTGAATTCGAACTGATCCTGCGCGACCTTGTCACGGATTTCTTCAATCATCGCCGAGAGAGACTATACACCAGTTTCATCAGCACCACGCATTGGACTGCTACCGCGCTCAATGATTGATTAGTCGGTAAGCGTAATGAGCTTTCGCTTTGCTCCAATTATATCACAGTCGCTGCCTGCAGCACAACTCCGTGGCAACGCGCACTTTGAGCAGGCTTCAACGTCAGTCTGACCAACCCGCTATTGTCTATCCTAACTGCCTCTTCAGGCAGCTGCTCGACACAAGTAGCACAGCCAGCGCTTCAGAACTACAAATCACATCTGCCGCCGTGGCCGGTACTGTACCGCCTCCGCTACCCCTTCCGCTTTGCTTCAGGGATACGCCTTTCGCCGTGCCAAATGTTTCGGGACCAACAATGATCAAATCTGCCTGCGAGGTCGATACTGAATAGCCTCGGCTAGATGATGCGTCTGGATGTCGGACACACCCTCGAGGTCGGCGATGGTGCGGGCAAGCTTGACGCTCCGCAGCCTCTCGCTCATCTGCACCTGCGGCGCCGATGCAGGTGTCGCTCAAGACGCTTCGCAGTGCGGTGGGAGGCTCTGGCTCTCATGCCCAGTTGCGACATGGCTGCTTGGCTCGCCCAGGTGGTCATCGGACAGCTTTCGTATTCCACGCGCGGCACTTCGATGTGGATGTCTATCCCACAGGGAGGCTGCGAAGCGTCCCCCGTCTAGGCGGGACGAACCGCTCAACGAAGTGAAGGGCTGCGCACTGCGGTCGAGCAGGGGGCCGGATATGCGCGGTGACCGAAGGAAATCCCCGAAGCAGAGCGGAGTGGGACGGTAGCGGTGGATCATCCCGGGCGAGCAGGTGCACTCTCTGACAGAGTCGCCGAAGTAGCCACAAGGGCAGGGGTTCATGGCTGCGACGAGCATAAAGTTGGCCGGGAAGGTCAAAGTGCCTGTCGCCCGACTGATGGTCACGATCTTGTCTTCAAACGGTTTCCAATAGTCACCATCTCCAGTACCTGCTTGATCCAAGTACTATACGAAAGTTACTGCAACTCGTCCAGCCAGACGGATTACAACGGAGTTCGGCACGTGGCAAAAGGCAGGCTATTCTCTCGTCAGCCACGCCAGCTAATAGAGGTTGAAGCTTTGGTCAGGCTTCTTGAGATGCTGACACTCCCCACCGTGGGTTTCTGTGGGTCACCATCTCCAGCATACACTTGATTTAGACACTGCAGTGAAGCCGCTGCAAGCTCTGGCAGGGCAAGAATCGTAGTGGGGCTTTCCACGCACAGAAGCGAGTGCTTCGCCGCGTCAGGTTGATATGTGAAAGACTGATTGAAAGGGCTCGGATAGTGGTGACAAATCGATGCTGATCTGTTCTTCGCCCAGGAAAAGTAGGGAATTAGAAGTAATAGAGGCTTATAGCATCTAACGGCTGGCACACCACCCGCCCGGCGGGTAGAGAAAGACTCGCTCCACCCGTGCCCATGCGGGCAAAAGACCCGCTTGTTTGGCGAGGCGTTAGCCGGGTCGAATGCATGCGCTGGTTAGACAACTCCTCTGTCTCTCCGTCAACGTCAGACTTAGTGGATCCTGAAGTCATTGTTGCCGAAGGGCTGGAAGCGTGGAAGAAAATCGACCCTGCTCTGACCATTGGCAACCTGACGCAGGCCGCCCTGGCCGCCGATCTGGAGCGGGTGCGGTCCTTGCAGGCCGGTCTGGACAAACTGGACGCGCAACTCACCGATCGGCGCAATCAGCGCGACGCCGCCCTCGCCAGCCTCTGGGACAAGGTCAAACGGGTGCGCTCTGGCGTGAAGGCCATCTACGGCGATGACTCATCGCGATACGAGATGGTCGGTGGCACGCGCAAGAGCGAGCGCGAGAAGGCGATGCGCAAGCCCAAGGTTTGAGCAGAGCAGCAGAGGTGCTTGGGGGCTGGGGTGCAGAGGAGCTTGGGGGCAGAGGAGACCTTCCTCTTCTGCCCCTCTCCTCCGCTCCCCTGCTCCTCTATCCCCTGGCACCCCCGCTCAGAAGCTCTTCACAATCACTGGCAGGTACGCCCAGCCGGTCACGGGACCCGCCACGGATACGCCATACCAGAAGCCGCTCTGGAGCTCATAGTCGCCTCCGCTCATCACCCCCGCTGGTTGGACAACGCTGCCGTCCAGTGTATAGGCCCCGCCTTCGGTATGAGCACCCCCGCCGCTGATGACGTGCCACGACAGGTCGTAGCCATCCGCGGCCAACACGACGCCAGCCAGCAAGAGGAAGACGAGGATCAGGAGAAACGTTGCCCTCCTCATTGCCCACCCTCTGTCTGCTTCAGCAGCCTCGCCATCACTGCCTCGAGTGCCGCAAGCCGCCCCTCCAGAGAAGCATTCTTCGCCTCCAACTCCTGGATGCGCCCAGCTTGCTCCTGCGAGAGTTCGTAGAGTGCCTGAATGGCAGCCAGAGACACACCGTCAGCGTCCACCGTGCTGATATGCGTATCATCCTCCCCCAGGCCAAAGGCAGCGTACAAGTCCTGCGCGTTCGGCCCCATGTGACGGATGGAGGGATCCTGGGACTTGTAGTTCCAGGTGCCGATGGGGATGTTCGCCAGCCGTTCCAACACCTCGCGCCCTTTGATCGGTGCAAAGTTCTCCTTCAGGTTGCGGTCGCTGAGCAAGGACCAAGAACCCGAACCCGCTGCCAGGTGGGAGCCGCTGCTGAGGCTGCTGTTGGTGTAGAAGTACACCCCGCCACTGGCGCGAGCAACGAAGCGGTTGTCGTTGTTGCAGGCGACGTCGTCATCGGTAGAGTCGCCCCACACGAAGCAACCTGGATTGTTGGCCTTGGATCGGCGACCGGCAGCAAAGCTGTAGCTGCCCCCAGCGCTGTTCTCGTAGCCACCAGGAATGGTGGCAGCAGAACCACTAGCAGTGTTGTTGTAGCCACCACCGATAGTGGCGAGGCCGCCACCGGCACTGTTGCCGTTGCCGCCAGCGATAGTGGCGACGGCGCCACCGGCACTGTTGCGGTTGCCGCCACCGATGGTGGCGTCGAAGCGGCTGGCGCTGTTGAACCGGCCGCCGCCGATGGTCGCATAGCCATAGGTGACACTGTTGTTCTGCCCGCCGCCCACCGCAGCATAGTCGCCAGTGACGGTGATGTGGGACCCGCCAGCCACCGTGGCCGCTTTCCCCGTCACACTGATGTACGCGCCGCCACCGATGGCCGCCGTAAACCCAGCAGCGCTGTTGTTGGCACCGCCGCTGACCGTGGCGAAGTCAACGCTGGCCATGTTGAACATGCCGCCGCCGACAGTGGTGTGAGGGCCGACAGCGGTGTTGTTGAAGCCGCCGCCGACAGTCGCATGGTCGCTGGTGGCGGTGTTCCACCGACCCCCGCCTACAGTGGCGGACTCACCAGTGGCGCTGTTGCTGAAGCCGCCGCCCACAGTTGCCCCGGCGCCGGTGCCAGTTAACCATTCCTCGCCGGCCTGATTGCCGAAGCCCCCTCCAACTGTCGCGGAGTCGGCACCTGCCTCGTTGTACCATCCGCCGCCCACAGTGGCGGCAGGTGCACTGGCCCTGTTGCTGTTGCCGCCGCCAATCGTGGCAGACCACGCACTCCAAGGCTCGGCCCGATCGGTGGTGACGCGGTTGTTGGAGCCACCTCCCACTGTGCCGTAGTCACCGCTGACGGTGATGTAAGAACCGCCAGCTACCGTGGCTGCCTTCCCTGTCACACTGATGTACTCCCCACCGCTGATGGTGGCAGTTATTCCATCAGCATGGTTGGCGAGCCCTCCACCGACGGTTGCATAAGCGCTGCTGGCCGTATTGCCCACTCGGGAGTACCCATCAGGCCCATAGTCCAGGCCGCCACCACCACCAACTACGGCTGCGTAGCCGCTGGCGATGTTGCTAGCCCCCCCGCCAACGGTGGAATACGAGCCGATGGCCGCGTTGCCGGCGGGGTGCACCACGTTCTCGTACCATGGGTCATAGTAGTAGCCGCCGCCGCCGCTGACCACAGCTCCAACGCCAGTGGCCTCGTTGCAAAAGCCCCCGCCGACACTGGCTCCCTCTTCGCGGGCCTCGTTTCTTGCTCCGCCACTGACTGTGGTGTAGTCGCCAACGGCACAGTTGCCGAGCATGAACAGACCACCACTGCGTTGGACCATGACCCCGCCACCGCCAGCTACCACGGAGGCCTCACCACTGGCGCTGTTGTATTGACCTCCGCCGACCGTGGCGCAATCCCCGCTGGCCGTGTTGCCAAGCGAGATTGGCTGCGGCGTGGTACCTAAGACGTAGCTGCCTCCTCCTCCGCCAACGACAGCCGCATACCCACTGGCAGTATTGAGTGCACCTCCGCCGACTGTGGCGTAGTTACAACTGACCACGTTAGGCATTGGCTCTACATAGTCCCAGGCCTCCCAGTAGCCGCCACCGCCACCGATTGTCGCCCCATAGACGCCCGCGGCGGCCCTGTTCCCACTGTAGCCACCGATCACGTTGGGACCGTTGGGATTGGGCTCCAGGCGCAGGGCGCGGGCATTGTTTACCCTCAACTCCAGCGCCTGGTTGTCCGTGGTGCCCAGGAAGTTGGTGCCGGGGGTCGTGCCGGCATTGCCGGTCAGAGACCAGGCATTGCGGGCATAGAGGGTATAAGGGACCGCTGTCAACGCCTGGCGCGGGCTGAGGGTCGTGTAATCCCCGCTCCCCGCCGGACTGCGGACGCTGACCTCCAGCCAGCGCGCGTCCCCGCCAAAGGCCGCAGCGCCAAAGTCCAGCAACACGGTAAACAAGCCATTGCTGACGCTGACCCCGGTCTTGGTTTGAGTGCTGCCTATTTGTGTGCCGCCCGTCACGGCATCCCACAGACTGAACTGCAAGTCGCAGGGGCCGTTGACTGGGTTGCCGCCCTGCTTAAGTTGCCCCTGGTAAGTGAAGGCCGTGCCCAGGGGAGCGGGGTCCTGAGCCGGCTCGCTGGCCTGGCTCAACCCCAAGCTCAGCGCCAGCACGAGGGCCAGCGCCGACACAGCCACAAGAATCCGTTGCGTTTTCATCGCAAACCTCCCTCATTTGATTTTGGATTTCAGATTTCAGGGTAACGCTTCTCGTTCATGTATTGCGGTTCCATACGATCCTCCTTTCAGTGTTTTGGTATGGTCGCCGTGAGAGCTGATATTGCCGCCCAACTGCAGTCGTGCCAAATGGCAGGTACCCTATGGATAGGGAGCAGGATTCCTACTCGGAAAGGAGACCTGCCCAATGATCCGACAACCTGAACGTGAGCAAATCCGTCGCTTGGCGGTCAAAGCGCTTGACCGAGTCTTTGTCGCCCGCGCCCGAGATGGGATAGGCTGTTCCCTCTTTGAGGCACAAGCGCTGACCGAATTGGTCAAGAAAATCTACTTCCCCTGGCTCTCCCAACCGGTGGCTATCCAGGCTGACCAAGCGGCCATCACCATGGTCTCGGCAGACGAGCTGGGCACAGACGGCTCGCACGATGCAAGATGGTGCCGGTCATCCTGACCCTGTACGCTGGCCCCGTAGGGGAAGACCATCAGTATCGCTTGTCACACGGGTCCAATAGTCAGTGTCAGATCCAGCGCATGGCCCATGAAGCAGGGCTTGTACGGAATTCATTGATGATGACCTTTTGACTGTTACTTCAGTCTAGCAGGGCACACCTGTCCTAAGCACCTGGAATAGCACAGCCCGTCCACTGCAAGCCAGTGAACGGGCTGTATTGGATTTGTCTGTATGTCCGCTGGACCGCAGCCGTGCCCAGGGCTACTGGTGCGTCGCGAGACTTTGTGACCCTATCATACTGCCCTTCCTCTATTCTGTCAAAATGCCTGCACCTCGGTCATCTCCATCCAGGCGCATCCCATCCGACATGGCATTGTCTCATGCACTAGACCTGCCTCCGTGGCCGCTACTGTATCGCCTCCGCCCCGCGCTCTCGTCTCCGCTTCGCTGCGCGCCGTCCGTCCCGCAGGGCCGGAGGTCGTGACGGGAAGACGAACGGCCCGCTGTGCTTCGGGGATACGTACTCCAGCTTCCGTATCTGTCGCGGCTCTTGCGGGCTAGACCTGCCTTCGTGAACGGTATTGGATAGCCTCCGCTAGATGATGCGTCTTGATCTCCGGCGCACCCTCCAGGCCTGCCCTGCCGAAGGTGTCGAAGGGTCAGCGATGGTGCGCGCTAGCTTGAGGCTCGTCCTGAGCAAAGCGAAGGGATACGATGGAAGGCCCTGGCACTCATGCCCAATTGCGTCATGGCCGCACGCAGCCCCGCAGGGCGGGACGCAAGCGGCAGGCTCTTGCCGGAATCATCCAGCCGGCAGTGCTCGCGCACTTCGGCCGGGCCCATGTCCGCGTTGCACAACAGAGACACCTTGCCGTTCGCGCCGCCCACAGCCCCGGCAAACCGCTGTCGCTGTATCTCACGCGCCCCCTCGATGCGCGCACGGATGTCGGCGCTTGGTTCCCCCAGCCGGTCATCGGACAGCTTATCGTAGTTCACGCGCGGCACTTCGATGTGGATGTCTATCCCACAGGGAGGCTGCGAAGCGTCC
>CAYZGO010000007.1:0-221 GCA_964478075.1 uncultured Anaerolineales bacterium | reverse complement strand
CCCGTCTAGGCGGGACGAACCGCTGAACGAAGTGAAGGGCTGCGCACTGCGGTCGAGCAGGGGGCCCGAGATGCGCTTGCGGTAGCGGTCGATCATCCCTGGTGAGCAGGTGCACTCTTTGATGGGGTCACCGAAGTAGCCGCAGGGGCACGGGTTCATGGCCGCAACGAGCATAAAGTTGGCGGGGAAGGTCAAAGTGCCCGTCGCCCGGCTGATGGTCA
>CAYZGO010000006.1:0-135943 GCA_964478075.1 uncultured Anaerolineales bacterium | reverse complement strand
CTGAGGGGTTCAAAGTCATCGAACAACTGGCAGAGGCCCTGGGCGGCGAGGTCGGTGCTTCGCGCGCCGTTGTGGACGCCGCCTGGATTGACCACGATCACCAGGTGGGGCAGACGGGCAAGACCGTGCGTCCTGACCTGTACGTCGCTTGTGGTATCTCTGGAGCTATTCAGCATCAGGCTGGTATGAAAGAGTCAAAGTTCATCGTGGCCATTAACAAAGACCCTGGTGCGCCGATTTTTCAGATCGCAGATGTAGGCATCGTCGGTGATCTGTACAAGGTGATTCCAGAGGTCATCAAGCAACTGAAAGCCGTAGGAGCAGGCAGTAAGCTATAGATACTCTGCCCTCTGACTGTCTTGGTCGTATGTAGAACGGTATGCTAGCTGAGATCGCGTCTATATCTGGTCAAAGAACCGTGATCCGACGCAATCTGTGGGGGTCTAGCTGAGCTGGCCCAATCTGTGCATACCAGTTAGACAGTCAGAGGATTTGAGCTTTCTTTGATACGACCAACACACTGGCGAGGGTGGCGTGAAAACACCACGTGTGGTCGAGTCTCAAGTCCGTGTACGGTACGCCGAGACGGATGCTGAAGGCGTGGTTTACTACGCCAATCACTTTGTCTATATGGAAGTGGGGCGCGTCAATTACTTCCGCGCTCTGGGCCTCGACCGTGACTATTGGGAGCGTTCTGATTCAGGACTAGTCATCGTCGAGGCCTTGTGCCATTACCACGCTCCGGCTCGCTTTGATGACTTGCTTGTCATCCGCGCCTGGGTGGAAGACGTCCGCCGTTCGAGTTTCGCCTTTGCCTACGAGATCCTGAATGATGAGGATGGACGCCTGCTTGCCGATGGACGCACAGTACAAGTCTTTGTCAACCTGCGTACCATGCGCCCAACCCGTTTGCTGCCTGAGGTATATGATGTCCTGTGCGCGGCAGCAGCCCCATCAAGCCACTAGATCTTTTCCGCAAAGTCAGTAGGGCCCGCTCCCACGCCGCCGCATTGCCAGGCGTGCCCACTCCGCTTGCTCTGTGGATGCTGCCCTTGGTCTGCGCCAAAGACATGGCGCGAGGAGCGTGGCCTGCTATTCGACAGGTAGGACTCACTCCTCTGCGCGAAGGACTCCATGCATGTTGGAAGTTGAAGAACACAACGCAGTAGTCAAGTTCCGCGCGGCCCGTGTCATTATGGGGCGCGTTTTCTACCACACAGCGGCTTATTGGGTGGACGGCCTGCTTGTTGACACTGGCTGCGCTTTCACCGCCCCGGAATTACTAAAGGCTGTGGCCTCGTTCCCCGTGGACCAAATCGTCAATACCCACAGCCACGAGGATCACATTGGCGGCAACGCTCTGCTGCAACAAGTACGAGGTGTCCCCATTCTGGCGCATCCATTGGCTTTACCCATTTTGGCCAATCCCAGGTTACAATACCTGCAACTCTATCGCAGATTATTCTGGGGATGGCCTCGGCCCTCGCGCGGGAAGCCGGTCGACGAGTGGGTAAAGACGGCGCGTTACCGTTTTCAGGTTATCCACACTCCTGGGCATAGCGCAGACCACATCTGTCTCTACGAGCCGCAGCGCGGCTGGCTCTTTTCAGGTGATGCGTACATTGGTGGTCAGGATCGCGCCGCAAGAGCCGACTATGACGTATATGCCATCATTGCCTCACTCAAAAAACTGTCGGCTCTTCGTTTGACCTGGCTGTTCCCTGGCAGTGGCACGATACGTGCCAATCCTGTCGCTGACATCCAGCGCAAAATCGCTCGCCTGGAAGAAATGGGGGCGGCAGTGCGCCGCCTGCATGACATGGGCCTCAGTGTCCGTGCTATCACTAAGCGACTCCTGGGGCGCGAAACGCGTATCACTTACCTCACACTCTGGCACTTCAATGGGGGGCATCTCGTCAGGGCCTATTTGCGGGGGCCATCAGCCACAGAAAGCAGGGGCGAATGACGGTCGGTATCGTACGTGCCACGCTCAGTACCGTAGACAACAGTATGGCTGAGTTGATGGGTCTCATCGGCTACGAACCGCGTCGAGAAGCGCTTTTCATCAAACCCAACGTGCCTGACTCAGGACCGCGTGGGCAGGGCCTGTACACTGATCCTGCCGTGGTTGGTGCTTTCCTGAAGGTATTCCCAGGGAGGACAGTGGTTATTGGCGAGGGCTGCACTGTTGGCCGTGACGCTGACATTGCCCTGCGCAAGAACGGCTACACTGCTTTAGCAGAGCGCTCTGGTGCTAGGCTGGTGAACCTCGACCGGACGGAGCGCTTTGATGTCGCATGGCCCTATGGCCGGCTCAAACTGCCCACCTACTTGCGCACGCACGAATACATCAACATTGCCAAGATGAAGACGCACATCCAGCCTGGTGTGACGTTGGGCATGAAGAACCAGAAGGGGCTGCTTGCACCTGCCGACAAGCGGCGCTTTCATCGTACGGGATTAGATGAGTGCATTCGTGCTCTGGGTGAAGTAGTACAACCAGCCCTGACCATCGTGGATGGCATCGTGGCCCTGGAGGGCGATGGCCCGTGGCGCTACGGGCGGCCGCTGGAGATGAACGTGCTGGTAGCAGGCACAGACCTGGGCGAAGTGGACAATGTGTGCCGACAGTTGATGGGCTTTGCCCCGCAACACGCGCCGCACATTCCACTCTTGCCAGAGGTGGAGACGGTCGGCCTGAGCATCGCAGAGGCCAGGCGTCCCTTTGCTTTTGACTACAAGGGCTATTTCGTGTACAAGAATGTGTACGAACACGTCAATGACTCCTGCAGCGGCTGCAACTGGACGTTGTACTACGCCTTTAAGGCTGTCAAGCGCAGTACGTGGCGTCGGCTCAAGTTCCAGTATCGCGGAGTGTGGCGACGTCTGGATATCGTGATGGGCCATGCCAGCGAATTGCCGTTGGGGCACGGCAAAGTCATCTGTCTGGGCGACTGCGCGCGGGAATTTGCTGAGGAGCATGGGTTGCCCATAGCACGCGGCTGTCCGCCCAAGGCAGGGGAGGTGCTTAGATTGCTCTAGTGCTCCGTCAAGCTTGAATTGATGGATTGTGGTATCGACTTCGGCCGCTAGCCGAGTAGGAAAACCGACCAAAGTCGCCACTATAAACGTGCTACTTTGACAAGGACTCGAACAGAAGGAACGCGTGGTTGACAACCAGGATGCTCAGTATCTGATGGATTTCGTTGCGCATCCCTATGCTGACTGGAAGGTGCGCTATCCTGACCGCCGCGCCTTTGGCTATCTGTGCACGTATGCGCCGCTGGAAGTGCTGCACGCCGCGGGCTTTGCGCCAGTACGGCTGATGCAGTTGTCTGGGCCTGTGGCTCTGGCGAACGCGCACCTGCCCTCCTTTGCCTGCGCCCTGGCCCGTGCGGTGACTGAGCGGATGTTGGGCGCGCAGCTCGATTTCCTCGATGGTGTACTCTTTCCACACACCTGTGACACGATGCAATGTGTGGCGGACATCTGGCGCATGGCTGAGCCACGGTTCAAGGTTGTCACGTTTTCCCTGCCCACTGTGCTGAGCAGCCCCAGCGCCCGGGCATATTACGTGGCGGAGTTGCGCTACCTAGCGGCTGCTCTGGAGTCAGAGTTTGATTCGGCGGTGACAGATGACGCATTGTGCGCCAGCATCGCCGTCTACAACGAGCAGCGACGCCTGCTGTCAGCGCTCTACGAGCACCGCAGGCGTTTTACTGCTGAACGACTGTGGTCGCTCACCGTGGCAGGCATGCTGATGCCTGTGGAGGAGCACATCGCCTTGCTGGAGTCGTTGCTGTGCGACACGGAAGGGGAGCCGAACGCCAGGCGCAAAGGGCCGGCAGTCATTCTGGTCGGTGCTGTTCTCGATGACCCTATCATACTGCAACTGATTAATGAACTGGGCGGACGGGTGGCTGGTGACGATTTGTGCACAGGCAGCCGTTATTTTGATGCGCTTGTTGACGAAACGGGAGAGCCGTTCGAGGCACTGGTAGACCGTTATCTGCGCCGTGCTACCTGCCCTGCCAAGCACAGCACTGCCGATCTGCGCGCTGAGCGCGTGTTTGGTTCGCTGAGCGCCACCGAGGCGCAAGGCGTGGTATTCGTACTGCCAAAGTTCTGCGATCCACATGCCTTCGACTATGTGATGCTCTGCAAGGCACTCAATGATGCGAACGTGCCACACTTGCTGATAGAAACGGAAGTAACAGTACCTGGCGGACAGTTGCGCACCCGCATCCAGGCCTTTATCGAGATGCTGGATGATGTTGTCTAGGGCTGATACGTATTTGGTACTACGTTGCTGATATTGGACGGTTCCTGTAGTCTAGCCCCTTGCGGTTCGTCCCGCTTGACGGGGTGGGCGTTTTGACCGGGCGGTCAAGATCTATGACGAGACGAGCGGGGCGAACGGCAAGCCCCTGGAGCAGGGCGTTGTGCGTTGGTCAGTTCGTAGTCTAGCCCTTCATGGGCGTCTGTGTTGTACTCGTCTACAACGGACGAGGGAGGGTGGACGGGGACAAGAACGGGGACAAGTCCCTAGACTACGGTTGGGGCGTTGCAGGGGAATTTGTAGTATGGAGGGGCACCCCGCCAAGCGGGACGAACGGCAAGCCCCTAGGCTACGGCGTTGCGCGTTGGTCGGTTTCTGTAGTCTAGCCCTTTATGGGCGTCTTGTAGAAATGTGAGGAATCATGACACGATCCACGCATCCCTACGTGCCTGCCAGGAATGAGCGGCTATCTGCCGAGCAATATGCCATTGTGGGCAACGTCGGGTTCTTTACCATGCGTGCCTACAAGCGGTGCGTTCCCTTTGTCATTGCTGAGCTTAATGAGGCCATACTTGTGACCTTGCTCGCAGAGCGGCTACGACTGGGTATGGAGCTGTATGCTTATTGTCTCATGCCCGATCATCTGCACGTGCTGATTGGACCGAAGGAAGCTGGGCGCTCAATGCTCACGTTTGTAGATCAGTTCAAGGGCAAGTCCACGCGGGTGAGTTGGGCACAGGGCTGGGGGGGCAAACTTTGGCAGCCTCGCAGCTATGATCATCTTGTACGGCGCTCAGAGACTCTGCGGGCTATTGCAGAGTAGATCATCGACAATCCGGTGCGCAAGGGTCTGGTGGAGTCGAGCGAAGCCTACGGGTGGGGTCGTTTGTTGGACCCTCTCCCGTGGTAGAACGGGGACCCCGTCAGGCGGTCGCCCGCCGGGCATGCAGAGCACGAACGGGGACAAGCCCCTAGACTACGGAGCTGTGTATTGCACGAGAGTTCGTAGTCTAGCCCTTTATGGGCGTATGATTGGGCGTACGGCGTGGTAAGTGGCTAAGAAGCGGTACAAGAAGCTGAAGACGGCTGCGGAATTGAAGCGGCTGATGCAGTGGCACTATACCTCTGCGCGCTCTCTGCGCCTGGGCCGGCGGCTGGCCTGGGTGACGAGCGGCGCGCCCGTGGAGATCCTGCGCGCCATGGACATAGTTGCCGTCTATCCTGAGAACTATGGTGCTCTGTGTGGTGCACAGCACCAAGCCGTGCCCCTTTGCCAAGCGGCAGAAGCGCAGGGCTACTCGCCTGACATCTGTTCCTATGCCCGAACCAGCCTGGGCGCAATCTTGGACACGGAAAGCGCACCGATGAACGGTCTACCCAGCCCCGATTTGCTCATCTGTTGCAACAACATCTGTGGCACCGTGGTGAAATGGTGGGAGGCGATTGCCCGGCACTATGATGCGCCGCTGTTCGTGTTGGATACTCCCTTCATCCACGATGGCTTGCAGGAGCAGATGCTGTCCTACGTGACGGCTCAACTGGAAGAGATGATCCGTTTTGTAGAGAGAACAACGGGCCGTCGGTTGAGCCTGGAACGTCTCAGGCAGACTGTC
Source organism: uncultured Anaerolineales bacterium (assembly GCA_964478075.1). GTDB lineage: Bacteria > Chloroflexota > Anaerolineae > UBA2200 > UBA2200 > DAOUEX01. The sequence continues at coordinate 130,051 of CAYZGO010000006.1, read as the reverse complement.
AGCCTGGCGAATCAGGCTACGGAGCTGTGGGCTGAGATCCGTGCCTTGTGTAGGGCGCGACCTTCTCCCCTGAACGCTCCAGACCTGTTTGTGAACATGGCGCCTATTGTGGTGCTGCGAGGTACGCGTGGCGCTGTACGCTTCTACCGGCACCTCAAGGCGGAGGTGGAGCAACGTGTAAAGGATGGTGTGGGAGCGATTCCGCAAGAGAGGTATCGCTTACTCTGGGATAACATCGCCATCTGGCACCACCTTTATCGCTTCTACAATTACTTTGTGGACTATGACGCTTGCTTTGCCGTTGATACCTACACAGGAGGTTGGTCGCCGAGGATCCCTCAGGGTGATACGCTCGAGGCGCTTGCTTCGACTTACGCTACTATTTTTCTCAACCAGAGTCTGGAGTACCGTGTAGAAATGATGGTGCGCCAGGTATCAGAGTATGGTGTGGACGGGTTTGTGATGCACTGCAATCGCAGTTGCAAACCATATTCCTTGGGGCAGTACGCCATCAAGCGCGCGGTCATGGAGCGCACAGGCCTGCGTGGCCTGATTATCGAGTCAGACATGTGCGATGCGCGCAGTTTTGCCAGGGAAGCCGTGAGGACGCGGATTCAGGCCTTTATGGAAGGATTGGCAGCAGGCTAATGTCGGGACCGTGTTTTCTGGGCATAGACATCGGGTCACTCACCGTGAAGGCTGTGCTGTTGGATGCTGACCGGCGCCTGCTGGGGAGCGGGGTGGTCCCTGCTGGCTACGGCGGGCAGGAGGCGGCTGCGATGCTGGTCGCCCGTTTGCTGGACGAGCGTGGCCTTGCCCCTGCTGAAGTGGCCTATGCTGTGGTCACCGGATATGGGCGCGTGCGTTTCGATGCGGCCGATGAAGAGGTCTCCGAGATTTCCTGTCATGCGCGGGGAGCATTCCACTTATGTCCTGCCGTACGCACCGTAATTGACATTGGGGGGCAGGACAGCAAAGCGATCCGCATGGACTCGACTGGGCGGGTCATTGACTTTGCCATGAATGACAAGTGCGCAGCGGGCACGGGGCGATTCTTGGAAGTGATGGCGGCAGCATTGGATGTGTCCATAGAGGAGTTGGGGAACCTGGCGCTAGAGTCTGAGCGTCCAGTTTCGATAAGCAGTACCTGTACAGTTTTTGCCGAGTCGGAGGCCATTTCACACATTGCTCGTGGGGCCGCACGCCAGGATGTCGCTGCCGGGCTGCATCTGGCTATCGCCAACCGCATATTGGGGCTGGTTGCACGTGTTGGCCTCGAACCGGAGATTATGCTCAGTGGTGGGGTTGCTCTCAACGCAGGGGTCGTCACAGTGATTGCCGAGCTATGTGCTCAACACATTGCGGTGCCCTCTGAACCCCAGACTGTAGGAGCGTTAGGAGCTGCGCTTTATGCGCTGCGCAAGGGAAGGGGGTGAGGATCACTGAAGGACTTGAGTCTTTTGACGTACTGATAAAAGTCGTGGTATACTACGACTACCGCCCGTGTCTGTGTAGCACAATTACCTCAAAGGAGGGAGTAGAGAGAATGGAGAAGCCCTGGCTGAAGAGTTATGAACCCGAGGTCCCGTCCACAATCAGGTACCCCGAACGTCCCCTGTTCACCAATCTAGAAGAGTCTGCGCGTAAGTATCCAGACGCAACTGCGACAATCTTCATGGATGCCAAGTTGACGTATGCGCAGTTGAATGCTCTAGCCGACCGCTTTGCTTCTGCCCTTCAGCAACTTGGTGTCAAGAAGGGCGACCGTGTGGCCGTGTATTCGGCCAATTGCCCCCAGTTCATCATTGGTTACTATGGCGCACTCAAGGCCGGGGCAATCGCCGTCTCTTTCAACCCTCTTTACGCCGCGCGCGAGGTAGAGCACCAACTGAAGGACTCTGGAGCCGAGACCATCCTGGTGATGAGCAGCTTCTATCCCATCGTCAAGGAGGTTCGCGCTCGCACAGCGCTCAAGAATGTCATCGTAACCAACATCAAGGAGTACTTCCCGCCTCTGATCAAACTGCTCTTCACTCTCGTAAAGGAGAAGCCGGGAGGTCATCGCCAGGACATCTCTGGCGAGCCCAACACGTACTGGTTCCAGGATTTGCTGAGCAAGGCTGATGCCAAGCCCAAGCCGGTGGAAGTGAAGCCAAGTGACACGGCCTGCTTCCTGTACACGGGTGGTACTACCGGCGTACCGAAAGGGGCCGAGCTCAGCCATCACAACGTGATGAGCAACGCTGTGGCGTGCAGGCATTGGATGCACGACATCCAGGAAGCCAAAGAGACCGTCCTGACTGCGCTGCCGCTGTACCACAGCTTCGCCATGACTACCTGCATGAACCTGGGCATCTACACGGCAGCCGCTATGCTGCTGATTCCCAACCCGCGCGACCTACATGATTTGATGAAGAACATCAACAAGCACCATCCGACTATCTTCCCAGGCGTGCCTACCATGTACGTAGCCTTCAACAATTTCCCAGACATCGCCAAGTACGACGTCAAGTCCATCCGCGCCTGTATCAGTGGCGCGGCTGGCCTGCCTGTCCAAGTACAGACTGAATTCCAAGAGTTGACAGGCGCGCACCTTGTCGAGGGCTATGGCTTGACCGAGGCCACGCCGGTCACGCATGCCAATCCCATCTTCGGTAAGAACAAGATTGGCACCATTGGTCTGCCCTTCCCGGATACGGAGGCCAAGATCGTAGACCTGGAGACCGGCACGAAGGAATTGCCTGGCGGTGAAATCGGCGAGTTGATCATTCGCGGTCCCCAGGTGATGAAGGGCTATTGGAACATGCCAGAAGAGACGGCCCAAACTCTGAGGGAGGGCTGGCTGTACACTGGCGACATTGCCAGGATGGACGAAGAGGGATACTTCACCATCGTAGACCGCAAGAAGGACATGATCATCGCTGGCGGTTTCAACATCTACCCCCGTGACGTGGAGGAAGTGCTCTACGAGCATCCCAAGGTCAAAGAGGCAGTTGTAGCGGGCATTCCTGACCCCTATCGTGGCGAGACGGTCAAAGCTTACATCATACTCAAAGAGGGCGAAACAGCCACGGAAGAAGAGATCCGCGAGTTCTGCAAGGGGAAGATGGCCAAGTACAAGGTCCCCACGCACGTCGAATTCCGTGCCGAACTGCCCAAGACTATAGTCGGCAAGGTCCTGCGCCGCATACTGGTTGCAGAGGAGAGGAAGAAGCAGCCGGCGAAGGGCAAGTAGCACCAGTTCGTTTGTAAGCTGATCATCATGACAAGAGGCGTTCGCGATCCAGTCTCTCTGGTTTGCGAGCGCCTCAGTTATTCCGGTCTAGGTTGCGAGTGTCGCTATCTATTGGCGGGCTGGTAGCGGTAGACACCCTTATCCGTTCCGACCAGGATTAGGTCTGGGTCATCCGGGCTGAGCGCCAATGCCCGCAATTCGCGCCATTCCAGGCCGGGTCCCAGCGATGTCCAACTTGCACCCAGGTCTGTGCTTCGGAACACGCCCTGGCGCTCGGCTAAGACGTAGAGCACCTGAGGTGCGGCTGGACTGACGGTGAGTCCCTTGAGCACCGCTCCCGGAGCCACACGATCGTGCGGCACTACCATTGCCTCGGTTAGTCCATGCCCTCTCACGTAAGTTGCGTCAATGCGCGTTACCACAACAGGTTCGAGTTTGCCCTTGACGGCTGGGGCGATATCGGCTACGACGGAAAGGTATGGCTCCCAGCTTTCTCCAGCATCGTGGCTTCTGAACACGCCTTTGTCGGTGAGAGCGTAGATTGTAGTCTGAGGCCCTCTTGCTTCGACCACGATGCGCTGTACGTCTCTGCCGATGTCAGCCCCTTTGTAGGCCCAATGCCGGCCGGCGTCATCAGAGCGGAAGAATCCCCGTCCCAAGGTGCCGGCGTAGATGCGCTCTGACTGCTCGGGATCAACCACCAAAGTGCTGATCAAGGCTTCGGTGATGGCGCCAGCAGGCGCCAATGTGGTTCCACCATCTGTGCTTCTGAACACAAACCCTTCCCTGATGCCCGCGTACACCACGCGGGTATCTATCGGATCCACCTCTATGGCGGTTATCCAGGCGAGCGGCAGGGGTTCTCCCACGTGCTGCCAATGGTCGCCCCGGTCGGTGGTTCTGTACAGGCCACCGCCGGCTGCACTAGCATAGAACACGTCTCCGTCCTTTGGGTCCCCCTCCAGGGCCAGAATACTGGCTGCAGTATCCACGTTGATGCTGGAGCGATGGGCCCACGTACGGCCCTCGTCTGTGCTGGCGAACAGCTTGTTGCCTGTGCAAGCATAGACAATGTTGGTCTCAGTTGGATACACGGCCAGAATCTGTACGTCCATTCCCGCGAGCCCTGCATCGCTTCTGGACCAGCTTTGGCGGGCGTCGTCGCTCTTGTGCAGGCCATCTTGCAATCCGACGTAGACCTTTTGTGCATCTTTTGGATCCACAGCCAGGCAGCGCGCCGTGGAAGGCTCACGGTACGAGTCCGCGTATGTCCAGAGGATTCCTGCGGTTTCAGTTCTGTAGATTCTGCCCCTTGATACTGCATAGATGGTGCCGGGTACGCGAGGCAACATCACCAGTGAGGAAACGTCGGTGAAAACCGTAGGCAATGAGAACCAGCTAGCCCCACCACTGATGCTCTTGTAAACGCCGTCTGCGGCGGTTCCAACGTAGAGGGTGTCTGGATGCTCTGTGTCTACAGCCATGCACTGCAATGTGCCTGTGAATTCACTAGCCGGATGCCATTGCTCGCCTCTACTAGTGGTAGTAAAGACCCCGCCCTGAACGCCAACGTACAGCTTGCGCGGGTCGTGTGTGTGCACGGCCAGTCCCAGGATCTCGTAGGGAGGGAGGCCGTGACTTCGCTCTTGCCAGCTTTTTCCGGCGTCGGTGCTTACGTGCACTCTCCCGTTCCAGGTGCCAGCATACAGTGTGTTGGGATGGTCAGGGTCAACAGCAAGGGCACGCACCAGGCGGTTGGTCAGGCCGTCGTTGCAGGAAATCCAATGGCGGCCCTGATCCTCACTCTTGAACACACCGCCATCTGTGCCAGCATAGAGTGTGCGCACACCTCCAAGGCCTTCTATCAGCAGGGCATTGATTGTGCCGTCGAAGAGATCGCCTACTTGGGCCCACTGCCTGGCCATTGGTGTGGGTGCAGCCGGCTGCGATGACAGGATGGGGAGCATCCTCCAGGCCAGGATCAGCAGCACAGTCAGTGCCACCACGGCGAGGATAATCCACGCTCTCTTCGTCAGCCACTCTAGCAAACGCGCAAAGCTTGTATCCATGATCTGGATCACCTCGTGGAGAGAGTTGTTACTTACTGTCAATTATACCACATAATGGCGGCTGGCGAAAGCCGATAGCGGGTTTGAGAAGTGTCGGCTTTCGTGCCACACGTCGGGTAACCTTCGCTCTTGACCGTCAGGCAGCAGGCTCCGTCGGCTTGCGTGTTCTGTTTTCCGTTGCTATAATCGGCGGTGGCATTGGTGACAAACGAATCGAGGCGGCAATGAAATACGACCCTGAGAAGCAGCATCGTCCCTTTGGCTTCGCTCAGGCCAGGCATTCTATTCGCCTGCGCGGATACGACTACACGCGCCCTGGTGCCTATTTCCTTACGATCGTGGCGCAGGATCGGGCGTGTCTGTTTGATGATCCTGTGCTGCGTTCTGTGGTCGAAACGTACTGGCAGGCCATCCCAGGCCATGCCGCCCACGTCACGCTGGACGTGTGGGTGCTCATGCCCAACCACTTGCACGGCATCATCGTCATCACTGAGCGCCCGGCAACGGTATGGGCAAGGCATTCCCAGGAAGTCTCTTCGTCTATGCTGGAGGTTCCAGCAGATGAAATGCCCACATTTGCGGCAGGCCCAGCTAGGAATGCCTTGCCCCTACAACTTGCGAGTTCTGTTTCCTGCTCGTATAATTGACCTTGAGAAGAAACAAGCCCAACCTCGCCTGACATTTGGTCGCGTGCTCTTTCTATCCACCAGGGGGAATAGGATTTGCTGGCAATAAGAACCGAGGGCCTTACGCGCAACTATGGCAGTCTTTGTGCGGTGGATCACCTGGACCTGGCCATCAGTCAAGGTGAGTTGTTTGCCTTTCTGGGCCCCAATGGCGCAGGCAAGACGACCACCATTCGCGTGCTGGCAGGATTGATTCGACCAACCGCCGGTGCTGCTTTTGTTGATGGGCTGGAAGTTTCGCGCAATCTGCTGCAGGTCAAGGCCCGCGTTGGTGTCGTGCCGGAACGCTCCAACCTGTACAGCGAGTTGAGTTTACGAGACAACCTCATCTTTATCGGCAAACTCTACGGATTGCCTCGCAGCCAGTGGCGACCTCGAGCTGACGAACTCCTCGAAGAATACGGGTTGGCCGGGAGAGCCGATTCACCATTTGGGGCCCTCTCGGCTGGAATGAAGCGTCGGCTCACCATTGCGGCGGCGTTGGTCCATCGCCCCTCGATTCTCTTCCTGGATGAACCAACCCCGGGGCTCGATGTGCAGAGTGCCCGAAGCCTTCGCGCTGCGATTGGCGCTTTGCGTGCCCGTGGTGTCACCATCTTCTTGACAACGCACCTTATCGCGGAGGCGGAACGCCTGTGTGACCGTGTGGGCATTATCGTCGAGGGCAAGCTAATCGCTCTGGACACTCCCGCCGCGCTCTGTGCCCAGTGTCAGGGAGAGAGCGCACTGGAGCTGGTGATACCCTCGCCCACAGAGACGCTTCTGTCTGCGTTGAGGCGGTCAGCACAGATCACGAGCCTGTCACATGCGGGGGATAGCTTGCACCTGTCGGTCCGCTCGGTGGACTCTGCTCTCCGCGATGTCGTGATGATCACGCAGCAGTATGGCGCCAGGATCGAGGCGATCCACACGGCGAACCCTTCACTGGAGGATGCCTTCGTGCAGCTTACAGGGATTGCGGTGGAGGCACTGCAGAGCAGCAAGACGCCCAATACGCGAGGAAGCAGGGGATGATGCTAGCACAACTCAAGCGCGCCTGGCACATCACAGTCAAAGACATGCGCACCTACTACCTCAAGCCACCGCTCATTAGCTGGGGCATGCTCTTTCCGGCGCTGATGGTCCTGGCCTTCTACCTGCGCGACCCCAGCGATATCCGCGCCGTCGTGCCAGGACTGATCGGCATGACCGCGTTGTTCGGTGCCACGTCAATGGAAGCAGTGGTGATTGCCTTTGAGAAGCGCATCGGGGCGATGGAGCGCCTGCTCATGGCTCCGGTATCTCCCGCAGCTCTGGTTGTGGGCAAGGCCGCCAGCGGGGCGCTCTTTGGTACGGCGACTGGTTGTTTGGTGTGGGCTGTCAGCAGCCTGGTCTGGGGGTTGCCTCTGGCTGTGGGCGGCGTGGTGCTGACTGTTCTCTTGGGCAGCGTTACCTTCTCGTTGCTCGGCGTGCTCGTCAGCCTGCTGGTGCGCGAGGTCTTTGACGCGATGACCCTGTCCAACTTTTTTCGGTTTCCGATGGTCTTTCTCTGCGGCGTGTTTGCGCCGCTAGCGGCAATGACGCCAGCCTTGCGAGTGGTTGCTAGCGCATTGCCATTGACCTATACCGTGGATGCTCTTCGCCACTTGTTACTAGATGGCACTGGAGCTTATTTCTCCTTTGGGGTAGACATGGGCATCAGCGCTGTTTTCGCCATTGTCCTCTACCTCGCTGCCCTGAAGCTCATGTACGACCGCCTGGAGGATTTGATCTAGTGTTCGGTGCACAATGCCGCTCACAGCAGATGAGCTGCGTAGATTTGACGATAAACGTAGTCTAGGGCCTTGCACTGCCCTGCGGCAGCACGGGTGCCCGTGTGCTCGCTCCGACCAGGAACGCCCACCCCGTCAAGCAGTCGCCCACAGGGCATGCAGAGCACGAACGGCAAGGGGCTAGGCTACGACTGGCTGTCCACGAGTGGACCATCTTGCACCGAATATTAGTCTAGTTCTTGGTGCGAAATGAAACCTGAGCCTGAGAAGTTTGAAGATCCTGTCCTGCGGTCCGTGGTCGAAACGTACTGGCAGGCCATCCCAAGCCATGCCACCCACGTCACGCTGGACGCATGGGTCGTCATGCCCAACCACCTGCACGGGATCATCGTCATCACTGAGCGCCCGGCAACGGTAGGGGCAAGGCATTCCCAGGAAGTCTCTTCGTCTATGCTGGATGTTCCAGCAGATGAAATGCCCACATTTGCGGCAGGCCCAGCTAGGAATGCCTTGCCCCTACAACACGGATCGGTACGGGGTTCACTAGGCGCTATCGTAGGCAATTTCAGATCGGTCACCACGCGGCGACTCAACCGCATTCGCGACATGCCAGGCATGAAGATCTGGCAACGCAACTACTACGAACACGCCCCACTCCGCTCCGCTTCGGGGACTTCCCCGCCCAAATGACGGCGGGACTGCGCCTTTGGTCGTCGTCCGCACCGAGCAGGAGCTGCAGCGGATCCGCGAATACATCGCCAACAACCCTTTGCGTTGGGACTTGGATATCGAGAACCCAGACAATTGGCAAGACGGCAAACCTAGTGGCTTGGACCGGTACTACGCTGCTGTCTGGGAAGAATGAGCATAGCCCACGTGAACGAGAAGCAGTAGGGGCAAGGCATTCCCATGAGTCTCTTCGTCAATGCTGGGGGTTCCATCAGATGAAATGCCGACATTTGCGGTAGGCCCAGCTAGGAATGCCTTGCCCCTACAACTTGCGTGTTCTGTTTCCAGCTCGTATAATTGACGTGGAGAAGAAGCATAGCACGTGCCTCCTGCGGGCGTCGTATGCCAGAATGAGCGGTGAGCAGGTAGATAGGAGAAGAGCAGCGTGACTGTATCCTACGCCAAGGCCAAAACTCAGGTCAAGCGGCTGGTAGACAGGTTCGCCGGTCTCAGGTCTGAAAACCGCAAGCGGTACAACGAACCCGCCACCCGGCAGGAGTTCATCCTGCCCCTGTTCCGCGCCCTGGGCTGGAACATCGAAGACACCCGCGAGGTCAGCCCCGAGGAGAAGGTGTCGCGCGGCTTCGTGGACTTTGCCTTCCGCATCCGGGGCATCCCCCGCTTTTTCGTGGAGACGAAGAGGATCCCTGCTGACCTGGAGGATCCCCGCTGGGCACGGCAAGCCATCAACTACGCCTGGCTCAAGGGCGTCACCTGGGCCGTGCTGACCGATTTCGAGGGGTTGAAGGTCTTCAATGCCGAGTGGCAAGAGGCCATCCCCGCCCGCGCCATCTTCAAGGACCTCACCTGGGACCAGTACCCCGACCGCTTCGACGACCTGTGGCTGCTTTCTCGCCCAGCCGTAGAGGAGGGGGCGCTGGACCGGGCTGCCGAGGCAGTTGGCAAGAAGGTGAAACGCACGCCGGTCAACCGTCTCCTGCTTGCAGACCTCACCCAATGGCGGCGCGATCTATTCCAGACGCTGCGGGCATATAACCGCTCGCGGCCTGTCGAGCAGATTGACCAGGCCGTGCAGCGCATCCTCGACCGGCTCATCTTCATCCGCACGCTGGAGGATCGAGAGATCGAACCCTACCGCTTGCAGCCGCTGGTGCGAGAGTGGCGCGACAGGGCACGCAAGCGAGACCTGATGTCCGAGCTGAACGCGATCTTCCGCGAGTTCGACGCGGGCTACGACACGCGCCTGTTCGCCCCACACCTGTGCGAGGAATTGGAGGGCGAGCCTACTCCCTTCGAGGCGGTGATAGGCGGGCTGTACGAGGTGCCAGGCGGCTATGGCTTCTACGACTTTAATGCCATTGACGCTGATGTGCTGGGCGCCATCTACGAGCAATACCTGGGCCACCGCGCGCAGGACCCTGAGGGCAAGGCCGCTGTCAGCAAGCGGGAGAAGCGGAAGGCGCACGGCATCTATTACACGCCCAGGTTCGTCGTGCGCTACATCGTCGAGCAGACGCTGGGCCGCCTACTCAAGGAGGCGGACTATGAGCGGGCGCGGCAGGTGCGGGTGCTGGACATGGCCTGCGGCTCCGGCTCCTTCCTCATCGAGGCCTTTGACGTGCTGGACCGCTACCTGGCCGGGGTGCGCGGGCAAAATGCCGCCAGTGCCGCCGGGGACACACACGACTTTGCCCGGCGCATGGAGATTCTGACCGGCAACCTGTACGGCGTCGACCTGGACGCCCAGGCGGTGGAGATCGCACGGCTGAATCTCCTGCTCAAGGCGGTGAACCAGCGGGGCCGGCTGCCAGAGCTGGCCAACGTCCGCCAGGGCAACAGCCTCATCGGCGGCGCGCCGGAGGAACTAGAGGCCGCCTTCGGCGTCGAGTGGCGCGACAAGCATCCCTTCGATTGGGAGGAGCAGTTCCCCCAAATCATGGAGCGGGGCGGGTTTGACGTGATTGTGGGCAATCCACCGTACATCCGCATCCAGACTCTGCCCAAGGATGAGGTGGCGTTCTACAGCAATCGCTACCAAGCGGCTACGGGCAACTATGACATCTACACTCTCTTTGTCGAACGAGCTTTGCAGCTGCTGCGACCCGGTGGATTGTTTGGATTCATCTTGCCACACCGCTTCTTCAAGACCAACTACGGTAAAGGATTGCGTGAGTTTATTGTGAAGCATCAGAATGTACGTGAGATTCTAGATTTCGACGGATACATGGTGTTTGAAGGCGCGAGCATCAATACGTGTCTTCTGATTCTTGGCAAGGAACCTGAGGATAAGTTCAGGTTTAGTCAAGTGCGTTTAATTCAGCCACCGACGACCGAAATATCTGCTGTCCTCGAAAAGATACGGGAGGCCGACCAACTGCGTGTTGAGAATGTCACGGTAGGCATGTTGCCACAAAGTAATCTCACCGAAGAGCCCTGGGTATTTGTGTTCCCAGAAGAGAAACCTTTGTGGCAGAAACTTAACTCAATGGCTTCTCGCCTTGGTGACGTCACAACGCGTATCTTCCAGGGGCTGAAAACTGGAGGGGATGCGGTCTACTCCCTGGAGGTAGTTAGGGAAGGTGAGGAGACTGCTCGTGTGTCGTCTTTACGAGATGGTCATGAGTATGACATTGAACGTGCTATCCTGAAGCCACTTATCAAGGGTGGCGAGATGAAGCGGTACCACATTGGGCAAACCAGCAGACGAGTATTATTCCCTTATCGAGAAGGAAAACTCATCCCAGCAGATCAGTTGCAACGCGAGTATGCGAGAGCTTGGGCGTATCTATGCGAGCATAAGGAGTACCTAGAGAATCGCGAACGTGGAAAGATGAGAGGCACAGAGTGGTATGGCTATACCAGAAGCCAGGCACTCAATACTGTGTGCCGACCCAAAATTCTCACACCCGAATACTACGCCCACGCTTCTTACTGCTTTGATGAGGAAGGGGAATACTATTTCTTTGGAGGTGGAGCCGGAGGCTATGGAATTGTGCCAAAGTCAGGCATTGAGCCCCGTTACGTGTTGGCGCTGCTGAACAGCAAGTTGTTAGACTGGTATCTGCATAAGGTCAGCATGCGAGCCTATCAAACTGCCTATATGTATGTGAAGAAATACATCGAGCAGCTCCCCATCCGCCGCATCAACTTTGACGACCCGGCGGACGTGGCGCAGCACGACCGGATGGTGGAGATGGTGGAGGAGATGCTGCGCCTGCAGAAGGAGCACGCCCAGGCTGATGCGCTCAAAGAAGACCGCCGCCACGATCTGGCCCGCCAGATTGAGCAGCTCGACGCGCAGATTGACGCGCTGGTCTACGAGTTGTATGGGTTGACGGAGGAAGAAATCGCAATCATAGAGCGACAGGAGCTGAGAAAAGGGAGAATTCAATGACCAAGCGACTCGTGTTTCTGTACGACAGTACAATTCAACCCTGGGATATGAATCTTCAGACTATGCAGGCGTACCTGACCGAACTCCAAGTCAAGGGGGTCAAGTGTGAGTTGTTGGACACTAAAGATATGCGTGAGGAGGAACTGGAACACTGGCGTGACCAAGCCACAAGCACCGCGGTGTCGCATCACCAACGAATCCGACAGGCTTTCGGTAGTCGGCGGCAAGGGAGACTTCCATACCTTGGGAAGCAAGTCCCGGCGTTGCTGGTGTATGAGGAAGGAGAGAGTGTACCTGTGGCAGTGTATCCCCACAGCGAAAAGAGAGGAGAGAAGCACACAGACTTTTCGATCGAGGGCTTCTTGGCGAAATTCGTCAACACCCTTGGCGGACAGCCTACGGTCACTTTTTCGCTCGGCTGAAGCCCTTGCTGGCGGCCAATCGACTTTGACGAACTGGCGAACGTGGCGTGGCATATTGAGCAGTTGGACGCGCAGATTGATGCGTTGGTCTATGAGTTGCGACCAACGGGAGTCCCTGTAGGCAAGGCCGGAGGGGGATATGCGTTGAGGCGGGATGACACTGCGGCGGTGGACGAGCGAAAGCAGCACGAATAGGTAAGGGAGGTCATCATGGAGATTTCAGAGCTAATGTTCGGTATTCGCAAGTTGGACTTGGTCTTGCCAGAGTTCCAGCGTGAATACGTTTGGAGCCTTGAGCAGGCGAAGCAGTTGAGCGTCTCTCTCTTCCGTGGTTTTCCCACCGGTAGTCTGCTCTTCTGGAAGACCGACAAGCCGCCAGAAGTCAAGAATACCACCATTCCGCCCGAGAAGATCGGCTCAACACTTGTCATCCTTGACGGGCAGCAGCGGCTTACCACGCTTTACCTGTTCACTCAGAACGAGATTCCCCCTTACTATCGCGAGGAGGACATCAAGAACGACCCGCGCAACCTATACTTCGATCTGGATTCCGGGGACTTTCAGTACTACCAGGTCACGAAAATGCGTAACAACCCCACCTGGATTGCCGTAACAGACTGCTTTGCTGACAAGTCCATCAATCCATTTGTGCTAGCCAAGCAAAAGGCCCAGGACGAGCAAGACCCGTTCGAACTGGCCCAGCGCTACAATGACAATCTGACCCGACTGCGCAGTATCATGGAGCGCACCTATCCTATCCAAATCGTGCCTGCTACCGCTAGCATAGATGATGCCATAGACGTGTTTGACCTGGTGAATAGTCAGGGTACTCCGCTCAGTAAGGCTGACTTGGCTCTGGCTCACATTACAGGCAAATGGCCACAGGCGCGGCAGGTTATGAAGGATAAGATCAGTGAACTCGAAGCGAAGCAGTTTGCCTTTGATCTTACCTTCTTGGTGCGCTGCCTGACTGGTGTGGTGGAGAAGCGAGCATTATTCGAGACCATCCATGGCACGTCCGCCGGTGAGCTGCAGCAGGGATGGGCACTGCTGACGAGAATCCTGGACTATCTGGTGACTTTACTTCCTGGAAATGCCAACATCCATTCGACTGAAGATCTGCCCACGCCCAACGTACTGGTACCGGCTGTGGTCTACTTGGCGCGGCATGACGTCAGGTTCGACAGTGATCGGACGATGCGTCATTTCATCCACTGGATGTACGCCTCCAGCACCTGGGCACGCTACACCAGCCAGACCGATCAGCGTCTCGATCATGACATCTCCATCATCCAGCGAAGTGATAGCCCTTGGAGGGAACTTGTCGATGCGATCATTGATCAGCGCGGTCGGATCGAAGTCAAAGCAAGCGATTTGGAAGGGCGCACCACTCAGCACCCGCTTTACCGCATGACGTATGTGTTGGCCAAGTCGCAAGGGGCCATTGACTGGTTCAACGGCATTCCACTTGACGTTTCACCTGGTGACTCGTATGCGATCCACAGCCACCATATCTTCCCTAAATCGCTGCTTTACTCTGATCGCGGCGGTTATACCCCTGAGAACCACTTGCACAAGAAGATTGTGAATGAGATCGCCAACCGTGCTTTTCTGACTGGCCCCTCAAATATCAGTCTGGGCAACGTGGAGCCATCTCGTTATCTGCCGGAAGTTGCGCGCAAATTCCCGGGCGCCTTGGAGAAACAGTTTGTGCCGACAGATCCGAGCCTGTGGGAACTGAATCGTTTTGAGGATTTTCTCGCGGCACGCCGTGCACTTATCGCCCAGGCCATCAACGAGCGAATGACTGAACTGGTCGCCGAGCTTGAACCGCCCAAACCTCAAACGTTGGCGGATATGCTGACCGGCGAGAACGCTGCCCTCGAATACAAGGCGAGCATGCGATGGGACTTGCGCACACAGCAGGTGAACAAGGCCCTTGAGAAAAGCATTGCCAAGACCGTTGCGGGCTTCCTCAACAGTGAAGGGGGCACGCTCCTCATCGGTGTAGTGGACGACTGCACCGTGCTGGGCATCGAGTATGACCTGAAGACAATAGGTCGAAAGGATACAGACGGCTATGAGCAAAAGCTGCACGAAGTACTCAGTGACGCTCTGGGCGTAGAGTTCTGCCAATATCAACACGTCTCCTTTGAGCAGAGCGAGGACAAGACCCTCTGTATCGTCCGGGTAGAGCCAAGCCCCAAGCCAGTGTACTTGATGGACAGAGATACCAAGGAATTCTACGTGCGCGTTGGCAATACAACCCGGCCACTTGATATGCAAGCTGCCTTCGACTACATCAGCATGCACTGGCCAGCATAGCCGCGCTGGGGGCCAGGAACGGTGTTGAGCGAGATTGACGCGCTAGTGTATGAGCTGCGACCAATGGGAGTCCCCCAAGCGTCAGTCCTGAGGGAGAATGAGAGAGCTAATGATCCTAGCCATTTTCGACCTTGACGGCACTCTTTACAGCGGGCACATTGCACACGGTATTGCCCGCCATCACCGCGTGCACCGGGTGAAACGGCTGCCGCTCTACGTCTTTATGATTACTCACATTGCGCCGTGGCCGCTGTGTCGCCTGGGCCTGGTATCGGAGGCGGTCATGCGCGAGCTGTGGGTCCGTCATATGGGTTGGACGGTACGCGGCTGGACGCCCGAGGAAGCCGCCATAGCTTTCACCTGGATCGCCGAGCACTACGTGCAGCCCCTGGTGCGCCCCGATGTGATGGCACGGTTACGGGATCACCAGGCAGCGGGCCACCGGGTGATCATAGTCTCCGGCACCCTCGCTCCCTTGTTGGCCGAGATCGGTCATCAGTTGGGAGTGCAGGAGACGGTGGGCACCCCTATGGTGCTGCGGGCAGGGCGCTACACCGGAGCCTGTGAGCTCCCCGTCTGCCAGGGACCGCACAAGGTCTCACGCCTGGAAGCTTGCCTGCGTCGCGATGACGATATCCTCTGGACGCAAAGCTACGCCTACGCCGACAGCTACACCGACCTTCCCCTGCTGGAGCGGGTAGGTCATCCGGTAGCGGTCTACCCGGACTCTCGACTGGCCGCGTACGCCGTGGCCCAGGGATGGGAGATCATGGGGGGAGGAGCAGACCGTCCGGAGGTCTAGTTCTCGGGTCAGCGCTCCACGTTCCATTGTCTTGTACTTGGCCGCCTTGAAGCTCATGTGCGACCGTCTGGAGGATTTAATCTAGTGTTCGGTGCACAATGCCGCTCACAGCAGATGAGCTGCGTAGATTTGAGGATAAACGTAGTCTAGGGCCTTGCACTGCCCTGCGGCAGCACGGGTGCCCGTGTGCTCGCTCCGACCAGCAACGCCCACCCTGTCCCGTCAAGCGGGATGAACGATCAAGCGGTCGCCCACAGGGCATGCAGAGCACGAACGGCAAGGGGCTAGGCTACGACTGGCTGTCCACGAGTGGACCATCTTGCACCGAATATTAGTCTAGTTCTTGGTGCGAAATGAAACCTGAGCCTGAGAAGTTTGATGATCCTGTCCTGCGGTCCGTGGTCGGAACGTACTGGCAGGGCATCTCAGAACATGCCACCCACGTCGGGCTGGACGCGTGGGTGCTCATGCCCAACTACCTGCACGGCATCATTGTGATCACTGACCGCGCGGCAACGGTAGGGGCAAGGCATTCCCAGCAAGCCTCTTCGTCCATGCTGGAGGTTCCAGCGGATGAAATACCCACCTCGGCGGCAGGCCCAGCTAGGAATGCCTTGCCCCTACAACACGGTCCTGTACGGCGTTCACTAGGCGCTATCGTAGGCAATTTCAAATCGGTTACGACGCGACGCATTAACCGCATTCGCCAGGTGCCGGGCGTGAAGGTCTGGCAACGCAACTACTACGAGCACGCCCCACTCCGCTGCGCCGTTCGTGCTCTGCATGCCCGGGCTTTGCATGCGCTGCGCGCGACGGGCGACCGCTCGACGGGGTTTCGGGGACTTACGCCCAAATGACGGCGGCCGTTCGCCTCGCTTGACGAGGGACTTGGCTACACCTGCGAGGCTTTTCTGTTGCATCGTTAGGGAGGATTCTATTATAGCATCGTTCTGCCCGTGGTCAAAAGTCACAGCTCTTTCGCCTTGCGCCTCTGCTCCCGTCCGCCAGCAGTGCCAGTCACAGTTTGACCTCCGTGCCAGCTCAAGGGCGGATGGCGGAAAGGTGCAAACCGCAGGGTGCCGAGGTTGTATGGACAGGCTCTGCGGCCAACTCTGCCTACGGAAGACAGAGCAAAGGGCCTGCCGTGCGGCAGGCCCTTTGTTGTCCGTAGCCAAAGCTACTGCTGCTCATTCACTTGCGGGGGTCACGCTTGCCGTGCTTTGTTCGTGGCCCGATGTGAACATGTCAAGGGTTCAGCCGCCAGGTCCAGTCTCTTCTTTCAATGCCTTGACAGCTTCCCGAATGGCCCTACCTTCGGCCAGATCAGCCAACTTGGCCAGCGCATCCTTGCCGCCCTGCAACATGCCGATGATGGAATGCATCGGGCCAGGGCCAGCTCCAATCACCGAGCCAGTGACTAGCATATCAAGGATACGGGGTGCCGGAACGCCTATAGTGTGGAGCATTCCGAAGTCAGCCAGGACGGCAACCTCCACGCCCACAAGCAGTCCTCCCCAGATGCATAGGGCACGTTTCCACGCCATATACTCGGGAGCCTTCACCCAGGACAACAATCGCTCCTCGGCCTTGGCCAATCTCTGTTCAGCCAGAGCGAGAGCTTTCAGATCCTCTTGCTTCGCATCGACGCCGACGGCCTCGGCCGCATTTTGGGCTGCCTCATAGGCGTTCAGCAGCTCTTTCTCTACCCAGCCTACCGGTTCCCGAAGCTTTCCTACTACATCTGACACTGCTGCCATCGCTTGCTCGAACGAATCAAAGATGGTCTCAAGCAGGCGTTCGACAGCTGTAGCCACCGCAACCAAGGGAGCCAGGACAAAAGCGATTTCAATAGCCTTCGTTGGCAGACGCGGGATCTTGACTAGCCAGAGCAACCCTTCCTCCTCTGGCAGGGCCCTGAAGACCATTGTGACCAGGGCAGCCACTAGCAGTATGCCGACCAGAAGCTTCAGGTTTAACCGCCACCTTTTCTTCTGGAATTCCTTGCCAAGCTCTGCACCCTGCTCTTCTGTGATCGCCTCAAGTTCCACAAGCGCATCAAGTTCTTGCAGCCGCTGTTTGGCCGTGTGCATCTGTGCTGTCCGTGGCATCGCCGAACTAGGTGTACGCATCTTCTTTCTCCTTACCATGTTATGTTCGAACTACTAGGGTTCGAATGGCTGCCCTCATGATGGCACGCAACGCTATTTGGTGAACGTTCTGGTTCACGCTTAAGACACATCTCTGTACCTTGTACCGACGTCTTCGTGCGGTCTTGCTCACCTCCTTGCCGACCGCTCTCAGTTCTACTGTACACGTCTAACCAATCCAGGGGACTGCGCATGCAGCTCAGTTCTGCCTGGCTCACGTGGGCGTAGCGTTCCGTCGTGCGAATCGAGTCCTGCCCCAGCAGTTACTGAATGCAGCCAGTGTGTGCGCCGTCTGCGAGCGAATAGATCGCACAGGGGTCAACGCCGCATCTGCCAGGGGCGAATCGCCACGCAAATACGCAAGCCCGCCACACCTTGACGGTGGGCGGGCTTTGTGACTGGATGTTTCCCGCCAAAGCGGTTCCAGCGCCTTGGCCACTGCCTCAGCCTTGAGTACGGCCGCAAGGCTTTTGCTGTTGCATTCTATACAGCCAACTGGACTATAGCAGAGCATAAGTGTTTTGTCAACTAGTCCTGCACCCTAGCGCGCAACCCCTGCGCAGCGCTTCCAGGGCCGCTGTGATCAAGTGGGCTGGTGCCCTACCTCCCAAAACAACTGAGCCCGTCGTACGACGGGCTCTTTGGTATTGGTAGGGGAAGCTGCCGTTGCTGATTAACTTACGCTGCTCACGCTCGTCGTGCCTGGCGCGTCGTGAACAGTCTGGTGACTTGTGCGGCCGCCCGGCTGCATCGCCTGGCCCACAATCGGCCTATGTCCAGCGAAACACTTTTCTTCCCATAAGGACCTCGGGAAGTACAAGCAGGCCCCAGCTCGCTACGAAGAGGACAATGCCCCACTCACGTATGCTCAAGGGGACGACGTGGAACGCAGGTCCGATGACTGGAATATAGGGTAAGCTAACAGTCAGTGCGATGCAGGCTATTGTGCCTAGTGCAAAGAACCTGTTTTTGAAAGCGCTTCTCCCCATCTTCCATATCGAGTGGGTTTCTGACCGACAATTCCATATAACGAACAGTTCGAATAGCGACGCCTGCAGGAAGGTCATGGTTATGGCTTTCTCATACGATCCCAATACAAAGTATCCATAGGCAAAGCATATCGAACTCCCCAGAGACTGCAATATGAACGAGGCGATCACGAAGGCTAACATTCCATCTAGTATACCCGCCCTTGGGTTACGAGGAGGCCTTTCCATGATGCCTTCAGCCGGTGGGTCTACGCTTAAAGCAATCGCCGGAGGCCCATCTGTCACCAGATTTATCCATAGAATCTGAATGGGGAGCATGGGCACAGGAAATCCCGCAAGGGTCCATCCGCCTATGACTAGCAGTTCGTCGAAATTGCAGGCTATCAGAAACCTGATGTATTCCCTTATGTTATCGTAAATAGCCCGGCCTCCCTCCACGGCTCTGACAAGGGTGGCGTAGTTATCATCGGCCAACACCATGTCAGACGCCTCCTTGCTCACGTCGGTTCCGGTTATGCCCATCGCTACCCCTATGTCCGCCGACTTGAGAGCTGGCGCGTCGTTCACTCCATCGCCGGTCATCGCCACGATTTCACCTTTCCTCTTCAGAGCCTCAACGATCTTCAGCTTGTGCATTGGGGAGACCCTGGCATAGACTACCACATCTTTCACTATTTCGTCGTATTCCTTATCGCTCAACTTGTCTAACTCGGCTCCTGTCAGAGCGATATTGCGTCCGCTGCCCTCTATCATGCCTAATTCTCTAGCTATGGCTAGCGCTGTCAGTCTGTGATCCCCAGTGATCATCACGTTCTTTATCCCAGCTCGTTCGCACAAGGCGATGGCTTTTATGGCCCCTTCCCTCGGCGGGTCGATCATGGCTTCCAGACCCACAAAGGTCAAGCCTTTTTCCACATTCTCCTCGGTGAAGCGTTGCATGGTGATAGGCAATTCCCTGTAAGCCATCCCCAGTACGCGCAAAGCCCCAGCAGCCATTTCTTCATTGACTTTCAGAATATCTCTTGTTCCATTCTCACTGAGCTTCTTGGCCCGACCATCCTCGAAAATGTGGGTGCAACATTCCAAAATCACCTCAGGTGCTCCCTTCACATAGGCGACTTTTCCCCCCTCTGGCGAAGTGTGAATGGTGGCCATGCGCTTCCTTTCGGAACTAAACGGTATCTCGTCTACACGAGGATACTGCTTTTCTAATGCGTCTTTCTCCAGGCCCGCTTTGGCCGCGGCCACGATTAGTGCCCCCTCTGTGGGATCTCCTGCGATCTTTTGTCCATCGTAACGAGCATTGTTGCACAGAGTGCCGATCCTCAAAAGCATTTCCAAGTGATCGTCTTCTTTAGGGTTGAGGGTGTCGCCTTTCAAATGAAACTCGCCCCTTGGCTCATAGCCAACCCCTGTTACCTCGACCACCTGATGGTTAGCGCCGAGCTTACGCACAGTCATTTGCCCCCTTGTTAGGGTGCCCGTTTTGTCGGAGCAGATGACCGTCGTAGAGCCCAAGGTTTCAGCCGATGCGAGTTTTCTAACCAGCGCGTTTTGTCCTGCGAGGTCTCGTGCACCGATGGCGAGGGTGACAATCACCAAGGCCGGCAAAGCCTCCGGAACCGCTGACACGGCCAACGCGATCGCCGTCATGAAGCCTTCAACCAGAGCGTGAGCCCCCACGCCGTGTTCGATGATTTCAAGCACGAATATTGCCACGCACAGGCCTATGATGATCACCCCCAGTTTTTTGGCGAAGACGTCCAGCTTCGACTTGAGAGGGGTTTTTTCCTCCTCTATGGCCTGCACTGCCCCGGCGATTTTTCCAAATTCGGTGTTCATGGCCGTGGATGTGACCACGGCTCTTCCTCGACCATAGACTACGTGAGTCCCCATGAAAACCGAGTTGTTTCTATCGGCGATAGGCGTCTTTGCATCAAGGACGGGCATTGATTTCTCCACCGGCGTAGACTCACCTGTCAGGGGGGCCTCATCTATCCTCAAACTAACAATTTCGAATAAACGCGCGTCGGCCGGAACGCGATCCCCTTCCTCTAGAAATATCGCGTCGCCAGGAACAAGGTCTTTGGAAGGTATCACCTGCTCTCGCCCATCTCGCATTACCCGCGCGGTGGGGGCGGTCAACCTCCTCATCGCCTGTAGCGCCTTTTCCGAGCGATATTCCTGAATGAAGCCGATCACGGCGCTGAGAACAACGATGATCGCTATCATGATCGCATCGACGGTCTCTCCTACCACGTAGGACATGGCAGCAGCGATCAAGAGCATGATTACAAAGGCATCCTTGAACTGGTCGAGGATCAGCCTCGGGATCTTCAGCCCCCTTTCCTCCCGCAGCACGTTCGGCCCGTACCTTTCCAGTCGCTCCTGAGCCTCCTTCTCGCTCAGGCCTTCAATAGTATTAGAGTTCAGCCTCTTCATGGCCTCATTGAGGTCAATGGAGTGCCAACTAACTTCGTTCATAGGTGTTGTCCTTTCTGGTTAGCCGTTTCTTGAATTCTTCTCTTGTCATGTTGTCGTATCTCCTGGTATTCAATGTGTGACGTAGGTACGGAATCTGCACCAAAAGACCTCCAGCTGTCACCGGCGGGCAACCGGGAAGCCGAAGGTCTCGCTTGCTGGCAGAACTTGGTCTAGTGCTGGGATTCTCTACCAACCAGTGGGCCGAGCAATAAATGCTGTGTTGACGACCTCACTGTTAAAAGCTACTCCCCTTCGTATGCTGGTGTCCATGCGCCAGCAAGAGCCACAAAACTGCGGCTCTCGCATAGCGTTGAGGTAGCGCATGGGGGATTTGAACCCCCGATCTCCTCCTTGAGAGGGAGGTGTCCTAGTCCACTAGACGAATGCGCCGCGCTACGCTCAGCATTCTATCTGTAAACGTTGGCTTTGTCAAATGTGCCCAGCTTGGGCGGTGGAAGCGCCTGTACACGAATAACACGAACGAAACCGAATTCCACGAATCCTTTTATCATTCTTCGTGGAAATTCGTGCAATTCGTGTACCAATCTGCAGTCTCTGGTAGGTTTCTGATTCTTGACTTGTGCATATCGCGCTCGTATGATACAATTAGCGTTGGTTTGCTGGATAGTGGCCTGGCAGGGAAGGCGGGAAGCGATGCCTGACGCAAGGCGTGCTCTCGGACAACTGGGCGAAGAGCTAGCTGTGCGCCATCTACAGGGGCTTGGGTACGTCGTCCTGGAGCGCAATTATCGCTGCCAAAGCGGTGAGGTGGACATAATCGCTCGCGACCGGGAGCGCCTGGCCTTCGTTGAGGTGCGCGCGCGGCGGGGCACAGCCTTTGGCACGCCGGAAGAATCCGTCACGCACCAGAAACAGGTGCGGCTGGCGACTGTAGCCCGCAATTACCTGCAGGAGAAGGGCTACGCCGACGTGGACTGGGGCATTGACGTGGTGGCCGTGGAGTTTACGCCGCGTGGAGTGCTGCGCCGCATCGAACTCATCCGCAACGCAGTCACGGAGACAGGATGACGCCTGTTGCGAGCGCCGGCCCCCTCGTCGCCATCGTGGGCCCGACGGCCGTGGGCAAGACCGCCCTGGCTGTGCGCCTGGCCGATGAACTGCCGGTGGAGGTCGTTTCTGCCGATTCCCGCCAAGTCTATCGCTACATGGACATTGGCACGGCCAAGCCTACTGCGCAGGAGCGCCAGCGTGTCAAGCATCACCTGCTGGACGTCGTCGAACCCGATCAGCCGTTTACCCTGGCGCAGTATCAGGAGCTGGCCTACTCTGCCATAGACGATATCCAGCGCCAGGAGCGCATCCCGCTGCTCGTGGGTGGGACCGGGCTGTACGTAAAGGCTGTGCTGGAAGGGCTCAGCATCCCGCGCGTGGAGCCAGACCAGCATTTGCGTGAGCAACTCTACGCCGAGGCCGCAGCCAAGGGGTACGAGGCATTGCACCGCCGCCTGCGGGAGCTGGATCCCGTGGCTGCTGAGCGCATTGATGCGCGCAACGTGCGGCGGGTCGTGCGTGCTCTGGAAGTCTGCTACCTGATGGGGAAGCCGATCTCCAGTCTGCAACACAGGTCAGCGCCGCCATACCGCATTTTGCGCATCGGTCTGACCATGCCGCGCCATCTGCTCTATCGGCGCATAGACGAACGGGTGGAGCGCATGTTGGCCGCCGGGCTGGTCGAAGAGGTAAGCTCCCTGGTCGAGAGGGGTTATGGCTACCATTTGCCTGCCATGTCGGGCCTTGGTTATCGCCAGATTGGTATGTACCTGCGTGGTGAAGTGTCGCTTGAGGAGGCCGTGGCGCTGATCAAGCGCCACACGCGTCGCTTTGTGCGTCAACAGGCAAACTGGTTTCCTGAGGACGATTCGGCTATCGTCTGGTTTGATGCCTCAGCTTCGATCTTTGAGTCCGTTCTCGCGCGGATCAAGAGCTTCCTCGCGTTGGACGGTTAGGCTGGTTTTCGGTGCAAAATGCCTGTCAGGTTCTTCCGCACTTGCCGTCTAGATTGTCTCGCATTTACCTTGTCTCCCGTTTACCTTGTCTCTACGCGACAAGGCGTAGACGGCGCCTCTGGCGTAAAGACCAGAGGTCGCCCCCCTGGGGCATGCTACGCGACGCGACAAGGCGTAGACGGCGCCTCTGGCGTAAAGACCAGAGGTACCGCACCGCTTGCGCCACGCCGCAAGAGGCGTGGAAGACAAAGGCAGCGTGGGCCCTACGCTCTCAGCGCATGACAATCTGCCGCCAGAGCGCGGACTATCGTCTGCTTTGAGCAATGAGGAAACCTTGCTCGGACTGGAGGATGTCCTAGCAGGCAGGGGCGTCGCTGAGATTGCCCAAGGAGGATATAGAGCATCGTATCTCATCGCAAGGACTTGATAGCCGTTTTACTCCTGGTGGGCCTGGTGCTGGCCGTTTTCTGGAAGGCCACATTGGGTGGAATCTTCTACTTTGGTGACATTTTTCAGTTGCATTATCCACTGCGCAGCGCTTATGCGCGTGAGCTTAGCCGCTTTGCCTTGCCCTTGTGGACGCCGCACGTGCTCGCTGGCTATCCACTGTTGGCCGAGGGACAACTTGGTGCACTGTATCCTCCGAACCTCATCTTGCACGGTATTCTGCCGGCGCCCATCGCTCTCAATGTCTTTATACTGGGGCACTTTGTCTTGGCCGCCGTTGCTGCCTATGCCTTTGCGCACCGGATGACAGTGCATCGTGAGGCGGCAGTCTGCTCTGGGCTGGTTTACGCGCTCGGCGGATTCCTGGTTGCCCATCTGAATCACGTGGGCATCCTGGCCTCGGTTGCCTGGTTGCCTTTGCTTCTCCTGCTTACCGACCGCGTCCTGACAGGTGTTGCTGCCCTGCGCCGTGCGCGCGATGCCGCATTGCTGGCGTTGGTTATGGGGCTAGAGTTCCTGGCTGGCCATCCGCAGATTGCCATGTTGACGCTTCTGGCAGTTGTGGCCTACGCGGTGTACCTGGGCTGGCTCATCAGGCCGCGGATAGGGATGCTGGCTCTCCTTGTCGTCTCGCTGCTGCTGGGCGTGGCCCTGGCGGCGGCTCAGCTGCTGCCCAGCTATGAACTGACTCAGCTTTCCACACGGGCTGGTGGGCTCGACCCGGAGTTCTTCACTTCTTTCTCGCTGCATCCCCTTTATCTCGTCAGCCTGCTGTCGCCATTTGTGCTTGGTAATCCCTATCCAGAGACGTCGGTAGAGCTGGTAGGCTACGTGGGCTGGCTGCCGCTGCTCCTGGCGCTGCTTGCCCCGTTCGTTGCGCGTCGGCGCACAGATGTGTGGTTCTTTGCTGTCACGGCTGTTGTCTCCTTGTTGCTCGCCCTCGGTCGTTGGAATCCAGTTTACATGGCCTTGCTGCGCCTGCCGGTGTTCAATCTCTTTCGCGTTCCGGCACGATACCTGTATCTATTCGCCTTCTCCACGGCAATGCTGGCCGGCCTGGGTCTAGATGCATTCTTGAGCCGTGTGCAGGGGCATACTCGTGCGGCGGAAGGCAGGCGTGACTGGCTGGTGATTGCCGCCGTTGCTCTGTTGGCGCTGTTGGGCACCTCGTTAGTGCCCAGCGTGGACGACCTGATCGTCGTGTGGCGCTGGTTGCCCTTTGTCCTGGGGGTGCTCTCTCTGGCCTGGCTGGCCCTGGCCTGGCGGAGCAAGGTCTCCCACGGGACCCTGGCCCTCCTGGCCTTAGCACTCGTTGTCGTTGACTTGATCGCCTTCAATGCTGTCTACGACCGCACCTATAATGAGACCATGCCCCTCGAAGAATTCACTGCGCCACCTCGTTCGCTGTCTTTCTTCCGCTCGCAGTCGGGCGTCTACCGTCTGCAAACGCACGAGGAGATCGTGCCGGTTCTACCGGTTATGCGCGAGTCCTACTATCCGAACCTCTCGCTCATCCACGGCCTGTCCGCCAGCAACGGCCTTTTCCCGCTCGTGCCAGAGCATTACGCTCGCTACGTGGAACAGATGACGCCGCGCATGTTGGACCTGCTGGGCGTGAGGTACTTCCTCATCCCGCAGGTTTTGCCGGTGGATGAGGCCAGCGAGTTCTACGACCTGGAGGACCCCTTTACGCTGAATCCTGTGGGACGCAGTGTGTCCATACCGCCGACCGGGGCGGCGACGGTCGAAGTGGAATCCTACATCAGCCATTCCGTGGATTGGGCCGACGGGTACGCAGTGGCAGAAATCAGGCTGGTCGGGACAGAAGACGAACGAGAGACGATCACGCTGTGCGCTGGCTGGCACACTGCTGAATGGGCATACAATCGCAGTGACGTCTCCGAGTCCGTGCGCCACTGCCAGGCACCTGTGGTCCGTTCTTGGCCTGCCCGCTCAGGCTTTCCTCCCGAGAACCATGCAGGCTGCGTATACCGTGTGCGCTTTCGGCTGCCGACTCCATTGACTGTCAAGGCTGTTGAAGTGCTACCGCTGGTACCCTCTGCCTATGTGCGTATCGAACGGTTGACCCTGGTGGATGAGGCAGGTACGCGGCGCCAGCTTTCGCACCTGGCAGACATGGGCGATCACACGCTGGCCTATCGCAGCGAAGACGTGGCTGTGTACCTCAATCACGATGTGTTGCCGCGCGTCTTTGTCGTGCGCAGCGCGCGAGCAGTGCCCGACGACGCAGAGGCTCTGCGCATTTTGCAGGAGCCGGCTTTTGATCCGCGCGTCGAGGTGCTGCTGGCGGCAGAGCAGGGCTGGCCCTCGACGGCTGTGGCCCGAAGGGTCGCTGCGGGGGAGCCTGCAGCGGAAAACGCGGACCAGGCAGAGTTGCTCGTCTACGACACACGCAAGGTGATGGTCAAAGTGCATACAGCCACAGATGGCTACCTGATGCTGACTGATGCCTGGTATCCTGGCTGGCATGCGTCTGTTGATGGACAAGAATCGCCTGTCTTGCGCGCTGATCTGATGTTCCGCGCGGTCTACCTGCCGGCGGGGGAACACGTTGTAGAGTTCACCTACGCTCCCCAGTCATTCACCATTGGCCTGTGGATCAGCGCTGCCGCATTGTTATCGCTGATTGGGCTGTGGATATGGACTTGGTTGACGAGCAAGCCATCCTGATGAGTATGACCGTCGAATGATGAACCTTGGCGATTCAGTTCGGTAACGGACCTGCATGGTCGCCGAATAGAATTCGCCGCCCGAAGTTGAAAAGACCCAACAGGGTCTTGATCTAGCACTTTGCATCCCCTCGGCCTGAGGGCCTCGGGACCGAAGGCTTCAGCCAGGGATTTGCAATCCTTGGCTTTGCTTGCAGCTTGCCGTGTATCGCGAAGCGGTGTATAATAGTAGTAGGTCGTCAGGCGAAGAGCCTAGATTTCCAGTTAGGGAGGTATGCTGATGAACGTGTTTAACCGCACTGTGGTTATGCTCGAGATTTTGCTCCTCGTTGTCGTTCTTGTCATAGCCGCCGTCGTGCCCTATACGGTGTTGGAGAGGTTGCTGTACACAGGGCAGCAGGCAAAGGTGGCCCTGGAGGAGCGTTGGCCGGCGGGCTATGTGCTCTTTTTGGCGGTCGCGATTGTGTTGATCTTCCTGCTCATTCTGCTGTTGTGGCTGGAGTTACGGCCCAAGGCCAAGAAGACGGTCACTGTGCGCGGCGTCAAGGGCACGCAGGCAGAGATAAGCACTTCTTCTGTAGAGCAAAGCCTGGAGTATCGTATTCGCGATATTGGTGACGTGTTGAAGGTGCGGCCAACCGTGCGAGGCAAGCGCGGGGGCGTAAGCGTCGTGATTGACCTGGAGACCACGCCCGAGATTGACATCCCGACCAAGATGGAAGAGGTATCGCAGGCGGCCCGTGACGTCGTAGAGGGCAAGATGGGCCTCAAGGTGTCGAACATCAAGGTGCGTATCAGCCAGTCGCCTTATGGCAGGGCCAAAGTGCCGCCGCGCAAGCCCGCCGTGCCGCCGACCATGCCCTTTGAGCCTGTGGACACCGAGAAGCCTGAAGAGCCCACAACAGAGCTCAAGGCAGAAGACAGCGACCCGTACAGCATGAGTTAGCTGCGACGACTATCACTGTCGAAATGCCTCACGTCACACCGGTTCCGCAGGCGGAGCACGAAGAACGGTCTCACAGCGACCACGAACTGGATCTGCCATCCAGGGTCGAGGCGTTGCTGTTCGTGGCAGACCAGCCGGTCAGCATCCAGCAGCTAGCACAGGCGCTCGCAGCGGGCGAGAGCGAAGTGGAGACTGCATTGGAGCAGCTCGCAGCCCACTACACGGAGCGAGGCTTGCGCTTGCAGCGCAAAGACCGCCTGGTTCAGTTCGTCACTGCGCCCGAGGCTGCGGCCTGCGTGGAGCGCTTCCTGGGCCTGAACTTTAGCAGCAGTTTGACCACTGCCGCGTTGGAGACGCTGGCTCTGGTTGTCTACCGGCAGCCCGTCACCCGTGCGCAGATCGAGGCCATACGCGGTGTGAACTGCGACAGTGTGCTGCGCACCCTGCTTTCACGGGGGCTCATTGCTCCACTAGGGCGGCTGGAGCAGGTCGGACGCCCTATTATCTATGGCACCACTTTTGAGTTTCTGCAGTACTTTGGCCTGTTAGACCTCAGTGAGTTGCCACCAATCGAGGAGTTCCAACCATCTGCGGGAGGAGGTGAGCGGCATGTGCCCGGACGCGCGGCGGACGAGACGCCCGCGGAAGAAGACGTATGAGTTGGCAGAGAGCCTGTCCAAGAAGAAGCGGGCCGAGCGCAAGGCAAAGGAACCGGTGACAGCACGCGCTCTGCTGGGCGGCTGGGTGTTGAATCCTTACCTGGCCTTCTTGATGCTGTTGGGCATCGGCGTGGCTGCGTTTCGGCTGGAGCATACCCTGCGGCTCACGCTGCTTTGGCTGGTGCTGTTGGTTCTGGTTCTGCTCTATGCTGAAAGCGGGCGCCTACAGGCCAAGTACAGCCTGTTGAACCTGGCGCGCGGCGCGCTGGTGGGGACAGTGGTCGCCTTGCCTTTCTACCTCTTTGCCAAGGACTTTTTCTACGCCACGGCCTCGTGGCTGTACGGGGTGGACGATTTGCTGGTGCTTGTGGAGCGTGCCGTTTTCCTGGTGCCCATCCTGGAGGAGTGTTTCTTCCGTGGCGTAGTGCAGCGTGAACGTGGGCTGTTCGAAGGGGCGCTGCTGTTTGGCCTGGTGCAGGCCTTGTACTTTATCTCTACTGTGACCGTTTTCCCTCTGGTGATCGCCACCGTGGTACTGGGCATGGCCCTGTTGGGGCTGCTTTATGGCTACCTGTACCAGCGCTATGGGCTGACAACGAGCATAGCCTGTCACGTGGCGGTGAATCTGGTGCTGCTTGTACTGCCACCGCTGGTGGACAGAGTCAGTACGCTTCTGGTTTGACTAATGGCGCTTTCTATGTTAATATGCTGTGCCTCCGGGGACGTGGTGTAGCGGCCTAGCATACCTCCCTGTCAAGGAGGAGATCACGGGTTCGAATCCCGTCGTCCCCGCCAACTTTGTCCCCGCCGCTTTATCGCCAGCCAGCTCTGCGGCCGCAGAGCTGGCTTTTTTCGTGGTGAGGGCAGTGTGGCACAGACCTTTCGCAAGAGCGGAAAAAGGTGGTATAATGGCATTCGGAAGAAGCCTCGCGGCGACTTTGGCGGCGTCTACCTGCACCGGGGGCTGTCGCTGATGGAGTGCCTGACGCCGTGGCTGGTAGTGCAGCGTAGAAGTACATAAAGGAGCGAGGATGTCAGACGTCGTTATCCACATCGTCCGTCGTCGTGCAACCCCAACGATGATGAGCGAGATGTTGCAATCATTGGGTTCCTACGTCAAGTTGGCTGTTGATGTGCGCCGCGACGTGTTGGCTGGCGGTGGAGAGCTACACGCCGATTGCGAACAGGTGTTGCTGGAGGATGGCAGCCGCCAGGAAGACATCTGGGGTGCCGATTGGCTGCCCTTTAGCCAGGAGGTACAATTCGAGGCGCTAATCAACATCCGCCCCCGCTAGAACAACCCCAGTATGACCATTCTGGATCCTGCAATTCGTGTGCGGGTAGAAACCATTGCGCACGAACTGCTGGAAGGAGTGATGCCGAAATGAAAGACCTGTCCGCCATTCGGGCCCGTTACGTGCGCGATCCCCTGCCGGTACGTTTGGGCGGACTGGCCGCCGATCTGGCCCGTATCGCCTCATTCTCACAGAATCCGGCCAACCTCGCGCCGGTGGTAGACCTGATGCGTGAGGCCGCGCACTTTATTGAGTGGTGCGCTCCAGAGTCTGACCTGGAAAGCCAGGTGACGCTGCTGGAACTCCAGCGCCGCCTGGCGCGCTGGCGGATGCGGTTGCCACAGCGGTTCCCCGACCAGACGTGGCGTAGTCAGGTGATTGCGGAGGCCCGACGGTGGAGCCAGCGCGTGCTGCGGATGAGCGGATTGCTAACATAGGCGTAAAAGCCGCTGCACGGGCGACTTCGGCGGCGTCTACCTGCACCGAGGGCTGGCGCTAATGGAGTGCCTGACGCCGTGGCTGGTGCTGTGGGGCGCTAAAGAGTGAGGAGGCCAACTTGGCTATAGAAGATATCAGTATTGGCTTACGTGCTCAAGACATCCAAATGTGTCTGCAGAAAGCTGGATTGCGGGGGCTCGGCTCAGGCAAGCGGGGAGAGGCGAAGATGCGCGTTCAAGGCCAGTTCGCTGAAGGCTGCGCGTTCTGAGGCCTGCATCGTACAGGGCTCGCTTCAGTTAATCAGGGCCGATGTCCACACCTACCTGTGCCGCATTCGTCCTTGAGGAGGGATGGGAACGGGTGGAGCAGAAGAGCAAGAAGGCCTGGCTGAGGAGATCGCGGGTTCGAATCGCGTCGCTCCCGCTAGGATTGATCCCCGCTTCCTATGCGCGACGCGGGGATTGGTGTTATGCAGACCACAACACGGCCCGATCGCCGCAATTGCGCGTGTCCTGTTCTACCAGTTAGCGTGAAGGGGCTTCTCGCGCGATCTGACTAGTGGTCTGCTGTGAGGCAGCTGGGATACAATGAGGTTGGTGCCACCGCTGGTGATGTGATACTACGGAAAGCACGGCCGTGGCCGACTCCCCATGACGACTGTTATGCATTGACGTTCTACGGTTTTTGCATTACAATGGAACCGTAGGGGCCTGCAATTCCGCCAGAATCCCTCGCATAATCCAGGCCCCGATTGGAGATGTCCGATCACCCCCGTTTCAGTGGACCTGCACCTACCTCAGGCGGATGATCACAGTTGCTGTTGCTGGAGGATAGAGCCTTGCAAGGAAAGAAAAAGGCTAGTCGAAGATCCCCATGTACTTCCGTTGGCGGAGGCGGTGCCGCTACTCAGAAAGGCATAGCCTTTCAGAATCGTGCAGCTGCTTGGGTAGCGGTGCGCATTTTGGCTGAGCAAGCTGCATCGCCCCCGTGGAATCTGCCAGGACGTACAACGTTCGAGTTTATCCGCTGCGAGACCGAACAGCCAGTTGACGACCTGCTGATTGGTACTTCGGAAGGTGGCTTCGTGTTTGTCCAAGTCAAACACAGGCTCACACTTGAACGCCGACATGACTCCGCGTTCGCCTCAGCAATCGATCAATTTGTTCGGCAGTTTGCCGCTTGCCGCAATGGGGCGGCTGGCAGGTTATGGGAACGTCCACTGAACCCTGACCGTGATCGGCTAGTGCTCCTGATAGGCCCCAACAGTTCTGCTGCGATACGTGAGCACCTGCCATCGGCGTTAGCCAAGCTGCCGCCTGTCGCGTCAGGCCCGGTAATCGACGTTGCTGCTATAACCCAAGAGGAGCGCAGAGCCCTTGGCGTCTTCCGAGAGCATTTTGCTCGCTCATGGCAGCGCGCCTTGGATAACCACCGTTCTGACAATGACCTTGTTCGGCTTATCTCGCTAATTCGAGTATTTACACTGGATGTGGATGAGGGGGGCGCAGCTGAACGTGAAGCCAAGGATCGCCTTCGATCTGATGTGCTTTGCGACGCGACGCAGGCGGATATGGCTTGGAACACGCTGGTGCAGGCGTGTGCAGGCTTTGCGAGTAATCGGACAGGCGCGGACCGTGACATCTTACAGCGGGTACTCCTAGATGCGGGTATCTACCTGCGAGTGCCGCGAAGCTACTACGCTGACATCGAACGGCTTCGAGAATACTCTCGTAATACGGTCGCACTGCTTTCCGATCTATCCAGGACCCGCGTCGGACCCACAGAAGTGAAGATCACAAGGCGCTCAACTCAAGCACTTCGAAGCGCAGCTGAGAAGGATTCACTGGTTGTCGTTGGTGAACCTGGCGCCGGTAAGTCCGGTGCGCTGCACGACCTAGTAGTGGCACTTCACGACGAAGGCCGTGACTTTGTGTTTCTTGCGGTCGACCGCTTGGAAGTGCAGAGCCTCGGCGCATTGCGCAATGATATCGGACTCTCGCACGAGCTGCTCGACATCCTCGCGAACTGGCATGGCATTCAACCAGCGTTTCTAGTCATTGATGCTCTTGATGCAGCAAGAGCGGATAGGTCGGCACAGACGGTTCTTGATCTCATCTGGCAAACGGCAAAGGTGGCTAACCGCTGGCGGACAGTTGTCTCCATTCGAAAATTCGATCTGCGTTACAGTGAGAAGATTGGCCAGCTCTTTTCGGGGGCACCACCAACCCAGTTTCAAGACACGGAGTTTGCCCGGCTGTGCCATATCAACATACGCGGGCTGGACGATGAGGAACTAGATCAAATCCGCGTACAATCGCGGGAACTAGCAGATCTTGTGGGTGCGGCTGGCCATGCGCTCCGTGAAATGTTGCGAGTACCATTCAATCTGCGGTTGATGGGTGACCTTCTTGGCGAAGGTATTGCCATGGAGGAACTTACGCCGATCAAAACACAGATCGAACTGCTTGAGCGGTATTGGTTACATCGTGTAATCCGCAACGATCGGCACGGAGGTGCGCGTGAGGAAGTGTTGCGGCGTGTCACCAGTGAAATGGTCCAGGCTCGGACACTTCGCGTGGACCGGGCATGCATAGACAAGGACATTGCCACTAGTCCCATCTTGGAGGATATACTGAGTTCTAACATTCTATTGGAGTGGCAGCCGTCGCCTGCAGCCAAGCCGGATCGCTATGTCCTAACCTTCGCGCATCACGTTCTTTTCGACTATGCAGTCGCACGGTTACTCCTGAGAGGAGACCCGAAGATCCCGGTGGATCTTCTAGCAGGTGACCCCGAGCTTGTCTTGGCGATTCAACCAAGTCTTGTTATGCACTTCCAGTACCTTTGGTTGTCCGACGCAGCTCGTAGCGACTTCTGGAAATGTGTCCTTCGCCTCACGAGAGCAGAGGGGATCCCAGAAATCGGGAAACTGATCGGTCCTGGGGTGGCTGCCGAGTTGGCAAGCGACTTGGCGGACTTCGGGGCTCTCTTCAGCGCCTTGGAGGGCCCCAATACTGCGACCCGCGACGCGGCTGATCAGGCACTGGGACACGTGATCGGCGCGCTTCTTGCAGCGCCGCCGGATTCGGGCCGCCCGCTTGTGGGCAAAGGTGCTGGGCCTTGGTGCGAGTTACTTGAGTGCATAAGCTGGATGATGCGACCACCGATTGCATACACGGTGCGCCTCCTTCTCTGCTCCATTGGTGAACGTCCAGAAACTCTTACCTCTGACCAGGAAAGTGGTGCAGGAGTAGCGGCTCGGCGACTCCTCGAATTCGCTTGGGAGCAGGCTCCGCGAGACAGTTGGCTTGTTATCCATGCTGTACAAGCAGTATGCCGCACATTTGAGAGCGCCCCAAGCGCGTCAGGAACACTGGTTCGTCGCTGTCTCGAGCCAACACATCTAGAGAAGTACGGGCCCGAAGAGATGCAGTGGCTCGCACGAGAAGTGGGGCGTTTGATACCTCTTGATCCAAAGGTTGTGGAGGACATCTACCGAGCTACGTTCACTCACTATGAGTTCAGCGATGCCAAGACCCCCATTGGTGCAAGCAGAATCCTGCCGATGACTTCCACTCGAGGGCAGGACTATCGTACGGCTCTATGGGAACTGGCCGAGACATACCCAAGCTTCATTTCGTTGGCGCCGGTCCATGCAGTGCGTGCCTTGATTATAGCGGTGGGTGCATACGTAGCTCGACGCCACCCACCGGCATCCGGAGAGGTAGTGGAAGAAACGTTCGATTTTGCAGGACGACAGGCCCGCATTAGAACTGACTATAGCTTTATCTGGGATGCGGGAGACACAAGCCGTCACGAGGATGTACTCAAGATGGTTGATGCCTTTGAAGCTCACCTAATTGGGCTTGCCAAGGATGGGGAAGGGGGCGCTGAACGTCGGGAAGTCCTTGACCTCCTCATCGCCCAGAACCGCTTTGCTGTTCTGTGGAAATATCTCCTGATCTGCGGAGCCCAAGCCCCTGACACACTGGGACAAGAGATTCGCGCGCTCGCTTGGGCGATGCCGATCCTGACCTGTCCTGACACCACTAATGCGGTTGGCAGCTTGCTCCACGCGGTGTTTGGACGCCTTGATCGTGGAGACCGCATTCGAGTAGAGAAAGCGATCCTGTCAATCCCCCAGTCGGCGACGAGGGGTAGTGCCGAAGGCAAGGAGAGGATGCGAAACCGTCTCCTGGGCTGCCTGGCGTCCGACTACTTGGTGACCGATGAAGCGAAGCAGCTCCTCACTGACCTAACGGCGACTGACAAGGTGCCGCCAAATGAACCACTCTTCCGTCTTTCTGGATGGACGTCGAAGCCATACAGTAGCGAAGAGTACCTGGCCGAAAGCGGAGTACCAGTCGACGCACAGCCAAACCAGCGCATCCGGGCGCTGGAAGAGCCTATTGAGGAGTTCGCACGAAAGCACCAAAAGTCTTTGCCAATGGCGGACGAAATCAGGGCAATGCTGCCCGCGCTGTGCTCTCTCCGAGACGCCCTTCTCACTGCGGGTGCGGATGGCGTCCATCAACAGCAAAGCGAGCATGCCTGGGATTGCCTCGCGCAGGCTTGCGAGCAGATCGCGGCATACGAGGGACTGACTTGTCAAAACGAGCTGGGCACCTTTATTCGGTCTGTCCTTCTGGAAGCAGCGAAGCACGCCAATCCGCTTCCTAACCCTGAATATGACGCCCGGTTCGATGAGTTTCCCTCTTGGGGAAGCCCTGCAGCGCGCATCGAAGCGGCTGGAGGATTGACCTGGCTCGCTAGCCACCCGACATGCATGGATGAGATGGTGCTCGGAACCATTGAGCGACTGAGGAAGGATCCCGTTCCAGCTGTACGTTTCCAGGTTGGCACGCGATTGCTCATCCTATACCGGGCGGCGCCCAACCTTATGTGGGGAATCCTGGAGCGATCCTGCAACGAAGAGACAAGCAGAGGTGTTCTCCAGGGGCTCCTGAGTGGTGTGCTTGGGAGGCTTGCTGGATCGCATGCAAATCGCGTCACGAATCTTACAAAGGCAATCTACGACCGTGTAACGGACGGACCTGGAGCAAAGTCCGTCCGAAAAGCCTGCACCTCAATCTTCTTAGGCCTATACCTGCGGCAGGATAACCCAGTTTGCCGGGACATAGTCTTTGGAATTGCGAGCGCTCCCGGTGACTCAGGCGACGAGGCGCAGCGTATCGTTCACAACCTCCGCCCCTTCCTTGCCTGTGGCCCTGTCAGTGGGCCTGATCCAGCCCAGGATGAGGTCCGCAAACGGGCATTCCATCTTGCGGAGAAGATGCTGCGGTCCACTGGCAGTGCGTTGCGTGAGCTGGAGACTGACCACAAGGAAATATCATTTGAATCCTGGACCCGGGCGGACCAAGAACACGCGCGCACTCTGGCCCGACTGGCAGAGTCTATCGGTATGGAGCTATACTTCGCCTCAGGCGCGTACGACGCAAAGACGCATGGCCGAGTCTTAGGTATCGACGAAAAGAGACGATTCCTCCAAGAGGCTACGCCTCTTCTTGACCAACTGGCAGGGTTTGGCTTTCCTTCACTCGTCCACCACCTGCTCAAGACGCTGGAATTCCTCGTTCCAGTAGACCCTGCCGGTGTGTTTCTGCGCATTGGCCACGTTGTGCGAGCTGGGCAGACAGGTGGCTACCAGTACGAGAGTCTCGCAGTTGATCTAATCGTCGGTCTGGTTGAACGGTATCTCGCCGAGTACCGCGCGGTATTCCGTGAGAATGAGGAGTGTCAACGCACGCTGCTCGAGATTCTCGACATGTTCGTTAAGGTAGGCTGGCCGAGTGCTCGACGGCTCACGTACCGATTGCAGGAGATCTTCCGGTGAGCCGCGTCCGTAATGCCGATGAGTCACTCTAGCGGTTTCGCTCAGACCGCTCGCGGCGGATGACAATCCGCTGTCCGGGGGCGCGGACTATCGTCCGCTTTGAGCAACAGATACTGCTTTCCGCAACACATACCGCTACACCCCACAGGTGACAGCTCTTGCTGTCGCTGGCTCTATTTGTTATAATGCTCACACATTGCGCCCGGGAACAGAGGGAGCGATGCAGGCGGCTGGGGTGCGCAACGTCACTCCCATAAGTCTGATTGACGGGAATCGGCTGACGGACCTGTTAATTGAGCACGGCATGGGCGTACGAAAGGACACCCTGGAGGTGGTCACCTTCGCGTCAGAGCGGGTGGCGGAAGAGGAATAGGCATGCGCTTGACCAAAGAGGGCCACCGCAGGCTACGAATGCGCGCCGCCTGTCAGCGCCAGCGCGGACGCGCCTCACACCCCGCTGCGTTTCGCCCATTGCAGGGGAGGACGCTGCGGGCAACTTTGCGAATAGTGGCAGCAACGGACGTCATTAGGACATTGACGATGAGTTGGCGAGGTGACTCGTATGAGAATCTGGGGTGTTAGAGATTTCTACTCCAACCTGGAGCGTCGGAGCGAAGAAGGAAGTGAGTTTTCACCCGGGTTCTCCGCTCTTGTCATAGCAGCGACTCTTCTTGCCACAGGGGGTCTGCTAGCGAACAGCGTGGCGGTGATAATAGGTTCCATGTGCGTTGCACCATTTCTAGGTCCTTCAAGAGCTGTCTGTATAGGGCTTGCCTACGGGAAGTGGGAGACTGTGTTCAAAGGTCTTCTCAAGCAGATAATTGGCCTCTTGATCATTGGATCTCCAATAGCCTTCTTGGTCACTGCTGGCTTGTCGCGCTTCGTGCCAGGGATCATCGTAACGCCAGAGATAATGGCTCGCATGTTGCCCACGCTCAAGGATGTTTGCCTTGCCGCGTTCATTGCAGTATCATCTGGTGCTGCCGCTTCTCTCGCATTGGTTGCCACTCCGAAAGTAGTCTCAGAACCATGGCGAGAGTTGTTGGATGCGATGATTGGAGTCGAAATTGCAATCTCTTTGATTCCCCCCGCATCAGTTGTAGGAATAGGACTGGCTTTTGGGCGTTTTGATATATCCGTTCACTCTTTCTGTCTATTGATAATCAACGTGATCAGTCTGGACATCATAGGTAGTCTACCAGTTTTGTACCTATGGGGAATTAGACCCCAACTTCTACAACTAGAAAACAGAATAAGAAGAACAGCGGAACGGGTCATAAGAGATATTGTCAAAGCAGATAGAGTACTAGCTGAAGTCACTCTTCATAGTTCTGAGAAAGCAGATGTTCGGGTTAGACTTTATGCATCCGAGGTTCATGAGCATACCGGCCGATTGCTTGCGGAAAACGTCTCTAAAGAGATAAAGAAAGAAACTGGAGTCTCGAATACTGTGAGGATCATCGTTATCCCAGTTGGCACGTACACCTCGTAGAATCGTTTATAGATCAAGTTACAGGACTCACGCAGTTACAGCCCCCGTTACATGAGGACAGAGAGTATCCAAGGAATCCTTTGGACCTGGGTTCTTCAGGGTGTAGTCTCGTGAAGGACAACCGCGCAAGCACGGGTCTCTTCTCCGTTTGACAGAGTCACGGCTCGGCGCTATACTCTATGTGCGAAAAGCCTGTAGATGCGATCTTGCGCTGCAGTATTATAGGAGAATGTCCACGTGCGAAGAGGAAGCGCCTGGCGCCACGCTGAACAAGGGGAGCCTTGCCCACGTCGCATTCGCCGCTTCCTGGAGCCTTGTTTACTGTTGCTTTTGCACAAGCGAGACGCCCACGGCTACGAGCTGGCTGAGGCGATCAAGCCCTTTGGTTTTGATGAAAGGCACCCCGTTGATTCCAGTCTCATCTACCGCACGCTGCGCCGGCTGGAGGGAGGCGGCATGGTCACCTCAGGTTGGGATACAGTCTCATCCGCTGGCCCTGCGCGACGCGTGTATCGTCTGACCGAGGCTGGTGATGGCTACCTGGCAGCCTGGATGGCTGACCTGCGGGAGACCGCCAGCCTGCTGACGGCCGTCCTTGCCAAGTACGAGCAGCACATGGCCGAGGAGCAAGGTGAGTATCACTGACCCAGGCCAGCAGAGGCAGCTCCTCGCACGGCATCCACGTAGCGACACCTGCATCCCGTTCGGGCCGCGAGTCCGGCCCGCCGGGACGAGACGGTCTGCGCCGCAGGTGCAGATGAGGGGAGTGGGCATGCTGCCGGTTGGTCGGGCCTCGTCAAGCGACACGAACGGCGTGGGAGCCGGGCCTGCTATTCTCGGGGTAGTTGCCCATGTACCTTTTGGTGCACCACCGCGAGTGAAAGGGGGATCTTATCCTGGTTTCTGCTCCAAAATGCCACCTATGGGTGACGAGACTCGGTAAGTTGACCATAAGCGTAGCCTAGCCCCTTGCCGTTCGTCCCGCTTGACGGGGTGGGCGTTGTTGGTCAAGCTCGCACACGGGCACCCGTGCTGCCGCAGGGCAGTGCAAGGCGCTAAGATACGGCTTGTTATCCCTCACCCCCATTTTGCACCGAGAACTATTCTAGGTCAGAGGAGAGAGATGGTAACAGAAGAGGAGATTCGCAATGCTTTGAAGGGAGTCATGGACCCCGAACTAGGGCGCAACATCGTCGAATTGGGCATGGTGCGCGACATACGCCTGTCAGATGATCAAGTGGATTTGACCCTTGCGCTCACAACTCTGGACTGTCCGCTGAAGGACAGGATCGTCGGCGACGTCAAATCCGCTATCCGAGGTCTGGATGGCGCGCTCATCGTCAGCGTGGAGCTCGTCGAGATGAGCGCTGAGGAACGAGCCAAGATATTCGGCAAACAGCAGGCCGTGCGGCCCCTGGCTGAGCAATTCAATGAGATTGACCACGTCATCGCCGTGATGAGCGGTAAAGGCGGGGTCGGCAAATCCTCAGTGGCGGCGCTCCTCGCTATTGCGCTGCGGGGGCAAGGAGAACGGGTGGGCCTGCTTGATGCGGACCTTACCGGCCCCAGCATCCCGCGCATGTTCGGCCTGCACAGCGTGCCAGGGTCAAGTCCGCTGGGCATGTTGCCTGCCGTGAGCTCCAGCGGCATCAAGGTCATATCCATCAACCTGCTGCTCTCCCGCGAGGATGAGGCAGTGATCTGGCGCGGGCCCTTGATTAGCAGAGCCATCAAGCAGTTTTGGGGTGACGTGCTCTGGGAGAAGCTGGATACTCTAGTTATTGACCTGCCGCCAGGCACCTCAGACGCCACGCTTACAGTGATGCAGTCCATATCCCTCAGTGGAGTGTTGCTGGTGACCTCACCCCAGGACTTGGCAGGCATGATTGTGCGCAAAGCAGCGCGCATGGCTCAGCACCTGAATATCCCCATCCTCGGGCTGATTGAGAATATGAGCTACATCCAGTGCCCTCACTGCGGGAGGCGGATTGAGGTGTTTGGACCCAGCAGGGCAGAGGAAACAGCGCGGGCGCTGGGTGTGCCTTTGCTCGGCCGAATCCCACTCGATCCGGAATTGGCCCGCCGCTGTGACAGCGGTGAAGTCGAATCATATTCTGTTGACGTGTTTGCACCCATCGCTGCCAAGGTCTGCGCACTGGTGCCGAACGCAAAAAGCAAGCCCGTGTTTTGAGTAGCAGACCGGACTTGTGCCGTTAGGAGTTATTCACCGCCGAGCCCGCCGCCCCGCCAAAAGGACGGCAAGGGGCTAAGCTATATCTGTGCCCAGATGTGCCGAGGCCCATCGCCTGTGAGCGGCGTTTTGCGCCAAGAACGATGGCAGGCCTCCACTCTCTGGTTCTGTAAGGCAAAGGAGGAGTAAAATGTCAGTCAAGTGGCTCAAGGTTGTGTTCCTGGCGACCCCGCTGGTCGGGGCAGGGTACTTCTTTGGCATGATCTGCCAGCAGATGGGTGAGGCCTATCCACTGCTCCTTGCCCCTTCCAAAGAGCTTCTGATCTTGCTGCTGTTGCTCCTCCTAGCTTTGAGCTGTATCGCCGTGACCGCGGGCATAGCGGCGGCACTGTTGCGGCCCCTGTGGGTCGCATTCCTGACTTTCGTCCTCTCGGGTCTGGCCCTGCTCCTGGGCTGGGAAGTTACCGGATACAGCGCTGTCCTGGCCTTGCTATACGTGCTGGCCGGGGCAGCCTATGTCGTGAGTACAGTGGGCGAGCTGAAACACCGTATCAAGTTCTCCGTGCGTCCTGTGGCTGA
This sequence comes from uncultured Anaerolineales bacterium, assembly GCA_964478075.1. GTDB lineage: Bacteria > Chloroflexota > Anaerolineae > UBA2200 > UBA2200 > DAOUEX01. The sequence continues at coordinate 90,499 of CAYZGO010000006.1, read as the reverse complement.
AGGCCAGAGCCTCTTGCTTATCATGCTCGTCGTTGTTGCTGTCGGCAGCTTTTACTTTGGCTGCGCTGAGCATGTCAAGAGGGAGGGCTTCTCAATACCTGAGGAGTACATGACCAAGTTCACAGCGGAAATGGCGAAGCGTATCGCGGCTGAGGCCCCCGCGGATCAGCGAGAGAAGATCAAGGCAGAGATCAGACAGCAATCCCAGCGTGTACTCGATGACTTGATGGAGCGATGGGTGAAGCCATTTGAACGGTTCATTCCTCTGCTCATGGCTCTGAGCTTGTTCACGCCGCTGTTGACCATCACCCGCCTGCTGGCCTGGGTGCCCACGCTGATTCTGAGCGGCATTTTCCCACTGCTGACGGCTGTCGGTATCACCAAGGTAACTACCGAGACTCTGGAAGTGGAGCGATTGGTGATCAGCTAGAATTCAAAAGGGGGCCGACTATATGTGTCAGGCGACTGTATATCTGCCACAACAAAGAGCACGCGGATGAGTTTCGTCGCTGGGCAGAGAAAGGCGGCCCAGCCAAGGCCGATATCTTGGCGGCGGCAGACGATCTGGAGGCAGTGAACCAGATATTGGCCAGAGCTCTTGAAGAGCTCGGAGGGCCTCTGGAACATCACGAGCATCACGGACATCATCATCCACACGATTGAGTGCCTACTCGGAAGTCAGCAAGGGTGGCTCCTCCAGCCATGTCCTTGGCGCAGCCCAAGGGTAGCATCCTGTAGCGACACCTGCATCCCGTTCGGGCCGCGAGTCCGGCCCGCCGGGACGAGACGGTCTGCGCCGCAGGTGCAGATGAGCGGAAGGGCATGCCGCCGAGTAGCCGGGCCCCGTCCCGTCAAGCGGGATGAACGATCAGGCGGTCGCCCACCGGGCATCCAGAGCACGAACAGCGTGGGAGCCCGGCCCGCTATTCTCGGATAGGCTCTGAAAGCAAAAGCAGGCCTTCCCAGTGAGTGAGACGCAGATTCCTAACATCGTTTATGGACCCGTCCCCTCCTGGCGTCTGGGACGCTCGCTTGGCATTGATGCTGTGTCCACGCGGGGCAAAACGTGCTCTTTTGACTGCATCTACTGTCAACTGGGACGAACCGTACATCCACTCGCAGAGCGTCGTCGCTTTGTCACTGCCGAGATTCTCCGGCAACAATTGGCGGCGATAGGAAGTGTGGCCATTGACACCGCAACCTTCTCTGGTGTGGCTGAGCCGACTCTGGCTATCAACCTGGCTGAGTTGGTCGCCGTCGTGCGAGAGGCAATAAGCGATCATCCCATTGCTATCCTGACCAATGCCTCGCTCATCTGGCGTCAGGATGTACAGTGCGACCTGAGCCACTTTGATATTGTGGTGGCCAAAGTGGATGCCCCGACGGAGGAGCTATTCCGGACTATCAATTGCGCGGTTGGAAAGGTGACGTTGGCTCAGACTCTCGATGGCATCCGCAGATTCCGCGAGGGTTTTAATGGTAAGCTGGCCTTGCAGATGATGTTCGTAGGGGCCAATCGAGACCAGGCAAAGCAAATGGCGGCGATTGCCCGACAATTGCACGCTGACGAGGTACAGCTCAACACACCACTGCGTCGCTGCCCGGTGCAGCCGCTGTCTGCAGCCGAAATGGCCGCCATTGGGGCCGAGTTTGTGGGACTGCCAACCATCAACGTTTACACGGCAGAGCGTCCGCAGGTCATGCCCTTGGACATGCAGGCCACGCGTCGCAGACGACCACGCGAGAGCCGTGCTATTGAGGGATGACTGCATGCTGGCAGTTGCGGTTGCATCCTACTTGCGTAGGTTGGTTTGGAAATGGTCAACTGTAAGCGCAACAGAATCGTAAGATCGCTTGTGTTAAGCCTGGTCGTTTTGCTTGCGGCCCACTGCACGACGCGACTTGAGCCTGGCACAATGCCAGCGCTCACCCCTGCGCCGACTAGAGAGGAACTCACTGAGAAGATGAGATTGACCGTTGTCTATGATAACAATGCCTACGACCCGCGCCTGCGAACGGCCTGGGGATTTGCCTGTTGGCTGCAGCGAGGAGATACGAATCTGCTTTTTGATACAGGAGGAGATGCTTCGATCCTGCTCAGCAACATGAGCGCTCTGGACCTTGATCCCCAAAGTATTGACGTTGTGGTACTCTCGCATATACACGGGGATCACACTGGCGGTCTCATGGGGCTATTGGCAACCGGCACTCGTCCGCTGGTATACGTTCCCGTCTCTTTTCCAGCGCGGTTCAAGGCTCAGCTACGAGAACTGGTGGAAGTGTGCGAGGTGGACGAGACGCAAGAGATTCTGCCCGGTATTCATTCCACCGGAGAGATGGGCTCGGGTATCCGCGAGCAGGGCCTCATCGTTCAGACGAGCCAGGGGCTGGTCGTTATCACCGGCTGCGCGCATCCGGGCATTGTAGAGATGGTGCGCCAGGCGAAAGCTGTCGTTGGGGGTGAAATACGCCTGGTAGTAGGTGGTTTTCACCTCGGCGGCGCCAGTGCCGGTAGAGTCAGGGAGATCTGTGCTGCATTCCGGCAACTGGGTGTACAGGAGCTGGCCCCGTGTCACTGCACGGGTGAAGGGGCAATGCGCACCTTTGCCAGCGAGTTCGGGGATAGCTATCTGCCTTGTGGCGTCGGACGGGTCATTGAGTTGACGCCTTGAGGTAGCCAGAATGGCAACTGGCCAGGGAAGCCATCCACGGATTCCACACACGAATACACGAGCGGAAGCATGCCAATGCATTTGTGTATTCGTGGAGCCGTGACCTATCCGTGGATGGCTCAGTCTCACGCCAAGCAGTCAATGGGGCGCTCGAGATATTGCAGGTGGATAAATACCGTTGTGCCTAAGTACAGTGATGTACAGTAGGCAGAGGAGGCAAAGTGGAAGATCTGGTTGGCGAATTCATCAACCAGCGCGTGTGGGCAGTGGTAGGAGCCTCAACGGATACGTCAAAGTACGGACACAAGATCTTCTGTGACTTGCGTCGTGCGGGCTACACGGTGTATGGCGTCAATGCGCGTGGCGGTCAGATAGAGGGACAGGAACTGTACCGCAGCCTTGCTGACCTGCCGGAAAAGCCCGCAGTAGTGGATACGGTTGTGCCACCACGTGTGACTGAACAGGTGGTACGTCAGTGTACCGAGCTGGGCTTGAGCCGCGTGTGGATGCAGCCCGGCTCCGAGTCGGAGACAGCCATAGGATTCTGCCAACAGCACGGCATCCGCGTCGTGTACGGCACCTGCGCCATGATCAGGAAACGCACGTGGGATGAGAGGTAGAGAGTACAATGAAGGTAACCTGCGTCGTGGATGATGCGGTTCAGGCGAGCTCTCGCTTCTGGGGCGAGCATGGCATTGCGTTCGTTATCGAAACGGAGCAGGGACGCGTGCTGTTCGATACCGGGCAGAGCGGCACCGTGCTGCTGCACAACCTCGAAGTCGCGGGGATTGAACCCGCCAGCATCTGTGCTGTTGCTCTCAGCCACAGCCACTACGACCACACCGGCGGGCTGAGTGCCCTGCTGCAGCACACGCCCACGCTGCCGCTGTACGCACATCCGGACTTGTTCCGTGAACGCTTTTCGAGGCGTGATTCGGGATTAGCTAGCACTGGGCTGTCCACGAGCCGTGAGGAGTTGCTGCGTCACGTAGACCTTCGCTTGAGTGATGAGCCACAGCAGATCCTGTCTGGCATGTACACCACAGGGCAGATCACTTCGCGTCCAGAACCAGAGGGGCGGAGTGCCCACCACGTGGTGCGTGAAGGCGATGACTGGATTGCGGATCCTTACCGTGACGACATGTCCATAGTGCTGGAAGTAGCCCAGGGTCTAGTGTTGATCTGCGGATGCTGCCATGCAGGATTGCTGAACACGCTTCAGCACGTGGGTGCCATTTTCAGCGGGGAGATGATTGCGGTGCTGGGCGGGATGCACCTTGCGCAAGCGGACGAAGGGCATCTGCATCGCACAGTGCAGGTATTGCGCAGCTACGGCCCACCACGGCTCTACCCGAACCACTGCACGGGGGCGCGTGCCTACGTCGCTCTGGCTACTGCCTTTGGCACGCGCGTGGCCCCTTGCCCCGCGGGCACAGAACTGACTTTCTAGCTCACACGAGACAGGCGAGTGCCTATCCGAGAAGACAGCAGAGGTTCAGGTAATGAAATCAATGAATGAGATTCAAGTACTGCAGGCATACTGGCGTGACGAGATGGCCATGATCGGCATCTTTGCCACGGTGGTTACCTATCTGATCGGCAGGCTCTTTGACGTGCGTGTGTAGTTCTGTCAGTAGAAGGATGCCAAGATACCGGGTTTCTCATAGAAACCCGGTACTGTTCTGAGGGGGGCGTAATGATCGAATTGAATGTACCGGGCCTGGGGATGCTGACCCTCGAACACCTGGTGCTGGACCTGAACGGCACTATTGCCCTTGACGGCCAAGTGTTGCCTGGCGTCGCTGAACGTCTGACCCTCCTATCGGCTAGCCTGAGCATCCACCTGCTCTCCGCTGATACACGTGGCCGTGGCTCAGAGACGGCAACGCACCTGGGCCTGCACTTTGTCAGGGTGAGTCCAGGAGACGAGTCAAGCCAGAAGCAGCAATTCGTTGAGCGGCTGGACGCAAGGCGAGTAGCAGCGGTCGGAAACGGAGCTAACGACAGGGAGATGCTAGAAGCAGTGGAGCTGGGCATCGCCGTGCTCGGAAGTGAAGGGCTGGCAGTAACGTCTCTGACAGCCGCAGACGTCGTGGTCAGCAGTGTCCAGGATGCTCTGGATCTGCTGCTGAATCCACGCCGTTTAGTTGCAACTCTGCGGCGATAGGGGGTCGAATGCTCATAGCCTCGGCACGCTAAAGCGCCCCAGTCCCATGGTCACGCGAAGCAGCAAGGCGACCGACAGCACCCCCAAACAAATGACGAGCACAACATAGTCCGCCGCGCGCAGCGAGGATTCGTGCAGGTAGGTGCGGTCGGGGCTGCCGGAGAAAGCCTTCGCGGCCAATACGACCTCAACCTGTTGTGACCTGGTCATGGCGCCCAGGATGAGCGGCACGGCGATGCGTGAATACACCCACAGGCGTTTGAGTAGATTCATCTTCTCCAGAGCCAGGCCGCGCAAGCGCTGGGCCTCAATGATAGAGTTGATTTCCTCGAGCAAGAGCGGCACAAAGCGCAATGTGGCGGAGAAAGCAAAGGCGATCTTGTACGGCACCCGTATCCGCACCAAGCCTACGATTAGAGCGTTCAAATCCGTGGTAAAGATGACCAGAGGGGTGACCAGAATCAGAGTCAGGGTGCGGAAGATGACCATGAAGCCGTAGGCCAGACCCTCTGCGGTCAGCCTCAGCTTTCCACCGATCAGCCACCATGCCTCTGGCGCTACCCACACAGGCGTGCGGCCAACGTGCGTGTTCAGAAAGCCGTGTGTGACCAGCAGGATGCCGTAGAATGGCAACATGATGAGCAGCACATTGCCCAAGTAGGAGAGGCGAATGCGTGCTATGAGACACAGCACAAAGATCAGCAGCGCCAAGGCCCCTGTGAGGGCTGGGCTTTCCCACATGAAGGCCAGAAACGTAGCAGCAAACATGACCATCAGCTTGGGACGAAAGTCAAGCTGTGTGAGAGGCGATTCTCGCACCGAGCCAATAGTCCGCCAAGTCATGCGTTGTCCTTCCGACTGGTGATGCAGGCAGCCAGTTCCTCGGACGTCAGAATTGACAGTGCATAGTCCTGCCCAAGGGATGGCGGGCTGAGATTCTCGCGGAGTGCTATGCGCTGCGCAAACTGCACAATCTGTGGTGGAGCAAGGTAAGTACTGCGCAGCAGTGCAGTCTCGTGGAACGCTTTGCGGATTGGGGCATCCAGCAAAATAATTCCTTTGCCCATGACCACCACACGGTCGGCGTAGCCTGGCATAAGGTACAGATGGTGGGTAATCACAATCACTGTTTTTCCTGCTTGGTGGAGCTGGCGGGTCACGTCCAGGATGCGCTTGGCGCCGCAGTAATCCTGACCTGTGGTGGGCTCGTCGAAGATCAATACGTCGGGCCGCATAGCTAATACTGCGGCGATCACCACGCGGGCACGGTCGCCCTTGGGCAACGAGAGTGGGTGCCCGGCCCGGTAGTCCTCGAGGCCGAAGGTGTACAAGCTTTCTTCCACTCGCTCAGCCAGCTCTGTCCCACTGATGCCCAGATTGCGCAGTGCAAAGGCAACCTCCGCTTCGACGGTGGCGTTGAAAATCTGGTTGTCGGGGTTCTGTGAGACAAAGCCGATGCGACGGGCCAAGTCACTGACGTCCAGGTTGCATACGTCACGGCCATTGACCAGAACCTGGCCTTCAGTCGCTTCAAGAAGATGCAAGAAGTGTTTGGCCAGTGTCGTCTTGCCTGCCCCGTTCTGGCCAACGATCACCAGGTACTCGCCTTCGCGAACATCAAGGGAGACACCCCTGAGCGCCTTTGTGCCGTCAGGATAAACGTATTCGACATCTCGCGCGGAGAGGAGGATGGGACCGGAGGATTCTTCAGTGCCCCTGGGCTGAGGGGCCGGCGGCTTGACCTCGACTTGCGGTCGCATGTCTTCGTACACCTGTGTGGCATCTTCAAGCGTTACAGGAATGGAAGGCGGCTCAAAGCCTCTATCGCGAAGCTCTATGTAGAAGCTGGTGACCTGCGGCGGACGGGTACCATACTGATCCAGCAGGTCCATGTGGGTGAAGATGCGGCTGGGGATGTCAACGTCAACCAGCGCTCCGCTGCTCAGAAGAGCTACGCGGTCAACGAACTCGGCCATCTCTTCGCTGGCATGGCTGACTAGAATGACCGTGATACCCAGCCTGACGTTCAGTTCACGCACTGTGGCAAAGACTTGCTGGCTTCCCAGAGGGTCGAGTTGGGAGGTTGGCTCGTCGAGAACGAGCACCTCCGGCTGTAAGGCGAGCCCGGCGGCGATAGCCAGCCTTTGCTTCTCTCCGCCCGAGAGTTCGCTCGGATGCTTTTTCTCCATGCCGCCCAGGCGCACAGCCTCGAGTGCCCACGGTATGCGGCGCAGTATCTCATCTCGAGGCACACGGACGTTCTCCAAGGCAAACGCCACTTCGTCCTCGACCGAATTCGCAATGAGCTGCGTCTCAGGGTCCTGGAAAACCAGGGCGACGTGTTGAGCCAGCAGGCTGATGGGGTTCTCTAGCGTGTCCAGGCCAGCGACCGTAACACGGCCAAAGAAGCGACCGCCGTGGAATTGCGGTACGATACCGATTAGAGCCAGGCAAAGCGTCGTCTTTCCTGCGCCGGTGGGCCCAATGATACCCAGGAACTCGCCCTTGCGGATTGACAGGTTGATGTCGCGCAGCACAAGGTCTGGTGAGCGTGGATACTGATATGAGAGATTCTCTATGCATACAACTGCGTCGTGTATCGCCAAGCGCACATTCCCAAAGTCAGACGCCTCGACGCACTGTCGAGGCGTCCAAGTGTATGTGACTAGGAAGCTAATACCCGGCCTTGGCTGGCCTGACAAGCCCAATCGCACGCAAGCCAGCGATCACGCCTACGCCGATGACCGTACCTACCAGCGTACGGAAGAGCTGTTCAACAGGTATGACGGGTGTGAGTATGCGCCATACATCCGCTGGCCAGCCAATGGTATAATAGACCCAAGCGTTGGCAAAAGTATGGCTATTGGTGTTCACGATCCAGGAACCCAACGCCACCCCGGCCGCTAGCCTAGCGAGGTTCTTGTCCGCTACCCAATCTCTGGCCAGGGTACGAGTAGGCAGAATCCACAGGATCAAGCCTGCCCAGTTGACCAAAGAGGTCTGTAGCGCTAGGCTCAGGCTGACGTCAATCGTCAGAGCGCGGCCCACGTACCAGACGTAAGCCAGCACGAACACAAGCAGTGCGAGCAGCCAATTGCGCCTTTTTTTCTCGACCAAAATACCGCCTGCCGCCGCCGCTACCATAGCGAACACAACCGAGGGCAGGCCTACGCCAGCCGTATGCGGGGCAGCGAATACACCAATGAGACGACCAATGCCCGCCGCCAGCGCGCCTGCCCATGGGCCGAGTATGAATCCCACGAGAGGGTATACTGCTTGGCTGAGTGGGAAGCTGCCACCGGCAGCAAAAACCACCGAAAACGGGATGAAGGACAACACAGCAACCACAGCAGCCAAGACGATGACATAGGCGATAGGCGCTCCATCAATAGCTGCGCCCCCCACCAACTCGACCTTCCGTTCCTCTCCCTTTGGAGCACCGCTTGCAGTCACAAATCTTCTCCTTTCGTTGCGGGTTTTCGCTGTGAAAAGCGCCCCTGAGCAAAGAAGAGCGCTACAACGCCTCAGCGGAGAGGGTGGGATTTGAACCCACGAGGCATTTCTGCCTACGCGTTTTCGAGACGCGCGCACTAGGCCGGACTATGCGACCTCTCCAGGATGCGAGTCGTTAACTGTACGTAGCTCACATTATATCGCAAGGCAGCCGAGCGGTCAAAGTCCTGTAGCATCCCATCGTAGATATAGCTTTGCCGGATTGCTACCCCATTATGAATGACATAAGTCTCTTTCAACTGTGGTGGAACTTGACCGCAGGAGCTGGAGTTCACTCACAAGTTGAGATCTCGAGCAACGATTCGCTACGCAGGAGTATGGGCCGTTACGGCCGTTGTTTTCGCCAATTAAGACGCCCACCCCGTCGAGGTGGATGAACCATCGCCTTCCTCTGGGTCTCATCGCCCCAGAGAGGATGCGGCGAGACAGGCGGCAAGGCGCTAGGCTATTAGCAAGTCCCGAAAGACTACTTGACATCTGGCTCGGGAGGAAGTACAATATTGGTGAAGATAACCTGGCGGTGGGGCTTGGATGTACCCGAGGCCGGTTATGAAACGCCAACGTGGCTCCAGCAGCAGTATCTATCGCTCAACCCAGCCGCTCTCGTGTTTCAGAACGTGCTCCTCAACGGCAACTCTGGCGCCTGGCCCAAAGTTGGACGTGACACTGAAATAACGATACACCTTGGGCCAGGCTTTGTGAATGAGGCAACACGAAGTCGCAGCAATATCACCTAAATGTCAAGAAACTGCCCTGTCAACGCAGTATACTATACACAATCATTATGAGGAGGTGGGTTAGAAATGCATAACACGATCAAGAACATGGCCATCGTGGCCGGTCTGGTGTCTGCACTGCTGCTTGTATCTCTCACCGCAACCGCTGCCTTTGACGATCAATCGGGACTGCTCGCTGTGCAGCCCACGCCCGTAGAGGTTATCTTGCGGGAGTGTGAGGATACCTACATTGAGGTTTACAACGCGAATGACAATTTCTGCGCGGAGCCTCTGTTGCTGGTGCGTGGCGAGGGGGTGACGTCAGCGCTGCTTCGCTTTGATGTGAGCAGCATTCCCAGCAATGCCATGATCGTCGAGGCGTATGTGGAGACGTATGCTGACCCTTCCAGCAGCGGTCTGGAACTAGAAGTGAGTGTGTTTGGTTTGCTGAAGGGCTGGGTTGCCTGCGAGGCTACGTGGAATGCTGCCAGCGATACGGCTGTCTGGCAAGAAGCTGGGGCCTCAGGCTCTGAGGACAGGGCAGCCATACCTGCGGACACTGCAATTGCTGCTGGGTGGGACTGGTACTATCACAACGTGACGAAGCTAGTTCAGAACTGGGTTCTGGATGCCAATAGCAACAAGGGTTTGCTGCTGTGTAGCACTGATGCCAGATACCCACTACTCTACCAATTCTCTTCAGCCGATAGTCTCGCTGAGGACAAGCGTCCACGCCTTCGTGTAAAATACGTTGTGACAGGAGAGGTGCCTACACCAGTGCCTCCGCTGCCGGCATGGGCGACAACGGTGATAACGTTGCAGCAGGCGTTGGATGGCTATACTGGCTGCAGCGATACGTACATTGATTCTGATGCGCCGAACGGCACTCATGGACAAAGGCAGGTGCTGTTAGTTAAAGGACGTGGGAATGCGTCAAGCTTGATCAAGTTTGACGTTTCCTCGCTGCCGACAGACGCTGTGATTTTCGAGGCGTACTTGCAACTGCGGGCATCGGGGGATAGTGCGGTGCAGCGCTTGCAGGTGGCTTCTCATGCAGTCACGCGAGGGTGGGATGCTGACGAGGCGACCTGGCTCAACGCGACTGGTGCTGAGGCGTGGGAGGAAGCAGGCTGCACAGGTTCGACAGACCGGGCAGAGATTCCCACCGACCGAGAGATGCTGCACGGTCCAGGCTGGTGCCAATTCAATGTCACTGACATTGTGCAGGAGTGGCTGGACAACGGCAGCAGCAACAAGGGGCTCTTGCTGGAGAGCTATGACGAACGTTGGGCGGAGCAGTACATGTTCCATAGTTGCGATCATGTATCTGCCATCTATTATCCACGGTTGATGGTGACCTATGCCGAGGAGCCCCCAGGGCCTACACCGACGTCCACTCCAACCCCGACAGAGACTCCTACACCTGTACCGCCCGTAGAGGTTATCTTGCGGGAGTGTGAGGATACCTACATTGAGGTTTACAACGCGAATGACAATTTCTGCGCGGAGCCTCTGTTGCTGGTGCGTGGCGAGGGGGTGACGTCAGCGCTGCTTCGCTTTGATGTGAGCAGCATTCCCAGCAATGCCATGATCGTCGAGGCGTATGTGGAGACGTATGCTGACCCTTCCAGCAGCGGTCTGGAACTAGAAGTGAGTGTGTTTGGTTTGCTGAAGGGCTGGGTTGCCTGCGAGGCTACGTGGAATGCTGCCAGCGATACGGCTGTCTGGCAAGAAGCTGGGGCCTCAGGCTCTGAGGACAGGGCAGCCATACCTGCGGACACTGCAATTGCTGCTGGGTGGGACTGGTACTATCACAACGTGACGAAGCTAGTTCAGAACTGGGTTCTGGATGCCAATAGCAACAAGGGTTTGCTGCTGTGTAGCACTGATGCCAGATACCCACTACTCTACCAATTCTCTTCAGCCGATAGTCTCGCTGAGGACAAGCGTCCACGCCTTCGTGTAAAATACGTTGTGACAGGAGAGGTGCCTACACCAGTGCCTCCGCTGCCGGCATGGGCGACAACGGTGATAACGTTGCAGCAGGCGTTGGATGGCTATACTGGCTGCAGCGATACGTACATTGATTCTGATGCGCCGAACGGCACTCATGGACAAAGGCAGGTGCTGTTAGTTAAAGGACGTGGGAATGCGTCAAGCTTGATCAAGTTTGACGTTTCCTCGCTGCCGACAGACGCTGTGATTTTCGAGGCGTACTTGCAACTGCGGGCATCGGGGGATAGTGCGGTGCAGCGCTTGCAGGTGGCTTCTCATGCAGTCACGCGAGGGTGGGATGCTGACGAGGCGACCTGGCTCAACGCGACTGGTGCTGAGGCGTGGGAGGAAGCAGGCTGCACAGGTTCGACAGACCGGGCAGAGATTCCCACCGACCGAGAGATGCTGCACGGTCCAGGCTGGTGCCAGTTCAATGTCACTGACATTGTGCAGGAGTGGTTGGACAACGGCAGCAGCAACAAGGGGCTCTTGCTGGAGAGCTATGACGAACGCTGGGCGGAGCAGTACATGTTCCATAGTTGCGATCATGTATCTGCCATTTATTATCCACGGTTGATGGTGACCTATGCTCGGTCACCAGAAGCCCCTACACCGACGTCCACTCCAACCCCGACAGAGACTCCTACACCGACGTCCACTCTGCCGGCTTTCATGTATCAGCTTTACCTGCCGATCATATTCAGGGCTGGGTAGAGGACACTTCGACGACACAACATGATGAGGACAGGGGCCGGCCAGGTCCCTGTCCTCTTTTTTTGGCAACTTGCCAAAGCTGCCACTCCGCTGTAAACTATCCTTGCGCCCACACATAAGCCCGGAGGTCAAAATGATCAACGAGACACGGTTGTTGGACACGTTTCTGGCCCTGGTGCGCACGGACAGCCCGTCGGGCGAAGAGGCAACAATCGCTCAGGAACTGGCAGCGCGCTTACGCAGCCTCGGGCTGACTGTCGAACTGGATGACATGAGCAACATTGTGGCCAGGCTGACGGGTCAGGGGGACCCGCTCCTGCTGGCTGCACACATGGACACAGCGATGCCTGGATACGGCGTCAAGCCCGTGGTTAAGGAAGGCGTTGTTTACAGTGATGGCACTACCATACTGGGAGCCGATGACAAGTCGGGCATAGCAGTAATCCTCGAAGTGCTGCAGACGATTGTGGAAGGCGAATTGCCGCATCCTCCGTTAGAAGTGGTAATCACTGTGCAAGAAGAAACAGGGCTGGTTGGGGCAAAGAGCCTCGACAAGTCCCGTTTACGAGCTAGGATGGGCATTTCCCTTGACACCGGCGGTGCTCCTGCCACTATCATTGTTGCGGCCCCGTCACACAACTTTGTCTCCGCCGTTGTACATGGCAAGGCGTCTCATGCCGGAGCGCGTCCCGAAGAGGGGATCAATGCTATTGTCGTTGCTGCTCAGGCTCTGGTCGATATGCCACTGGGCCGCATTGACGAGGAGACAACAGCGAATATTGGTCTTGTCAAAGGAGGTGTAGCCAGGAATGTTATCCCGGATTGCGTGGAACTCCTCGGAGAAGCTCGCAGCCGTCAACTGGCCAAGCTCGAGGCACAGACCGCCAGGATGGTCGAGGCCCTTCAGGCCGCTGCCCGACGCCATGGGGCCACCGTAGACGTAGAGGTTACGCGCGCGTATGACGGCTATACCTTGACCGAAACGGATGTCACAGTCGGCCAACTGATGGCTGCTTGCCGGGCTGCAGGGGTGGAGCCTGTGCTTATGCCCAGCGGCGGTGGAAGTGACGCTAACATCTACAACGCATATGGGATGCAGGTCGTCAATCTGAGTACGGGCATGTGCAAGGAACACAGTACGGAAGAGTACGTTGCTGTAGCAGACATGGTCACCTGCGCGGAGATCGTTATGAAGTGTATCGGTAGCCTGTCCTGAGTTCCAGGTCTCAGGCTGCCCACCTATGGGAGGGGCGCGGTTATGGGTAATTTGCTCGCTTGGGGCACAAGGGTCATCCAATGGCTGCAGGCCTTGGGCAATCCTACGCTGGATTCTATTTTCGAGGGCATCACTTTCCTTGGTGATGAGAGATTCTACTTGCTGATGATACCATTCCTGTATTGGGTCGTGGATAAAGCGCTTGCTATACGCCTGAGCTTTGTCTACCTTGGCTCGGCCTACGTCAACACTTCCTTGAAGGCTATCTTTGCAGTGCCACGACCCTCACCCGCTGCAGTGCGCGTCATTGCCCCGGCAGAGGGTTATGCTTTTCCCAGTGGCCACACGCAGACGACATCAACGATCTGGGGCTACCTGGCTACTCAGGTGCAAAGGGCTTGGTTCTGGGCTGTGGCAGGCGTAATTGTCGTGCTGGTAGCCTTCTCTCGCGTATATCTGGGGGTACACTATCCGCAAGACGTAATCGTGGGATTGGTGCTCTCTATTGTGCTTGTCGCCTGCTACAACTGGCTGGTGAGATCGTACGGCGCGCGGATCGCGAACCTGCCCTTGGTGATCAGGTTGGGACTGGCCTGCGCAGTACCGCTGATACTGCTGGCGTTGCACGCAGAGAAGGATACGGTTTCCGCGATGAGCACCCTTCTGGGCCTTGGTGTGGGTCTAACGCTGGAACAGGAATGGGTGAGGTTCTCTTCCGCCGGTTCAGTGGCGAAACGTGCGATACGCTTTGTCGCCGGGCTCGTCGTGCTGCTGGCTCTGTATCTTGGGCTCAAAGCGATCTTTCCTACGGGACTGCTCTTCCGTGGTCTGCGCTATGCGCTGATCGGAGTATGGGCCAGCCTGGGCGCGCCGTGGCTGTTTGTAACGCTAAAGTTGGCCGAAGCTGAATAGCCCCTGGTCAACTGCAGAGCCAGGTGCGAAAAGCCAGGCAGAAGGGATGAAGATGCTCGTGCCTCCTGCCTGGCATCTCATTGCTGGCTTGCAGCTAGGGCAGATTGTCGCGTGCTTGAAGCTCCAGATAGGCTAGCGTCCACGTTGCCGAGCGGAACACCTGATGTATACCTCCTAGCAGCGCCAGGAACAGGATTCCAAGGATGCCAAGGGGGATCCCAACCACCAGCGCAGGGGCCAAGGCTTCGGTGACGCCGTAGACAACAAGCGCTGGCCCCGCTGCTATGGCAACGACGAGCAGGAATAGCGGCATTAGTACTATGCCGACGGCCAGATTAATGCCGAAGAGCAGCAGCCAGACCACACCTACATGCCGCAGGTTCTCTCGTCCCATGCGATAGGCGTCACGGATGCAGTCCAGGACGCCCTTCCTCTCCAGGACGCATTGCCGGTAGGCGAGCTCGCGCACCACTGAAAGCACTAGCCCTACGACAAGCAGTATGCCGAACACCAGCATAAGCAGCACGGTCAGCACGATGGCCAGTATGGCCAGTATACGCCTCTGAGCGAGCAAAAGCAGCAACGGCGAGAGTCCCAGGACAATCAGGACAAAGGCCGCAATAGCCACCGGGATGTTGATGACCAGGTCAATGGCGAACAAGGGCAGGAAGCGCGACCAGCCCATACGCCACCCGCTGCGCACGCTGGTGTTGCCAGTCTCTTCTACCTCGCGTACCATGCCAATCAGGGCAGCGCGGCTGAGATGGGCAACAATCACGCTCACAACGACCAATACCAGCACAATGATCAACAGCAGGAGCACGGTGACCAGAATCCAGCCTGGTCGCAGCTGGTCGCCAGCGCCCGTAACATACTGGGCACCTCGGCCGCCGCCTCCACCTCCTCCACCGCCGACGAGAGCCAGCAGAAAGCCGAAGAGCCACAGTGCTTTGTGGCGCCAGGTGATCTCCCACGCTCTCTTCAGAATCTTGGTGTAGTCCATGCTTCCTCCTTGTGATATACGTCTTGTGGATGCAGCATCACACTCATCTGCTTCGATCTTAGGACGCCTTATAGGACGCTGCAGACATCGGCTCTATTCGGTTTGGGGTCCGCGGGGGATCGTAGCTGTCCGATCCCCCGCTAGAGGTTTAGGAGACGCCGCCGCGTACCATGAAAGCGATTTTGATGTTGGCGCGAAACTCCTTGATGACACCGTCCTCAACTACCGCCGTTTGCCCGACCACGTCAACACCAGTGATGTTACGAATTGTCTTTGTCGCCTCGGCCACGGCATTCTTCGCGGCATCTTCCCAACTAACCGTTGAATTGCCCACCAACTCGATAACCTTGACTACCGCCACTTCCTTCACCTCCTTTCTTTGAGAGAGTTCAGCCATTCAGCCTGACCGTTTGCTCGTACATGGCTCTTGTCCTTACAATGATAGCATATTCTGGGTCTCCTGGCAACTGGATACACACGGGGGTGAAAAGCTCCGATCTCGTCAACCCAGTCCACAGCATATGGCGGGTACTGACTCTTATATCACAAGATGTAGTAATTGCTTCCAGAAACGGCCATGTTTTCAATACTTGATGCCTTTCGCTTGACAGTAGGCTGTAGTTGACGGTATACTATAGTGGATCGTTCAGAAGCGGGGTGTTATGTTCTCCAGAGGCACACCGTATCTTTCGTTGTTTCGTAACGTCTTAGAGAGAGGAGAGCGGCCCTACAATGCAGCCGAACCAGGAATCGGCACTGCTAAGAAGGGCTAGAGAGTACGACCAGGCAGCTATTGCCGAGCTCTATGATCGGTACTCACTACGCATCTACAATTACGTCTACCATCGGCTTGGCAACGTGCACCTAGCTGAGGATCTGACGGCTAGCGTATTTCTACGCATGCTTGAAGCCATCCGCTCGTCCAAGGCGTGGCGCACTTCATTCTCGGGATGGCTCTTTCGCATTGCACATAACCTGGTAGTGGACTATTTTCGCGCCTCTCGGCTGGACACGGATGTGCTGCTGGACGACCGCCCTATTGCTTCGGACGAGCATCCGGCTGACACCGCCGAACGCTTGCTGACTCGGCAGCGGTTGCGCAGGGCGATCAACCAGTTGACGGAGGAGCAGGGCCTGGTTATCATGCTCAAATTCGTGGAGGGCATGGGCAATGCCGAGGTCGCTGCGCTGCTTGGCAAGTCGGAAGGGGCAGTCAAATCGCTGCAGTTCAGGGCGCTGGCTGCGCTGCGTCGCCTCATTGGCGGAGAAGAGCTATGAGCAGGAACCTTGAGGCCGTTTTTGATGAATGCCTCAATCAAGTGAATAAGGGGAAATCTCTCAAGGCCTGCGTTCACCAATACCCAGCGCTGGCGGCGGAACTCGAGCCTTTGCTGCGCATTGCATTCCAGCTTAAGGCCCTGCGGCAGGGCGGGGAGCCATCGCCCGCAGCACTACAGGCCGGCAAGGAGAAGCTCTTGCGCGAGGCGGCTCGTCTAAAACGCGCCAAGGAGAGGGAGTCTCGTACGGGGCACGTTCCGTTGTGGCTGAACTTGCAGTCGCTGATGCGTAGAAGCGTGGCGACCGTTGTGCTCGCAACATTGCTGCTGGTTGCCGTATTGGGTGGAGGTGCAATGGCCGCCTCGGCAAAGAGCTTGCCTGGCGACGCTCTGTACCCCGTGAAACGTATGACAGAAGAGTTCCGACTCTTGGTAACGTTTGACCGGCAGGCCAAGGCTCAGTTGCTGCAAAAGTTTGATGAACGCCGTCGTGAAGAGGCAAGGGCTGTTGCCAGCAGCCAGCGGATAGCTGAGATGTCCTTCCGTGGCCGGGTTGAGAGCATGGATGACAGCGATTGGACAATTGGGGGCGTCCCAGTCAGCACATCGGATGAAACCGTTACAGAGGGAGAGATCGAGGTAGGCACGCTGGTTCGTGTGCGCATTCGCTCTCTGAGCGATGGTACACTGTTGGCCATACGCGTCTCAGCCGAACCAGAGGAAGCCATCCCTGAACCAACTGCTTCTCCTACACCAACCCTTGCACCAACAGCAGTACCTACGCCCACGAAGATAGCGGCGACAACGGCGCTAGTTCAACCGCCTCCATCAACGCCAACGGCGAGTCCGACGACTACGCTGCAGCCTAGTGCAACTCCGTCGGCCACAGCGACAGCAATTCCGGCAACGCGGACTCCTCCACGTGAAGTCAAGATCAGGTTCAAGGGCATCATAGAGGCTATCACGGCTGATGCCTGGACGATAGGTGGGCAGCTGGTCAGAATAGGTGCGAATACCCGCATTGATGAGCGGGAAGAGAAGGCTGCAGTGGGCGTCATGGCCAGAGTGCTCGCTATCCGCCATGAGGATGACACTCTGCTCGCCATTGAGATCGCTATTGAGCGTGCTGCGCAAGCGCCTGAGCAACCCTTCGAGTTCCAAGGCCTGATTGAGAGCTTTGGCCCAACACAGTGGATCATAGGCGGGTACACTGTGCTCATCACTGCTGATACCCTCATAGAAGGCAGCCCACAGGAAGGACTCCTCGCTGAGGTCAAGGCTCTGCGGCAGAGCGACGGCTCCGTCCGTGCCACACATATCGTCGTCAGGTTGCCCAGCGAGGAAGTACAATTCGAGGGTCTTATTGAGATTCTGGACGCTGAAGAATGGATCGTGGATGGCATCACGGTTCGTATTGATGCCCAGACGATCATTATTGGAACGCCTGCTGTCGGTTACCCCGTGGAGATTCAGGGGCTGCTCCTACCGGATGGGGCAGTGTTGGGGCGTAGGATTGTGGTACAACAACCACAAACAGCTACTCTGACACCAGGGCCCTCGCCTCTTGCGTCCCCATCGCTTAGTACACAGGCCTTGCCAACTGAGGAACCGGACAGTCTCCGGGAGGAGAAAAGCTATGGATAAGCGCGTACGAAGCCGCTACTTCCATGCTATGACGGTCTCGTCTCTTGCCATTGTGTTGCTCGTCTCGCTGAACGGCATGGCCAGACAACAACCAGCCATCGCCGATAGCGGATCCAAACTGAAACAGTCAATCAGCACCAGACGGCGTCCGCGTGTCAAGTTGACGGGTTGGATCAACGAGACTGCGTCTACTCATTGGCTGATTGGTGATCACGAGCTGCACATTGACCCCGCATCCCCAACTATCAGCGGTGTAGAGACAGGTATGTACGCTGTGGCAATAGCAAGGACAGATGACGAAGGCAATCTGCACGCTGAAAGCATCTCCTTGCAGCCACCTGGACCACCGCTTGGCTATCCTGTTGAGTTCAGGGGCCTCATACAAGAGATGGATGCCCGTTACTGGGTCGTGGACGACCGGCTAGTGTTCATCACGAAGAGCACTTCCATCCAGGGCCAGCCTGAGATTGGCGCTCTGGCAGAGGTCAAAGGCACGTGTCTTTTCAGTGAGGTAGTGCTGGCCAGAAGCATCAAAGTAGCTGTGCCCGGCGCCCATGCCGAAGTCGAATTCGAAGGCGTCATCGAAAGCATGTCTGAGGATACCTGGATCGTCAGTGGGGTTACAGTGACAATCAGTCCTGTTACCGTTATCGAGGGAACTCCTGCTCTGGGTCTGACTGCCGAAGTGCAAGGAGTGCTCGAGCCTGATGGCTCGGTCTTGGCCCAGCAGATTGCTATCAAGGATGCGATCCCCTCGCCAGAGGTTGACATAGAGGGCCTGGTGGAAAGCATTGAAGCCACGCACTGGGTCGTTGCTGGAATGACAGTGCTCGTTGATGCCGAGACATTCATAGATGACAGTCGCGCCCCGGCGGAAGTGGGCATGTGGGCCCAAGTTCGGGCACTCCGCCGCCAGGACGGCTCTTTGTTGGCCCTGCGCATCCGCCTTTCACGTCCGAATTGAGCGGCAAGACTCTCCAAGAGTGAATCATACCCCCGCCTTGCTGCTATCTCAGCTTGTGGGCCAGTGACACTCGGACTACTGCATACAACAGCCATTCACATCATCACCGTGTGCCAGGCAAGGAAGCCCCGGCAGCATTCAGGAGAGCGTTTTGAACACAAAGACCAACAAAGCCAGAACTCTGCTGCTTCTGGCTATCCTGCTTTGCATCAACAGCCATGTTGGTGCTGCTTCAGCCAGTAATGACGCTGAGAGCACACCGAGCGGCCTGCGGCTATTCTCCCTCGAAGAGGAGCCTATCAACGTCTCAATGTCACTGGCCGATTCCCGTTCGCCCAGGCTGGCTGTGTCAGGCTTCGCCCTGGAGGGCTCAGGCCCGAAGGGTGATGAAGTGCACATTGTTTGGGAGGAAAGCAATCGGATCTATCATCGGTTTTGCCACGGGAACACCTGGTCGCTGACACGAAGTGTCGCTACTGGCGAGCAACCCGCTATCGTCATGGATGCTGCAGGTATGGCTCATGCAGTCTTTGTTAATGAATTCGGTGGAAACTATGAGATTTACCATTGCCGTTGGAACGGCACTTCGTGGAGCCTGCCACGAAATGTCTCAAACACCAGCGGCATTTCGTCTGCGCCCAGCCTTGCCATTGCTCCTGATGGTACGCTTCACGTTGTCTGGGCCGACAACACACCTGGCTACAACGTAATCTACCACGCCTATTGGAATGGCATGTATTGGATCAATGGGCCTATTGCCCACGCTATGGGAGGTGCACCAGCAGTCTCTGCAAGCACGGATACGCACGTGCATGTGGTATGGCAAGACCGAGATGCGCCAGGCGCTCCATACGAGATATACTACAGCCGATGGAATGGGACGGTTTGGTCGTTGCCAGAGAACCTGTCCGATAGCGCGGCAGACCAATCAGTTATCTCCAGCGTCGCTACGGACCAGGATAACGAAGCTCACGTCGTGTGGCAGGAAAAGGTAGATGGCAGATATGCTATCTACAATACGTGGGGCAGAGTGGGCTTTTGGTCTGTACCAGAAAGGGTCTCGGACAGTGAGGCAGATGCCTACCTGCCGAGCATCGCCGTGGGCCGTGGCAGCACCGTGTACGTTGGCTGGGACGAGAACACACTTGCCCTTTATCGGCAGAGGTGGATAGACGATGCCAGGTGGTCGCAGCTTACTCTAGTGATGAGCGACCCTATGGGAGTAGCTGATCTGCAACTTGCAGTTGACGTCAATGGCCAGCTCCACGCAGTGTGGGCCAGACGAGTCGCCGCCGATAACTGGGACGTGTTTTATCAAAGCCTTTCTCTCAAGGTAGTCTTGCCCGTCATCTTCAGGAACTCTCTGTATTAGCTCAACCCCCTGGTCTTCAGGTATTCTGCTGCTGCCCGGCGGACCGCCGCAAGTGAACCAGCAGTATGGAAATGTCGGCCGGATTGACACCCTCAATGCGCGCTGCCTGCCCGACAGTTGCTGGCCGAAAGCGCCTGAGCTTTTCCAATGCTTCGCTGCGCATGCCGGTAATTTGCGCATAGTCCAGTTCTGCCGGGATACGCCACTCCTCGAGGCGGCGCATGCGCTCCACGTCCCGCCGCTGCCTTTCAATGTATCCTGCGTATTTAGTCTCTATGATGACCTGTTCGATAGCCTCTGGCGGGAGGTCAGCAGGACCCGGTGAAAGGGCTGCGATCAAATCGTAGCTGACCTCCGGACGACGCAGGAGTTGCAGGGCGTTGACACCCTTGCTCAACGGTTCGAGGCCAAAGCTTTCAATTGCGACATTCACCTGCTGCGAGGGGGCCAGCCACGTGTCTGCCAGGCGTTGCAGTTCCTCCCTGACTTGCCGACGCTTCTGCTCAACTTGCCGGTACCTTTCCTGGCCGATCAAGCCCAGTTCATAGCCCAGAGAGCTGAGCCGCAGGTCTGCATTGTCGTGGCGCAGGAGGAGCCGGTATTCCGCACGCGAAGTGAAAAGGCGGTAGGGCTCTGTGACTTCCTTGGTCACGATGTCATCAATAAGCACGCCAATGTAAGCCTGGTCACGGCGCAGAATCACGGCCTCTTTGCCCTGCACTTTTCTGGCAGCGTTAATGCCTGCCAGCAGACCCTGTGCAGCAGCCTCTTCGTAGCCCGACGTGCCGTTGATTTGGCCAGCGTGGAACAACCCACTGACGCGCTTTGTTTCTAGAGAGGCAGAAATCTGCGTCGGGGGCACAAAGTCGTACTCGATAGCATAGCCAGCGCGCATAATGCGTGCATTCGCCAGTGCCGGGATGGTGTGCAGCATGGCCAACTGCACGTCCTCTGGCAAGCTGGTATAACAGCCCTGCACGTACACTTCCCCCGTAGCAAAGCCTTCTGGCTCGAGGAAGAGCTGATGTGATGATTTGTGCGGAAAGTGCACGATCTTTTCCTCAATTGAAGGGCAGTAACGTGGTCCAGTGCCTCCGATGGAACCCGCCGCAATTGGAGAGCGATGCAGATTCTCCCGGATGACGCGATGAGTTTCTGCATTGGTGTGCACCAGATAGCAGGGGAGTTGTAAACGCCACTCTGTCTGTCGGGGAACTGGGTAGACTGGATTGAGCCACGACTTGGGATTGAGGATTAGTGGATCAGCGTCCGCGCGCGATTCAAAGCTGAAATAGAGCGGCGTCTCGCTGCCGAACTGCGGGTCTGTCTTGGTGAAATCAATTGCTCGTGCGTCTACGCGTGGCGGCGTGCTGGTCTGCAAGCGGCCAAGGGTGAAGCCAAGTTCTCGCAGGCAGGATGAGAGCCCCACGGCAGGGAATTCACCAGCGCGTCCGGCCGGATAGGAATGCTCACCTGTCAGAATACGGCCCTTGAGAAAAGTGCCCGTCGTTAGCACTACCGCCCGTCCCTGGTAGAGCTGGCCCACACTGGTGACTACACCTTCTACACGGTCGCGCTGCACCAGCAATCGCTCCGTGAGCGCCTGCGCTACGTCGAGGTTCGGTGTGCGCTCCAGCGTGTGCTTCATAGCCAGTGAGTATAGGCGCTTGTCAGCCTGGGCACGAAGAGCGCGGACTGCGGGGCCTTTCGACAGGTTGAGCATGCGGATCTGGACAAAGGTGCGGTCAATGTTGCGACCCATTTCTCCACCAAGGGCATCAATCTCTCGCACCAGGTGGCCCTTGGCCGGCCCACCAATGCTTGGGTTGCAGGGCATCTGTGCGATCAGATCTAGATTCATCGTCAACAGGAGTGTGCGCGCTCCGAGGCGCGCCGCAGCCAGCGCGGCTTCACAGCCAGCGTGACCAGCGCCCACTACGATGACATCGTACTGCTCTTCCGACATAGGCAATCACACTCGATAGCGATCAAGGGGCAAAAGGTTCAGAGTCCTCGTGGCCGCTGCCTTGCAGCAGCTCGGCCGCTAGGCGATGTGGAATGGCCCGAAACAGTCCCCAGTCTCGCCAGGCCGGAGGCACGTTCTCCAAACGTCGGGCTACAGACTCCAGCTCGGTGGGAGCGATTTCTGCAAACGCCGCGATGCGCTCAGTTGTGTCCTGCGCCTCCAGCTTCCCTCCCAATTCGCGCAGCAAGAAGAGATAAGAGGGCAGAGAGAGCAGATGCTCTTGCCAACGAAAGTTGAACTGCACAACGGCCAGGAATCGCTCCACAACGACCTGGAGCCCAGTCTCTTCGAAAGCCTCACGATAGACCGCGTGCAGCAGGGATTCATTCTCTCGAATCCCTCCGGAGGGCACCCGAAACGCGCCTTCGGGGTAGAAATCCTTCGTATGCAGGATCAAATTGCCGTTGCCGCGGTGGATGAAGAGCACGACTTCACCACATTGCCTGCGACGCCAGGCTGTGCTCCACAAGTCATACGTTGTCTGACTTATATCCAGCGCATAGTGCCGCTGCCTGGGCGTGCCGTATAGTGTGCTGAGCTGGGCTATTTCAGCTTCCCTGGCGCCAGTATTCAACGTGCCCCCCGCCCTTAGGAATCGGGATGATTATATCACAGGAAGGGAGATCGCCGCAATTGGTCTGGACGAGTTCATTGGCACATAGCCGTGCCTACAAGTGCTTCACGTGCATTCCCCGCGCTACGCTACGAGCAAAAAAGCAACAGACCGGGATTGTACCCGATCTGTTGGTGTGCCGGCAGAATATGAGGCCGTCTCTCAGGCCGTCACAGATGCCTACGCGATACAGGCTCGTGACCCACAGAGCCGCAATCGCAAGGAATGCTGAACGGCGTAGCATGAATTCAGCAGGCAGCCTTCTCAGAAGCGTCCGTCAGCGTAAGAGGGGCCTGCTCAAGCCGGATACGGCCAGAGCCATTCCACCGAAGATGGTAGTGGCAACCATGTTGACAATGAACAGCCCTATCCAACCGATCACAGCGACGATGATCGCCTGGCCCGTATCAACGTCCAGCCCTTCGGAGATGGCCATGACACCTGCGACGAGGGACAGAATCAAGGCTGCCAGCCCAGCCAGGGCGCCAAAACAAGGTATGAAGCTAAGGATGCCCAGGAAGCGCGGGGCGCTGGCATAGCCCAGCACGCGCAGCATGCTTTCGAACGTTCCTCCGCTTTGATACAGAGCCTTCCCCACAAAGTGGGTCACGGCTGCCCATACGACCCAGCCCACGAGGCCGCTGACGAGGCCGCCGATGAAGGGCATGAAGAAGCCGCGCGAGGCAATACCTGTGCCAATTGCTGATAACAGGCTGGCCAGCAGCACGACGATAGCCGCCTCGCTGGTGGCATTGGGGTCAGCTTCAATCTCCTTGAACACCGAGAAATCCAGTTTGATGATACGCATGATACGATCGACCATGATAAATCTCTCCTTTCTTGTTCTAAACAATTCCTTACTTGCCCTGGTACGCGAGTTCCTGGACAGTCTCTATTGTATGTCCAAATGCGCCCTTTGTCAAAACAAAGCTTGACGCAGAGCTCCAGTTCGTGTAGACTTGAGATGGGGCAAGAGCCACTCGGTCGCGAGATCGTATCTTTATCAGGTTCAATGTGAGTTTGTGGGATAAGCTCTAAGCGGACGACAGTCCGCATCGTATGCCAGGCACGTAACTAATGAAGCACACTGACCGGAGACGGGGACTATCGTCCCCTTTGAGCGTCTTTGAGCTTCAAGCAGACGACAGTCTGCGTCTATTGAAAGGAGATAAAATGGCTACAGGTTTGCGAATCATGCCCCTGGGCGGCCTGGGGGAAGTTGGCAAGAATATGATGACCATCGAATACGGCCGCAATGTCCTCGTCGTGGACGCGGGTATGATGTTCCCTGAATCGGACATGCTGGGGATTGACTACATCATCCCCGATTGGACGTATCTGCGTGATAAGAAGGATCTCGTGCGGGCCATTGTCATCACCCACGGTCACCAGGATCACATCGGCGCGCTGCCCCACTTTCTGGAAGAGTTCGACGTGCCGGTTTATGCCACGCGGCTGACCCGGGGCTTGATCGAGGTCAAGCTGAGCCGGACGCACATGCTGGAGCGGACGACGTTGCATACCTACGCGCCCGGTGATGTGCTCAACATTGGCCCTTTTACCATCGAACCTTATCACGTCTGCCATTCCATCCCGGACACGGTGGGGCTGGGCATCACGACGCCAGCGGGGTTGATTGTGCACAGCGGCGATTTCAAATTCGACCACACACCGGTGGATGGCTGGCCTACCGATATTGCCAGATTGGCCGAATTCAGCAGTCGGGGGGTGCTGGCGCTCCTGTCCGACAGCACCAACGCCGACCGGCCTGGGACGACCCCTTCGGAGGCGGTACTGAACGATGCGCTCGACCAGATTTTGCGCGAGGCACCAGGTCGGTTGATTATTGCGACCTTTGCCTCGCTGATCTCTCGCATCCAGCAGGTGGTGGATGTGGCGGCGCGGCACAAGCGAAAGATCGCCATCGCTGGCAGGAGTATGATCGAGAACACCAAGATGGCCCGCGATTTGGGCTATCTCGTCATTCCCAAGGGCATGCTGCTCAGCCAGGACAAGATCAAGAACCTGCCAGCCCGTCAAGTTGTCATCGTGGCGACCGGCTCGCAGGGCGAGCCGATGGGGGTGCTGAACCGTCTGGCGACTGGGCGGCATCATTTACTGCGCATTCGAGAGGGGGACACGGTGGTGCTCTCCTCGCACACTATCCCCGGCAACGAGGAGGTTGTCCACGGCGTCATCAACCGCCTCTTCCAAAAAGGCGCGGACGTCTACTACGACCCCGTTGCGCAGGTGCACGTCTCAGGCCACGCCAGCCAGGAGGAGCAGAAAACCCTGATTAATATAGTCCATCCTCGCTTCTTTGTCCCCATTCACGGCGAACTGCGCCACCTCAAGCAGCATGGCAAGTTGGCGCGGCAGTTGGGTATCCCGGAGGAGAACATTGCCGTGATCGAGAACGGTTACCCGTTGATCTTTGACAATGGGCGGATGGAGATCGGGAAGCGTGAGCCCGGAGGCTACGTCTTCGTGGACGGGGCTCTGGTAGGCGAAACCGGGCCAACGGTGCTGCGCGAGCGAGATGCGCTGGGGCAGAGCGGTTTCGTGACGGCTATCGTGCGCTATCAGCGCCAGACGGGACGGCCTGTGGGCCAGCCACGAATCATCACGCGCGGCTTCATCTTCACCCCCGAGGCGGAGGAACTGCTGTCGCGGGCGATAGACGTCATCCGGTCGGCAGCATCGGTCGAGCCGGGGACCGCGCCCGATCAGGTCGAGGAGCAGGTGGAGAGAGCACTATCCCAGTTTCTCTACCGCGAGACCAAGCGCAAGCCTGTCGTGACAGTGGCGGTGATAGGGGGGTAGTTGCCCACACACCTTGGGGTGCACTACCGCGAATGACAACGGGAGGTGTTTTCGAAACAGTCTGCTGTGCAGTTCAGCGGTACTTGCAGTGCTTGACGTGAGTTAGCATGATGTTGCCAATCTGCCAGCTCGGCGAAGGCCAGCGGTGGCCGCTGGAGCTGCTCGTTGAACCAGATGCAGAAGCAATCACAGCTCTGCCACCCATTTGCTGGAAGACGGCACTGACATTCGCTACATTCAGGAGTTCTTGGGGCACAAGCGCATTGAGACGACACGCATCTACACCCACGTCAGCCGCCGGGACGTAGGGCGCATCCGCAGCCCGCTGGACAGCCTGCATTTGAAGGGAGGTGGGTGGGGAGAGGAGTGACAGAAAATGATGTCGTGCTATACGCAACTATGCGTGTAGACCGCACAATGTCGTCTACTAAACGTTATACGCAATCGCTTCAGGGGAAATTCTACTTATTTGAATTGCAATGAGAGAAACAAATTCAGATGGACAAGTTGAGGCTATGAAAGCAACCCAATTATACCAACAGCTTGAAAAAGACTTTATCATTCCTGAGATGAGTGACGATTGGGTGCAGTATATGGATTCTGTTACTGATTTTCTTTCCGATAACTTCAAGGAAAGATCAATGGGCTTGGTATGCGATTTCGCAACGGAGATAAGGAGAACTTACACTGCAGTTTTTCCATCAAATGAAGTTATGCAAAGGATTTTAAATGATGGGGTTGAGGATGCGATGCTTCTTGTTCACCACCCATCAATTTGGGATATTAGGAAAGCTCCCGATGTTTTTCAGCAAATGGACAGGGATTTATTGCAGCAGTTCAAGGAAAGAAGAATTTCAATTTACAGCCTTCATGTGCCTCTTGATAATTTTGGTGAATATTCAACGACTGTTTCTTTGGCAAGGGCCTTAGGAATTGAGCCCGAAAAGCCTTTTGCGCCATATTTTGGTGCTATGTCTGGAGTTTTCGGAAAAACAGACATCGCAACAGTTCAGGAGTTAAAAGAAAGATTTGAAGCCGCTGTGGGCCATCAAGTGAGTCTTTATCCATATGGAGAAGATGAGATTAATGACGGAACTGTTGCTCTTGTGGCTGGCGGAGGGAATGATGTTGACTCCCTGGGAGAAATTGCTGAAGCTGGAGTCAACATTCTTGTGACCGGAATAGCGGTGAAGAACGACCATTCGAAAGAGGCACATGATTTTGCTGAAAGACATAAAATCAGCATTCTCGGAGGAACTCATTATTCTACCGAGAAATTTGCTTGCATGACCATGGTTGACTACTTTCAGAAAATTGGGTTGCCCTCTGAATTTATTGAAGGCAAGCCAGTGATGGAGGATATGTGAATTTTCCCTTCGCGACTTTCTCGCTTCGCTCGAACCACCTTACACTCTCGCTCGTTTTTTGATCTTATCTCGCTCGGGACGTATAACACGGGCTATACGGCTCACGTCATTGCATTCGTTCGCTCAAATTGCTCGTTTCTGCTGAAATATAGCCAAGATTAAACGAGCAACATTCGTATAGCCCGAAACGTTATACGCAGTCGCCTTCGGGACGCAGAAATATGAAGACTAAGAGGACTAAATTATAGGGAGAAAAACATGGGACTATTAGACAAGGTAAAAAAGATGTTGAGAATAGAACCTTACTATACAGGTAAAATAAAATTAAAGATGTACTATGAGTGTAGTGATTGTAAACATCGATTGGAAGAAGGCGAATTTATTGCAATCATTGGGACGACTCCTCCAACTGGGATGGGTACACCAATGGGGAGGGCAGATACGATTTTTGAAAACGTCGGGAAGATATATTGTGAGAAGTGCTTCAAGAAGAGATATGAGAGTAAATAATCTGTGTCGTATTTCGTCCCTACGCCGACTACACTCACTTCGTTCGCTGCGCATAACAGCGGATAAAAGGCTTCGCTACGCTTCCCCCAAATTGCCTTCGGCAACTTCTTCTATCCGCAAAACGATATATGCAATTGGGCGTGATGAAATTCAGGAGGTGAATAAACGTGGGGATACTTGACAAGTTGTTTGGAAAACGGAAAAGGGAAGAGGCGCGTTTGTGGTTAAAGAATGTGGATGCTGCAAACGATAGAGAGCTTATGGCGGCGCTCTTGATCAAGGAGAATGCGCCGGATTGGGTTGGGACAAAGGCTCTCCTGGGTGATTACAGGGTTGAACCAGACCCCCAACGCGGCGGCTGTGTCGTCATTTTCACTCGTTGATTGCAGAAAAAAACCAGAGTTAGATTGAGTGGGGATACTTGATAGAGAACCAAACATTGAGAGACTGAAGGAAGAAACAGACGTTGATGGTCTGACGAAACTTCTTAGATTGCCTCGCCCAGTTGGCAAAACTTCCCGTTGCACTGTCGTTCTCTTTGCGCCACCTCTAGTCTTTACGCCTAGAGGCGTAAACGGCAGGTGCAAGGGAACAGTGTAGGACAGCAGGCGTAAGCCTGTGGTGACAGCGGCGGTGATAGAAGGATAATTGGGAAGAGAGACATTCATCGATACAATACGCATAGCATAGCGATCGCAACTCATCTACGAAGCGGGCACGGGTGCATATCGCCCCAAGGCCGAGAGAAGACCGTGCTTGGCTCGTTCTATAGGAACGGGCGAAACGTCGCCCAACATTTGCGGTGGGCTTGATGTTGTGTTAGAATGGATTGGCGTGGCGTGTCTTATGGAAGGGGGGCACCTGTGGACCAGACAGTTCTACCTTGCATGGTCCTGGAATCAGATACTCTTTATCGGCGCAAGATACCGATCGAACACACCAAGACCTGTGACTGCAAGCCAAACCATCTGAATTGTTTGACTGCAAAGGAATGGCTCAAGTGTCAACTTGGGGTGTGGCAGTTTACTTACCAGCGCAGGGATGTACGTGACAGGAACCTCCACCCCGCAACTTTTCCTATTTCACTAGCTAGCAAAGTAATTTCATTGTTCACTCATGAAGGTGAGCTGGTTCTCGATCCATTCGTTGGCAGCGGCACAACGTTGGTTGCTGCCCAAGATCTGAACAGGAATGCGATCGGATTTGACTTGCAGCACAGGTACATTCGTCTCTGCCAGCAGCGGCTGGGTGCGAACAATCTCTTCAACCAATCACAACAGATTGCCGTTCAGGACGATGCTCACAACATTCCCTACTACATTGAACCAGAAACGGTGAGCCTGATCTGGACTTCTCCCCCGTACTCTAACCTTCTTGACAGAAGGCGAAAGAACAAATCGAGGCGTGACCGCAAGACTGAGCAGCTGGGAAAGATCGAGCAATACTCTCAAGACCCACGCGATCTGGGCACGATGCCCCTTCAGCCATACACGGAGGCTATGGGGGAGATATTTGAGCGGCTGCTGCCTCTCTTGAAGCCAAAGGGGCATTGTGTCATCAATGTCCCTGATATGTGGTGGAAAAACAAAAGAATAACCATTCATGCGGCGCTTATTACCGAGTTGAGAAAGCGTGGGTACGAGCTCAGAAACACGATCATTTGGGACAGGACGAACATCGTGAACAGAGTTGGGATATTCGGTTGGCCAAGCAACTACATTACTATGGGAACCACGTTTGAGTATCTCCTGGATTTCTGGCGGCCGGAGAATTGGCATGAGGCCGGCACCCGGGAGAAGCAATGAAGATCTATACCAAGAAATCCCTGATCGAGGCCTTACGTGAGATACGCAGGATGGGGTGGGTTCCCAATGCTCGTCCGGGAAACGTGGGAGGCATAGGTAATACTCTGGAAGACTTACTGGGCATTGAAGAGAATAACTTGCCTATTCCCAATGCCGCTGAATGGGAGCTGAAGTGCCAGCGTGCGGGAACATCGTCGCTGACGACGCTGTTTCATATGGAGCCATCGCCACGGGCTCTCAAGTTTGTGCCAAGGGTGTTCCTCCCCCAATATGGTTGGGCTCACAAGCTTGCCGGGACTAAGTATCCCTCGGATGAGATGAGTTTTCGGCAGACTATTCACGGACGATCGAGAAGCGATCGCGGGTTTATGATTGTGATAGATGGCCGGAATAGAAAGGTTCTTGTGTCGTTCGATGGGAGCGCAGTGGATCCGAGGCACTCTGAGTGGTTGGTGACAGTTGAAGAACGTGCCGGCTTGGGTGAGCTTGACCCACAGCCATATTGGGGATTTGATGATCTGTTCCACAAAGCCGGCAGCAAACTGTTGAACAGTTTCTACGTCCAAGCAGAAACCAAGCGAGCCAAGGGGCACGAATACTTCCATTATTCGAGAATTCGGATACTGGAGCAACTGAGCTTGGAGAAGTTCCTGTCGGCTCTTGAGCAGGGCAAGTTACTGGTAGATTTTGACGCACGCACAGGTCATAATCACGGAACAAAGTTCCGACTGCGCCAGGACAAACTCCCAGAACTGTACAGTGGTGTGACTGAGATTGGGTGATCTCTTCACAATTACCGGATGCTTCTCTTCCATACTTTCTATCCAGCAGATCATCAAGGGATTTGTGAGGAAGTTGGAGCAACGAGCTTGGTAACTGTGTGCACTTATGGCCTATTCCCAAAGGAGGCACATGTGGTGGTCAAGCGAATCTTCTGGATCGGGCTGGTGGTTGTCGGGGTACTGGTCATCCTCGTGATCATCTACCCCTGTAGCGCAATGGAAGTTGTCGTTGGTGCCTTCATTTCGATATGGGTAACGATGCTTGTTGAGGCCATTCAAAAGCCTGACCTGGAGATCGAGCTTTGGCAGGCAGGCCATCCACAGAAGATACCTTTTGGTGGGAGGCCCGGTCATGTTTTGCATCTTCAGGCGGTCAACAAGCCACTTCCTCGGGTAGTGAAGTGGTGCCCGCTACAGAGGAGTGCGGCCACGGAGGCTAGCGGCACGATCACCTTTAGGGGTCCCGAAGCAAAAGCTGTACAGGACAGAAGCAACATGCCTGTTCGGTGGGCGAACTCTAAGCAGCTTGAGCGACTGATAAAGGTGCGTCGTTCAAACGAGGATGAGTTTGTCGGAGTGCAGATTCTGGACCCCGAAAGGCTATCCCTCACTCGATCAATTATGCCAGGCCATCGCGAGGGAGAAAAAGATGGAGTGAATGATGGGGTGTTCAGCGTTGCTCTTGAGCTTGAGAAGGATCCCAGCTACTACGGCGTTACCAATGAATCCTATTACTACAAGTGGCAGCCACCTGGCTGGAAACTGGCACTAGGGAAGTACTTGATCGACGTCAAGATAACTGCCTCAAATGCCAGCTGTGAGGGAGTCTTCCGGCTGATCCTCGAAGGTATCTCATCGAAAGACATTCGCCTTTCCGAGGCTACCGAGGAAGAAAAGTCGAAAGTCAGGAACCAGCGGAAACAGGAGGGTCAGCAATCGTGGGCAAAGGCCTGATAAACCTCTGCTCACTCGCTATGACGGTACACGGGTTAACAACGTTGTCGTTGAAGGCGGACGGTTGGATAATGTGTCGGTAAGATCGATGGTACGCTGGCGGTGTTCACAAGAGAGAAGCCAAAGCCGAGGCGGGTAGCTTAAGGGTAGGGATTCTGGCCGCGCGCAGGGGACTGGCAGAACGGTGCAGCAACCACGATCCCCTTTCCTCTACCAGGAGACCAGGCGGAAGCCTGTCGTGACAGCGGCGCTGATTGAGGGGTAGTCAAGCATAGCATAGAGAACAAGCCAAGTATCCAAACCGTTGGAGCCAGAGTCAGGAAAAAGGAGACCTTCATCGAACCCGCACCTTGTGGGTCTTAGCAGTGACGACTGGTGAAAGACGTTTGGCCAATCTAAAGTCAGCAACGGAAAGAGCCGGTGGTGGGAAGATGTCTTGGTTCACTACCGTTGAAGACGCACAACCGGATATGATCTCGGCGGCACCGATTTGGCGAGTGGCAAGCTTGAACTATCGTTGGGCTTTGATTGAGCCCAGGTAGATCAACACTCTCCGTTGTGAAGCCTAGCGTTGAAAGGCTAGCTCAGTACCGTTCGTCAGGATTGTCAGTCTTGCTTCGTGAATGTGTATGTCTGTTCATGCTCTTGGATTTGCCTTCGTGGCAGCTGCGACCTTGCATGGAGACAGATAGTCTTGGTCGATTTCTTCTTCGCCGATGATTCCTGTAACAGCAAACCCTCCCGCCCTGGCATGGGACGCCTTGTTGCGATTGGAGGTGTGTACATTCCCTCTCAAGTAGTTGGGGGTCTTGAGGCGGCAACCAACGCGCTATGCGACAACTATGGATTCCCGCCAGGAGAGGAGTTTAAATGGTCGCCTGGAAGAGCCCTTTGGATGCATGGCCAGCTAGTGGGCAAACATAGAGAGAGTTTCTTTGTTGAGTTGCTAGAGTTGGTTCGCGACAGAGAGGGCAAAGCAATTGTGGTCATAGAAGACACGGATTACTCAACCGCTACTGGGAGCCGCTCAGCTGAGGAGGACGTTACCGTACTATTCCTTGAACGTGCACACAACCACCTTGAGCATATGGATTCTGAAGGCATAGTCGTAGTTGATCGCCCCGGAGGAGGTAGAAGAGATGAAGATGCATTTCTTGGCGGATGTCTTGAGACACTACAGAGTGGGACCGCTTATGTGAAACCCGATCGGATTGTCTGCAATGTCTTCTCTACTCCCTCGAAGCTGGATCGACTTCTCCAGGTTGCCGATGTTGTCACTTCTTGCACAACTGCATTCGTAGGTGGCGAATCCTGCTTTTCTCCCCCGGTTTTCCGAGCTATCAAACCAATACTATGCAGCGCTACGGATAGGATCGGCGGAGTTGGCCTAAAGATACATCCAGATTTCCGCTATGCAAATCTCTACTACTGGCTGCTCGGGGATTCGCATCGAATAAGGTGGCCTACCGGCCAACCTCTGCCCATTCCGGGGCTACCCTATTTCGCTGGTCCTAGCACTCCATGACACGAGAGTTCATTCGAGAGGGCATGATGTCGTTAAGGGAATAGGCTCGATGCGAGAAAACGTGTACATCACTCTAATTGACGCCGCAGCTATATCTGGATGCTCCACTAGCCACTTGCGCATGTGTTTGAGTAACATCCGGCGTCGTCTGGCTGAGCATCAAGCGCAATGTGACCGCAGCCCCGCTGTTGATAAGATACCTGACCGCCTGCATCTTTGGTCTGCTTTGTCACACATATTTACGCAACCATCGGCATCCCGCGGTGTTTTCAAAAGAGAGGATGGCTGGCAAGGAGCTCAAAGTAGGGGAGTTCTTACCGCCTGGTCAGCAATTGACCTAGAGCAGATTAAACAGGAGGTACCCTGTGCCTAAATCTGATTGGTTAGCACTACTCATCTCGTACGTTTACGTCTTCGCTATCATTTTCGTCGGCGAAGGGTTGCGCAAGTGGCGGGGCTACTCGTCCGATTTTACCCGCAAGGTGATCCACATCGGAGTGGGGATGTGGGTCTTCCCTACGGTGGCCCTCTTCGAGCAATGGTACTTTGCGATCATCCCACCCCTCACCTTCATCGTCATCAACTACATCTCCTATAGACAAGAGGTGTTCAAGGCTATGGAGACAGGGGAGAAAGGTCAACTGGGCACGGTTTACTTCCCCATCTCCTTTGCTCTCCTCCTTTGGCTCTTTTGGTCGCAGCCTCACATGGCCGTGGCTGGCATCATGGCCATGACCTGGGGCGACGCCTTTGCCTCCATCATCGGGCTGCGCTGGGGTCGGCGCAAATACCAGATCTTTGGCCGCACCAGATCGCTGGAGGGCAGCGCTGCCATGTTCGCATTCAGCTTCGCCTCGATAATGATTACCCTAATGGCGATGACTGCCCTCGGCTCGCCGGCAAGCCTTCTTTACGCCTTCGTCCTTGCTGCTTTCGCTACTGCGGTTGAGGCCCTCTCACCTTGGGGGATTGATAACCTGACCGTGCCTATCCTCTCAGCAGGATTGCTCTACCTCATAGGTGGCTAAGGGCAAGAGACTGAAGGCAAGCGGCCAACTCTGCACGCTGAAGCGTTACTGTCCCCTTCTCTGGATGAATCCAGGAGAGACGATTTGAGCTTCCGTAACCTGTCTGTCGGCCTCATCCTCAGCATCGTAATCGCCTTGGCGGGCTATAAAAAGCGCTCCCTCTCCCGCAGCGGCGCAGCTGGGGCTATCCTCATTGGCACCATCACCTTCGGCCTGGGTGGCTGGACCTGGGGGTGCCTGTTGATCGCCTTCTTCATCTCTTCGAGCCTTCTGTCGCACTACAAGCTGGGGGAGAAGGGTCATCTGGCGGAAAAGTTCGCCAAGGCTGGCGCCCGTGATTTGGGCCAGACCCTGGCCAACGGCGGTTGGGGGGCTGTCCTGGCCATCCTGTACACCCTCAGGCCTAATCCCCTGCTCTTCATCGCCTTCGTCGGCGCCATGGCTGCCGTTAACGCCGACACCTGGGGCACGGAGATCGGGGTCTTGAGCCCCAGCCCGCCGCGGCTCATCACAAGTGGGCGACGGGTTCCCCCTGGCACCTCGGGCGCCATCTCCCTCCTGGGGACCATCGCCGCCCTGTTGGGGGCGCTGTTGATCGGGCTGCTCGCCTTCACCTTAGCTCAGATGGCGACAAGTACCGAAATAGGTGAACCCAGCCTCCGCCTCGCCTTTCTGGCCGCCCTGGGGGGACTGGCGGGCTCTCTCTTTGATAGTCTCCTGGGAGCGACGGTGCAAGGGATCTACTACTGTGAGGCCTGCGGCAAGGAGACGGAGAGTCCCGTCCACCGCTGCGGACGTAAAGCACGGCAGCTCAGAGGTTGGCGTTGGTTAGACAATGACGTAGTCAACTTCCTTTGCTCCGTGGCGGGTAGCCTGGTGACTGTGCTGGGGTGGGCGCTGAGCTAAATAGAGGAGAGTAAGAGATGCTCCAAAAACTAAAAATGTGGTTGGCGTTTGCTACCATTCCGCACGGCATAGGCACAGGCCTCATACCGTGGTTAGCATCTATCCTGATCACCGAGGCTTTGATCCCACCCCATGAGATCATACTGGCTTGTGTTATCACGGGCCTTCAAACCATGGGCGGTTTTGTAATCAACAAGGTCTTTGATCGGGAAGGGGATTTGGTGCAATATGAAAGCCAACGCGGGGAGATAGGCGATGCTGAGCAATACACGTTCTTGCAGTTTAGCAGCATGAAAGGGGCACTCCTGGCCTCTAGTCCAAGACTTATCCATCCCCGCATCGCCACGCTCTTTGCTATCGTCCTCTTCGCTTGCTCATTACTGATGGCACGTTTTCTGCCATCCAAAGTCCAACTGCTTGTACTGGTCAATGCCATCCTCCTCTTTCCATATAGTATAATCAAAAGGCATCTTGGTCTGACTAGCAATATCATCATCGCCTACCTTACCACTTCTACCATTTTGCTAGCTCCCGTTGCCCTGCAGAAGATTCACGTGGGGCTGTGGCCGCTCGTGTTAAGTGTTTTCGCCGTGTGTTTGGCAAGGGAGATCGTCAAAGATATCGAGGATATCGAAGCGGATAGAGAAAATGGACGCAGGACTCGGGTCCTTTCGATCTTGACGAAACACGGGAGAGAAGAAGCGACGAGAAGGTTGAAATCCTTCTACATCATTCCCCTGCTTATCATCGGCGGGTTGATGAATGTAGCGTCTCTGCTCTGGCTCTACAGAACCGCCTATTGGGTAGTAACAATAGCAGTCTGTGGTTTGATAGGCCTCGCGATAAAGGAGATAGTGTCCTTGCAGGCAATAGATGAGGGTAAAAAGGTGCCAGAGGAAATCTACAAAGTGGAAGGGATTCTCATGAAAGTATTCTTGGCTACCCTGGGGGGATTTCTTCTTGGCACCATACAGATTGCTTGAATCAACCACAACAGGGGGTTCCCGAACGTGAACAGAAATAACGTCATAATTGTTGGTGCGGGGCCGGCCGGGAGTACCCTAGCCTTAAGGTTAGTTCAATTGGGTGTGGAGCCCAGTGACATCACTGTGGTGGAACGACGGACACTCACCCATGGCCGTCTTAACCCCTCCAAAGTGTGCGGTGATGGCCTTGGCAACTCTGGTATCGCTATGCTCACAAGCCTCGGGGTCCCAGACAGCCGGTTCGCCGAGTTCCAATCTATTAGGGGCATCCGCATTACCTCCCCTGGGGGAGTCGTGATTCATGCTGATTATATACCGGGTAAAAAGGGAAAGATAATTCCCCGTAATGCCCTGGATGGGATATTGACAACCAAGGTTAGAAAAGTGGGGATCCCTGTTCTCGACGGACAAGAGGCGAAGGGAATCCACAGGGAGAATGACCATTGGATAGTCTCCTTAGATGGCGCCCATGAGGTAAGGGGAAAGCTCCTTGGGGGAGCGGATGGGGCCGCATCGAGGGTGGCTCGGGCAATGGATTCGCGAATTGGATACAAACGCAATCCTCGTTCCATTGGCGTGGGCATCCGGGGTTATGCAGAAGGGGTCAATCTAGGTGGCCCCCACATTTGGATGAACTTTCTGTCTGGTATTCCAGGATACGCCTGGGCATTCCCATCAAAAGGGAAGGCCAACATTGGCGTGGGAACAACATCCTCATCTCTTCGGCGATACGCTCACCAGAATGATCTATCCTCAAGAGCAGCGCTAGAATCGCTGCTTAACAACTTCTGCGATGAGCTCATCACCGCTGGCACAGTTCGAAAGATCGAACTTCAGGAACTTGGTGTTTGGCCCATCCCCATGGGACCATGGTTTCGTCCATGCGTGGGGGAAGGGCTTGTCCTGGTGGGTGACGCTACGGGAGGAGTAGGTTCTCCCCTAACTGGAGGCGGGATCGCCAACTCTGTCAGCAGTGCATTCCTTGCAGCAAGGGTAATCGCTTTTGCCTACCAACAGGGGAATTTCACCAGAAAGAACCTTAAACCCTACGAGAAAATGCTTCGTAAAGCATTATCCCTCAAGCTTTTGAAAGAGCTTTTCGTCCAGAGGATACTCGAAAACGAGAGGATCTTTGATCTGGGAGCAAGGGTCCTTTCTTCCAGACCTAAATTAATTCGGAAAGTGTTGGGTGCCTAGAGCCTATCCGAGAACAGCGGGCCGGGCTCCTCGCGTAGCACCCTGCAGCGAAGTGCAGGGCACGCCCGGCTGTCCGGCGGCGTGCCCACTCCGCTTCACTCCGTGGATGCTACGCGAGGAGCCGCCTCCGCTGACTTTTCGGATTGACACTTAAAGCGGGTAGGCACGTGGTTTGGAGAAATCATTCCAGACTTTTAAAAGGATTTATAAACTATGGCCAACCCTCCTCTGCCAATGTATCTAGCGACAGAGGAGCCGATGTCACCGAGATGCCAGCTTCTGACGTTCAGCTCGCCCCTTACCTGTTCCAAGAACTCCTCTGCCTTCTGCAGTGCTAACGAATGCAATACGTAAACGTCTACTTCATTGTCACCCACCGTCTCCTTGACCAGCTCTATCATTCGTCTTCTGGCTTTGTGTTCACCTCTCACCTTGGCCGCATCTACAATGTAGCCGTTCCTCATCGTCAGCACAGGTTTTATCTTTAACAAGGTCCCCAGGAAGGCTTGTAGTTCGCCAACTCTATCTACCACGTACTCAAGCGTGTTGAGGACGAAATAGATGCCAGTCTTCCTCTTGGCATCAATCATCCTCGCAATGACTTTGTCAATAGGTTCTCCCTCATTGATAGCATTGATAGCCTCAATCGCTATCAGTCCGGCCGCCCCCGAAACGTGGTCAGTGTTCATCACCGCAATGATCGGGTCGCTTAGCTTTCCTATCTCAACCAGCCTATCCTCCAATCGAGGGTCATCGGAGTAAACGGCGTATGGTTCTTCTGACGATTCTTCAGGAGGATCAATGGCAACGACCTTGGCACCTCTCACTTGCTTTGCGCTCTGGACTGCAGCGTTGAAAACCCCAGTGAGCCTGGAACTGGGTGTGGGATAGATTATCTTCCTGTATCTCTCAAGGAGTCTATCGTAAAATGACACGAACTCTCCGATTCCAGGCACTGCAGTTGACGGACGCTGCTTGGATGTTTCCAGTATGGCATAGAACTCTTCAGGTGTGATGTCAATTCCGTCCCTGTACTCCTTCCCGTCAGCATATATGGGTACGGGAATCACGGTAACGCCACGTTCTTCTATCAGCTCTTCCGGTATGACGGTAGTACTGTCTATGAGCACAGTCGTGTCTAGTGCTTCGTGCATCAATTGCTAAACCTCCCTGCTCGGATTACCGTCCCGTCGAGCGGGATGAACGATACAAAAACGGGTGCTTGACTCTAGAGCTTGACGCAGTACCCTGTGGCATCTGCTATCACCTCCAAGCAATGCGGTGCAGTAGACGTGACTCAGTCGCCAGCGCCTCCTGAAGGCGAGACTAGTCGTTGAGCTGTTCCACGCTGGGCCGGAGATCGAGTTCGTCAACCAGGGCGTCAAGCTCGGCTTCCGTGAGAGGCCGGCCTTTGCCTGCATAGGCGGTAAGGGCTGCTTCCATCACGTTGGTGCCGAAAGAGCGGCCTTCGTATCGCGGCATCATCGTGATTACTTTGCTCACGCCGCGAGCTCGCAGCAGCTCGATGTTCTCCGGGGTGGTCGTGTTAGTGATGACTGTCTTGCCTGTCAGGTCATCAGGCGAGTACTTGTGTATGTAGTGCATGTCGCCGGCGATCAGATCGGCCTCCATCCAGTAGCGATGGAACTTGGGCTGGTGTGTCTCTTCCTTGGTCCCAGGAGGCAGGAGCATGGACATGGGAAGGTATCCGACGGCAGGCAGCAGCAGACGGGCCAGCTTGCGGAAATGGTCGAGGCTGCTCAGCACACGCCCCTCAACTATGGGCGTTCGGTGAACGTCCTGCACCAGCTTCGGAGCGGCGCCTATTGGGTAATCGCGACCATCCAGGTATACGTACAGGTCTATTCCGCCCACGGCCAGGACATCAACCGTGCCGTCCAGTCCGCCGGCAGTGCGATCATGAACATCTCTACTTCGCCCGTGTCAAAGCGCCCCCAGTTGGTCGTAAAGAGCACCCGTGTCAGGTCAGGATTTGTGCTGGCATGGGGCTCGGCCCAGTAGTAGTGCTCCACGGCCTGACTTTCGTCCACCAGGGAGTGGGTATGTGCCAGCCGCACCACGCGCCCGCCCGGTTTGAGCTCCATGACAAAGACCTGGTCATCCATCCAGGTGTGAGAGGCCACATCGTCGTCGTGCGTGGAGATCACCGCCCAACCAGGCCGGTCGAAGGCCAGCCCCGAGAAGTGCAGGCCGATAGCCGTATGGTTGAAATCGATCTCCCAGAGTGGGGTCACCGCGCCCGTTTCCAGGTTGAGCATGGAGATATAGTCGGTGTCAAGGTCCTGGTAGACGATCACCTCGCGCCCCTGGGCGTCCAGGGCTGGGTCGTAGTGTCCAATGATGCGCAGCAGGCTTCGCCCATTGGTCAGATTGCGGTCGTACACCATCAAGCCGCATGGATGCACATCGTCACCCAGCTGCCCATGTGGGCAGAAGTGGTCAAAGGAGGCAATGAAGTAGGTTCCCAACGGGCTCATGGTCACGTGGTCAATGCCCTCCCCCACCTCTGGCACGCCACGCATGTCGCGGATGGTGACCTGATCGGCTTGGCGGTCGTAGACCACAAGAGCAACTGTATTCCATTCCTCATCCTGTGCCATCAGGCCCCAGTAGCGGCGGTCCCGTGAGGGACTGCCCTCGTAGCGCGTCCATACGGCGGTCAGATTCTGACCAGGAAAGTCGTCGGCAAAGTCGTGGATCTGGGTCTGAGTTGCGGTCTGCACGTTGTAGGACATCAACCGGGTCTCGGCCGAGTAGTAGAGTATGTCTGGATCGTCCTGGTCCCAGCGTGGCTCCACTCCGAGGGGCAGTTCACCAAGTGGCAGGAGCGTCTTTGCGTCGTACAGGTACCACGTGCCATCGGTGCCGTGCGCCAGCAATCGGCTGCCATCTGCGTTGAAGGTTTGCACGCGCGAGTATTCGTTCACCATGCCGTCCGAGGTGTCGTCCGGGGACAGGTCGTTGGCCCGATCGGTAACGCGCACCAGGCAGGTGCCAAAGATGGGGTCGGTGAACCACTGGCGTGGGGCGGGCTCGGCCAAGGTGGGCACGGAATAGACCTTCGTGTCGGTGATAAAGGTGAAACGAGGCGAGTAGACCGGACAGCCGCTGCTGGTGGGCGTGGAGGTGGGCGTGACCGATGAAGCGTAGCCCTTCAGGATCAGCGGTAGGTAGACCCACGCGGTTGCCACGGGTGAGACCGTGCCGGTGGCAGTGGGGGTAGGCATCTCCTCGCCCTCCATCCAGCGATGGTAGAAGATATTGAGCAGGGGGACGAACTCAGCAGCGGCTTTCTGGTTGCCAGTGGCGGTGGGGTGGCTGTCCCAAGGATCGCTGCCATATGCGGCGAAGTTGTTAGCCACGGTCTGGATGTGCTGTATAGCGCTATGCCACCAGCGGTGGTGATTGCCGGTGTCCCAGCCCAAGTCGTCGCTGTTGACATCGCCCCCGTTGCTGGTCAGGACGTTGTAGAAGTCGAAGACGGCTACGTTGTTGTAGGGATACCCGTCCAGCCAGTCATTGACTAGCCAGTTGTTGAAGGCGCGGGCATTGGCCGCGTGGGACGAGTCGGTGTGGTTCTGCACCAGGGGAGGCGCGGCGATGACGACGAAAAGCTTGTCATGGCGGGTGCGAAAGTATTCCAGGATGTCGTTGTAGATCGCTTTGGCGTTGCCGACGGTGTGGTGCTCGGAGGTGCAGTCCTCCCCACGAAGAGGGTTGGCGACGGTCGTCGGCGGGTCGTTCGGGTTTCCCCCCAGGTCAGAGTTGGGGTAGCAGGATTTGAACATAATGATCTCGTTCTCACCGGCGGGGTCTGCCATAGGGCGAGTGTAGTCAGCGTGACGGTTAGTGGTGCTGTAGACGGCCTGAGTGTAGGTAGTGCTGTTGGGTCCCCGGAACCAGTCCCACCAGTTGCCAATATCTGTATACGAACCGATGTCGTCTGGTCCCCAATCGTAATAGGTATCGCTGACGTAATAGTTGTCGGCGCCCAACTGGTTACCCAAATTGCCGATGCCTGTGTTCAGCCAGTCATCGCCGCAGGAGTGGTGAATGAAGATGAGTTTGACGGGGGAGGTGGGCGGGTTGGGGTTGTCGGCGGTCGGGGCGATGGAGCGCAGGGCTGGTCCAGTGTGGGAGAGGAGGGAGGTAGGAACAGCGTTGGCGCGGGAGGTGGGCGACGCACATCCACTGCCGGCCCATAACAGCAGTACAAGGATAATGGCCAGGCTAGAATATCCGCGGTTCATTTTCGCCTCCTGGTTCGAGTAAGATCTCCCACTTGTTGGTCAGTACCTGACGCTGGTCTCACGCTGGATGACAGCTCAGTTGCCCTCATCCATTATAGTTAATTTGGCGAAGTGCTAGACCTTTAACAAGATTTATAAACTATAGCCAAACCCCCTCTGCCAGTGTATCTACCGACAGAAGAGCCGATGTCACCGAGATACCAGCTTTTGACGTTCAGTTCGCCTCTTATCTGTTCCAGGAAATCCTGTGCCTTCTGCAGTGCCAACGAATGCAATACGTAAACATCTACTTCCTTATCACCCACCCACTCCTTGACCAGCTCTATCATCCTCTCTCTAGCCTTCCGTTCACCTCTCACCTTGGCCGCATCTACGATGTAGCCGTTCCTCATCGTTAGCACAGGTTTTATCTTTAACAAGGTGCCCAGGAAGGCTTGTAGTTCGCCAACTCTATCCACTACGTACTCAAGCGTGTTGAGCACGAAATAGATGCCAGTCTTCCTCTTGGCATCAATCATTCTGGTAATGACTTTATCAATAGGGTTTCCCTCATGAACAGCATGGATGGCTTCGCCCGCTATCATTCCGGCCGCCCCCGAAGCATAGTCTGTGTTCATCACGGCAATGAGCGGGCCGGTCAATCTTTCTATCTCAACCAGCCTATCCTCTAGTTGGGGATCATCGGAGTAAACAGCATATAATTCTTGTGCAGATTCTTCACGGGGATCAATGGCAATAACCTTGGCACCTTGTACTTGCTTTGCGCTTTGAACTGCAGCGTTGAAAACCCCAGTGAGCCTGGAACTAGGTGTGGGATAAACTATCTTCTTGTATCTCTCAAGGAGTCTATCGTAAAACGACACGAACTCTCCGATTCCAGGCACTGCAGTTGACGGACGCTGCTTGGATGTTTCCAGTATGGCATAGAACTCTTCAGGTGTGATGTCAATTCCGTCCCTGTACTCCTTCCCGTCAGCATATATGGGTACGGGAATCACGGTAACGCCACGTTCTTCTATCAGCTCTTCCGGTATGACGGTAGTACTGTCTATGAGCACAGTCGTGTCTAGTGCTTCGTGCATCAATTGCTAAACCTCCCTGCTCGGATTACCGTCCCGTCGAGCGGGATGAACGATACAAAAACGGGTGCTTGACTCTAGAGCTTGACGCAGTACCCTGTGGCATCTGCTATCACCTCCAAGCAATGCGGTGCAGTAGACGTGACTCAGTCGCCAGCGCCTCCTGAAGGCGAGACTAGTCGTTGAGCTGTTCCACGCTGGGCCGGAGATCGAGTTCGTCAACCAGGGCGTCAAGCTCGGCTTCCGTGAGAGGCCGGCCTTTGCCTGCATAGGCGGTAAGGGCTGCTTCCATCACGTTGGTGCCGAAAGAGCGGCCTTCGTATCGCGGCATCATCGTGATTACTTTGCTCACGCCGCGAGCTCGCAGCAGCTCGATGTTCTCCGGGGTGGTCGTGTTAGTGATGACTGTCTTGCCTGTCAGGTCATCAGGCGAGTACTTGTGTATGTAGTGCATGTCGCCGGCGATCAGATCGGCCTCCATCCAGTAGCGATGGAACTTGGGCTGGTGTGTCTCTTCCTTGGTCCCAGGAGGCAGGAGCATGGACATGGGAAGGTATCCGACGGCAGGCAATAGGATACGAGCCAGTTTGCGGAAACGGTCGAGGCCGTGCACAGCAATGGGGATGCCGAAGACGAACATGAGGTCGCCGATGACCACTTCGTCGGCCACTTCGGTCACAGCCTCGGCCATGCCTATACGGTCAGTCCCGAAAGGTATGAAAGCGCGGCGGAAATGAGGAATGCCTCCCAGCGCTGGCGCTGCCAACTCGAAAA
The DNA here is from genome assembly GCA_964478075.1 of uncultured Anaerolineales bacterium. Lineage (GTDB taxonomy): Bacteria > Chloroflexota > Anaerolineae > UBA2200 > UBA2200 > DAOUEX01. Next base: position 47,688 of record CAYZGO010000006.1, on the reverse strand, counting down.
CGCGGCGCTCCATGGTACGTTTGAGCACACGGCCATCAACTACGGGCGTTTGGTGAACGTCCTGCACCAGCTTCAGAGCGGCGCGTATTGGGTAGTCGCGACCATCCAGGTATACGTACAGGTCTATGCCGCCCACGGCCAGGACATCAACCTTGCCGTCCAGTTCGGCGAACAAGCGGCGAGCCTTTTTCTCGTCGCCGCCGGTGCCAATGCGCTCGATGCTGACCTGCACGCCTTTGAAAGTGGCAACGACCCGCTTGTCGCGGGCGGGCCTTCCCAGGCTAACGCTTACGGCTCGTTTCACGAGGCAACTCCTGGGAGTGATAAGTGCTTCTGTCCCCTGCCTGCCGCCTGATTATACACCACGGTTCGCCCTTTGGAAAGCTGTGATACATTCAAGCAGACCCTCCCGCAGGTTGCTAGCAACGCTTTCCGCTTTCTCCTGATCTGTCGAGCGTCTGAAAAGGGCCTTCAACACGTCATCGGAACCTGCGGGAGGGTTCGCCCCCAAGGAAAACCGTACGCCGCATTTTGGTAACATCCAGCGCCGCGTGGCTGACCAGTCGTAAGCGAAAAACCGGCTAGCAGAGTCTTGTCCGCTAGCCGGATTCGGCGCTTCAGGCTGGGGGACAGGGATTCGAACCCCGGTTTGCTGATCCAGAGTCAGCCGTCCTACCGCTAGACGATCCCCCAGCGCAGATCGATTTTACCACAGGTCACGATGGTTGGCAAGTTGTCCTGCTCACATCAGCATCTCACGTGCACGCGCGATGCGCGCCAGCACCTTGTTGCGTCCCAAGACGGCCAGCGTGCCGAACAATGGCGGCGCAACCCTCTTGCCCGTGGTGGCGATGCGCAGCGTGCCGAAGAACTGCCGCGCTTTGAGCTGCATCTCCTCCGCCTTGGCGCGCAGCACCTCTTCGATGGCCGCCTCATCAAAGGTGGGCAGCGCACTCAACACCTGGTGTGATTCGGCCAGCACCTGGCGCGTTTGCTCTGCTGTCATCTTTTTCTGAATCAGCAGCTGAGGGTCATAATGCAGTTCATCTGTGAAGAAAAAGTCTGTCAGCGCCACGGCATCGGCTAGTTTGACCATGCGCTCCTGGATGAGCGGTGTGATGCGCCGCACAGTGTCCATATCGGCGCGCACGTTGGCTTTGTCCAGGAATGGCTTAATGCGCGCAGCCAGGTCCTCGACGTCCAACTGACGGATGTACACGCCGTTCATCCAGTCTAATTTGTCATAACTGAACGCGGCCGCTGACTTGCTGACGCGATCCAGGTCAAAGTGACTGATGATCTGCGCGCGCGTCAGGATGTCTGTCTTGTCGTCGTAGGACCAGCCGACCAGAGCCAGAAAGTTGAATAGAGCTTCTGGCAGATAGCCTGCGGCGCGGAAGTCGCGGATCAGAACGTTGTATTCGCGCCCATCAGTGCCAACGGTCTTGCGTTTGCTCATCTTGCCCTTGCCGGCGGGGTCCAGGATGACTGGCACGTGTGCATACAGTGGCGGTGTCCAGCCAAATGCGCGGTATATCAGCACCCGTTGGAACGTGGTTGGGATCCACTCGTCGGCGCGCAGGATGTGCGAGATTTCCATCACGTGGTCGTCAACCACAACTGCGAGGTGGTAGGTGGGGAAGCCGTCGGATTTGAGCAGCACAAGATCGTCCATCTGCCCGTTCTTGACACGGATGTCACCGCGGATCAGGTCGTGGAAGGAAGTCTCGCCAGTGAGGGGTACTTTGAGCCGCACCACGGGAACAATGCCCTGCGTCTCTTTCTCGGCTCTCTCCCTGGCAGTCAGTTCCCGACAGCGGCGATCATAGCCTGGGAGCTCTCCGCGCTGCTGCTGCTGCTCCTCACGCATCTGCTTCAGTCGTGCGCGGCTGCAGTAGCATTTGTAGGCGTGCCCTGCCTCGACCAGTTGCTGTGCGTACTTCTGATACAGGGGCAGACGTTGAGACTGGAAGTAGGGGGCGTATGGCCCACCCACGTCTGGCCCCTCGTCCCAGTCCAGACCAAGCCAGCGCATACCATCCAGCATGTCCGAGAGCGCCTCCTCTTGATAGCGCGTGCGGTCGGTGTCTTCGATGCGCAGGATGAATTGCCCGCCGTGGCGCCGCGCGAACAGCCAATTGAAGAGCAGAGTGCGAACGCCACCGGCGTGAAAGTATCCAGTTGGACTTGGAGCGTAACGCACCCGTACTTTGGACATTCTTACTTCCCTGTCTAGTCCCCGAAATCCAGTTTCTTGTGGCGCATGACCACGCTCTCCACCAGTCCGAGGCCGAGCAAAGTAGTCCAAAGTGAACTGCCCCCGTAACTGACCAAAGGCAACGTCAGGCCAGTTACTGGTAGAAGGTTCACATTCACGGCGATATTGACAGCGCTTTGGAAGAAGATCATAGTCGCTACACCGTAAGCGATAAGCCGTCCAAAGCTGTCGCGCGCTAGCCTGGCCGCGCGCAGGATGCGCCAGAGCAGGATCAGCAACAGCAGCAGCAGCACCATGGCACCCACAAAGCCCAGCTCTTCGCACAGCATGGAGAACACGTAATCCGTATGTCGCACACGAAGAAAGTACAACTGGCTCTGCGTGCCATGCAGAAAGCCTTTGCCAAACCAACCTCCGGAGCCGATGCTGATCAGGGCCTGTCGTGCGTTGTAGCTCATCCCTGACACGTCGCGGGCGGGGTTCAGGAAGACAATAATGCGCTCTTGCATATAGTCCTGGAGAGAGAACCAGATTGCAGGAGCAGCGGCAGCGGCTCCCATGCCCAGCAGACCCAGGTGCAGGAAGCGAATGCCCCCGGCAAAGACCATGCCCATCCAGATGACGGCCAGCACCAGGGCGGTGCCCAGGTCAGGTTGACGATAGATCAGGAGCACTGGCGGGATCACAAGCGCTGCTGAGAACAATCCCCAGCGCAGTTCGTGCATCTGTTCTTCGCGGTCAGCCAGGTACTTGGCCAGGAACACGATCATGAGCACTTTTGATAGCTCTGATGGCTGTATTGCCCGCCGTGGGCTCAGCCAACTCCGTGCTCCGAAGCCGGCCTGTCCCGCAACGACGACAAGGCCCAGGATGCCAAGAACCAGCAGGTAGATGAGCCAATGAATGCTTCCCAGGAGGCGATAGTCAATGGCTGAGGCGAGCAATAAGATGAGCAGTCCACTGGCCCCGAATAGCATCTGCCGCATAAAGCTCCGCTCCAGCAGTTCGTTATCGCCCTCGGTAGAAATCGTCGCGCTGTAGACAAGGGCTACACCCATGCCGACTATCAGTATTGCGATGACCAGGAGGAGGGGGTCGAAATTCCTCCAGACCCTTTTTCTCATGTATCAGTACTCCAACGGCATTACTCGGCTAGTCGCCGTTTACCTGTGGTCAGCAGTATGGCCACGGCGCGCACTCACTATGGGGATGTTAGCCACGAGCTTGGTACGACCCTTAGTGTGGGAGAGGTTTATCTCAATGCCCTCACGATCTACTCTCACGTGTTTGGAGATGATAGTGATGATCTCATTCTTTATGATGTTCAGCAACTCGGGCGGAATGCCAGAGCGATCGTGGATGAGCACCAGGCGAAGCCGTTCCTTAGCGACCACTTTGCTGGGTTTACGATATTTGCCGAATAGCCTGGAAAGGATGTTCATGTTTTCCCCCATCCTGTAATACGCGGCTGCGCCGCAAATGATTGCCAGCCTGGCCCCGTGCCCAATGCCGGCTGGTCGTTCAGCGGAATCAACACTACTTCAAGCCGAGGAAACGTCGCAGGCGGCTCAATATGCCTTCGTGTTCCTCAAAGAGGGGCATGAAGGGCACTTTCTCGCCTACAAGCCGGCGGGCAATGTTGTGAAAAGCCCAGCTGGCCTGCGCGCTTTGCTCGGAAGCGATCGGTATGCCCCTGTTGGCGGAGACAATTACCGCCTCATCTTCTGGAATGACTCCCAGCAGTTCGATAGCCAGGAACTCAATCACGTCAAAGGTGTCCAGCATATCGCCGCGTTTCACCATGGCTGGTTTGATGCGATTGATAATCAACCGTCCAGGCCCCTTGCCAGCCGCCTCAATCAGTCCAATAATCCGATCGGCATCGCGCACGGCTGCGATCTCTGGTGTAGTAGCGATGATGATTTCGTCCGCGGCGGCGATGGCGTTCTCAAAGCCGCGTTCGATGCCTGCAGGTGAATCTATGAGAACAAAATCGTTATCGGCCCTCAGTTCTTGAGAGATGGCCGTCATATCTTCACGATTGATGGCTGTCTTGTTGTGTGTTTGGGAAGCGGGAAGCAGATGCAAGCCTGATAGACGCTTGTCACGGATAAGTGCCTGACATAAGTGACAGCGCCCCTCGACCACGTCCACGATGTCGTAGATGATGCGACTCTCCAGGCCCATGGCTACATCCAGGTTGCGGAGCCCAATGTCTGCGTCAATGGCCGTCACGTGCCGTCCCAGCAGCGCCAGTGCAACTGCCAGATTGGCAGTGATGGTCGTCTTGCCCACGCCGCCCTTTCCCGAAGTGATGGTGATTACTGTACCCGGCATTGTTGCCCCATTCCTTTCTGCGACCGCGCGCTCTATTTGGCGCTCCAAGGTTCAGCCACAATTCGGCCGTCGCGTACGGAGGCGATTTCTGGTTGCATATCTTTGCCTGTCTTTTCGTCAGGCGATACCGCAATGTAGCTGCCGATGCGCAGTTGGGTGGGTGTCAGTTCCAGGGCGCATACAATGGCTTCGTCGTCGCCCATGGCACCAGCGTGCGCCAACCCGCGCAATTTACCCCACACCACTACGTTGCCGCCAGCGATGACTTCTGCGCCAGGGTTAACGTCGCCAATGACAACCACGTGCCCGGGGTGCCGGAGCGATTGCCCCGAGCGCAGCGTGCGGCGTATCAACAGGCCCTCGCTGATCCCTTGTTCGGCCAACGCCAGGACTTCCGGGTGAGCACTAGCAGCTTCGGGCAGTGCCAGTCTCAGTCCCAAGTCCCGTGCTGCTTCAGCGGTGAACTCGGATGCAGTCTGCACAGAAACCAGTTCGATATCGTGGCTCACCAACACGTTGATTAGATCTTTCAGTTCTTTCTGGTCTATGTTCCGCTTGCCAGTGCGCAGGTTAACGCGGCTGCCCTGGAAAAACGCGTCTGCCTGACACAAACGCCCATCCAGTTCGGGCAACAGTTCCTGCCAGTCACCTTCACCCAGGGTGATGGACAGCCCTTTGCGCGATCCTTTGATCTTGATCCTGACCTCTGATGCTTGCGTCACTTGGCTAATCTCCAGGAGGGGGCCCCACAATGTCCTCGTCGACAGGCTGCGGCAGGCCAAAGTAGGCTCGTAAGATTCGCGCAGCAATGGGCACAGCGACCTTGGCGCCATTATGCCCCCCCGACACGAACACTATCAACGCGATTTCCGGTTCATCGTAGGGCGCAAAGGCCGTGAACCAGGCGTGCGTAGGCAGGTCCCCTTCTTTGTCTCGCGGGCCTGAGTATTCCGCAGTTCCTGTCTTGCCCGCGACGGCAATTTCTGCCAGATTGGCGCGATGCCCCGTGCCGTGCGTTATCGCAGCGCGCATGCCCTCACGGACGAGGTCCAGATTCTCCACGGAGACCGGAACTCGGCGGATGACCTCAGGGACAAAATCTCTCACTACGTGGCCTTCAGTATCAGTAACGTGATGGACCACTTGTGGGCGATACAGTGTGCCGCCATTGGCTACGGCGGCAGTGGCGTTCAGCAACTGCAGTGGTGTGACGAGGACATAGCCCTGGCCAATCGTAGCGTTGTACGTATCACCTGTGACCCAGGACTCTCCATAGTTCACACGCTTCCAGCGCTCGTCTGGAACAAGCCCCGCGCTCTCGCCTGTAAGTGCAATACCAGTTGGTTCACCAAAGCCAAAGGCGTCGGCATACTTGCGCAGCCTTTCTATGCCTAGCCCGTTCAAGTCCTCGAATCCACCGCCCACTTGATAAAAGTAGATATCGCACGAATAGGCAATTGCGTCAATGATGGCCAAGCTGCCGTGGCCCCACTCGGACCAACATTTGAACACCTGGGCTTTTTCAGGGTCATCCGGAAAGTACTTGTTAGGTAGCAAGAGCTCACCCTCGCAGGTAAGCGTGGTCTCACGGTCTATGACTTGCTCTTCCAGAGCTGCCGCTGCGGGGATGATCTTGAACGTTGATCCGGGTGGATATTGGCCGCTGATAGCGTGATTGACCAATGGGCGTTCAGGGTCGGCGCTCAGTTGACTGTAGTCCTGGGCCGAGATACCCCTGGCGAAGAGGTTGTTGTCATAACTTGGCAGCGAGACCATGGCTAGTATCTCTCCCGTCTGCGGGTTCATAGCGATCACTACACCTGCGGTCGAGTTGACCAGGCGCATCCCCTCTCCAAGTGCCGCTTCTGCGGCCCGTTGCAGATCCAGGTCCAGGCTTAGCACTAGACCGTGGCCGGGCTGGGGTGGGTCTACGGCCAGCACGTTTACCTCACGCTCGAATGCATCCACCTCGATGTGTTTGAGGCCATTGCGCCCTCGGAGTTCTTTTTCATACGTAGCTTCCACGCCCATCAGCCCGACGCGGTCGTTAATATCATAGTCCTCGTCTGTCTGACTGAGGTAATCCTGCACGCGTTCGGCAGGAACGTGCCCCACATAGCCGACCACGTGAGAAGTGAGTGTCCCGCTTGAGTACTCGCGCCGAGGCCTAATCTCCAGGATCACTCCCGGCAGATACAGGTGTTCTTCTTCGATCAGAAAAGCCACCTGCTTGTCCACATCAGCCTTGATTGGCACTGGCGCATAGGGCGTTACGGCGTCCTGCTCCAGGATTTCCTCGATGCCCGGGTTGGCGCCTCCCCCGCCAGTGGACGCTACTTTGCTACTAACGGGCATCTGCAGCAACTGTGACAGGCGGGTGAGGACTGCGAGCCTCCGGCTTTCGTCTTCTGGCAAGGCGGCGGGTACAATGGAGATCGTGTAGCTCGGAGTATTCCGCACCAATAGACGTCCCTGGCGATCGTAGATAACGCCTCTGGGCGCGTCAATTGAGACCAGCCGGAAGCGGTTGGCGTCTGCCTGCGATTGGTAGCCCTGCGTACGCAGGATTTGCAGTCGCCATAGCTGGGCAGTGAGTACGGCAAAGGCGACAAGAACCAGGATCTGAAGTAGAACGATTCTCAACTTGGGACTGGAGCTGTTCATCTTACCACTGCTCAGGACGGGATTGGAAGACAGAGGTATGGGGAGGACGCATCACTCAACCTCCTATGATTTCGGCCGGAGTTTTCCTTCCTCTCTCAGTGCTGTCAAAGTCACTATCAAAGCTTACAAGGGTCAGATTGTATTTCTCTGCAGCAACGTACTGATACGCGTCATCAAAGTCCAGGTTGAACCTCCGGGCTGCATGGACGATGTCTTGGATATCCTTTACCCCAAGCCGCACTAAACGAATTCCACCCGTCACCAGCAAATCCTCCACCGACCGCAAAAAGGTGTCGTGTAGTTTGCGGCGCACAAGAACAATGCCCAAGGAATAGAGAGTGAATTCGGAGAGATGAAGATCTTCTGTTGAAGTGTTACGCAAGAACCGCTCCACCTCATCGGCCTTCACCTGATCCAGGAGAAGCTCTAGGATGATGCTGGTATCGAGAAGATGCATCAATCCCCCCACCATTCAAGAACTTTGTGTTGGAGTTGCACCGAGGTGTGTTGGTCCCGTAACTCCCGCAAAGCGCCCCTCCAATCAAGCTTTAACTGGCCTTTAGACTTTCGTGCCCTTCTTTCGATCAGACACTGCACAAAGTCCTCTACCTCCTGCTGGAGTTCAGGTGGCAACTGTTTAATCCGCTCTTCAACGCTTTTCATCCTTTCATCTCCTGTCAAGTTCATAGTCTGCCCTGTCTTTTGGCATGACCCTCACTGCCTCATTGCCCCGAAAGCCCATCACTCTCACCGCGATTCACTTATACTCGCCGGGTTGGAAGGGAACCGATAGAATATCACGCATTCTTGGCTACAACTTCACAGCCACAGCGGGCTTTGCCAGCGCAATGTCTTCCAACACTACCCGTCGGAATACTTCTGGGTCGCCAAAGCGTTTGCGGGCATCCAGGATTTCTATACCGGCAATCCGCCGGTCCGCCGCATAGTCCACGGCGATCCCTTCGGCCACATGCTCGGTTGTCACGGTAGTTTCGATGAAGCGAATATATAGCGCATCTACTTCAGGATCGTAGGTGATTCTCATGAGTTCAGACCTCCACATCAGGAATAATACACATAAACGGTCACGATCACAATCTCATCAGCCTCCTCCACAAAGATAGGCCGAACCTGTTTTGTGGCATACAATCTGCCGTTCCAATCCCGCCCATAGGCGAAGTCTTTTCGACACTCCAACCGTCCCCGTTCTGCCGGATCCCACGGAGCAGTCTGAACGGCTCAACAACCTCCTCCTCGGTCGCACCACGATAGCGCATATTCTCGCGAGCATGCCCTAAAAGCCGGATCGGTTTCATCTTCTGGCTATGCCCTTCACTCCCCGCTGGGCGACACTTTGTCTAACTCGTGTGCCGGTGCAGCCAACGCATGGCCCAATACGTGGGGTACATGACCAGTGCATTTAATGCCATACAAGGCATGACTACCTGCAGCAAGCTTGGAGCCCATTGCAGGGGACGGCCGAAAACCTGCAGGATGACTAAGTAGGTCGCGTTGTATATGGCAGTAGCCAGGATGCTGGCGGCCAGTGGCAACCAAGGTGAGCCACGGAAGATGTTGAGCTCGCCCAGGCTCGCCAGCAGGCTGGACACGGCAAGGGCGATGGCTGCAGCCCCAAACGGGCCGCCGGAAAGCAGATCGAGTATTAGGCCACCGCCAAATGCCCAAGTAATGCCTTCCCTGGCGCCGCAAAGCAGGCTCCACGAGACAACGACCAGCAACATCAGATCGGGCGTTACGCCCCATAGCGAAAACCTGGGTGCAGTGGTCGTTTGTAGCATGGCTACAATGAGCAGCAATGCGCATGCAAGGTACGGATTGATGCTGATACTCCTTTCCGGAAAGTGCCGACAGGCTAAGGAGCATAGTCAATGGGCACAAAGTCCTGAATCACCAGGACCATTTCTAGGCGGTCGAAGCTAACGGCGGACTGTATCTGCACTTCCTGAAACATTTCTACATCGTTCTGCTTGACGGCTGTGACCTGGCCGATCACCCGGCGCTTGGGGAAATTGCCCCCCAGTCCGGAAGTTAGAACGATGTCGCCCACCTGCACTTGCTCACTCTGTTCGATGTAGAGCATCGTGAGGCCTCGCCGCCCCTGTCCCTGCACGACACCGGTGGCGCGCGACCTCTGGATGAGAGCGTTGACCGAGCTTGCGTGGTCTGTGAGCAACATCACGCGCGCCGAGTATGGGTAAACGGATGTGACCCGGCCAACCAGACCGCGTGCAGTGACAACAGGCATCCCCATCGCCACCCCGTCTCTGCCCCCCCGGTCAATGATCAGGTAGTGTAACAGATTACTGGGGTCGTGGCCAATGACCTCGGCAGCGAGCAACTCGTACGTGGGGTTCGCCAGCTTGAAATGCAACTGTTCACGCAGGTTCGTAAGCTCTATCTCTGCTTCGTGCAGACGCACGTTCTCGATCATGAGATGGTCTACAGTCTCTTGCAGGTCACGAACTTGGGCCTGGAGTGAGCGTCGGTCTCGAAATGCTTGCACCAGACTGGCGATCTTTGTGCTTGTCCAACTAAAGCTGTACTGCAGGGGCGCAAGCAGGCTGAAGACGACGTCCTCGACAGGCTGAAGGTAACCAGTCGGGTGCAACAGCATGCCAGCCAGCAGTCCCACGAGCAGTAGCAGCGCCAGCGCTACCGGGCGATTCTGCAACACGCTCAAATTGTCATCCTTTGGTCGAAGCCTTTCTCATAGGCGGGAGGGCGCTATCGGCTATGTAGGCTCCCGCTAACGCACGCCGCGACCGCGCTGAGCGGAGACCAATACCTTGTGCAGGGCATCGAGATGTTCCAGCACCTGCCCTGCTCCCCTCACTACGCAGGTGACCGGGTCGTCAGCCACGTATACGCGCATCTTGGTCTCTTGGGTCAGACGCTCGGCCATACCCTGAAGTTGGGAGGCGCCTCCCGCCAGGGCAATGCCCTGTTCCATGAGGTCTGCTACCAATTCAGGTGGTGTGGCGTCTATGGATTCTTTCACTGTGGCGATGATGATGTTGAGCGAGCCCGCCAGAGCTTCGCGTATCTCTACACTGCTTACTTCAATAGCCTGTGGTAGACCTGTGATCAGGTTGCGTCCATAGATAGTCATGGTCTTCTCTTCAGACAGGGGGTAGGCCGAACCGATAGCGATCTTGGTTCGTTCGGCCATGCGCTCTCCTATCAGCAGCTTGTACTTCTGACGCGCGTACTGGATGATCTCTTCGTCCATTTCATCGCCAGCAATGCGGATAGAGCGGCTGACCACGATGCCTCCCAATGCGATAACGGCCACCTCCGTCGTACCGCCACCTATGTCAACGATCATGCTGCCCACGGATTCGGTGATAGGCAGGCCCGCGCCTATGGCCGCGGCAATAGGCTCCTCGATCAGGTAGGCCTCACGCGCGCCTGCACTAAGGCATGCGTCGTGCACGGCGCGCTTCTCCACCTCAGTGACACCGCTTGGGATGCCCACAACTACGCGAGGGCGTGGCAAAGGCATGTGCGTATGCTCGTGTGCCTTGTTGATAAAGTAGTGCAGCATCTTCTCCGTGACATCAAAGTCCGAGATCACTCCATCACGGAGAGGACGTATAGCCACAATACTCGCCGGTGTACGGCCAATCATCTCTTTGGCCTCAGAGCCAATAGCTAGTACCTTCCTGGTCTTCTTCTCGATGGCGACGACGGAGGGCTCATTAATGACTATGCCCTGGCCGCGAACGAGAACCAGAATTGTGGCGGTGCCTAGGTCTATACTCATGTCGCGGGAGAAAAGCCCCAGAAGGGCGTTTAGTGGGCTGAACACAGAATCTCTCCTCTGCTTGTAATCAATGTGCTTTCTGGTCCGGAAGCATAGGCTGCTGCTACTTCTCTGAAGGGGCTTTTTCCTCGACCTCAGCCTTGGGCTTCTCTTCCTCCTCGCCCAGCAGCTCTACCTCGGGTACCTCTTCTGCAACGACTTCCTCAACCTCTTCTTTCACCGGCGGCAGGATCTTGACGACGATTTCTTCCGGCCCGGACAGGATCTCGACGGTGTCGCTCAGCTTGAGGTCACGGACTAGGATTGCCTGGTCGATGGCAATCAATCCTTCGACATTGACCTCAATGCGTGGTGGCAGGTCGCGAGGCAGACATTCAATCTCGATAGTGTCCAGTCCCTGGAAAAGGAGGCCCTCGCCGTCCTTGACCGGCGGCGGCTCTCCGATCAGGACGACAGGGAGCTGAGTCTTGACTTTCTCAGTCATCACGACCTCGTAAAAATCAATGTGCAGCATGGCATGGCTGATCGCATCTCGCTGCCATTCTCGCGCGAGGACGTACTTAGGATTCTTGATGCCCTTTATCTTGAGGGTGATCAGACGGTTGCCGCCTGCCTCCGTCAGAGCCTGGCGCAGAGCACGCTCTGTCAGTTTCAGATTGATAGGCTCTATGCGGTGTCCGTACACGACTGCCGGCACGTAGCCTTCGGACCGCAGGTATTTGACTCTCTTACCTGTGATGTGACGCCGTTCAGCGTCAAGCATAATCTCTTCCATGGGAATCTCGCTCGCTCTCCTTTACATATTAGTATGACGATAGCGGAGTTGGCACGCGGTCTTCCAACTGCGTCTGCGTAATCATACACTAGAGCCCATACAATGTCAAACAAAGCGGGCGGGCTAGCGTGCTCACTGGGGTTGCCACTTTCATTTGTCGGTGCGTATAACCTGTGGTAGGATAGATAAAGAAGCGCCATGCCTTACAAGCTCCGAGTAGAGCATCTCATGAGTGTTTTCCTTGTTGCTTCTGTCTTGCCATTCGCCTGCCGTCACGAACTTTCAGGGCAAGTCAGCCTAGGTGTTGACAGTCAGAGGAGACAGGCGCGGACAATTTGCGTATGAGTATGAGCGATATCTTTTCACCTGATGCCAGGCATCCACATCTCTTGGCGGTTGCTCTCATTCTCGCTCTGACGGCCCTGGCCGTCTTTGCCTTTCTGGGCTATCGGCTTGTCAGCCAACATCAGTATGCACAGCGGGGTATCCTTTATCAGGCCCTGCCCCCGTTGCCGCTGCCTTGTGATGGCCTATACGGTGTCAACGTCTCGCTGGACCAGTATCGGTCCGACAAAGAACTGCGTCGCGCTCTGGACCTGGTACAGGATGGCGGGTTCAGTTGGGTACGCCAGCATTTTCCCTGGGCGGAGATCGAGCCACTGCCAGGCAAGTATGATTGGGCGCGTTGGGATCGTCTTGTCACGGAGGTCAAGCGGCAGGGCCTGGAAATCATCGCTGTGTTGGACACTTCACCAGCGTGGGCGCGCAGCCCGCTGGACCGTGACAACCGCTTTGCTCCACCACAGTTCGTGACCACCTATGGCCTGTTTGCGCGGGCTTTTGCTCAGCGCTACAGGGAGCAAATTACCTGCTACCAGGTGTGGGATCAGCCGAACATCTTCCCTCATTGGGGCGCAGGCTCTATTGATCCCGCCGCATACGTGCGTCTCTTGAAAGTGGCGGCCGCTGAGCTAAGGCGCGCAGATGCTGATGCCATCGTGCTGAGCGCTGGCCTTGCTCCGAATACGGAAACTGGTGGGCGCAACACGAGCGAGATGCTGTTCCTGCGCGGCATCTACCAGGCTGGCGGAAGCGGCCATTTTGACGTGCTCGCTGCCAAACCATACGGTTTTTGGAGTGGCCCAGAGGATCGGCGGGTTGATCCGCAAGTGCTTAATCTCTCGCGGCTCATTATGCTTCGCGAGGAGATGGTCCGTCACGGCGATGGGGACGTGCCTATCTGGGCAGTAGAGTTCGGGTGGAATTCGCTGCCTCGGGATTGGCAGGGACGGCCGTCACCCTGGGGCACGGATGACATAGCCAGGCAGGCAGACCGCACAGCGCGGGCTTTGCGGCGCGCCCGGCAGGAGTGGGCGTGGTTGGGAGTATCGTGTTGGGCCCAGCTTCAGCCAGCGGTGCCTGCTGATGATCCGCTGTGGGGGTTTGCTCTCCTCAGCTCTGATTTCGAGCCCAGTCCTTTCTATTGGACTTTGCAGGAGGCCATCTCCACACCGGGAGCCAGGGTCAAGGCGGAGCACACCGCGTATTATCTGAGACTGGCGCTGGTCGTAGTGGCGGGCGTGATCGTAGTGGCGCTGCTCGTGCGCTTGTGGCCGCTTTTTCCCTGGGAGGCATGGGCCAACCGCCTGGCGACTGCCTATCTGGCTGCGCCAGAGTGGGCTCAGTGGGCGGTGTTGGGCCTACTTCTGGCGATGTACTACTTTCTGCCGTGGACAGTGCCATGCCTGGTGATGTTGGCCTTGGCTGGCGTGCTCATTTGCCTGCGCCTGGACATAGGTCTCGCGTATCTGGTATTCTCCATTCCCTTCTTCTTGTATCCCAAGCTCATCTTTGGCAAGTCATTCTCACTGGTGGAGACTTTGACCTTGGTGTGTTCTGCGGCGTGGCTCTGGCCACGGCTGCGCCGAGGGGTGCGTGGTTCTGGGATGCGCTCTGCTGTGAAGAAGCTGCGGTGCACAGTAAGCGCTATGCCGCGTGCAATGACCCCGCTTGACTGGGCGGTTGCTGCGTTTGTGGTGATCGCGGCGCTTTCATTGCTGGTCTCTGCCAATCGCGGCGTCAGCATCCGTGAGTTCCGGGTGATCATTATCGAACCTGTGTTGCTCTACTTCCTGCTTTGCCAGGCTGACTGCAACGAGAAGCAACTGTTACGACTGGCTGATGCCTTGCTACTGGCGGGTCTTGCTGTGTCCGTCTTTGGACTGTATCAGTACTTTGTGAGTGGTGACGTGATTGTGGCTGAGGGCGTGCGGCGCATCGGAGGAGTTTATGCCTCGCCGAACAACCTCAGCCTGCTTCTGGGACGAATCATTCCTCTTGCCATCTCCGTCTTTGTTGTTGGGAGGGCCTCCCAACGCCGTACTAGCTATGGCCTTGCCCTGCTGCCGCTTGGGCTCTGTTTATTTCTAACGTATTCGCGGGGCGGCTGGTTGCTCAGTCTACCTGCCGCATTGCTGGCCATTGGGCTTTTGCGTGGGCGTCGTGCTGCCCTGCTTGCTGTGACTGCCATCTTGTTGGGCTGCCTGATGCTTTTGCCGCTGGTTGGCACACAGCGTTTCGCTTCATTGTTCGACTTTGAGCAGGGCACGACTTTCCGCCGCTTGAAGCTCTGGGAGGCAACACTGGACATGATTCGGGATCATCCTATCACTGGCGTCGGTTTGGACAATTTCCTGTATCAGTATCCGCATTACATGTCGCGTGAGGCGTGGCAGGAGCCAGACTTGTCTCATCCGCACAATATCGTGCTGGACTACTGGACTCGTCTCGGAATCGGGGGCGTGATTGTACTGTTTTGGTTGGAAGCGGCATTTCTGAGGCTGGCGCTGCGTCTGTACCAGCGCTTGCCAGATGGCGATGGACGTGCCGTGGTCCTTGGCTCCATCGCGTGCATGACGGCCACGCTGGCGCATGGCCTGATAGATAACTCTTACTTTCTGGTGGATCTGGCATTCATGTTTTTCTTGAGTTTTGGCCTGATACGAGCAATGAGCATCCTCCCGCAGGTTCGCCCTGGGGAAGGAGTGCTAAGGAACTCAGCCTGAGGTAGGATACGAAGGAGCAGGAGACGATGATGGAGAACAGAGTTCGCGTGGACGTGGTGATTCCCGTCTACAATGAGGAGGATGACCTGGTGCGCAGCATAGGTACGCTGCGGCAGTTTCTGCTTGACCACGTGGACTATGACTGGCGCATTGTGATTGGCGATAACGCCTCGCTAGATAGGACACTCGAAATCGCCAAGGAACTGACAGAGCGTTACCCGGGCCAGGTCACATACGTTCACCTGGATCAGAAAGGGCGCGGGCGCGCGTTGCGCAAAGCCTGGACGGAGAGCGATGCCGACATTGTCAGCTATATGGACGTTGACCTGTCCACTGGTCTTGGCGCGTTTCCTCCGCTCATTGATTCCTTGATTGACAGCCAGTATGATGTCGCCATTGGCTCCCGGCTCAAAAAAGGGGCGCAGGTACAACGGCTGCGCAAGCGTGAGATTATCTCTCGCATCTACAACCTGATAATCAAAGTGATGTTCCGTAACAGGTTCTCCGATGCACAATGCGGTTTCAAGGCGGTCACGCGCCGGGCGGTGCACGACATCGTGCCATTAATCAAGGACCAGGCCTGGTTCTTTGACAGCGAACTGCTGCTGTTGGCGGAGCGCATGGGCTACAGAATCTTTGAAGTGCCTGTGGAGTGGACTGATGATCCTGATAGCCGGGTCCATATCGTCAGCACGGCGTGGGAAGACATCAAGGGCCTCTTCCGAGTGCGCTTCAGCGACGTAGGAAAATGGCCACGATAGGAGGGTGTTGATGCGTGTTCTTGTCACCGGTGGTGCAGGGTTCCTCGGCTCTCATCTCTGTGACCGTTTTCTGAGCGAGGGCTACCAGGTCATCGCCATGGACAACCTGATTACTGGCAGCATGCGTAACATTGAGCATCTGGCGGGCCACGAACGCTTCCGCTTCATCAAGCACGATGTAACAGAGTACATCTATGTCGACGGGCCACTGGATGTCGTGCTGCACTTCGCCTCGCCCGCGAGCCCGATTGATTATCTCGAATTGCCCATTCAGACGCTAAAGGTCGGGGCACTGGGCACGCACAAAGCCTTGGGCCTGGCGCGGGCCAGGGGCGCACGGTTCCTCCTGGCTTCGACATCAGAGGTCTATGGAGACCCGCAGGTACATCCCCAGCCGGAGGAGTATTGGGGTCACGTCAATCCTATTGGGCCGCGTGGTGTGTACGATGAGGCCAAGCGCTTCGCCGAGGCTTTGACCATGGCCTATCACCGTTACCATGGTCTGGAGACGCGGATTGCCCGCATCTTCAATACCTATGGCCCCCGTATGCGGCTAGACGATGGGAGGGTGGTGCCGAATTTCATTGGTCAGGCCTTACGGGGTGAGCCGCTCACCGTACACGGCGATGGCTCACAGACGCGCAGTTTTTGCTTCTACTCCGATTTGGTCGAGGGCATCTATCGTCTGCTGCAGTCCGACTATGTACAGCCTCTGAATCTTGGTAGTCCAGCAGAGATGAGCATCCTGGAGTTTGCCCATCTCATCAACAGGCTGGTTGGTAACCAGGCGGGCATCGTCTATGAACCTCTTCCCGTTGATGACCCCAAAGTGCGCCAGCCGGACACTAGGCAGGTACGGCGGGTGCTGGGCTGGGAACCCAGGGTTGGTCTGGAAGATGGTTTGAGGCACACGATTGACTGGTTCCGTCAGGTACTCAGTGCTTGCCAGGGATGAGAAACCCGTTTTCTCTGAGAAAACGGGCTTCCCGACGCTCACGCAAATGGACGCAGAAAAGACGTGATTGCTGCTGCCGCTTCCTCTGGCCTGCCCATGGGCACAAAGTGGTCAGCGCCTTTGATCTCCAGGAATGTGCCGTGAGGCAACAGCCAGCGCATGAGGTGCATTGTATCCCTGGTGTAGGTGTCTGAGTACTGACCACGAAGTACTAACAAGGGCATACGGCCCAGCCGTGGCAGGGCCAGCCACACGTCTGGCGGGGGTGTCTCAAAGATTCGCGCCTCCCATTCTCGTGGATAGCGCAGGCGCACGCCTCCTGAGGGATTGTCCACGGTTCCGCTTTGAATGTAGTCGCGCAGAAACGGCTCTTGCCAGCGCTCAAAGGCGCGTGCCGAGCGGTAGGCCCTGAGGAGGACTTCTCTGCTGGGCCACTCGACGCGCCGCCGCCGTGCCTGTGCTGCCAGGGGTGACCGCCGGTTCACGCGCAGTAGCATGGCCAGTGCCCAGATGGGGGCGAGCCAGGCTGGCAGTATAACGGGGTCAATCAGGATCAGGGCACTAACGAGTCCTGGGTGGGCCACGGCGCAAAGCAGGCTCGTCACCGCACCAAGCGAATGTCCGACGGCATAAGCCCCTGTGAGTTCCATTTCCACAAGGAAGCGGGCCAGATCCTCTCCCATCTGACGCCAATGCTGGAATCGCGCCGGGTCTTGTGTCCCCCACAAAGCACGACATCCCATGCCAAGCACTCTGAATTGGCCTGTCAAGTGCTGGATGAATGAGTTGTAAGTGCCGGGGGGGAAGCCATTGGCGTGAGCGAAATGCAGCGGAGGGCCTTGACCGCCCCAATCTACATAGGGGATCGCGCCGGGCGAGGTCTTGTTCTTTGGAAACCCAGTTTTTTGGAAAAGCCGGGTTTGTGGTGAAAATGGTTTCTGCATCAATGAGTTAGCGTTACCTTACGCAGTCGACGGGGGCGATGCCGATCGTATTCCTGCTGCGGTCAGGTCGTGAGCCAGCAGTTGCCCAGGGATGACGCGGACCATCAGCGAAAGCCGTTCAAGGACTGTAACGGGCAGTCGAAAATGCCCAGCATAGACGAACTTGTCTCTTTGGTATATAATCTATGCGCCTGATATTGCTTCGGCGCACCGTGCCAGTACGATCATACTGGCCTTTGAGTAATCGTGCAAGTCTGGGGGCCTTGATGGCAAACGAGGTGAATACAGTGCAGGAGGGTTCGCCGGACGAGGCTCAGCTCTATCGCGTCAGGTTGGAGATTTTCGAGGGGCCACTCGACTTGTTGCTGCATCTGATAGAGAAGCAGGAACTGGATATCACCAAGGTTTCACTCGCTGCAGTGACAGACCAGTATCTGGAATACATCAGCCACCTCGAGCGCCTCAGCGCAGAAGACCTAGCTGATTTTCTGATAGTGGCGGCCAAACTCCTCTTGATCAAGTCGCGTGCGCTGCTGCCAAGTCCCCCCACAGTCGAGCGAGAGGAAGAGGAGGACCTTGGGGATGACCTAGCTCTGCAGCTGCGGGAATACAAAAAGTTCAAAGAAATGGCGCATCGATTGCGGGCAAGGGAAGAACGCGGTCTGCGCGCCTATTTGCGCGTCGCGTCCCCTCCTCATTTGGAGAGACAACTCGATTTGACCGGCGTGTCTCTCGATGACCTTGTTGCTGCCGTGCGCGAGGCGCTGGCTCTGCAGCCGCCACCTGGCCCGGTGGACGAGGTCGTGGCACCTGTCGCTATCTCCATTTCCGACAAGATCGCATACATCGAGTCGTTGCTTGCACAACAGGGTTCTTTCAGTTTTGCTGGCCTGTTGAGGGGAGCCGCTTCTCGTGAAGAGATCATTGTCACCTTTCTGGCGTTGCTGGAACTGATCAAGGCCTGTCGCGTTCGAGTACAGCAGGAACGACTATTCGGCGAGATCTTTGTCTTGTCCGCGGAGGAGGCCGCGCCAACATCCGCTGCGCAGGAGCCGCCAGAGCAGTAGCACCCCGCTCAAGTCAATCAGGACATCGTACCAGTTCGCGCTTCTTCCGGGCACGAATGCCTGATGTAGTTCATCACTGAGGGCGTAGGCCGCCGTTGCCAGCAGCGATGTGCAGAGGGCCTGATCTGTCGTGCGGCCACAGCGCCAGGCGCGGAAGAGCAGCAAGAAGAGGATAGCGTATTCAATGGCGTGGCAAAGCTTTTTCAGGACTGCGTCCAGCCAGTAACCCGGGGCCTGCGGCAGGCTCCGCTGGGCCGAGAGGTAGAAGATGACTGCCATCACGATGAGGGGTGGCAGCCAGTGCCACAGCCAGATCAGAAGCGTCTTCATGTTGATTCTGTGAGCGATTGGGTTCATTGTCAGCTTCCCACAATATCCATGCGTTCCCCCGCAGTTGCCGTTTACGCCTTCCGTTTACGCCTCTGGCGTAAAGACCAGAGGTGGCGTAAAGACAAAGGTACTGCGGAGGCTGGCTCACCGACTCGCGCGAGATATCGCAGCGCCAGGACCCGCGGCAGTACAACTGCCGCCGAGCAGGAACCTCCATGTTCCCCCGCAGTTGCCGTTTACGCCTCTGGCGTAAAGACCAGAGGTGGCCAGAAGACAAAAGTACTGCGGGGGCTCAAGCACGCGTTGCCAGGACCCGCGGCAGTACAACTGCCGCTGAACAGAAACAACAAGTGCAACTGCCGTTGAACGGA
Organism: uncultured Anaerolineales bacterium; assembly: GCA_964478075.1. Classification (GTDB taxonomy): domain Bacteria; phylum Chloroflexota; class Anaerolineae; order UBA2200; family UBA2200; genus DAOUEX01. The sequence continues at coordinate 28,417 of CAYZGO010000006.1, read as the reverse complement.
AACAGCACGCGCTACGGCTCCTGAACGGCCGTAGCCTAATCCCTATAGGCGCTTTCTGCTACCTCGGCCAGTCTCTGCCAGGTGAACTCGCCTTGGATACGCTGCTGAGCTGCCTTCGCCAGCTTGCTCGCCAAGTCCGGGTCGTGTAACAAACGCACCGTGCCTGCCACAAAAGCCTTTGTGTCACCCGGGGTGACGAGAAGGCCGGATACACCATCCTCAATGTATTCGCTGTTTTGCCCCACGTTGTCCGCAACTACCGGCACGCCTGCTGCCAGCAGATCTATCAGTTTCACAGCGCACTTGGTGCGGTTGATCAGCGTATCGTCGAACGGGTAGATGGCTACCTGAGCCAGTGCGAAGTATGCGGACAGTTGATCCGGAGGCACCCAGCCTGCATACACAATGCGCTCAGCAATCCCTTGCTCGCGGGACTGAGCAAACAGCTGTTCCTCCTCGCCAAAGAGTCCCTTGCCCACGACCAGCCAGCGTGTCTCAGGTATTTCCGCTAACACCCCTTGCATGATCGCCAGTGCTCGCTCAGTGCTGAACTCGAAAAAGCGGGTGTAGAGGAGCGCAACAGGGGCATCGGCAATTCTATGCCTTTCGCGCAGTTCGGTCACCTCGTGCGCAGGTGGCGCGTTCTGTTCTGGCCACCAGCCGTTGGGCAGGTAGTGCACCTTTGCCGGGGGCATGCCCAGGCTCCAAACGATGGTTTCCAGGGCACGGCTGGCCACCGTCAGTGCATTGCAATGGGTCAGCCCCCAGTGTTCCTGCGAGGCGAAGAAGCGCTTTTGCAGCCACGAGTAGCGTTCCAGCTCGTTCCAGCCGCCGGCGCCTTCCCAGTCGTCGGCGTCCACGACGAGTCGGGCCTGGATCAGCCCGAGGCGCTTGAGCTGCCACACGGCCCAGGCAGTGAGGCCGGCGTACGACTTGGGCTTGAAGCAGTGGATCACCGTGGGTTTGTGCCGCAGGGCTGCACGCAGCAAGCGCCAGGTGAGCGAGATGTGATACAGGATGGGCAGAAGCACTGGCAAGCGCACATTGCATACGCGGACAGTGCCCTCCACCCACTCTTTCCCCGCATCTTGCGGGCGATCCCAGGGAGGGAGAAGGATAAGCACCTCGTGACCGCGTGCTGCCAGCGCTTTGGCCATTGGCAGCGCACGCACGGCCATAGTGCGCTTTGGTTGCATGGCAAATGGGCCGACGAAGACGATTCTCATCGGCCCATTATACTGTAGAGCAGCACGGGAGTCCAAGTCTACCGACGCAGTGCAACCGTTGTGGGTGCGACACTGCCAGCACCGCCCGTCTCCCGCAGACGCGCCCTCCCTCCTCTGTGGCGAACTGTTCTCGCTAGCGGCAGTAGCAGGCTGGCACCTCATCGACGCGTGCCTCGGGGAGGCGGCCGCACGAGAGGCGTAAGGCGGCTCGGCCTGGATCTGACGACACCGTCTGCTCCAAGACAAGCGTGCGGCCCACTTTTTTCACCTACTGGCCCCGGCCGAGATGAAGAGCGGCGGCCGCTATGATTTGTGGAAGCGCTGCCGTTGGGCTATAATCATTGGTGACGACAGGTGGCCATTGTTGCAGAGTAGGTGCGCGAGTCATGTTAGGTAAGTAGGTAGGGATCAAACCAAGCTCCCTCGAAATCGAGTTGCACAGCGTGTTGCGAGGGCAAGGCCAGAGGTGTAGAGCCGCCATTTGAGTAGGATTGATCAAGGGGCATACCTTGCTGACTCAAGTCCAGGCACCTTTCTTGCTTGGAAAATCCCGTGGATTCTCAGTTCTTCTATAGTAGGGAGATTTCTAAGGAGAACAAAATGCAGTGACCACGGATGGCAAAACAGCTCAGGTCAAAGACCTTAGTCAACTACGGCAGCTCTTAGCTCGAGATGAAAATGGTCTCCAAGAGTACGTGTATCCCAAGCTGAGACTTGGCGATGTGTGGTGGATCCCCGATGATGTTAGTGGTTTTGGAGAGGGGCAAAGGCACCCGTGGGTCGTCGTACGAAGCTACTCAACCAGACGGGCTAGCATCATCGCATGTCCTCGCACAACCACAGCCAGCAACCCTCAGCGTGGCATCGTAACACCAGCAGGTATCCTGCCCAGTTTGGATCAGGATGGACTCATTGTACTCAAGCTCAGACGGTCGTTTGTCGCAAGGGATTTCCGAAGCTTTGAGTACGTGGGACGGCTACCTCAAAGCTGGAGACAGAAGATTGTGGATTTCTACCGATCGCTGACAGAAGGCAAGATGACCAGATGAGTTGTCCTGACTTCAAGGACTACCTTAGAGAGTACGAAGCCCAGGGCATTGGCACACTATTGTATGCCTTAATCTTGGACTTGGTTAGGCAGGTCGTTAGGCGCTATCCACCGGGGATCTATTCCCCCAACCAAGTGTGGGACGACGACGCGATTACCGCACTGTGTCACGACTTCACTGTGGAGAAGCTGCTTGGAGCTGGGTGGTTAGAGCATCACCTATTAGCAGAAGAGACCATTGCCGGACTTAAGCGGGTCCTTAGACGCGACTTCCGCCACTTCCTCATCAGCCGTAGGAGACGGTCAGAGTATTTGAATCTATTCGGTAGGGTAAGGAAAATCCTACGCGATGACCCTCGCTTTCAGGCTTACCGCGCACATGGGAACGCCGCCGCCGGCATTTGGGGGCTTGACAAGTGGACAAACAAAGAGATTGCCCAACAGCTCGACGGAGTTGTGGAAGCTATGTTTACTGTTGAACTTCCGCCTCTCATCAGATACCGCGCCGACAGCAAGAAGCTTTCGCACCTGATTAGCAATGCTGACCTGGGGCGCTTGCTCGAATCAACATTTCGCACCGTTGATAGGTACATTAGTCTCGGCCTGCTGATGGAAGGACTGCGCTATAGGCTTAGCCTACTTGAATCTGCTGCCATCTCTCTTGACGAGCCGGTTGGCAGGCAGGATGAAGATCGCGGGCAGACTTATGCGGATATTGTACCCGATTTGGCTAATCCAGAGACAGAGGTGACCTCTGTGCAGATCGCAGAGGATATCTTTGAGATGATTTCAGACCGCCAACGGCGTGTGCTAGCCCTGCGTCTATCGCTAACAGATCCAACACTGAAACAAATCGGCAAACGTATTGGTGTATCGAAGAGCACCATACACAATGACTTAACTGTGGTCACACAACACATCGCCTCTACTGGCGCAACTAAAGAGGAAGCAGAAAAGGTGATCTTATATTTATCAGAGCTCTGTATGCACTGTCTCGAAAAGACTGATGGGAATGCAAGTTAATTGTAGCGCGTTCGGCTCTCCATACCAAACTGCGGAGGGTAATGCCAAATGAGCAAGCTCATAGTCCCACAGGATATCCGAAAGCTATCGCGCCAAAGAGCACTCAAGTTTCATAGAATCTTGAATTCTTCACTGCCTAATCAAATCGAACCCGGACAGATTTGGTCTACGCGCTGTCATTTTGAACTCCCAGATGGTCCCTGCTTTGAAACAGACGAGCCACGGTTGGTCGTTATCCTTCATGGGACGGGCCATCCATCCGAGTTCCTAGATCCAATTACGGCAGCGCCCGTGTCCCTTTCGATCCCAATGGCGACAGAATTTGATCTAGTCGTCTCGGGTAATGCAAGCCCGCTGGGGTTCGATTTCATGGTAGAAGTGTGGAATGAAACGCCTGTGCTCGAGGGACATCTCAGACGGTTCTTGGGAAAGCTGCCTGATGAGGCTCTAGTAGCACTGCGTAGTCTCTACACGGCTCAACTGCTCAACGAGAACGTCCCATCTACATTGGCAGGATGGGTTGGCCTCCGCAGCATGGGCGAAAATGATCCTCGCCTTGCTTTCCAGGAGGCCGAGGTCGAAGCGGTTGCTTACCTTGCGCGAGCGGCTACAGCTGCTTTGGCACTCGAAATGACCGTTCAGGAATCTGCGAGAATGCCTGCTGCTCCCCGAAAATTACATCGGGTGTTGGAACTGCCCCTCAGAATTGGTAAGCTCCCTGACTTCGGAAATGCCACGGCAGTAGCCTACGCTGCGGGAACAACAGGAGAGGAGGACGTCTATTTTGTCTCCAAGTTTGGTGATAAGGACTACTTCACATTTGAACTTCTGGTTAATCGCCTTCCCCCATATGAGGTCTACTTGATCGTGCGCCAGATCTCACCAGAGCTTGGGGGTCGCAAGTGTGTTGTCACTGTCAATACCGTGGAAGGAGAGTTGCAATCGATGCCTACCGAGTTAAAGGTAGGTGCAGAGATCCAAGTAGGTAAAGATCCTAACTTCAATCCCAGTCAGGTTAAGTCGACCGCAGTGGAGATTGTCTAGGAGTGCTTTAGATGGCTAGCGCAATTTCGACAATAGAACCTTGCATTAAACGATTGCGAGCCGCACTATCTCAGCAAGACAAACACGAAGTTAACAGGACCGTATCAGCACTTGAGAGGAACTTGCTGGATAATCAAAGTTACCAATCTATTGGGGACGAAAGGCTCCTTGCCGAAGCTTTTCATCTTCTTTCTCCTCGCTATGGTGAAAGGTCAAGGCGTAGGCTTGAGGGGCTATGTCAACACCTAGCGACGATCCGCGCAATCCACGATAAGTTGTACGCAATACTTAACTGCAAGAATCTAGATGAACTGCTCTCTCTGTATCTCAATGAATGGCCACAATTAGATGAAACTGTCGTATGCAGCTTTGACGACACAATCAAGCATAAACTACATGAGGCCAGGAGTAGCAGTAGCACAGAGCATGGGTTGGAAGAATTCCTAAAGGTGTATTTCCAACACCTAAGTGACCATGGCCTTCGCAGTATTGTTGATACCATTCAGCCACATGTTGAATTGGCACTGGAGGGTTATAAGCGCGCCCACTCCTACAGGGTGTACGCCCTCTTTGCAGTACGAGGCAGAGGCGAGGTTCACGGCCTGAAAATAGTCCCAGAAGCGCAGGGAACTGGGCGAATTGACTGTCTCAATGATATCGGCACAGAGATGAAAACGGCAGCTAAGAGAGCAGCAGCCTGCGTCGGAAGGTTCTGGCCCCGGACCCGAGGATGGAACTACAAGTGGGAAATAGGTAGGGATGACATACGTTTCGGGGGCGAATCAATAGCGCTTGCGCTGACAATTGGCATCCTCGCTGAGGCAGAGGGGTTTGACATTGATGCCTATACTGCGTTTACTGGACTTGTTGAATCGAATACAGGTGATGTGACGCCGGTTGGGGAACTTGGCACGAAGCTCAAGGCTGCCGAGGAGCTTTGTATTCGGCGCGTATTCATCCCGCACGAGAATATGCAGGATGTTGGTGATGTCGTTGGTATCCAGATCGTGCCAGTGGGTTCTATTGCTGAGGCGAGAGAGTACCTGAGAAGCAGGACCTACGAGTCGCCATCGGAGGGGCTCGCTGCAGTCAAGATTAGTCAACTGGAGACTAGGCTTAGTTCTCAAGGCATTAGAAAGACGGGCCATAGTCAAAGAGAGCAGTTCTCGCTACGAGTTGTGTTCACCAATCATCTGGAGGAGGTTTGTGTCAGTGTATACCATGGAAGAAGGGGACTCAAGCCTGTTATCCAACCTAATGATACGGACCTAGGTAAAATAGTACAGGAGGAGTGTGACGAAGTTTTCGGTGCAAAACCGCAGGGGGATGCAACAGAATACACCAAGACAGAACGCTTGTCCAAGAGTTATGTTGTTCGCGATCCAGATATTCAACAGAGGGTGGAAAGATACATCTTCGGGTGCGGTGACGCCACACGAGAGTCCGAAAACAACTGCACTTATCGAGCAAGGGTTATGAAGGCTCATCAGACTGTCTTCGTGCGCCAGTTCTCTAGCGGGACGCTTACAGTTGATGGCCCCCCTGGCCCTCTATTTGAAGAGATAGATGGAAATATCCGAGCGATTCTTGGAGTGCCAGAGGCGCACTCTGGTGGGAACGACGAACACCAGACACGCTTGCGTGCTCAAATCGAAGCGGTAGAAGCTGTCCAGCTAGGAGCGCAATGGATCGGCACCGATGAGTCCGGTAAAGGCGATTATTTTGGCCCACTCGTTGGCGCTGCTGTCCTGGTTGATGAGCGAATTGCAGAGTTGCTTGGTGAACTAGGTGTCAAAGACAGCAAGAGACTATCTGATAAACGTGTTCGTGAGTTAGCCGCGCAGATACGTCAGGTGTGCGGCAAGCGAGCAGTAGTGGTGACAATACCACCGCAGCGGTACAATGCCCTCTATGCGCAATTCGGAAAGGAAGGCAAAAATCTGAACACGCTCTTAGCTTGGGCTCACACCAGAGCGCTTGAAGACATACTTTCCGAATTCCCACAGCAACGAATCACTGTGCTGGTCGATAGATTTGCGAATGAAAGCTACATCCAGAGCAAGCTACTTGAACGGGGCAGGCGAACCGATCTCGACCTCGTTCAACTGCCTAAGGCGGAGGCGAACATCGCTGTAGCTGCTGCCTCAGTCCTTGCCCGTGCACAGTTCCTACAGTGGCTTGAGCGTCTGTCCAGGCAATACGGGGTTGATTTGCCAAAAGGTGCATCTGATCCTCGCATTGTTGAGCTCGCCAAAGAAATCGTTGCACGTTACGGGCGGGATGAGCTAGCCAAGGTGGCAAAGTTGCATTTCAAAACGACCAAGAGAGTCATAGCCTCTGATTAATGGAGTGTGAATCATGAATTCCGGAGTTCGCACGGGTGCTCCCAGTCTGCTCGCTCAAGCGGAGCGACTGGCCGATGAACACGATTGGTCGAACGCAGCCGATATCTGCCGACAGGCTCTCGAGATTGCACCAGATGATATGGTCGTGCTAGATAAACTGGGGTGGTACCTCTCTCGCGCCAAGCGCTACGACGAGTCCATTGAGGTGCATCGTGACCTTGTTCGTAGGGATCCTGATAAGGCCAAGTGGCCATATATGGTGGGCTATCAATACTACGATCAAGGTCGGTGGAAAGAAGCCTTAACGTGGTTCGATCGGGCATTAGAGCTTCGGGACACCTATCTTGTCGTGCTCTATCGCAAGGGCTACGCCCACACTAAGTTGAACGAGACAAAGCTAGCAAGGCAGGCATTTCAGAGGTGTGTAGCTGCGTGGCGAAGTCTTAAGGGGGAAGGGCAAGAGCGTGAAGCTAAACACTACTCTGACGCCTGCTTTCAACTTGGCAAGATTCTGTTGTCGAGCCGGCAGAGTCGCAAGGCGGAGGAGCTCCTTTCGAATGCAGTGAGATATGGCCCGCCAGACGTGCATAAACACTACAGTTTTGGCAAAGCTCTGCTCAGGAACGGCGAACCAAGTAAGGCATTGGAGCAGTTCCAAATCGCCGATCAAATCGAACCTGGCAAGGATTACGTCTTGGTCTATATGGCGCGTGCGTATGTGGACTTGGAACACTATCAGCAAGCTGAAGTAGCTCTCGAACGGATTCCTGTGAGACGACGGAAAGCCTATGTGTGGCATGACATAGGTAAGCTACGATTGAGGCAAGGGCAGCCGCAACAAGCCATAGAAGCCTTGGTCACAGCAACCAAGCTCGATCCGAAAAACCACAACCAATACAATCTCCTTGGTCAGGCTTATGAAGCTTGTGACAAACCCATTCCAGCACACACAGCCTATATCCGCGCCATCAAGCTACGCCAGCGCCATTATGACCTCGAGTTTCCAGAAGCTCAAGAGCGACTCACTGCCCTTGAGCAACATCCAAGCGCTACCGGACTCGAATTAGACCTAGGCCACGAGACATCAACGTTGCCTGATGGATACGTCAAGACCTTCAAAGCAGACCGTGGTTTTGGGTTTATATCGACGGACAACGGGGCGGATGTGTTCTTTCACATCTCAGACGTTGTCAATCCCGACGCCATAGATGTGGGAACGGCGGTTACATTCAAAGTGGTAGCCTCCCCTAAAGGGCCCCGAGCGATACAAGTGTCGATTATCGAGTGACCCCTAAGCGTCCCAGGATCTCTTCGGGCCGCTTGTGACACTCTTGCAGCCGTCTAGGACAGCCAGGGTGTTACGAGCGGCCTGGGTTCTGTCCAGGTTTCGTCGCTTTGGGAACGGCTCCCTGGTAAACAAGTTTGTTGTTCGTGTACGGAAAGCTGAACGGGCCCTCTTTACTTTATTCCACCGTCACCGATTTGGCCAGGTTGCGGGGCTGGTCCACGTCACAGCCGCGCCGCACGGCGATGTGGTAGGCCAGAAGCTGAAGTGGAATGGTAGTCAGCACTGGCGTGAGCAGCGGCGATGCTACTGGCACAAAGAGGGTGTGGTGGGCCTTGTCCGCAATCTCCTCGTCACCCTCCGCGGCGACCGCGATCACAATACCTCCTCGTGCTCGGACTTGCTCGATGTTGCTCAGCATCTTGTCACGCACGTTGTCGCGCACCGCGATGGCCACCACTGGCATGTTCTCGTCAATCAAGGCAATGGGGCCGTGTTTCATCTCGCCAGCAGGGTAGCCCTCGGCGTGGATGTAGGAGATTTCCTTCAGCTTCAGTGCCCCTTCCAGGGCGATAGGGTAATTCAAGCCACGCCCCAGATACAAAAAGTCGCGGCATTTGAAGTAGCGCTGAGCCAGCGCTTCGTAGTCATTGCCGTTGGCCAGTACCTCACCGACCAGGCCGGGCAACTCGATTAGGTCTTGCAGCAGGGGTTCCCTCTGTGGCTTGCCCAAAACGCCGCGCTCCTGGCCCAGATAAAGACCAAGCAGGTATGTAGCCACCAGCATGGAAGTGAAGGCTTTGGTAGAAGCCACCCCGATCTCTGGCCCGGCATTGAGGTAGACCAGTCCGTCGGCCAGGCGTGCAGCCTGGCTGCCCATCACGTTGACGATACCGATGCTCCGCAGACCCTTGCTGCGCGCCTCCTCCATCGCCGCCAGTGTGTCTACTGTCTCACCGGATTGGCTGATGACCAGCAGCACATCCTCTTTCGGGTTCAGCAGTGGGTCACGATAACGGAACTCGGAGCCATAGTCCACCTCTACTGGTATGCGCGCCAGTGTCTCAATAATGAACTTGGACAGGAGCGCCGCGTGCCAGGCGGTTCCGCAGGCAACGGAGTAGATGCGCTTGATGGACTGTAGTTGCTCAGTGCTGAAGGACCGCAGCCCCTTCAGGTGAACCTGCGCCGCGTCCAGATCCAGGCGGCCGCGAATGACATCCGTCACCGAGCGGGCTTGCTCCTCAATCTCTTTCAGCATAAAGTGTTTGTAACGCCCTTTGGCTACCGCCACCGGGTCCCAGGGGATAGTGTGTATCTCCTTCTCCAGCGGTTCACCTGCCAGGGTGAGGAAGCGTGCCCCGCTGTCCTTGATCACAGCCACTTCCTGGCTTTCCAGAAAGGTGACCTGTTGTGTGTGTTCAAGGATGGCAGGCATGTCTGAAGCCACAAACATTTCCTTCTGTCCGTGGCCCACTACGATGCCGCCGGCGTTTCCCAGCCTAGCGGCCACGATCTGCTGAGGATCAAGGGCGCTGAGGACTACCACTGCGCTGGAGCCCCTTAGTTTTGCTAATGCCAGGCGTACAGCAGTGACTAAGGCGCCGGTCTCGTTGCGATACTTCTCCACCAGGTGCACAATCACCTCGGTGTCGGTCTGTGAGCGAAAGACGTGTCCCTCGGCGAGCAGCTGCTGTTTGAGTTCCCGGTAGTTCTCCACGATGCCATTCTGGATGACCACGATTTCGCCCTTACAATCCGTGTGGGGATGAGCATTGATCTCTGTCACGCTGCCGTGTGTGGCCCAACGTGTGTGCCCTATCCCTACGTGACCACTGATGGGCTGCCGGGCAAGTAACTCTGCCAGGTTCTCTATTCTCCCTACACTGCGACGCAGAACCAATTGGCCGTCTTGCAGCACGGCAAGGCCGGCCGAGTCATAGCCACGGTACTCCAAACGACGCAAGCCCTCGAGGACGATGGACGTCGCCTCACGGGCTCCGATGTAGCCTACTATACCGCACATGTTTCCCTCCTGTAGAAGCTGTTAGTGGCAAGCGAGCGAATGCCTTTGGATGAGGCCCCGGCTGAACTGTTGCCAGGACAGGCCCCAAGGAATGAGCGTTTGCTGCTTGCTGTTGTAGTCGCCTCTATGCCCCTTTTGTCCCAGCAGTCACCTGCGGGCGTTGTGGGGACACTTTGTCTCGGAGGGCTAAGGGGGAGGTGGCTCTCCCCGGAGGCTTCCGCTGATTTGTCGATTTTCCCCGCCCACTACACGCGGGTTAGCCCTACCTTGTGGCAGGGAACCTCCACCTCGTCAACTGCGCCACGTAGTTGGCGCAGTCCATGCGCTGTTCTCCCTCCCATCACCTTACTTAGGCTGGCTCACATTGTGGTTCACCTCTCTAGTGATCCAGATACCGGGTTGCTGTCAGAAACCCGGTATCTAGTCTTTCACCCTTTCTCAAACTCGTCTTTACCAGCTCCACAAACAGGGCAGACCCAGTCATCCGGCAGGTCTTCGAAGGGTGTCCCCGGCTTGATTCCAGAATCTGGGTCACCTGCTTCAGGGTCGTAGACGTATCCACAAACTGTGCATGTGTACTTTGCTGCTTTCTCTACCGTTTCCTTAATCTCTTCCTTAATGTAAGTCGGCGCCGTTTTCGGAGCCTTGCCTCGTTTGACCTCGTGATAGTACGCATAAGTCATTGGTGCTGCATCGCTGTCAAGGATTTCGGCATTGACCACATTCCCCAGAAAGAGGGCATGCGTTCCGCCATCCATACTACCAATGACTTCAGCCTCTACATAGGCCAACGCATAGTCCAAGACGATGGGTGCTCCGGTTTGGCCAATCTTATAGTTGACGCCTTCAAACTTGTCAACGTCGCGTCCCGACTTGAACCCAAAGCGGCCTATGAACGTCATAGGCGTCTCTTCAGATAGGACGGAAGCAGTGAAAACCTTGCTTGTCTGGATAAACTCGTGGGTCAGATTCTGCTTGTTTATGCATACCACTATGCGTGGGGGCTCTGCTGTGGCTTGAAAGACTGTATTCGCGATCTGACCGTTGAACTTGGCGTTCATCTTGGAGCTAACAACATACATCCCGTAACTGATCTTGTGTAAGGCTTTAGGGTTCATTTTGCAGCTTGTGACCTCCTGATGTGAATCGTTGCGGATGTGCTCATTTTATGGCGATGTATCCAACGGGTCAAGTTCGTCCAGATACCGGGTTTCTGTCAGAAACCCGGTATCTAGTCCTGGAGGTGCAGCATCTTGCTCAGCCGGTCCGCCACGGCCACGCGTACGCCGAGTTGCTCCTCGATGTCTGTCCGTTGACAGTCGTCCAACGTCAGGTCTCCGCTCGCATTGAACATGGTCCTTGGCAGCACGAGCAGTTCGCCGAGCTTCCTGCCGCGCAATGCACCCAGGACGTCCTCAGCTAGCAGCAGACCCGAAACAGTGACGGTCGGTCCAAAGAAGTGGTTGGGCACAGCTACCACTTTTACTGTGGCGCCCACTAGGTCTGCCAGTTCAGATATGAGGGTTCGCAGCGTAGGGGCGATGAGCGTGCCACAGACGATAGTGATTTTGGCAACCGGCCACGTGATTTGTGGGCCTTGCCCTTTGGCTTGCCTCCAGTCATCCAGCAACTGGCGCGTCAGCCCCACGCCGTTAGCCAGTTGCGGAAAGCCGTCGTAGGCCCTGGTGGAAGGCACGGGCAAACCGGCCATGAGATAGAATTCATCTGCGCAGTAAACCAGCCCCACTCCGAACCGCTGCCGGTACTTCCGCTGCAACGGTTCAACACGCGCTACGATGAGTTCGGCCTCTTGTAAGGTCAGTGGGCGCAAGCCGCGGGATTGATAGCGGGTGATGCCCACTGGAACGAGGGCGATGGAAGACACTGTGGGGTGTACAGCAGCCAAGTCGTGCACCGTTTGCTCGAGAGCCGCTCCGTCGTTGAGCCCAGGTATCACGACTACCTGCGTGTGCACGGCAATGCCCAGTGTGCCAAGCCGCCTGATCTGGGCCAGGATATCTGCTTGTGCACGCACGCCGAGAATCCTAGCCCTGAGCCGGGGGTCTGTGGCGTGTACAGAGACGTACAGCGGGCTCAGTCGTTGCTCAGCGAGGCGTGCCCAGTCTTCTTCGTCAAGATTGGTGAGCGTGATGAAATTGCCGAACAGGAAAGAGTGGCGGTAATCATCATCTTTGACGTAGAGGCTCTTGCGCAAACTAGGGGGCATCTGGTGGATAAAGCAGAAGTCGCAATGATTACGGCAGCGGCGGATGCCGTCAAAGGTAGCAGTGACGAACTCCAGGCCCAGGTCTTCGCCGTAATCACGTTCGATGTGCAAAGTCAGGCGCTCGCCCGCGCGCCGCCTTGCGGCGACCTCGAGGTCTTCTTCCGCTCCGTAGAAGCGGTAGTCAATCACGTCACGAAGGACGTGCCCGTTGATGGATAGGATCTCATCGCCTGCACGCAGGCCAACCGCTTCAGCCGGACTGCCCGGCCTGACGTGGGCTACCTGACCACCACTGAGAAGCTTCACACGACGCTATCCCTGCCTAGGCTCGTAAGGAGCGATGAACTGAGAGGTTGCGTTTTCCAGGTCGCTGTACACGCCGCGATACTCAGGGGGCAGCAGCGCAGCCAGACGGTACATGGCTTCGCTGGTCATGCGCCGTAGTTGCTCGCGGTGCGGCACATCTTTCCGTGGACGGAAATAGAAGGGCTCGCCAAATACCATGCGCACTGGAGTACGCCGCAGACGTTTCAGGTTGTGCATAAACTGCTCTTGACCGTTGATAGCAACAGGTACAATAGCGGCATCTGTGCGCAGAGCGATCAGGGCCATGCCGTCACGGCCCTGTTGCAGTGTCCTCGTTAGGCTGCGCGTTCCCTCTGGCGCTACCAAGAGCCCCTGCCCTTCCCTGAGCACGTGTAGAGATGTGCGGATGGCTCGCAAGTCCAATTCGCCGCGCCGAATGGGGAAGGAGCCATAAAGGTTCAGGATGAGGGCGAAAAGCGGGTTATTATAGTTCTCGATCTTGGACATCATGACGATGAAGCGCGGAGCCAGCGCGCCGGTGAGGATTGGGTCAAGGAAGTAGATGTGGTTGATCATGGCAATGAAAGGCCCTTGAGCCGGTACGTTGCCTGCTCCAATTTTTTTTACTTTCAGCAAGATGTTGAAGAGAATACGCAACAAGAAATTGGCGAAACGGCGAAACAATCTATTCTCCCTCCTCAAGCGTACACGCCCCGGTGTTTTGCTGGCAGCAGTGCAGCGATGCGACGCATGATCTCATCCCTGCCAGCCCCCAGTTGTACGCGCCGCTCAGCACCGCGTGCCAATGGCCCAGCCAGTCGAAAGGGTGCCCCGATGTTCATCGTGAGACGCGGGCGCTGTAGATGTCTAAGTGCCGAGTAAACGGTCTCTGTGCCAGTCAATCCGACGGGCAATACGGGCGCAGCGCTGCGCAATGCCAGGTAAGCAGCGCCCTGTCGTCCTCGCTCCAGGGCCAGCAATGGACTTTGGCGGGCCTCCGGGGCCAGTATCAGGACCTTGCCCTCTGCCAGCACGTTGAGCGCACGCCGTAGCACCTGACGGTCATATTCATCACGGTGTACCGGGATGACGCCGTAGAGTCGCAGCAGTTGTCCAACTACAGGTACATCGTAGAGGTCTGAGAGTGCAATGCCTTCCACCTCCCAGGGCACGCTGGCCATGACCAATGGACCATCCAGGTGGGCCATATGGTTGAAGACGACGATGAGCGGCCCACCCGGTGGGAGGTTCTCTTGCCCGCTGACTTCCCAGTGGGCGAAAAGGCGGAGCAAGCCTCTTAGGACGCCTACCAGAAGGCGACGCTTTGAGCTCACGGGTCCCTCTCTTCCACAAGTTGCCTGACCAGCAGCATCACCTGAGCAACGTCCAGATTCGTGGTATCAATGATCACAGCATCGGCGGCTGGACGCAAAGGTGCAGCATCACGTTCGCTGTCTATTCTGTCACGCCTGCGCATGTCACGCAGTATATCTTTGTACTTGCATACCTGGCCGCGCTGTAGGTTCTCCAGATAACGTCGCCCGGCCCGTGCCTCAACTGTTGCGTCTATGTAGATTTTGAGGGGCGCGTCGGGCAGCACTACTGTGCCGATGTCACGGCCCACCATGACGACTTTTCCCCGCTGCCCGATGCGGCGCTGCTGTTCCGTCAGTGCAGCGCGGACGGCAGGGTAGGCCGATACTGGCGACACGTTGCTATCTACTTCTGGACGCCGCAGGTCCCAGGTCACGTCCTGATCATCAACGTAGACAGTGTACTGTCTGCCATCCTCAATCGTGGGCTGGCAGACGTTGATGCGCACCTCTTCTGCCAGCCTGCCGACTTTTTCCTCGTCCTCAATGTCTACGCCGCGCTGCAAGGCGGCCAGAGTCACAGCACGGTACATCACGCCAGTGTCGAAATACAGATAGTCCAGGTCTTTGGCTAGCAACTCGCCGATAGTACTCTTGCCTGCGGCTGCTGGTCCGTCTATGGCGATTGTGTCTGGATACGGCAATGGAACCTCGCTATTTGAAACACCACGCAGGCACCGAGGACACGGCCATGTTCTAGGTTTGTCTGCGTATTGCGCAGTTGTGACAGGAATGGTCGTTCTCTACCGCAGCCCCACTGCTCCTCGCAGTAGTGCCTGCTCTTCGTTTGTTAGTGAGCGATGCTGACCTGGCTGCAAGTCCCGAAGGGTCAAGGGGCCTATGCGCACGCGTATCAGTCTGCGCACGGGGTGTCCTACTGCTTTGCACATGCGCCGCAACTGGCGTCTGCGTCCCTCGTGGATGACAAAGCGCAGCCAGGTGCCGCCAGCCTCTTGGGGCAGCAGAGTGACCTCGGCTGGCCACGTGAAACCATCTTCCAGCTCAATGCCCTCGCGAAGGCGCTGCAGTGTACGTGCCGTTGGCTTGCCGTCCACCAATACGTGATACTCCTTCTCGTGTTCGTAGCTGGGGTGGATGAGTCGGTGTGCTAAATCACCGTCGTCGGTCAAAAGCAGCAATCCCTCGCTGTCCATGTCGAGCCGCCCCACCGGGTAGAGGCGCTCCCGCGTCCGTACCAGGTCCATAACCGTGGGGCGGCCTTGAGGGTCGTGAGCAGTGGTGACGCAGCCCGCAGGCTTGTTGAGCAGCAGGTAGGTGTGCTCACGGGGTACGGTAATGGGCGTTCCATCCACTTCGATGCGGTCTCGGCCAGGGTCTACCTTGCTCCCCGGCGTACGGACCATCTGCCCATTCACGCGCACTCTTCCCGTGGCGATCAGCTCTTCGCATTTGCGGCGTGAGGCCACGCCAGCATGAGCCAGAACCTTGTGTAGGCGTTCCACTCTGAAACCTGCCAGTTGCGCTGTAGATATGCCGATCAGGACTTTTCAGCTAGAGCTTGTTCACCCCCGTCCCGTCAAGCCGGGTGAACGACGCTGAGAACGCAGCCTCGCCCCAAAGATGGCGAGACGCTCCGCAGCCTCGCCCCAAAGATGGCGAGACGCTTCGCCGAGGGCGCAGAGAAACCCCCAGAAATCTCTGCGTTCTCCGCGTGCTCTGCGGTAAAACCCGCCCCACTCCTGGCTAGTATCTCTCCCTGTGTATCTTACGCTCGTCGTACTTGCTGCGGGCGGGCTTTTCTTCTGCTGGATGGCCCACCGGCACCAGGCACAAGACGCGCACATGTCCTGGGATGTTTAGTGCACGGCGCACGTGTGCTTCGCTTCTCGTGTCGGGATAGATTCCCACCCAGACCGCGCCCAGCCCGAGGGCAGTAGCTGCCAGAAGCAGGTTCTCTGTGGCAGCGCTGCTGTCTGCAATCCATTGATGTGAGGCGCGCTCACTTCCACAGACAACGAACACAACCGGCGCATCCGCGGCCATCTTGCTCCAGGGATGGGCCTCTGCCAGCTTGGCCCGCGTAGTGGCGTCCTTCACCACCACGAACTCCCAGGGCTGGACGTTATCAGCCGATGGTGCGGCCATAGCTGCTTCTAATAAGGTCCGTATCTGCTCCTCGCTCACGTCCTCCGCAGTGTACTTGCGTATGCTTCTGCGTTTCTTGATGATATCCAGCACGTTGATCCTTTCCTTGCATATGTCAGGGTATATTGTACTTCAGGCCCGCGATGCGGTCAATATTGCCTTGCCGGGTGCGTTGCATATAAGGGTGAGTTATTCAGGCTTTGGGACAGGACTCAATTCCCGTCCCTTTCTCCTCTCGCAGCTTTGCGAGATACCCGACTGCTATCCTGATCGGGCTTCAGGAGCGCGGTGTGTTGCTGAATGGCCCAACTGATGATATAATGTCACTGGTTGTGAGTGGAGGGAGCGCTGCGTTGATCGCAAGGTCCGGGGGCCTGTGGGTTCTGCCCGGGGGCAAAGATGGCCGAAACAATTCGCATCCTGTTGCGAACTCGCAGTAGTGTGAGCTTGCATGCGCTGGCTCATTCTCATGGGTGGTCGCGCTTAGCGCCGTTTGACTGGAACGGAGATGCCGGCCTTTTACATCGAACTGAGCACCTACGATCTGATTCGGTGATAGAGCTCTGCTTCAAACAGGCGGACAAGGACGCTATCGAGGTGCACATAACTTCTGAGACAGCTCTGTCTGATCCTGACGGAGACGAAGTGCAGGCTCGCGCCCGCTGGATGCTGTGCCTTGATGCTGACCTCGACGAGTTCTATGAGCTCTGTCGGAGTGACCCGCACCTGGCGCACGTACCAGCAGAGCAAAGTGGTCGCATACTCCGCTCACCCACTGTCTTTGAGGATGCGGTCAAGTGCATCTGCACGACCAACACCACGTGGTCGCAGACGATGGGCATGGTTCGTCGTCTGGTAGAGGTCCTGGGCAAGCCAGGCCCGATTTCCGCGCAGCGCGCTTTTCCCACACCGCAGGCTGTCGCGACAGTGGACGATGACATGCTGCAGCGTCAGGTGCGCCTGGGCTACCGTACATCGTACGTGCATG
Source organism: uncultured Anaerolineales bacterium (assembly GCA_964478075.1). GTDB lineage: Bacteria > Chloroflexota > Anaerolineae > UBA2200 > UBA2200 > DAOUEX01. The sequence goes on along the minus strand of CAYZGO010000006.1, from coordinate 11,420 downwards.
AGTTGGCCAGGCGTATTACTGCTGGCGAAGTGGATCTGGAAGCTATGCAACGCTCGTCCCAGCCCACCTCCGAACACTACGCACAATTGCTGCGCATCAAGGGCATTGGGCCATACGCGGCAGCTAGCCTGTTGGGGTTGCTGGGGCGCTATGACTACATCGGCGTAGACACCTGGGCACGAAAGCTGGTCTCGAAGCAATTCTATGATGGTGAGCCGGTGAGTGACAAGCAGGTTCAGTCTGCGTTCGACTCTTTTGGGCGCTGGCGGGCGCTGGCCTACTGGTTCTACCGCTGGGATGACTGATGCCGGGACGCGCCATAATTCTAGTCCCCCAGTGATCCACCTTACGTTGGAAGCTTTGTTATTGTCCTGCCTTTGTTTGAGCAGTGCATAAACACCGTGGAAGGCGATGCAATGTGTCATAATGTGTGACTGGTAGTGTGGATGGGCTTGTTACCATTATACCCAAGAATTGGGGAGATTTGTCATGAAGAGCACAACAATAGAACAAACAAGGGCGAGAAGGGAACTCTAGATATGACCACGACCGACTCCACTATCCCCTCCGACTTTATCCGAGACATCATTGCGCAAGACTTGAGAACAAACAAGTACGGCGGGCGAGTTCACACCCGGTTTCCACCCGAGCCGAATGGCTACCTCCACATCGGCCACGCTAAAGCCATTTGCCTGGACTTTGGCGTCGCCGAGGAGTTTGGGGGCCTCTGCAATCTGCGCTTCGATGATACCAATCCGTTGAAAGAGGAGGCCGAGTATGTGGCAGCGATCAAGCGGGATATTCGGTGGCTTGGATTCGATTGGGACGATCGGGAGTTCTACGCATCCGACTACTTTGAGCAGCTGTACGAGTACGCTGTGCAGTTGATCAAGAAGGGCAAGGCGTACGTCTGCGACTTGAGCATAGAGGAGATCAAGGAATATCGAGGCGCTTTTGCCAAGCCGGGCAGAGATAGTCCATATCGCATCCGTTCCGTCGAGGAGAACCTCGACCTGTTCGAGCGCATGCGGGCCGGCGAATTCGAGGACGGCGCGTGCGTGCTTCGGGCCAAGATCGATATGGCCTCCGGAAACATGAACATGCGGGATCCGGTCATGTACCGCATCCAACACGCGACACATCACCGCACGGGGGACAAGTGGTGCATCTATCCAATGTATGACTTTGCTCATGGCCAATCGGATTCCATCGAAGGGATCACGCACTCGATGTGCTCACTCGAATACGAAGACCATCGCCCCCTGTACAACTGGTTTCTTGAGCAACTGGAGATCTATCATCCGCGGCAAATCGAGTTCGCTCGCCTCAATCTCAGCTATACCATTCTGCACAAGCGATACCTCCTGCAGCTAGTAGAGGGAGGGCAGGTCAGCGGTTGGGACGATCCACGGATGCCGACCATTGCAGGTTTGCGGAGACGTGGCTACACGCCAGAGGCGATCCGAAGCTTATGTGGGCGCATCGGAGCGGCGAAGAAGGACAGCTTGGTTGACATTGCCCTGCTCGAGCACTGCCTCCGCCAAGATCTGAACAAACGCGCTCCCCGCGTCATGGCTGTGCTGCGTCCTCTTCGGGTGGTCATTGATAACTACCCGGAAGGGCAGGTGGAGGAGCTAGATGCCGTGAATAACCCCGAGGATCCAAGTATGGGGACGCGCAAGATTCCGTTCTCACGGGTGCTGTACGTTGAACGAGACGACTATCTTGAGGATCCTCCGAAGAAGTGGTTGCGCTTGGCTCCGGGTCGCGAGGTACGGCTCAAACACGCCTACTACGTGACCTGTGAACGCGTGGTCAAAGATGAACAGACCGGAGAGGTGGTCGAGCTGCGCTGTACCTATGATCCTGCGACACGAGGTGGTTGGTCTGAAGACGGCCGCAAGGTCAGGGGAACGTTGCACTGGGTATCGGCTGCCCACTCGCTTGAAGCTAAAGTCCGCGTGTACAATTGGCTCTTCGTGGTACCAAACCCTCTTGCTCAAGAAGATGATTTCAAGAACTATGTGAATCCGAACTCGTTGGAGACATTGACCTCGTGCCGCGTTGAACCAAGTCTAGCAGGTGCAGCGCCAGGAAGCCGCTACCAGTTCTTGCGAAAGGGCTATTTCTGCGTTGACCCCGATTCTTGCGATGGAGCACTCGTCTTCAATCGGACGGCATCGTTGCGTGATACTTGGGCCAAAATTCAGAAGGCGCAGGAGAAGGGGTAGGGGAATCATGGATTCCTCTGAGTGCATGTTAAGCAGGTGCAGATGGATGCAACAAGGTTGACAACATGGCGTGACGCGGCGCTGATCCTGCTGGCGTTGGAAGCATTGTTGGTCGGCTCGCTACTGGCCGTCGCGCTGTATCGGAGCCTGCTGGGTCTGCGGTGGCTGCTAGAGCGGATGCGGCCTGTGTTGTCTGAAGCGCGCACGTATGCGTGGAAAACACGAGAGGCGACAGTGCGCGTCATGGGAGCCGTGGCCGTTGCATTTGTCTGGCTGCAGAGTGGCGTAAAGGGCTTGCGTCGAGGCTTAGACTTCCTATGCTGGAGGTAGATGAGTATGTGGGATGAGGCGGAAAGGCGTGCCGCTTTAGTGGGGGCAATTGTGGGGGCAGTTTCCGGTGCGGCGATGGGCGTGCTCTACCAACGCTGGAGGCGAGGGCAGCGGATGAGGGGGGCAACGCCCATCAACGCAAAGCAGGTAGTTCGCCTGGGTACGGCTATTGCCACTGTATTGCGTCGGTTCGTGGAGTTAATCTCGTGACCAGCCTGGCTCCGGCCGGGTGTTCCTACGGCAGTTGCAGAGACGTAGAGACGTAGCATGCTACGTCTCTACGACGGCTGGCCGGGTTTGACACGGCCAGCCAATTGTTGACGTGGCAAAGCTTTGGGCTATAATAGTGCAGGAATTCACAAAGATGACGTGGCGGCTGCCTGATGTGGGAGCCGTTCGTCTTGCGTGGGTTCGATCTGTTTGACGCTGTCACTGATACCACGAGAGAAGGAGGCTTGGACGTGTACCGCATTACAGCCAAGGAAGACCTGACGCCCGTAACCAAATTGCTGAGGATCGAAGCTCCAGCAGTAGCGCGTAAGGCCAAAGCCGGCCAGTTCGTCATTGTGCGCGTCAACGAGCGTGGCGAGCGCATCCCGCTGACGACTGCTGACTATGATCGGGACTCTGGTGAGATCACGATTGTCTTCCAAGAGGTGGGCAAGACGACCAAACTGTTGGGCACCCTCGGGGTCGGCGATGAGTTGGTGAGCTTTACCGGGCCACTGGGACGGCCGACTGAGATAGACAAGTACGGTACCGTTATCTGTGTCGGGGGTGGGGTGGGTATTGCTGCTATCTATCCCATCGCCCGTGACCTGCGTGGGGCGGGGAATATCGTCATCTCCATCATCGGTGCGCGTAACAAGAGCCTTTTGTTCTGGGAAGACAAAATGCGTGCGGTGAGCGATGAATTGATCGTTTGCACGGACGATGGCAGCTATGCACGCAAAGGACTGGTGACCGAACCGCTGAAAGAACTCCTCTCTACAGGGCGCAAAGTGGATGTAATATGGGCCATAGGCCCGGCGATTATGATGAAGTTCTGTGCCTTGACCACACAGCCCTTTGGCGTCAAGACCATTGTGAGCTTGGACTCGATTATGGTTGATGGCACAGGCATGTGCGGCTGCTGCCGGGTCGAAGTGGGCGGGGAGACTCGCTTCGCTTGTGTGGACGGCCCGGAATTCGATGGGCACCAGGTGAACTGGGACTTGCTGCTTGAGCGCCAGCGCATCTATCTTGAGCAGGAGAAGCGCGCCTTGGAGCTGTTTGAGGCTGCGCGTGCTGAGAGCAAGGAGGGCAGGTAGGCATGGCCAAGGTTCAACCCAAACGTCAATCAATGCCTCGGCAAAAACCAGAGGTGCGTCGCCGCAATTTCAACGAAGTAGCGCTGGGCTACACCATGGAGCAGGCTGTGGCCGAGGCGGAACGCTGCCTACAATGCAAAAAGCCCGTCTGTATTGATGGTTGCCCAGTCCAGGTGCGCATTCCAGAGTTCATCTTGGCTCTGCGAGAAGGTGACATGTGGGAAGCTGTGGCTGCGCTCAAGGACAAGAACAACCTGCCCGCCATCTGTGGGCGCGTCTGTCCGCAAGAAACGCAGTGCGAGATCAAGTGTGTAATGGGCAAGAAGTACGAGCCCATCGCCATTGGCCGCCTGGAGAGGTTCGTAGCTGACTGGGAGATCGAGCAAGGTGTGCGTGTGCCTCCGCTGCCTCCCAGCACAGGCATGCGGGTAGCGGTCGTTGGGGCCGGCCCAGCGGGCCTCACCTGCGCAGGCGACCTGGCAAAGATGGGGCATCAGGTAACCATCTTCGAATCCTTACACGCGCCAGGGGGCGTGCTCATGTATGGCATCCCAGAGTTCCGTATGCCAAAGTCTATCGTGCATGCTGAGGTCAACTACGTGTGCAGCCTGGGCGTGGAGATGAGGCTCAACTCTGTGATTGGCAAGTTGTACACCGTAGATGAACTCCTGGCCGACGGCTACGATGCTGTCTTCCTGGGTACGGGAGCAGGATTGCCCAGGTTTATGAGTATCCCTGGTGAAAACTGCAACGGGGTGTACAGTGCCAACGAATTCCTGACACGCACTAATCTGATGAAGGCATATCTCTTTCCCGAGTACGATACCCCAATCATGATCGGACGCCACGTGGCAGTGATAGGTGCGGGCAATGTGGCTATGGACTCCGCACGTTGCGCGCTGCGCTTGGGCGCTGAAGAGGTGCATATCTTCTACCGCCGTTCGCGGGCTGAGGCCCCAGCCCGGGCAGAGGAGTTGGAGAACGCCATGGAGGAGGGCATCATCTTCAATTTCCTGACCAACCCGGTGGAGATACTAGGCACCGAGAAGGGCTGGGTGCGAGGTATCCGCCTGCAGAAGCAACAGTTGGGGGAGCCTGACGCGAGCGGCAGACCGCGACCTATGCCTATTCCTGGGGCTGAGTACGAGGTGGGTGTGGATATGGTGGTCATGGCCATAGGTACGCGCCCCAATCCGATGATCTTCACTGACACATCTGGGCTGGAGCGCACTAGACGGGGCACAGTGGTGGCCAACGAAGAGACAGGCCGCACCAAGAGGCTCTACGTTTGGGCTGGTGGTGACATTGTCACCGGCGCAGCGACTGTGATCAGCGCCATGGGCGCGGGTAAGCGCGCCGCAGCGGACATTGACGCCTATCTCAAGAATCCCGAGCAGCCATGGTGGGTCGAAGCGGAGGAGGAAAAGGGGGACTAGACTTCCGAAGTTTCGGAAACTTCGGAAGTCTGTCGGATGTGTGGGGTGATGCCACAACGTGGAATTGAGTTATGCGAAGGTGAATACTACCATCTGTACAATCGCGGCAACAACCGCGAGCGCATCTTCTACACGCGTGAGAACTACTTGTTCTTCTTGCGGCAGTGGCGCAAATACCTTGTCCCTATACTGGACGTGGTGGCATATTGCCTGATGCCTACGCATTATCATATGCTGCTGCTGAAGGAGGCAGATTTGTCGCATCGCATGCAGCTATTCTCCATTTCATACACCAAAGCAGTCAACAAACGGTACGACCGGGTCGGTGCCCTGTTTCAGGGGGCGTTTCAGGTGAAGCATGTGGGCAAGAATGAGTATCTTGTGCATCTTTCGCGCCATATCCACCTCAACCCTGTACTGGCTGATCTGGTGAGGCAAGCGCAAGAGTGGGAGTTCTCGAGCTATCGGGAGTACCTGGGCCTTCGTCTGGGCACCCTGCCTTCACTTAGTATTGTGCTATCGCAGTTCCCTTCCCCGAATGCGTACCGCGAATTCGTTGAGTCGTATGCAAGTGAGGACCGGGACCGCATTTGCAGCTTGCTTCTTGAGTGACTTGTTGTGCGACTAGACTTCCGAAGTTTGTCAAGCTTCGGCAGACCTCTTCTATCAGCGGACGGTCGAACCATGCGTGATGTGCATCCGTTTGTTCGTTTTTTGCATCGGTGCGCAGTACCCTTACAATAGCCGCATGAGTCGACTCGCTTCTCTTCGTCATGCCTGGCAGAATGTACTGTGCCTGTGCAAGCATCCCCTTGCAGTGCGTGCGCTCTTGACAGTGCCGCTGCTCCTGCTGCTCAGCCGCGTGCCGCAGCCCATTGTGCGCATCGGTCTACCGCAGACGGTGCAGACCATCAACCCCAAGATGGGCATGCACACGCGCCTGACTGACGAAGTCGAGGAGTGGAAGATCAAGCGCACGCTGGAGATGGTGCGCGAGATGGGCGCCCCGTGGATTGTGGAGTATTTCCCCTGGGGTTACTACGAGCCCGAGAAGGGCCGCTACGACTGGACGCATCCCGACCTGGTGGTGGATCATGCTCTGGCTCAGGGGCTTACTGTGCTGGCGCGCATTGATTTCGTGCCCAAATGGGCGCGGCCGGAGAAAAGCACTTCTCGCTACCTGCCGGAGGAGCATTTCGACGATTACGCCGATTTTGTCTACGCTTTCGTGCAGCATTTCTCGGGCCGTGTGTGCCACGTCATCATCTGGAACGAGCCTAATCTCAGTTTCGAGTGGGGCTATCGCCTGCCGGACCCCGAGGCATACACCCGCCTGCTGAAAGGCGCTTACGTGCGGGCCAAAGAGGCTAACCCGGATGTGATGGTGCTGGCTGCGGGTTTGGCACCTACGTTGGCCCCCCCGGACAGCGAATGGGGCATGAACGACCTGCAGTTCTTGCAGCGCATGTACGACGCTGGCGCACGGGGCTACTTCGATGGCGTGGCGGTTCACGCTTACGGCTGGGTCTTTCCCCCTGATGATCCGCCCTCTGCGGATATGATCAATTTCGCGCGCGCCGAGTTAGTTCACGAGGTCATGGCACGCAATGGAGATGGTGATGTGCCCTGCTTCATCACTGAGGCGGGCTGGAACGATCATCGCCGCTGGGCCAAGGCCGTGCCACCGGGCCTGCGCATCGAGTACACGTTGCGCGCCTACGAGAAGGCGTTGCAGGAGTGGCCCTGGTGCCCAGTGGTAGCCATGTGGGCCTTTCGCTATCCCCGGCCAGCGCGCACTTATCAGGACAGTTTTACTTTCGTGACTGCAGAGTTCATCCCTAAGCCAATCTATGTGGAGATCCAGCACCATGCCCGAGGTGCGTCGTAAGCAAGACACCACAAACGGAAGCGATGTCAACAGAACCGAAGCGCCTTCATCTAGGAGCACCTAACGGAATTGACCCCAGAAACCGCGGAGATTCTTGCGATTCCTCCGCGTGCTCGGCGCGCTCTGCGGTTTGGGCTGGTAACCAAGGCAAAGGGCGTTGGGTTTGGCTGTTCCTGGCCGTGTGCTGTTGGACGCTTGCCCTGTATCTGATCATCACCACCTGGCTTCACGGGCACACAGATCCGACCTGGGAGCGGATTCAACGCAGTGGAGTGATGTGCGTGGGCATGGATGCTGCGTATCCGCCCTTTGAAATGCAAGACGAAATGGGCCTCTTCTCAGGCTACGATGTTGACCTGGCGCACGAATTGGCACGGCGTTGGGGCATCCGCGCCGAGTTTGTCAATGTTCACTTTGACGGCCTCTACGATGGGCTGCTGGCCGGCAAGTGCGATCTGCTCATCTCGGCACTGCCCTACGATGCGACGCTGACTGAGGACGTGCTCTACTCGCCGTCCTACTTCAATGCTGGGCTATTGCTTGTGGTGCGAGAGGACGAGCGTGCCATAAGAGGCACCAGTGGGTTGGGGGACAAGAAAGTGGGCGTGGAACTGGCGGCTGCGGGGCACCTCGAAGCGCGTCGCTTGCGCGAACAGGGCCGCATTCCTTTGCAGATTATGCCCTTTCCGGCGCCACGGGAGGCACTGGAAGCGTTGCGCGCTGGGGAAGTAGATGCGACGATTGTGGACAGCATCTCTGCATATAGTTTTGCCCGCGACCCTGGTGGCGTGCGTTGCTTCGAAAAGTTCCTCACTGACGAGCAGTACGTCATTGCCGTGCGTCCAGACAGTGGTTACCTGTGGAAAAGGATCGCGGACGAGTTGGCACGGATGCACAAGGAGGACTTTCTCGAGTCGCTGCAGCAGCGGTGGTTCTAGGAGGATTCACCGCAGAGCACGCAGAGATGTTCTTTGCTCTCTCTATGTCTCCATGGTTCTTTTGACTCGCTGCACAGCCCAGCCTCTCAGCGGACTCTGCGGTTTAACTCCCTAGCTTGTAGCCGATCTTGCGCAAGAATCCCGTGCGCCAGGCGATTCCTTCTTCGTCCTCGATTCCTTTTGACTTCAGGCCATCAATAACGCCCAGGATGCCGCGTCCAGTGTCAGTCTCGGCGATGATTACCTCTACAGGGTTGGCCGTGGCACAGAAGATGCGACATACCTCGGGCACCATCTTGACCGCATTGAGCACATTGATGGGATAGGCGTTCTTGAGGAATATGATGAACGCGTGCCCTGCCGAGAGCGCATACGCGTTCTTCTTCGCCAGTTCGGTCATTTCATCGTCAGTGCCGATCCAGCGCACCAGGCAGGCCCCTGACGACTCGCAGAAAGCGAGCCCAAACTTGATGCCAGGCATGGCACACACAAGCGTCTCGTGCAGATCCTCGACCGTCTTGATAAAGTGCGACTGCCCGAGGATCAGATTAACGTCATCTGGCTTTTCGATCTTGATCATTTTGATTTCCATAGTCTCCTCCGGGTTCTGCTCAGTGTTTCAGGGTTAGCCAGATTATAGCATATCCGCACACAGTGGACAACCAGCTTTTCGCTTCTTGCGCCAATGGGCAGCGCGAACTGACCGCCAAGACACGAAGGCAAAGGGAATGGAGGTGTCGCGTCACGGCGGCAGTTCTATGCCCTTGGTGTCTTTGTGTCTTTGTGGTAAGATAGCACGAGGGGTTCCCTGTGCCCTGTTTTTGCCGTGCGTTCCAAGTAGAGAAGGTGAGCATGCACTTCGATATCTTGACTCTGTTTCCGACGCTCTTTTCAGGCGTGTTTGAGGAGAGCATCGTCAAGAGGGCCATAGAGTCTGGCCTGATTACAATTGCCATCCATAACATCCGCGACTATGCCACGGGTAAGCATCACGTCACTGACGATGAGCCTTACGGTGGCGGCGGTGGCATGGTGATGAAGGCGGAGCCCATCTTCCGCGCGGTTGAAGCTGTTCTGGGGGGCGAGGCGCTGCCTGCTGGGAACCACGAGCATACGCAGATCATCCTCTTGAGCCCTGTGGGGCGCTTGTTTAGCGAGGCCGCGGCGCGCGAACTAGCCACATGCCAGCGTTTAGTGCTCATTTGCGGGCGCTACGAAGGTGTGGATGAGCGGGTGCGGGAGCATCTGGTGACGGACGAGATTTCCATTGGCGACTATGTGCTCAGCGGTGGTGAAATCCCAGCCATGGTCATCGTTGAAGCGGTCACGCGTCTGCTGCCCGGCGCTCTGGGCGACCCATTGGCGACGGTGCGTGATTCGCACGCCAGTGGCCTGCTTGAGCATCCACACTATACGCGGTCAGCCGTCTTCCGTGGCTGGGCAGTGCCTGAAATGCTGCTATCGGGCAATCACGCGGAGATCGCTCGCTGGCGGAGACAGCAGTCTTTGCTTCGCACCTATGAGCGTCGGCCAGACTTGCTCGCCAAGGCCGACCTGAGTGCTGAGGACCGGGAGTTTCTGCGATCCCTGGCTGGACAAAAGCCAAGTGAGGACGTATAATCATCTTACTTCCACTCGGGAGGTCGGTGTCGGGGTATGACTAGGAGGGCATTTGTCTGTTGTGTGCTATTGCTTACCGCTGCTGCTTGTGGGCTGTCTCGCGAGCCCACGCCCATGCTTGCACCCGCACTGACTCCCACACCTACCCTTGCGTCGACACAGACTTCCATACTGGTGCCTAGGCTGACTCCCACACCAGTGCCTACCATGACTCGACCGGGGCCGTACTCAGGTGAAGTGGAGGGCCTAGTCATGATTGACGAAGGGCGACTCATTGTTGGCGTGAATTGGCTCTCCAAATCCCGCGCCACGTATGTGGTCAAGGGGGGAAACGCGGAGGGTGTGAAGAAGCTCCTTGGTGAGACAGCGAGGGTTACTGGGGAGATTGTGGACCATAGTCCGTGGCTGAAGGAGATCGTTGTGCGTGCTGCAGAAGCCTCCAGTGCGCCAGACTCTCTATCAATGCGCATCGGATATATTGAGGAACTGGGACCTTCGATCTACATGCAGGGCACGCACATCCTGGTTGACCATGAAGGCAAGCGCATCTGCTTGCTGGGCACTGTGGAGGGTGGGCCGCACTTGGACAAGCACATGATGAGCAAGGTGATGGTAATTGGCGTGCTCAGCAAGACTGTGGAGGGCGACGCCCAGATCATGTGTGTGGAATTGATTCAGCCAGTGAGGTAATGGCGCGAGAGGGATAGTCAATCATTCAAATTGGAAGGAGGCAAACAAATGTTAGTCAAGGACAGAATGACTCACAATCCGATCACTATCAGAGACGACACCCCGCTGCCCGATGCACTGAAGATTATGCGTGATAGCAAAATCCGGCGTCTGCCGGTACTGGACAAGAGTGGCAAACTGGTGGGCATTGTGTCGGAGAAAGACCTGTTGTACGCGTCGCCTTCGCCTGCCACCTCGCTGAGTGTCTGGGAGATCAACTACCTCGTCTCCAAGGTACCGGTGAGCGAGTTGATGACCAAAGAGGTCATCACGGTGTCGGAGGACTGCCCAATGGAGGAGGCAGCGCGCATCATGGCGGACAGCAAAATCGCTGGCCTCCCAGTCATGCGCGGGGATGCGCTGGTCGGTATCATCACTGAGACCGATTTGTTCAAGGTGTTCCTGGAGTTGCTAGGGGCGCGTGAGCAAGGCACCCGCTTCGCCCTGTTAGTGCCAGAGAAGAAGGGCATGCTCGCAGCGATCGCTCAGAGTGTGACTGAGTTGAATGGCAACATCGTCGCCTTGGGCACTTTTCTGGGTGAGGATCCCACCAACCGGCTTCTCACTATGAAAGTGCAGGACGTAGACAAGGACGAGTTGTGGAGTAAGTGGCAGGAGCTGGGGATCGAATTGCTAGACGTCCGCGAGACATAGCGCCTGGCTGACTGGTTGCGGTGCAGTCTGCAATAGTGTGGGGTGTAGCACTGGCGGGCTGTGTCGCCAATGCTACCTGTCTCCCGATAGATCTGCCCTATTTGCTCTTTGCCTCTACTCGATTCGTAGCGTGTTCCTCTGGCGGGTGCGCCTCTGGCTTGAGTTCTTGCTATAGCAATTCTACCAGAGGAGCATCGGCCTTCTCAAGAATCTGCTGGCGCAAAACAAAGGAGGGTGTTGAAAAACGGGGTCTACCAGGATAGTGCCCCCGGTTTCAGCGGTTA
>CAYZGO010000005.1:28890-135989 GCA_964478075.1 uncultured Anaerolineales bacterium | reverse complement strand
ATCAGCCCGTGGACAAGGCAGGCTACTCTATCTTTATCTATAGGTTGCCGTGATGAGACAGCGTAATCTGAACGGGGTCAGCAACTGGATAGTCGTAGCATTGTTGGGGCTGCTGGTAGTACTGTGCCTGGCGAGCATGCAATTCAACTCACCGACCTCGGATGAGCAGAATCATATCGCTCGCGGATACCATTATCTTGTGACTGGCAACCTGGATCTCAACGTCGCCCCGCCGTTTGTCAATGCACTGAGCGGTGTGCCATTGCTCTTGCAAAAGAGTATTACGCTACCCACCTATGACCCTACACATCACAAGACCTATATCACCAAGTTCGCCGATGAATTCGTCTGGACGTACAACGATGCCGAAACAATGATCAACGGGGGGCGTCTGGCGATCATCTTCTTGTCCGTACTGCTCGGCTACTTCGTTTTTCGCTGGGCCAGGGACCTGTGGGGTGTGCGGGCAGGCCTGCTGGCGTTATTCCTCTACGTTCTGGATCCAAATATCCTGGCGCACTCGCAACTGGTTACTACTGACCTGGGGGTAGCGTGTCTCATCTTTGTTGCTACCTACTACCTGTGGCGCTTTCTTCGTTGGCGGCGGAATACTGATCTGGCGTTGGCGGGCGTGCTGCTGGGATTGGCACAAGCGACCAAGCTTTCGGCGCTCCTGATTCTGCCGCTTTTCGTCGTCATCGTGCTCATCGAAGCATTGTTCATCCGCGACTTTACTTTGCGCGGGCGTTGGACCTGGCGAGCGCGCTTTTCTCGCAGGCAGTGGATGCAGGCTGCTTACCTTTGTTGCGCGGTATTATTTGTCCTGACCTGCTTGGCATTCCTCTCATTGTGGGCCAGCTATTGCTTCGAGACTGCACCGCTCACGTCTCCTAAGCCTGTGCACGCGACCATAGACAAGTTTGTCAGCAACCCTATGCTACGCAGAGTCGCCTATCGTGTTGTCGAAAGCATACCAATGCCATTTCCCTCGTACTTCCGCGGTCTGCGCTGGCTGCAAAGCTATTCGCAGAGGGGCGCATCCGCTTTTTTGATGGGCAATTACTCACGCAGCGGGTGGTGGTATTACTTTCTGGTTGCCTTTGCTATCAAGACGCCCATCCCTACCTTGATACTTCTGGCCACAGCGACCTACTTGACTGTGCGCAATAGCAGCGATGCAGTGAGGAGAGAGTACGTTCTCTACATACCTGTCGGCGCTTTCTTCGTGGCTACCTTTTTTAGTTTCTTGAACATCGGCTACCGGCACATTTTGCCGGTTCTGCCTTTTGTCTTTGTCATTGCCAGCAAGGTGGTTGTATGGAGCAAGGGGCGCTGGGTTCGAGTGACTCTGGCCGCGCTTTGCCTGTGGTATACCATAGGCAGCGCGTGCATTTATCCGCACTATCTGGCCTACTTCAATGAGATCGTTGGCGGCCCAGACAACGGCTACAAATACCTAGTGGATTCCAATCTGGACTGGGGACAGGATCTGAAGAACCTCAAGGCGTACATGGATCAGAACGGTTTGGAGAAGATTCACCTGGCCTACTTTGGCAGCGGGCATGCAGAGTACTATGACATTCAAGCTCTGCCGTTGCCTGCAGAGAAGCCGGACAGCCTGGACACGGAGCCTTCTGAGGTCTACGCCATCAGTGCCACCTATTTGCAGAGCGGCTATCTTGATGATACTGATGCGTTCAGTTGGTTGCGACAGTGTGAGCCCTTTGCGAAGATAGGCTACTCGATATTCCTATACCGGTGGTAGTACGCAATTGCCCTTTGAGGTAAGGAAGCGATGAAGAGAACCATTAGCAAACACTGGCCTCTGATCATGGGAATAGCTGTTCTCTGGCTAACAGTAGGAGTGCTCTTTATCCTATCTACCAAGCAGAATGATGGACATCTCGCTTATGCTCTCGATGATAGCTACATCCATATGGCCATAGCAAAGAACTTTTCCCAGCATGGGGTCTGGGGGGTAACTAGATACGAGTTTACTTCCTCATCATCTTCATTGTTTTGGACACTGCTGCTGTCTGTTGTCTACTTGGTATTTGGGGTCCACGAAGCGAGTCCACTGATACTGAACATCACATCTGCCACATTAATAGTTCTCTTAGTGTATTGGATCCTAAGCAAGCACAGCTCGCCCTTTGGTCTGCTTTACATATTTCTCATCTTATTGGGGATGATATTCGCAACCCCTTTGCCTGCTCTCATATTCACTGGACAGGAGCACACTCTGCATGCTCTCATCACGATCTTTTTTGTTTATCTCTCTGCAAAAGCACTTTCTGAGGAAGCTTTCCGTTCCTTGGCGTTCGATTCCGTGCTGTTGTTGGTAGTGGCCCCGGTCTTAACCCTCATTCGCTATGAAGGTCTGTTCCTGGTTCTTGTTGTCTGCACGCTATTCATCCTGCGTAAACGATGGGCATATTCGTTATCATTGGGAGCACTCGCAATCGTTCCGATTGGCGTCTATGGAATCATATCGGTTGCACATGGCTGGTTTTGGCTGCCCAATTCGGTCCTTTTGAAAGGCACTTTGCCTGACCTGACTTCCGCAAAGGCTATTATCACCCTCGTATATTCAAGGTATCTACAACTCCTTGCAACTCCTCATATTCTTTTTATCGTTATTGCAGCTCTAATCTTATACGTCTTTCGGTTCAAGAAAGAAAAGGGAATCTGGGAGCATGGTCAAATCATGGTTGTTGTGTTCATAGCGACTACACTCCTACATTTGCAATTCGCAAGGACTGGTTGGTTCTACAGATATGAAGCATATCTTGTGGGTCTTGGCATATTTGTTGTGGGCACATCATTACGTGAGTACCTGCCGCAAGAACTCCAGATCGAGATAGATAGCAAATCGCTGCTCCGGTATGCCGGATTGGCATTTCTCATTTTTCTTATCGTCTCACCTTTTGTCGTAAGAGGGACTATTTCCGTATCAGAGATACCGCAAGCCACTACAAACACATATGAACAACAATACCAAATAGGCCTATTCGTCAGAGAGTTCTATCAAGGGCAGGCAGTTGCTGCAACTGATATTGGTGCCATTAACTACCTTGCGGACATTAAATGCTTGGATCTGGTGGGATTAGGGAATGTGGCGGTCGCAAGAGCAAAAAGGGGAGGATACTACGATGGCCAGCACATTTCCGAGTTAGCAGAATCTGAGCATGTTGGAATTGCTGTTGGGTATGACTATTTGTTCAAAAGAGATGAAACAAAGGAAACGCAGTCACAGTGGACTAAGGTCGGGCAGTGGAAGATTCTAAACAACGTGGTGTGTGGTCAGAATGCTGTTGTATTCTATGCAGTTGACCCCTCAGAGGTGGATGGTTTGATTGAGAACCTTAGAACCTTCTCATCTCAGCTTCCAAAAGGTGTTGTGCAAACTGGGGAGTACACCAAATGAAGTAGGGGCAACTGCGTATAATGGTTATCATGAGTCAGGCTGAAGGGGACCGATGGTGAAGGCGTTTGTTACTGGTGCAACTGGGTTTGTGGGCTCAGCAGTGGTGCGTAGTCTGTTGCGCCGGAACGTTACTGTCAGGGTCCTGGCTCGCCGAACTAGCGATCTCCGCAACATCGTCGGGCTCGATCTGGAAGTGTTCTGTGGTGATTTGCTTGAGGAGGATGGGCTCACGGATGCTCTGCGTGGCTGCGACACTTTGTACCACGTCGCCGCCTATTACAGCACGGATGAGGCCGATAGCCAGACCATGTACGAGGTCAACGTTCGTGGCACAAAGGCCGTGATGCGCGCTGCGCTGAAGGCAGGCTTGCAGCGCGTGGTGCACACAAGTACCATTGGGACTATTGGACAGCCTTTGGATGGCAGTCTGGCCACAGAGGAAACGCAGTTCAACCTGTGGAATAGGTGCAGCCACTATGTGAAGTCAAAGTACCTTGCTGAGCTGGTGGCGCTGAGTATGTGCGAGCATGGCTTGTCGGTGGTTGTGGTTAACCCGTGCGCACCAGTGGGACCACGGGACACCAAGCCGAGCAGCACTGGACAACGCGTCCTGGACTACCTGCATGGTACGCAACCCTCGTTCGTGCAGGGTGGGATCAACTTCATTTCCGTCCAAGACGTTGCAGAGGGCGAAGTACTGGCCGCTGAGAGAGGGCGTGTCGGTGAGAAGTACATCCTCGGTCACAAGGATGGCAACCTGTCACTGTCGGATTTCTTAGCTCTGATGGAGCGTGTGTCGGGTGTGAAGCGACCGCGCACCGCCAGGCGTCGGCTACGCGCTTTGCGCGTGGGGTTGAGAGAAATGCGGAGAGACGTGAGGGACCTCAGGCCAAAGGCGCTGACCTGTGACCCTTCCAAAGCCATTCGTGAGCTTGGTTTGCCACAGACGCCGTTGAAAGCAGCTTTCGGGGAAGCTATTGCCTGGTTCAGGGACAATGGATATGTTCGCACTTAGGAAGGGGTAGCGCAATGTCAAGGCTCAGACGCTGGGCGCGGCATCTGGGACTACTGGTCTTGAGAGTCCTGATGGGGCTGTCAGGGGTGCCGGGTCTGGGGCGGCTAGCAGTGAGGCTGGGCGGAGCCCTGGTGGGGCCTTACAAGGATCGTCGCATCCTGGCACAGGTGACTACCAGGTCCTACATTTCGCCCTATGCACAGATCAAGTGCCCCGGGCTTCATCTGGGGCGTAGCTGTTTCATTGATGACGGTGTCACCATCTATGGTCATCGTGATGGTGGGGAAGTGCGACTGGGAAATCAGGTCCATCTATACCGCGGCACCATCATCGAAGTGGGAGCTGGGGGAAGCGTGATCATTGGTGACGGCACACATATTCAAGCCTCGTGCAATCTTAAGGCGTTCCTGGGGAGCCTGATCATTGGCTGCAACGTGCAGATTGCCCCGCATTGTGGCTTCAGCCCCTACGAGCATGACTTTGAGGACCGCGGTGTGGCCATCAAATCGCAGGGCATTCGCAGCGCAGGTGACATCGTGCTTGAAGACGACGTGTGGCTGGGGCTGGGCGTCAGCGTGCTGGAAGGCGTGCGCGTTGGCAAAGGCGCAGTGATTGGTGCTGGGGCAGTAGTAACTAAGGACATCCCTGCTTATGCCATAGCTGTAGGCGTCCCAGCGCACGTGATTCGCATGCGTGGTGAGGCGTGAAGGATTTGTCATATCGGTCTAATAGGCTTTTCATTGCCTTTTCATTTTGAATGGCTATAATGACTCTTGAAAAAGGAGGCGGCTTGCTTGAGAGAGTTCGTTGCAACCTCTGCGGTGCCGACGATACGACGCCAGTAGCGGAGATAGATGGCTTTCACATTGTCCGCTGCCGGCAATGTGGCCTGGTCTACGTCAACCCACGTTACCGGGAGGAGCTTCTTCAGGAGATATACACAGAAGAGTATTTTGATCACGATGGCATCAAGAACGGCCTGGAGTTCTTTGGCTACGACGACTATCTTGCGGATGAGGAGAATATCAAGATCACTTTTGCCAAGCGCCTGAAGACCATCGAACGCTATGCCAGGAAAGGCAGGCTTCTCGATATTGGCTGTGCAACGGGATTCTTCCTGGATCTCGCCAGGAGCAAAGGGTGGGAAGTTGTTGGCAGTGAAGTGTCAAGTTTCAGCGGGCACTACGCGCGAGAGAGATTGGGCTTGGATGTGCGCCTGGGGACCCTCAAGGAGCTGCGATTCGATCCACAGACGTTCGACGTGGTGACTATGTGGGATGTCATCGAGCACGTAGTTGACCCCATGGGTGAGCTCCGGGAGGTCCGACGCATTCTGCGCGATGGCGGCCTGCTTTCGCTCATTACGCCAGACGTGGGCAGCTTGGTGGCGCGCATATTGGGCAGCCGTTGGGAAGAGTTCCGTCGTGTACGTGAGCATATTTATTTCTTCTCCAGGCGCACGATGACGGAGATGCTGCGCAGGGCAGACTTTGAAGTGTTGAGGATAGAAAGTGCGGACAAGGTGTTTTACCTGGGTCCAGCCATGCACCGGCTTAAGTACTACACCTGGGACGGGATGATCACGAACGCAGCAGCCAAGCTGGTCTACAGATTGGGCCTGGATAAGATACGCATCAACATCAATCCCCTTACCAAGATGACAGTCTATGCCCGGAAACGAGGGTGACTTTCGGCACTGGTGGAGGCCTGTAACCTATGGAAGCCGCGAGAAGCCGAGGACGCGCGGACGGCACAAAGCAAGTCGGCGTCCTTTTTTTCTATTTGCTGCTTGCTCTCGTGATGACGTATCCATTGGTCGCGCGCTTTGCACATGCCGTGCTGGGGCCGCCGGGAGATAATTTTGAGTACCTTTACAAACTGTGGTGGTTCAAACGCGCGTTGTTTGACCTGGGTATTTCTCCCTTTTTCAATGCAGACGTTTTCTACCCGGAGGGCTACTACCTAGCGCTGCACGAGATGAGCCTGGCTAACGTATCGCTCGGCACGCCGCTCACCATTCTCTGCGGGGAGACTGTCAGTTACAATACGCTGGTGTTGCTGTCGTTTGTGCTATCCGGCTTTGGTGTTTACCTGCTGGCATTTCGTTTGACACGCGCGCGGCTGGCTGCACTCCTTGGGGGTGTGGTCTATGCTTTTTGTTCCTATCGTATGGGGCATCTGGGCGCAGGGCATCTGAACCTGCTAGGTACACAATGGCTGCCTTTTCTCTTTCTGTGCCTGGAGCAAGTACTGGAGACAAAGAAGACGCTGTCAGCCATCCTGGTTGGTGTCTTTTTCGCATTGTCAGCGCTCTCTTCCTGGTACTATGCACCCACCGCCGCTATCTTCGCGGCAGCCTACGTATCATGGCGAGCGAGGCCGTGGCGGGAACGCCTGCTCAACCGGCGACTGTGGTACTCGTTTGCCCTGGCTGCTGTCGTCGCCATCCTGCTGATGGCCCCCAGTGTCGTACACACAATGCAGCAGTGGGGTCAGAGGGAGATGGCCTTTTCTCTGCGCGAGGTAGATGTCTTCTCAGCCAGCGTGGGCGATTTTTTGGTGCCTAATCCTATGCATCCGCTTTGGGGGAAACTGGTTGCACCGTACTACGTTGAACGCCAGGATGTGCCAGAGCACACTATAGCCCTGAGTTGGATCGCTATGGTTCTGGCTCTGGTTGCCATGTGGACACGTCGGGAGCGGGTATCCTCCGCTTATGCCCTGCTGTTCGGCCTTTCCCTCGTCCTGGCACTGGGGACGACGCTGCACGTTGGCGGCCAGCGGGTCTACGTTGTGGTGCCAGCGTGGGTAGAGAGGGGCTTTACGGCTGCCATGGGGTTGCTGGCCAAACGTCTAGCCTTGCACCCAATGCCGATGTATTACGATCTGCGAGTTGCAGGGGCTATCTATGTGCCCTTGCCAACTTTGCTCTGCTATCTGTATTTGCCTTTCTTCGACGCCATGCGCGTGTGGACACGTTTTGGCCTGATCAGCGCGTTTGCTGTGGCTATCCTGGCGAGCATTGGTCTGGCGCGGATCATGGAGGGTACAGATGGCACCGCACACCGCTCACGGTGGAGTGTGCTGCTCATAGGGGCGGTAATTTTCGAGCTTGCGGCTGTGCCTTATCCACTGGGGTGGTCAGAAGTGCGGTCCCAGCCAGTAGACAGGTGGCTCGCTCGACAGGCTGGACAAGAAGCTGTCGCCCAGTTTCCACTATTGAAGGCCGAGCACGGCCTAGGGCTGTATGCCGCCGGAGTGCACGGCAGGCCAATAGTGTATGGCTATGGCGCGTTCTTTCCGCGCTGCTATCGACAGGTACGGCCTGTGCTGTGGGACTTTCCTACTGGGCAAGCCATCGCGCTGCTGCGTGATTGGGGCGTGAGATATGTGTTGGTGGGAGCGAAGAGCTATGGCGCGCAATGGGCTGACGTACAGCATCGCATCAGCCAGTTCGATGCACTGCGCCTGGTGGCGACGTTTGATGAAGAGCCAGTGTACCACAGTGGGTGGTTGTCGGAGTCGCTACCTGATTTCGGCCGCGCGTTGATTGTGGACCGCGTGTACGTCTATGAATTAAGGTGAGTATCTGAAGGAGAGGAGTTCTTCAAGTATCGCTTATGCGTCAATCATTGCTTTTTTTGACTAGTCATTGCCCATGGGGTAGAATGCAGCACGTGATATGCGGTTGTCGGGAACTTCAATGCGACCCTTGTCATGGCAAGACGAGGGATGCTTGATGAATAGTCGAGTTCTGCTTCTCTTTGCTGTTGCACTGGTGCTGGCTATCGGCTTATGGTTGGCAATGTGTTTGGGTATTGACGACCGCGCGCCAGTGTTGGCTGCCTTGCCCGAGCAATTGCAACAGGGAGTATACACCGTTACTTTTCAGACCGGTGTGTCACCTTCTGGCTATGATGGTACTGCGGACACGTTCTTGGATGCTGACAACCCGAGCAGGAAAGGGAACAGCCATGCGCCGGATGTTTTGTGGGTGAGAAGCACGGACAGGCAGCGTGCATTGATCAAGTTTGACTTGTCACAGCGTATTCCGCCGGACGCGCGGGTGCGTTCGGCGGCTCTGACCCTTGATGTGAGCAGTCGGTATCCCTATGCCTCTATGGGTCTGCTTTGCTATGAGACGCTGCAACCATGGATTGAGGATGAGGCAAGCTGGTCAGAGGCCTGGGCAGGCCAACCGTGGGATGGTGGAGGTGGCTGCCAGGGTAGCATACGAGAGGAGAACAAAATCTGCGATGCCGTTGTGAACAGATGGGACGCGGACGTTACGCTGGTTCTGACCAGGAGTGTGGTAGAGAAGTGGATTCGCAACCCAACGGCAAACGATGGTGTGTTGCTTCAGGGTGGATCTCTGGGCACTGCTGTGACCTACAAGTTTAGTAGTTCTGACAACGCAATAGAAGGCCACCGTCCCAAGCTGGTGGTTGTGTACGAGGGAGCGCCGCCGCTGTCCACACCAACGCCAACCCAAACTCCAACCAAGACGCCCACACCGCCTGGTTGGACGGTCATCACCTCGACGCTGACCGATTGGAGGCCTAATAACTGCGCACTGAAGGTCTGGGCAGATAGGGTCAGTGAGAAAACCGCGGGGCCAGCGCAGATGATCATGATTTGGGAAGGGACGCCCTATACAGCCAAGCTGCAACTGGTCATTTGTAACAGTGACTATAGACACAGCATCTATCTCAATGGTGTGTGTATTGGCTCTACCCCATCAGATTCGACGCCGCCCTGCGAGTGCAACTTTGGCCCTCGTCCGGATCCGAGCGAATACGAGATAGACCCTGGCCTGGTCATCAGGGGCGCCAATCTCATCACCATCACCAACGACGGCAGTGTTTATGACACGTGGAATGCCCAGCGGGGGCAGATAGTGATGATCGGTCAGATTACAAGCACGACGCGCTCAAACTTTGTGATTGGCGAGGACCATGATGGGACCCCGCTATACGCCGCCGTGCAGGTTCCCATTGGCTACGATCCGGGCGCGGATACGCCTTTGCTCATCTCCGTGCCCGGCAGTCATGAGGACAAGGTCGATGGTTTGAACAGGTACGCGATCCAGGCGAATGACATGGGCTGGTTGCTCGCTTCTCTTGACCTGCGGCTGGTCCGCCTGCCCCCTAATGAACTCTGGGCCAAGAGCCCTTCCCTGCATGTGCAGCGTGATGTGATGAGTCTGTTGGGGTACATGCAAGACCACTACAATGTGGACTCGTCGCGAATCTACATCGCTGGCTTCTCGGTTGGCGGAGGCATTGCGGCTACGGTGGCTGCCAAGTATCCTGATGTCTTTGCCGGCGTAGTGGACTATGCCGGTCCGACGAACTATGCGCAGTGGAAATCCGAGCGACTGGACATTGATTGGGATGGCGAGTGTTCTGGCGGCTTTGACTGCGACCGTCGGTCCAGTCTTTTTTTGGCGCGCAACTTGCAGCATGTCCCCATACGCATCGTACATGGCACAGATGACAACAAAGTGCCCTTTGCGCATGGGCAGAATCTCTATGAGGCTATCCCTGACAGCGCATTTAAGGAGTTTATCACACGTACTGTTGGTCACATCTACCCAGTGCCCGGAGTGAGTGAGACCGACCTCGAGTTTCTGGCTCCATATACGGTCACGCAGAACCCGCGTGAGCTGCGAATCATCACCGACGAGAGCAAGGGCTACTACTGGCTGCACGTGGACAAGGATACCTCCGACGGGAACTGGCGAGGCTGGGTGGAGGTGGATACCAGTTACGATCCTGGCACGAACACCATTTGGGTAACTGCGGGGGACGGAGGCTTTGCGGAGGGCAGAGCCCTCACCGTGACGCTGGATTTGACGAAGATGGACTTGGACACGACGTCTGCTTATGACATTGAGGAATATGACGACGCCACTGGGGAATTCCACTTGCAGTCAGCTGTACCACCTGTAGGTGGCAAACTGGTCTTGATTGTGCGACCCAATGAGCTGAATATCGTAAAACGTGAGTATGTCATCCGTCCGGCAGACGGTGGCGAATTGAAGCAAGCTAGCCTGCAGGCTCTGGATACCTATATAGAGGGTGGGAGTGAAGCCAACTACGGAAGCGCCGACATGCTGTTACTCAAGTACGACGCACGCAATAAGGCGCTTCTAAAGTTCGATTTGGGCGCTGTGCCTGACCTTGACCGTGCAGTGCTCAAGAGCGCTAGGTTGATTGTTCATCTCCTGCCTAATCCGCGTGTGGGCAATGATTTCGGGGCCTACCAAGTCCTACGACCTTGGGAGGATGCAGAAGCGACTTGGAGTCTAGCGAGTCAGGGTCAACCTTGGGCCACACCAGGGGCTGGCGGCGAAGGCACAGATCGTGCGGCTACCGCTGAATATACCGTTCGAAACATGAAGGCAGCTAGCCCCTACACCTTCAACCTCAAGTCTCTGGTGCAGCACTGGCTGCAAGTACCCGACAGTAACTGTGGCGTGATTCTGTTTGGCCTTGGTTATTACTATACATGGGACAACTATCCACTGGCTTCAGCAGAGTATGGCGACACCAGCAAGCGTCCGCTGCTGGAGATTCTGTACATGGATCCGACGCCTACACAGACTGCCACGCCAACGAACACAGCCACGCCGACGTCAACGCCAACTGCGCCCCCAAGTCCGACACCAACTTCCACGTCCACGCCGACGAACACTGCAACGCCGACTCGGAGGGCGTGGTACGTGTATCTGCCGCTGATCTTGAAGTAGGCACATGGAGCGGAGCACAATGCACAGTACACTGGCAACGAACAACCGATTTATCGTAGCAGCGAAAACTCTGTGTCTCTCCTTGCTGGTTATGCTGTTGCTGTTTATAACCAAGTCTGCAGGGGGTCACGTTGATGTCATGTCAAATGCGGCGTATCGCGGCGAGCAAGGCAGTAAAAGCCACGCCAATCAACGAGCGACATTGTCCACTCACACAGTGCTTACTTCGACCCTATCGGGGTGCATGGAGATCAAACCCGACCGACTCACGGTGAAAACAGCGGAGTCGCAGATGTTGCTTATTTGGGAAGGCACGCCCACAGTGGCTCATCTTGTCCTCAGCTCGTGCGGTGTCAAGCCGGACAGACACCATACCGTCTATCTCAATGGTCAGCCTGTGGCGCAGGTTGAGGATGATGTGTATCACACCTGCATCTGTTACAGCAGCGGGCAACCGGTGACCTATACCCTGAGCAATCCCAGCGTCGTGGCGAGCGGTTGGAACGTTATCAGCATAACTAACGACGCGGACGTCACCGACGATTGGCTCGCCTACTGGGGCCACATCGTTCTGGAGGGTGACATTGACGGCCCGCAAGTGAGCGATGTTACCTTTATCAGCAGCTTTGACCAGATGGAGCGAAGGGCTGGTGTCCAAGTCCCTGCTGGCTACGATCCGGCGACTGCGGTTCCGCTCTTGGTCTCCATCGGCGGCAGCGGCGAAGGCCGGGAAGACGCCATACACAGGTTTGCCGAGCGAGCTAGTGCCAGGGGGTGGCTGCTGCTGGGGCCTGATATCCGCTGGGCAGACGGGAAGGAGAAGGGACGTACTGCATCGGTGGCAGTTCAGCACGACATCGTTGATGCAGTTGACTACTTGCTGGCCGATTCGGCTTTCAATGTGGATCCTGCTCGCATCTACTTGAGCGGCTTCTCGACAGGGGGAGGCATAGCGGCCACTGTAGCCGCCAAGTACCCGCATAGGTTCGCTGCCGTCGTAGACTGGGCTGGCCCAACCGATCTCAAGGCCTGGGTGGAGCAGAGGCCTGGGGTCGAGAACTCTCTTATCCGCGACATCGGATGCGGCCTTCACGGGCCAGGCTGCTGTCCCTGGGAGTGGAAGAGGCGCTCTGCCCTGCACATGGCCATGAACCTGAAGCACGTGCCCATGGCCATCGTCCACGGCCGGGCAGATGACTCGGTGCCATTCGCTCAATCCGAGAGTTTCTACAACTACATGGCGGATTTCTATGATCCAGATGCCCATAACAAGCTGGCCCTCTGGCATGATGGCGACCATGTTGACTTGTTAGCGACGTTTGAGGGCCTCGATTTTGTGGCTGATTTCACTCTCAATGACAATCCCGCGGATATCAAAATCAGAGCCGACGAGAGCAAGGACTACTACTGGGTGTACATCCTGCAGAAGGACTGGAATGGCAATCGGGCCGATGGCTACAGCGATGTCGAGGCCAGTTATGATCTGGCCACACAAGTGATTTCGGCCACCATTTGGGACGAGCGCCCGTTCCGTAATGGGAATCTACCGCTAGACGTGACTTTCGACCTGCGCACTATGGGCTTTGATCCATATGCCACGTACACCATTGAGGATCAGAACGTGGCTACAGGCGACTTTGAGATTCGGCAAGGCGTCTTGCCTCTGGATGGTCGCCTGCCGCTCTCGTTGGATCGGGATCACCTGGGTAGAGTGCATCATCAGTACTTGATCTATCCCTTTGAGCCCCCTGAGCTGCACAGGATCGCCTTCCAGCAAGGTGTGAGTCCCACGACCGGGTACCAGGGTGTGCAGGATACGTACATTTATCAGTATTCCCCTGTCTCGAACTATGCGGGTGCCTCAGTGTTAAAGATCAACTACGGGCGCGCGTTGCGGAGCTTGCTAAAGTTCGATCTCCAGGGAATACCGCACGATGCTGTCGTCAAGCAGGCGCTTCTGACCTTGTATCGTTGTGATACTCACTCAGGCGGCCTTGACGTAAGCCTGCACACCCTCCTGCGGAGCTGGACTGACGAAGAAGCGACCTGGAACGCCCCGTGGTCGAGCCCGGGGGCAGAGGGTGACTATGATCCTACGCCCCTGGCCGCTGCGCGCGTGTGGGGTGGTCCCAACCCAATCAATCTGAAGCCGTTGCTGAAGGACTGGCTGACTGGACTGGTGCCTAATGAGGGTGTGCTAATTGTAGGTCCACAGATTGGCTCCGGCAATGACTGCTATTGCTTTGACTCCTCTAATGCTGGCGACAAGAGCAAGCGGCCTCTGTTGGAGGTTTTGTGGATGGATCCGACGGCCACGCTGACTGCCACGCCAACGAACACAGCGACGCCGACGCCCACCGCCACCGCAACTGCGACAGCCACGCCTACGCAGACAGCGACGTTCACACCAGTCTCCTATCGCCTCTACCTGCCATTGATCATCAAGTAGCAGGATGTTGGCATGCAACGCACAGAGCCTGTAATGAACGATAACGGAAGCAAACTATGAGAGTGTGTCTGGTCTATTCAGATATTGGTGGCGTTGAGCATTATGGTGCCCGTAAGTACTATCACGGCCTGGGCTATCTTTCCGGCGTGTTGAAACAGGCTGGTCACGAGACAACCTTGATCTACTTGCAGCATGAGCCTGTGAGGGACGATTTTCTGCAGCAGGTCGCAACCATCGCGCCAGGTCTGGCAGCCTTTTCTTCGACCACACATCAGCATCCCTATGTCGAAAGATGCGCGCGTTGGATCAAGCAATCCATGCCTGAAGTGCTGACCATAGCCGGCGGCCCCCATCCCACACTTGTGCCGGAGGACGTGCTTGCCAATCCAGACTTTGACCTGGTTTGCGTCGGTGAGGGTGAGTACCCGTTACTGGATTTGGCCAACGCTCTGCAAGAAGGGCGAGATTTTGCTGACATCCCTAACCTTTGGCTGCGCAGAGGGGGGCACTCGATCAGGAATCCCCTGCGCCCGCTGCTGGCTAATCTGGACAAACTTCCCTTCCCGGATCGAGAGCTGTTTGATTTTGAGCAGATTCTGGCTGACAACGATGGTTGGGTTGACATGATGGTTGGACGTGGCTGCCCATACCAGTGTTCCTATTGCTGTAATCCGGCTTTGCGTGAGAAATTCAAGGGGCTGGGCAGGTATGTTCGCTTTCGCAGCGTGGACAACGTGCTGTCGGAGATACGATTCCTGGCTAGCCGTTATGTGATCAAGACGCTGAATTTCCAGGACGACGTTTTCACTCTTGATCGAGACTGGACCTTACAGTTCAGTCGGGGCTATGAGAAGGAGTTCGACTTTCCGTTCTGGATCAACACGCGCGTTGAGCGCATCAACGATGAGCAAATAGTGGCCGCTTTGGCTCATGCCGGCTGTCGTGGCGTGCGGATTGGCATCGAGTCCGGTAATGAGGACTTGCGGGCCGAAATACTGAAGCGCCGCATGTCCAATGATGAAATCCGACACGCGTTTGCTCTGGCACGCGGATACGGGCTGGATATCTACACGTGCAACATGCTGGGTATACCTGGAGAGACGGCGGACATGATAGAGGAGACTATCGCCCTTAATCGCGAGTTGGAACCCACCGACCTGCAATTCTCCGTCTTCTATCCATACCCGATGACTGAACTGTACGACCTATCCGCGCGCAACGGTTATCTGATCGAGGGGCAGTCACTACCCAGCTACTATGAACGCAAGAGCGTCCTTCGTCTACCGACGTTGTCCGCTGCTGAGCTGGAGACGGGATACGACCATTTCCAGCAGCTGAAAAGCGAGCTACGCATGAAGAGAAGGAATCCTGCCAAATACCGCATCTACAAAGCATTGTGTTTCGTCTTCAGAGGGGATTCGGACAAGGCGCAGGCGGTATTGCGCTTGCTTGGCCGCATCAGGGCACGTGTGACTGGCACTTGGCGGCGGTGCAGGTAAAAATGCAATGAATCTTGTCGAGTTCTACGATGCATACTGGCAGCAGGCGGACGATACGTTCGACATGGAGCGTCTGGATTTGATCGCCAGACGAGTAGGGCCTGGAGAAAACGTGCTGGAAGTGGACTGTGGCCCCGGCGTTTTGGCGAAGATGATGCAGGAACACGGCGCCCACGTCACCGGCACGGATCTGTCTGTCGTGGCTGTCGAACGGGCACGGGCCAAGGGCATAACGGCTCAACAAGTAGACGTGGACACGGAGCCTCTGCCCTTCGCTGATGCTTCTTTTGACACGGTGGTATCCAATTCAATGATCGAACATCGCTTCTTTCCCGAAAGGTCTTTCGACCAATGTGTGCGCGTGCTCAAACCGGGGGGCAAGTTCATCGTCTGTTTGCCCAATATGGCACACTGGCTCTGTCGTTGGTGGGTAGTTACAGGGCGCTTCCCGTACGTGAAGAATTCGCCCACTGACATGTTGCACCTTCGCTTCTTCACTGTGTCCGAGGCAAAGAAGCTGTGCCGTAACCGGGGTTTGCGAGTCCTGGAAGTGGATGGCAGCGCCAGCTTGTGGGCCAAAGAGTTCTACCCACCGCTGGTCAGGTCGCGCCGCGTGCGACGCCTGTATTCCTGGTTGGCACATCGCTGGCCCTCTCTATTCGCCCGGGATTTCGTCGTGGTGTGCCGGAAAGTGGTCGAACCCAATGACGCTTAGACAGCAGGCTACAGTCGGGACATTTTGGGTTGGCGTTTCTACTGCGGTGAGAAGCTTCTTTCAGATGCTTACACGATACATCCTGGCCAGGATGCTTTTCCCCGCCGACTTTGGGCTTGTAACTATGGCCTACATAGCCATAGATTTCCTGCAGATGTTTCGGGAGATGGGCTTTTCATCAGCCCTGATCTATCGCAAAGGAGACATTCGCAAGGCGGCAGATACAACCTTTGTCACGCTGCTTCTCATAGCCGTCGTCCTGTTCTCAGTATCCTTCGTTGCTGCACCATATGTGGCCGCGTTCTACCGCACGGCTGAGTTGACATCTGTGATGCGTGTTCTTTCTGTCAACATCCTCATCTCTGTTTTTGGGCAGGTACAGTTATCACTGCTAGCCAAGAACCTTGCTTTTCGCGAAAGGCTGCTTCCAGACTTGGTGCCGACCGTGGCTTATGGCGTGGTAGCTGTTCTACTGGCACTGATGGGCCTGGGCGTATGGAGTCTGGTTATCGCCAGAGTTGTGGACTCGGTTCTGACGTCGGTCCTGGCCTGGGTTGTAGTACCCTGGTGGCGACCCAGACTGCGATTCGATCGTCAAGTGGCGAAAGAACTGTTCGACTATGGGAAGCACATCGTGGGCAGCGGCTTGCTGATTTTCGGGATCACCAACCTGGATAGCACTTTCATTGGTCGAGTGCTCGGTGCTGACCCGCTTGGCTACTATGGTTTTGCCTATAACACAGCAAACCTGCCTGCCACTCACATATCCCGCATCATTGGCCAGGTGCTTTTCCCAGCATACTCCAAGATCCAGGATGACATAGCGGCCCTGCGTCGTGCTTTTTTCAGGACTTTGCACTACGTTTCGTTGTTGTCCATCCCGATGGCTGTGGGCATGATTGCTTTCGCAGAACCCTTCATCTACACAATCTATGGCGAGAAGTGGGCACCTTCGATAGTGCCACTGCAGGTGCTGGGCGTTTATGGTCTGTTGCGTTCTGTGGCGGTCAATATGGGCAGTGTTTTCAAGGCAGGCGGTAAACCCAACTGGTTGACCTACATCGCGGTTTCCCGTCTTGTGGTGATGGGCATCCTGCTGTATCCGGCTGCCAAGTACTATGGCATCGTAGGGGTGAGCGTGCTCTCTGCCGCAGTGTCCATTGTGGACTTTGTCATCTCTGCAGCCTTGACCAACCGAGTTATTGGCGCTAGGTTCTTGGACTATGTGCTGGCACTGTGGATGGCGTGCGTGTTTTCGGTGGTTTCTGTGGTGGCGGCCAGGTGGTCTTACGTACAAGTATCAAGGGAGCACGGCTTCATCTCCCTGGTAATGGCCGGCGTACTGATGATCGTAGTCTATGCGCTGCTCGTGTTCGTTTTTGACGGAGATGCGCGTAGGTTTGTCACTGGCTTACTGGTCGAAGTTGAGCAATCAGGAAAAAAGCTGATGGGCAATGCGGAGTAGAGACCCGTGAGAGCAACTGTGGGCCGCGTGATTCAGATCTCCAAAGTGCGCATGAATCCCTATGTGAGGCTGTTGCAGGAGGCCTTGCGCGGGGTAGGGATTTCCTGCTCGACCGCGGCTGGGCTCTCCCCTCGTATGGTACGATCGTGGCAGGGGAGGGCTGACGTGTTACATCTGCACTGGCTGGAACTGCTGTACGCCTCGCCGAAGCTGGTCCGCAGCGCTCGTCTGTTGGCGGCAGTGCTGGCGGGACTCGTTTGGGCTAAAGCTGTGGGATGCAAAATCGTCTATACCGTACATAATCTGAACCCACACGAACGGCCCTTCCCATTCCTTGATAGCATAGCCAACCGTGTGCTCTTTGCCTTTGCCGACGCTTTACACGTGCACGACGAAAAAGCCAGGTTGAACGTAGCCCAGACCTACGGACGGCGCGAGCGGATCTATGTGGTGCCACATGGCAGCTACATTGGCGCTTATCCCAACAATTGCACAAAACAGGAGGCAAGGGGACGATTGGGGTTGGCGGACAATGCATTAATCTACCTCTTTCTGGGACAGATTCGGCGTTACAAAGGCGTAGAGAACTTGGTTGCTGCGTTCAGTCAGTTGGCCGCTGACGCTTGCTGGTTGGTGATCGCTGGCAACGTGCACGACCCAGCGTATGGCGAAGCCCTGGCTCAGCTCGCGCGCGACAGAAGGAGGATACGTACTTGGTTTGAGTACGTGCCGGACCCGGAGGTGCAGTACTTTATGAACGCCTGTGACGTCTGCGTGCTGCCATATCGCGATGTGATGACTTCAGGTGCTGCTATCCTAGCTTTTTCCTTTGGCAAGCCGATCATCGCCCCGGCTTTAGGTGGCTTTCCCGAGTTGGCGGCTGATGGGCGAGGCATCATCTATGACCCGGCAGCCTGCGATGGCCTCCTGCGGGCTTTGCAGCAGGCCCGCCTTTCAGACATGGAAGCAGCAGGAAGGAAAGCCCTGGCCTGGGCCAGGGGGCACGAATGGCGAGCGTTGGCTCCTAGGTTTGCCTCTATCTACGCAGACGTTTTGGAAGCCGAGAAGTAGCCAACAATGATCGAGGGGCAGGATATCTTGTGTTTTGCGCCTGGGCCCTGGGATGACATCTGGCGTAATCGTCATCACATCATGACCAGGCTGGCGCGTGCCAATAAGGTTTTGTACGTAGAGCCCTGGGCGTATCTGCACCCGATGCTGCGCTCCCTATGGGGCGGGCAGATTGGCCTGACCGATATGCGGGGTCCGCATTTGGGCCAGGCGTACAGGAACCTGTATGTCTACCAGCCTCCGTTGTGGGCACCGAGGGCTGATCGCTTTCCGCTGCGTGTGGCCACGCAGGCCATCTATATGGCCTTTTTGCGACGCGTGCTCAAACAACTGAGTTTTCAAAAACCAATCCTGTGGCTTTTTCTGCCGGACATGGAGGTGTTCATTGGCCGCTTTGACGAGAAGCTGGTGATCTATCACATTGTTGACGAGTACACTGGCTATAGCGGGGTCAGCGATGCCTGGCGTCCCATCCTGCGGCGCATGGAACAGCAATTGGCGCAAAGGGCAGACCTAGTGTTTGTCACTTCGCCAACTTTGCTGGAACGCAAGCGGCCGCTGAATGAGCGGATTTTCCTGATTCCCAATGCCGTGGATTACAAGGCATTCGCTGCGGTTCTGGAGAGTGGCGCCCCGCCCCCTGCTGACGTGGCAACTGTACCGTCACCTATTGCAGGCTACGTCGGAGCGGTTAATGACAAGGTGGATCTTGCTCTGTTGGCACAGGTGGCGCGCTGCTGTGCTGACTGGTCCCTGGTTATAGTAGGGCCGATTACTGTCGCGGACGAGGAAGGCCAGCGCGCACTGGAAACGCTGCACACACTGCCGCACGTTCACTTTCTGGGGCGCAAGACTGTTGAGGAAGTGCCCCGCTACATTGCTGCTTGCGACGTGTGTCTATTGCCCTATCGTATCAACGAGTGGACGCGAAACATTGACTCTTTGAAACTGTACGAGTACCTGGCGTGTGGCAAGCCAGTAGTGACGACCGACGTGCCTGCTGCACAAAGGTTCTCTGAGGTGGTGCGGATCGCCACAACTGAAACGGAGTTCATCACGAGCATAAGTGCAGTTCTGAACGAGGACAGCCCCGCATTACAGGCCAACAGACAGCGTGTTGCTGCTCAGCATACTTGGGACCGCCGTGTGGCCTCGCTCTCGGCTACGATTGCAAAGCGGCTCAGGGAGCGGCGATTGCTGCAGGTGAGAGAGGCTGCCCTGAGAGAAGAGGAGGAACAAGACAGTGGCTGCTGAGACTCTGACCTATCTAAGGATCATCAGGAAGCGGTGGTGGTTGATCGCCTTGATCTTCATAGTGACCACCGCGGTTATTGTGTTCGATTCGTTGACCGCGAAGCCTGTGTATCGGGCCTACGTGAAACTGCAAGTGATTGCGCCAGAGCCTCAGGAGGTCTCTTTGTTCGCACAGGCCAGACCTGTGGGAAGCACGGAAGAGATTGTAGCGGTTCAGGTGCAGTTTGACGCGGCCTTGCGCAGCGGCTATGTCGCCTGGCAAACTATCACCGACTTGAACCTGGGCATCTCCGCCGCAGAACTCCTTGATGGTTTGACGGCCTTTGCCGACGGAGAGTTCCTGCACATAACGTTCGTTGCCGATAATCCTATGCTGGTAGAGGCCATTGCTACGGCACACGTAGAGAACGCCTTCGAGTGCTACGCGCAGACGCGCGCAAAGCCTTCCACGGTAGCCCTGCAGTTCATTCAGGAACAGTTGGCCGAGGAGGAGAAGGCACTCGCTGTGGCCTCAAGCGCCCTCCTGGAGTTCAGAATAAACCACAACGTAGATTCGCTGACGCGGGAGATCACTGCCGTTCAAGACCAGTTGTGTGGACTGCGGCTGGAGCGTGCCAGGCTGGTTGTAGAGCGCGAAAGGGCGCAAGCTATGTCCGCCAAGTACGTTGAAGAGGCGACCAAGACAGTGTCAACGGAAGCCGCCGTCAATTATCAACGCCTGGCAATTGGTCAGGATGCTAACGTTGCTGGCATTCGTGCGCAGGAGGCGGAATACGATAAGCTCATCGCGCAACAGGAGTCCGGGCTGGTAGAATTGCTAGAGTTCACCACTGAGTACGAGAATTTGCTGCGGGCTGTGATCCGCGTGCAATCGAACTACAACTTTCTAGCAGACAAGGAGAATGAGGCACAGCTTAAGCAGACCCAGGCCACAAACGTGAGCTTCATCCAGATCATTGAGCCAGCGCGCATGCCTGACCGCCCGGCGGCGTCAGGTACTCCCAAGATGCTGATGGTTGGTACTATAGTGAGCCTGATTGGCGGTGTCATCCTGGCCTTTATCTTGGAGTTTCTTTCTACCTTGCGTGCCTCTGCCAGGCAGGAAACCGCCTAGTATAGCAGTGAACACGGTGCGGCGCGCATTGCAGCCCAAAGAGATAGTAGCACGTCGCTGGGAGATACTGCAAGTCTCGCTGCTGCTGACTCTGTTGGCTGTCTTCTTCTGGAAGGCTGTGTTTCTGAGCCGCAAGCTGCTGCCAGTAGATATCGCCTATACTGACCCTGTCTGCTTTTGCCATGCTCCAGCGGAGTCAACGAAGCTGCACAATATCCTGTTGTACGATCAGGCCTATCACTTCTATCCGTGGCGCGTCTACACCTCGCAGGTGCTGAAACAAAGTCTCGCTTGCGTGCAGTCATAGGGCTTTTGACGTGCTTCGTGACAGTGACTATACCCGCATTGTTGATCAGGCGCTGGATTCTCAGAGGCATGGAGGCCAGGTTCACGCCTGCGAGGGCCGGGCAACTGTCACACGAGGTTCTCATGCGAGCCTTCAGTGTGTAGAACGTCATGCTGTACTGGCCAGTTCTCATCGCTCTGGCTGGGATTCTGCTGTTCATGCTCTACCTGCGCGGGCTTCTGAATCGAAAGATAGTGCAGGCGATTCTGCTGCTTCTGGTGATTGTACACCTGTTTGCCTTTGGGATGGATTATCACTCGACTATCCGGGAGGAACGCATATTACCCGAAACACCTGCTTTGCAATTGGTCAAGAGCGACAAGGACATCTTTCGCATCGTGGGTACAAACATTGATGTCATGCCCAACACATGCATGGTACACGGCCTGTACGACGTGCGGGGCCTTGACTTTCCCCGTCCCCGGTACCTGGAGCTTTGCAAAGCGATAGTCGGCCGGGATTGACTGAGCTATGGCATCATATTCACCACACAACTACAGCCGAGGTTGCTGGGGCTCTTAAATGTCAAGTACGTTCTGACCTGTTCTCGCCCCAGCGGATTGCGCCATCTGCGCCTGTTGGATGTGGACAGGGACATCAGTATCTACCAAGATCTGTGTTGCCTGCCGCGTCCTTTCATTGTGCATCGCGTTCGCGAGAGCGAAGACAGCCAGGATGTGCTGAGCATCTTGCAGAATCCAGAGTTCGACCTGGTTTCGGAGATTATTCTGGAGAAGTCACCTCCGCGAGATTTCGTGGAACCACGGGGCGGTGCGCCGCAAGCGACGACCGAGATAACGCGTTATGATCCCAACCACGTGACCATCCTGGCCAGCACCTCAGCCAATGGATTCTTGTTCCTCAGTGACAGTCACTATCCGGATTGGAAGGCGTACGTGGACGGCGTTAGAACTGAGAGTTACCAGGCAGATTATGCCTTTCGCGCTGTGTACTTGCCAGCAGGCCAGCATACGGTGGAGTTCATTTATGAGCCTGAGTCATTCAAACCGACTTCCCGCATCAGTCTGCTGACATTGATTGGTAGCATAGTCTTGCTCGTCAGTCCTTGGTCACAGAAGGCAGGTGAAGCCATCGGAAGCAGTCTCGGAGAGCGGTGACCCCAATGGCAAGCAAGTACCGAGTGCTCTACCTGGATACAGCGCCGACAGTGGGAGGCTCTGTTATCAGCCTCTACGAATTGCTCAAAAAGCTAGACCGTGCTCGCTATGAGCCTATCATCGTCGTCTACACGCCACATGCGTATGTGAGCAACTTTCGGGCCTTGGGTGCGGATGTAATAGTGTGGAATGTGTACGGTGCGCAAGACCATCGCCCCGCATGGGTCAGGCAGACGAGAGAGTCGGCTCCTGTCCGCTGGCTGCGACAGACTGCGAGGGGTTCAGCCCTTTACCACGCACTGGGCTTTGGCGTGCTGCTGATGCGCCGTGTGTGGCCACGAGCCAGAGCGTTGCGACGCATCATTGCCCAGAGGCAGATTGATCTGGTACACACGAACATCCGTGTGGGCCACGACCGCGAGGGCATTATCGCCGCCAGGATGGCCGGTGTACCTTGTGTGTGTCACGTCCGACACTTTGAGAAGCTCAACTGGTTTGACAAAAAGCTGGCGGGGTTGGCTGACTCATTCATATACATCTCAGAGGCTGTGCAGAGAAGCCACCTGGAAGCAGGTGTGCCTCACGCGAAAGGCCGCGTCGTGTATAATGGTCTTGATGTTTCTGCCTTCGCCGCCACGCTCGATTCACGGCGCGGGCGCAAGAGCTTTAACCTGGCGAGTGACCACCTGGCAGTCGGAATCGTGGGACGGCTGGAGGGTTGGAAGGGGCACCGAGTCTTCTTGACAGCTATGGCGCGGGTCAGAACTGCTGTGCCCAATGCTAGAGGCATCGTCATTGGTGACCCGGTTCCCTACGAGCCTGATTATCGCAGTATGCTCTTGGCACTGCGTGACGAACTGGGGCTGGCTGACCACATCATCTTCAGCGGGTTTCGGTCTGACATGGCAACAGTCATGTCTGCCCTGGACGTTCTGGTGTTGGCCTCTATCTCTCCTGAACCCTTTGGGCGGGTGCTTATCGAGGCTATGGCTGCTGGAAAGCCTGTTGTAGCTACGGATGCAGGCGCGGCGCGGGAGATCATCGAAGATGGAGTCCAAGGCCTTCTAGTCCCTCCCGGGGATGTGCAGGCCCTTGCTCGCGCGATTGTGCATATTCTGACACATCGAGACCTGGCAGTGGCTATGGGGCGAAAGGGCCAGGCCAGGGTACGAGAACGGTTCAATGTACAGCAATACGTGGATGGCGTACAAGCTGTCTATCGCGAGTTATTGGGCTAGGATCTGCCATGGGAATATGCAATCAGAGCCCAAAGAGACTAGGGGGGTTATTACACACACTCCACATGCTGCCGCGGATCTCAACTTGAGGCGAGACAGCCCAACGTGGAGGGGACGCGCTCATGCGTGTAGACCTCGTCGCCAAACCGCCCCGATTTGCAGTCGGCATCAGTGCGGAGCCAAGACATATGAAACGTTTAGCCGGGCTGCTTTAGCCCTGTTACCCTCATAGCAGTTGACAGCACGGGTTCCTGTCCCTGCCGAAGTGATGAACAACGCCAGCTTGCTCCCCGGTCGCCAGTCTGGCAGGGAAACTATTTCTTGGATAATGTTGCGCAGGTCTGGACTCGTGCCAAAGCTGGCCACACCGTGGGGTATTGTCCAGATGACGCTCGCGGTCGTCCTAGGACGGAAAGCTAGACTACTGCCAAGGAAATTCTCTGGGTTGCCATGTAACTCACCTTCGATGCGCAGGCAACAGGACGAGGTCTGGTACCACAGGTTGGTCAGGGTCAGCGTGGAGGATACTGTGGTTGCGTTGCGTGGAATGTCCAGACCGGTGAAGTGGAAGCCAGCATGGAATGGCGAGCCGATCAGAATCTGGTCCGTGAATTGGTCAGTCAGGCCATTGATCTGGTAATGGTCGCTCCATGGCACAGCAATGGTGCCTGTAACCACGATGGGAGGCATGGGCTCCGTATTCTGCACGGTGATGCTAGCAGTGGCTGTGGCGGTCTGTACGTACGTTGCCGTGTCATAGGCCACGGCCTGAAGGGAATAGCTTCCGTTGATCAGTGCGGAGGTCTGCAATTGAGCGGCGTACAGGCCAGATGTGGGGAAGGGCGTAGTTAGGTTGTCCATATCCGCAGGGTCAATGACGGCGAAAGCAGTCCACGCGTCGTCGCTCTCCCGCCGATATCGAAATACAATACGCGTCAGTCCCAGGTCATCGGCCGCACTAGCCTTCACTTCAACCTCACCGGAGATAGCTTGCCCATTGGTTGGCGTGAGCAGGGAGATGGATGGTGGAGTGTCGGCGAGAGCGTCAAGGACTGTGACGTGAACAGAGTCGGTCCAGGCACTATGGTATGCCTGGTCGTACAGGTATAGGCGAACGCAGTGTTGTCCGTTGCTCATCTGAGATGTATCCCACGCCCAGCTAAAGCTGCGAGTGGTGCCCTGCAATGGGATTTCCGAGCGCAGTGCGCTATCAATATAGATACGCACAGCCCTCAGTCCGTCTTGATCACTGATCAGACCGGACACACTCACGACTCCGCTGACAGTCTCTCCCTCGGTCGGGCTGTCAAGCGCAATGTTGGAGGGCGTACCTGCTGCACTAACCATAACATCAACTGCTTCCATGGAAGTACGCCCTGTGGCGTCAGTGGCACTGACCGCAAGCACATGATGGGTTTGGCTGGCGGTGCCGGCATCCCATGAGGCGCTCCAAAGGTTGCCTCCCTGGTATGACATAGGGACCGGGCTTCCTTTGTCAACAGGGAATGAAACGTTCTGGATGGGAGCGTGGGAGAAGGCGAGTACTCTGACCTGCTGAAGGCCGTGAATGGTAGAGCTGGGCTTCTCGGGTAGTACTGCTGTGGGCGGGTGATAAAGATGAGTGGGGAAGGTTGTTCAGCCTGGGCGACGCCAGTGGAGAGTACACCATCATTGAGAGCGACGAGGCGATACACTCCGTGTTGACCGCAGGTAGCCGTGGACAATTGCAGGGCGCCACTGGTGGGTTAAACCAGTTCATAGGTGCTGTGGATGTGGCCGCTGAGGTAGGCAGCTACAGTGTATTTCCGCATCAAGGCCGTGATGCGGACGCGAGCCGTTTCGGACAGCAGGAAGAAGTTGAGGGCAACGTAGGGCAGCAGCCAGTCGGGAATCAGCAGTGGATAGTGAGAGAGAAGCGCAATAGTCTGACGCGGGGCATGGTGACAGGCTGGGCGTGCAGGTGGGACTACTGGTTAGTCCGCCTACAGGCGTGTACGTTGGGGTGCTGCTGGTAGTGGTTGTGGGCGTAGGTGTTGGCGTATGGGTAGACGTTGCGGTAGAGCCGCCAGCAGTGCGGTAGGTGATGACCAGCTTGGGGCGCAAGCTGACACTGCTGTTCTGGGCGCTGGCGAAGTAGAGTGTGTTATTCGCCAGTAGAGCGCGGAGGAGCACGCGGTTGTTGGTGAGTGTGCTGTTGACCCACTCCTGGGTCAGGGCAGTAAGGTCAAAGTCGTACCACTTGTGGATGCCGCTGGTTGTCAGCGAGCTTTCGGGATTAGCGCGGCGGTCGGTGGAGGTATCGTTGCAGCCGGGCTGGTCCCAGTAGCTAGTCAGTGTGGCCTGATCCCAGGTAGCTTGGTTGGGGTCTGCATTGCGCAGGACGCAGTAAGCGCCCAGTGTGATATTGGAACCGCTCCAGCCCGTGGCATAGAGCTGGAGGGTAGATTGAGTGATGGTAGCGTTGGGTGGGATGGGAGACAGGTCGAAGTGGACGAGTGCGGAGTTCTGTTGTTTGTAACCAACTCGGAGCACGTTTTGCCAGGAGTAGTTGGTATCCCGACCGTACTGGTATGAGATGTACGTATCCTTGCAGCCTGAGTAGCCGTTCGTTCCGTGCTGCAAGGTGATGGTGCTCTCAGTTTCCTGGAGGCTCTTTGGCTGGCTTCCCATGGTTGACAAAGCAAGGCTGCCAGCGAAAGCGACAGGTGCGTGGGTAACTTGGTCTTCGTGCCCTTGGGGAGCGCTGGGCACTATCAAGACCAGTAGTGAAGCGATGAATATGACGGAGACAACCGTTTTCATGGCGCTTGGAGCCTCCCCTGGGCGGTGGTACTGTAGTCAACTTCCATCGTATTATACGGCATATGCGGCCATCTGCCAAAGCCTTCATATAGAGTTGTGCTAGATTCACAAAGTCTTCATGTTTGCGTGCTATGCTTAACGAATGTATACTAGTCGCGTGTCAGCCTTGTCAGAAATCGTGGGACAGCAAAACGAGGGGCAGGTTCGAGTCTGCGTATCAACGAAGACCAACGGATGTGAGAGTAGTTGCTGCCTTGAAGCAACGCGCAGAGCAGGTGGTAGCGATCTCCTCGCACTTACCCGACAGAACAAGCAGGGTAGTTGGAGAAGACAGCGTGCCCACCCCTAGGCATCTTGGAACTGTACGGACAGAGAGCTAGGCTATGCGTATGGACGAAGCGCGATTCATAAAAGTGGTTCGGTTGGGCAAGACCCTTCTGGCTGGCTTGCTGCTAGTGGCCTTTGCTATAGTCTTCGCACTCTTCCTGGGCAAGCTAGTCGTCTCACCGAATTGGCAAGACGCGGTGCGCCTAGTGGCAATAGGCGGCCTGATAGTTGTTATTCTTATGAGCCCTGTCAATGGTCTATTGCTGTGGATTATCGTGGCGCCTTATGCATTGGCACATCACACAACGCTCTGGCACATCCTCAACATTCGACTGCCGCCTGGCATTCCAGACTTGAGTCTGGCTCGCCTGGCTGTTGCCACGTTGAGCGTTGTCTGGGTGGCGCAGTTGGCCATCGGCAAGAAGAAGATGCGGCGGTTAGGCGCAGTGGAAGTATTCATGGTCATGTTCTGCATTGCGGTGTTGCCCTCGGCGGCGGCTGGACTGGCTGGCATTAACCGCAGTGTCCAGGTCTTGTTCGACAAGTTCATCACGCCTTTTCTGGTCTTCGCCTTGGCCAAAAACCTCTATGAAGAGAAGACCGGGCTGGATAAGCTTGGCTTGGCCCTGGCGGTGATCGGAATCTACTTGTCTTTCATGGTTTTCTACGAGAGTCTCACTGGCCAACCGCTCGTCTCCAACCTAGGCGCAATCGGCGGGACACCATCCTACACGCGGAGCCTGCCCAAGGTCGTTAGCCTTCTGGGTAGCCCGGCTTTCCTGGCCACCGTGTTGGGGATGGTCGTTCCCATTGCACTTTACAAGCTTGTACGGGAGCGTTCCCCGTATGCCAGGGCATTCTACGGCGCATTGTTTCTGGCAGCCTTGTTGGGTAATTTTTTCTGCTACAACCGGGGTGCCTGGCTGGCATTAGTCGTTGGTCTGTTTATTATGCTGCTCTGTGCATGGGAATACCGGCGCATTCTGCTGCCCATCTTACTCATTGCTGCCGTTGTTGGTCTGGTGTACTGGCAGGTAATCAGTGAGAGCGCGGTAGCTACTGAGCGGCTTTCTAATGTCAGTTCGCTTCGATTCCGTCTGACCATGCTGGAAGCAAGCGAGAAGATGATTCGGAACGATTTGCTTTTCGGAGTGGGGTTAGGCAATTTTGCCCACTATTTCCTGGAGTACGGCGGCTACTGGCCGACTCTTGCTTATGACCAGCCAACACCGCACAATAGCTATGTTCTTGTGCTTTCGACTATGGGGCTGGTCTCCTTCATACCATACGTGCTGATATTCATTTCCATGTTCTTGGAGATGTGGGCCATGTTCCGCCGTCCTAGAGAGGACAGTAGGGTGGATAGAGCCTTGTTGGTATCAGGCTGGGCAGTCATTGCCGTCTACACTGTGTCCGCGGCTGCTGTGGATCTCTGGATAAACGTCTTTACCAGTTTGGTGTTCTTCTTAGTCACCGGCACAATTCTAGGCTACGCAGGTCATTTGCGCTCGTCTCGACCGCGCCTGCAGCAAGCGCAGGTGTAACCTCTATGCGTGTAGCCATGCTTGGCCAGTATCCACTCAACGAAGAGCAGCTTGTGGGCGGGATTGAGGCAATCATGGTGCCTCTGCTGCGAGGCTTGGCACGCTTTGACGACCTGGATTTGCATGTAGTTACCTGTCAGCCAGGGATTGAGGATAGGCTGAGCACGACCGGGGCCGGATGGCCGCTGCATATTCTGAAGCGCAGGCGTCTGGGCCGGCTAACCTTCCACGTAAGGGATGTGTGGAGCATGCGGCGTGCACTTCAGCGCTTGTCGCCTGACATTGTACACGCGCAAGGCATGGGCATCTATGCCGGCACTGCTGCTGGTTTCTCCTGCTCCCACGTTGTTACCACACATGGCATCTTCTTCCGCGAGGCCGAGTTCGCCACAGGGCTGGCTGCTCGTTTGAGGGGCTTCATGAATACCGTCTACGAGAAGTATTGTCTGGCCAGAGTGGAGAATGTTATTTCCATCAGTCCTTACGTGGAAGAAGAACTGGAACGCACAGGGGGCTTCAAGGGGCGTGTGTATCGGATCGAAAATCCAGTGGATGACAGGTTCTTCGCGGTGAGCAATGAGGAGGAAGAAGAAGCCGCCATACTATACGTAGGTAGAGTCATCCCTCGTAAGGGCCTCCTAAACCTGTTGCGCGCACTGGTTGAAGTGAAGAACACCTTACCACAAGTTCGCCTGCGAGTGGCAGGCGAAATAGGGAGCGCTCCGGCTTACTTTGAGGCCTGCCACCAGCTCGTTGCACGGCACGGTCTTGACGCAGCAGTAACCTTTTTGGGTTCCTTGACCATGGAGCAAATGGTGGGGGAATACGCACGCTGTGCGGTGCTGGCCCTGCCCTCGAAGCAGGAAACAGCCCCGGTAGTCGTGGCCGAAGCGATGGCTGCTGGCCGCCCTGTAGTGGCCACACGGGTCTGCGGGGTGCCTTACATGGTTGAGGGCGGCGTCACTGGCCTGTTGGTGGACTATGGGGATGTCGCTGGGCTGGCTGCTGCGCTGCTGCGCGTCCTGGGCGACGACCAACTGCGTGTACGGATGGGCTGTCGCGGACGTGAACTGGCGGAGGCTCGCTTCCGTGCCGACGTGGTGGCTCGTGAGACACGCCAGGTCTACTTGCAACTTGTAAATTGAGAGTGGAGGGAACCATGCGCCGTTCCTTCGTGAACAAACTATTCACAGCGCGATGGGACGTCATTGCTCGTGGATTCTACGAGTACAACA
The DNA here is from genome assembly GCA_964478075.1 of uncultured Anaerolineales bacterium. Taxonomy (GTDB): domain Bacteria; phylum Chloroflexota; class Anaerolineae; order UBA2200; family UBA2200; genus DAOUEX01. Next base: position 106,619 of record CAYZGO010000005.1, on the reverse strand, counting down.
TCTCGGGCTATTTTCGCACGTTAGCACCACGTCAGTTGCAGATCAACGTTACCTATCGCTGCAACGCGCGCTGCGTAATGTGCAATATCTGGCAGCAGGAAGAGCACGACGAGATGAGCCTGGAAGATTTCTCTCGCGTGCTGGATGACAGCATTTTCCACAGCATCGAGCAGCTGACCTTGTCCGGAGGCGAACCCAGTCTGCGCCGCGACTTGATCCCGTTAACGGAAGTCTTTATGGACAAGATGCCTCAGCTGGGGTCGGTGACGCTGATCACTAACGGTCTGGCCGTAGGGCGCGTCCTCGCCGACAGCCGGGCCATGTTGAAGCTCTGTGCGGAACGCAGGATCCGCTTCAACGTCTCAGTGTCTTTGGACGGCGTGGGACAAGTGCACGATGAGATGCGTAACGTCCCAGGGGCATTTGCCAGGACAGAACAGTGTCTGATGGGTTTGAAAGATCTGCAAGCAGAACAGCCCTTCTGGCTGGGCGCTGCCTGTGTCATCACCCGCAAGAACCTCTATGAGCTGCGCGAACTGCAGGCCTGGTGTGGTGAGCATGGCATCGAACTGGGATTCCAATTGGTCGGCTTTCACGAAACCTATGTTTCCAACATTGAGCGACGTAGCGAGCTAGATTTTGGCGAGGCAGATCGGGAGTACTTGTTCAATTTCTTGCAGGAACTCGCTGCCGACCGCTATCCGTCCAACTTTAGGTCCTATTACTGGAACGATATGTTGAGGATGTATCGTGATGGTCGTCGTAGACAGACGCCTTGTCCGTTCGCATTGGACTCGTTCGTGCTTGACGCACGTGGGGACATCTACTACTGCTTATCGGCGCGCAAGATAGGTAACTGTCTAGCTGCGAACCGTGCTGGCCGATTGCCTGCCAACCCCTGTAGTGCAATCTACTACGATCCTGAGAATCTTGCTTTTCGTGAAGAGCTGACCCGTTCGGCTTGCTTGCACTGTAACAGCGGCTGCTTTGTCAATGTGGGAATCAAGAAGGATCTGAAGAAGTATCTATGGTTCTTGGTGACTGGAAGATGAAACTCCGGGTGGGCCTGGTGGCTCTGTACCCTGTCCCTGGCGCAAGGGCGCCCGGAGGTGTGCGGGCAGTAGTGCAGAATCTCGTCAGTGGATTGCAGACCTACGATGACCTGCAGATACACGTCATCCACTGCCATGCTGACATCCAGAAAAGCGCCATTGTCGAGGACAACGATACCAAAATCTACTACATCGCTATGCCCAAGCGGCGGTTTGTGCCGAACACCCTGGCCTCTATTGTGCGTGTCGAGCGACTGCTGCGTCAGGTGCAGCCTGGTGTGGTCAACACTCATGCGGCCCACTACACCGTAGCTGCGCTACGTGCGGGCTATCCGACCATTTTCACGATCCATGGCATAGTGCACCGCGAAGCTCAGATATACAAGAGCACGCTGTTCGACCGCTGTCGCTTTTTACTGGAAAGGTGGTGTGATCGTTACGCCGTACAGCATGTACACGATATCGTTGCCATCAGTCCGTACGTGCTGGAGGAGTACCGCAGCCGTAGCAGTGCCTGCTTCCACCGCATAGACAATCCGATACCGTCAGAGTTCTTCGCCATCCCCGACCTGGAGGAAGAAGAGCGGCTGCTTTATGTAGGCACGATTGACGAGCGTAAGAATGTGCTCGATCTGTTACGTGCCCTAGCTATTGTACGCCAACAAGTGCCGAACGTACGGCTGCGCATTGCCGGCAGAACAACCAGTCAGGTCTATTACCGCAAGGTGCGCGAGTTCGTGACTGCACAGGGCCTGGAGTCCAATGTGGAGTTTCTCGGGTTGCAAGACACGCCTCACTTGTTGCAGGAGTATGCGCACTGCGCGGCTGTTGTTCTGGCCTCGCGCCAGGAGACGGCGCCGATGGCGGTGATTGAAGCAATGGCTGCCAGCAAACCTGTTGTGGCAACTCGGGTTGGCGGTGTGCCTGATCTGGTGGAGGATGGGCGCAGCGGTTTCAGCGTTGAACCTGATGACGTTGAGGGCTTCGCACGACGCATTGTGGAGTTGTTAGCTGATAGGGAATTGCGTCGTAGCATGGGGCAGCGATCCCGCCAACTCGCAGAACGTTTCCGGCTAGAGGCAGTCGCCGCAAGATACCGCCAACTGTACTATGAGGTCGCAGGGAGGACAGCGCCGTGAGGCTCTCACTTTTTTCCGAGCGCCTGCGTGCCCCCTACGATGAAGGTATCAAGAATGTTGCGGTGCATTTGATCGGGGCACTGGCTGTTGCACATGATGTGCTGGCCCTCACCAGTGGCGGGCTGGAGGACGCGGAGTATGGCATCAAGAACGTGGATGTCAACCGCCTTTTGCTCAGCGCTCGATTGAGCAGTGCCATCAGGCGCTTTCGGCCGCAGGCTATAGTCTATGTGCCGACAGCCTGCGGTACGGTATTCAGCTTTGCTCGCGCCAAGATGCTCGCTCTCTACGGGCGCAGTGCATACACAGTCCTTATCACTCTGCAGCCCAGGCCTTACACAGTGTGGGGCAAGCTGCTGATTGGTCGCCTGGCCCCCGACCTGGTATTAGCCCAGTCCTCGCGCACTGTAGGAGTACTTCGTGACCTGGGATGTCACACGGTCCTTTTTCCGCCGGCCGTGGACACGCAGCGCTTTCGTCCGGCCTCACCAGCGGAGAAAGCAGCGCTGAGAAACAAGTATGGGATTCCTGCTGCAGCCAAAGTGGTGACGCACGTAGGCCATCTGAAGGGCACGCGCAACCTTTCCCGCCTTCTGGCGCTTCAAGGTGGCCGAAACTATCACACGGTTGTGGTGGGCAGCACCAGCACTGAACAGGATGAGGCATTGAAAGAAACCTTGCGAGGCGAGGGAGCCACGGTGATTGACACGTACCTAGCAAATATGGAGGACATTTACCGGCTGTCGGACGTTTATCTCTTCCTCGCTGAAGGCGATACAGCGGCTATTGAGATACCGCTGTCTGTACTGGAGGCAATGGCCTGCAACCTGCCGGTCATTTGCACGCCTTTTGGTGGGCTCCCGGATTTCTTCTGCCAAGGTCGTGGCCTGTTCTACTTGCATGGCCGGGCGGAACTTGAAAACATGGTGAATGCGGCTGTGTCTACGCCATGTGCTACGAGAGCGCTGGTCGAATCACGTACGTGGTCTGCGGCCGCCCAGACTCTGGTACGCCTGCTGCAGAGAAACGAGGTTGGTCAGTGATGCGGCGCCATTTTTCGCCGGAGGAGCTTTGTGCTGCGTATTTGGCCGACCCACTGCGGGTTTCGCAGCGCGAGTTGCCCTGGTCAGCCTGCGATGTGCAGACCGTTCTAAGAATCTTGCGGAAGAACAAAGTGCCCTTGGTGTCACTGGCTGAATCCGAAGGAGGCCCTCGCTTGCTCAGCGATCCGCTGTTCCGGGCTGCTCGCCGTGCGGAGGGGGGAGAACTCGAAAGCCTGCGCGCAGAGTACAAACTGGTGAAGGAGGCGCTTGCCGCTGAGGGCATCAAGGACGTTATGATTAAATCGGTGGGTCTGGCGCCATCTTTTCCCTATAGGAGTGATAATCTCGACCTGCTCTACAGGCCGCATGATGTAGAACGAGTCAGGGCCGTCTTGTGCGAACTGGGCTATGTGGAACTGAAGAACGTTGAGGAGCCGCTCAAGTGCCTGTTTCGCAGGTTTCACGCGGGCCGCTCGATTTCTGCGATTCATGTGCACGAGCACGTGGGCTGGATGGTGTCATTCCTCGATGAAGAGACCCTTTGGAAGCGCTGTCGGGTGGCCGATGATGACCCTCTGGTTATCGTTCCGGCTCCAGAAGATGCGCTGGTGACCACGTTGGCACACTACTTTTATGAGGACAAGCGCGTGGCATTGCTGGATGTGATCAAGTATGCGCACTGTCTGCGGCGGGGTGTAGAATGGGATGAGGTCTACCGCATAGCAACGTGGCGAGGGTGGCGTGACGGTCTGAACGTGTCCTTGCTCCTCTGTGCTTATCAGGAGCGTGCACTGTACGGCGAAAGCCTTGTGCCGTTGGCGATACTGGAACGTGCATGGCATGCGCTCCCTGCCTGGACACGAGCGCGGCTGGAACGATACCTGGGCCCAGGTGCGCTGACTGCGCTCTGCAGCAGGGAATGGAACGACGGTGAGGCTGGTGTCAGGGAGATGCCGTTGCGCATCCCCTTTGTCTTCAGTAAAATCCTCTTCTATGGTAAGTTGGTGCGCGACCCTACGCGAAGCACTGTGCGCAAGCTCAAGGACCTGGCGGTACACACTGGCAATGGCACCAAGCTGCGTCTACACATTCACAGCCAGCCAGCTATGTTGGTTACATTCAGCGGTATGGACGGCTGTGGCAAGACGACACAAGCTAAGGCACTGCAGGCGGCTTTTGAGACCTGTCATCTCCAGGCCAGCTACGTGTGGAGCCGAGGCGGCTCTTCGCGTCTGGTGGGTTTGTTCACTAGATTTCGTGGAGACGTAGCATGCTACGTCTCTACCAAAACCACGGAAGTCAAGGTGCGATCAAGACAGCAACGATTTCGCTTACCCTGGATACGCTGGGGGTGGTCGTGGCTCACAGCAATTGAGCTACTGCTTCGGTACATGAGGCGTGTTACCTTGCCTCTCCTGCGCGGTCGCGTGGTCATCTGTGATCGCTACGTCTACGATGCTCTCGCCGAGTGGGCGGCGTACTTTGATGAAACGTCCATCGAAAGGCGATTGGCGGCCAAGATACTGCGCGTGCTCAGCCTGCGTCCGAGAGTGGCATATTGGCTTGATGTGTCACCGGAGACAGCGCGGTCGCGCTCGCCAGACGGGATGCCTGCAAGCTTCCTGGCTGCCCAGTCCGCCGCCTATCAGCGCTTGACCCACCTCTATGGACTGCAGAGGGTGGATGCCAGCCACGACTGGGAACAGATCAGTGATAACGTCGTCTATCAGGTTCTAAGCACCTACTTTGCTGACTATCATACGCTGATCAACGGTCTGTTCTTGAAGAACCCGGGACAACGGATGTAGGCGCAGATATCAGTCGCCGTCTTCCTTAAAAGAGGCAGTCGAAATGTGCAGGGTAAGAGACCAAATAGAGGCTTCCAGAGTGAGCGTTGACACTGATGTGACGATAGGAGCAAATAGCTTCATTCGAGGCGAAGAAGTTGTCTTGGAAAAAGGCGTTCGCGTGGGTGACAATGTGGAGATAGTCTGCGACAAGTTGGAACTGGGGACTGGCTGCGCGATAGGTTCTAACAGTGTAATCCTCTGCCCACGTATTGTCTGTGAGAATGGATGCTCTACTGGCCATTCGTTGGAGGTTGCGCTAAACGAGTATTTTCGCCTTGGCCCGCGCTCTCAGATAGGAAATCGTGTCAACATAATGGGCCAGGGCTTCAAAAGTGGAGAGTTCCTTTGGGTGGAGAGTGAAGTTGTGATAGGTGGTGGTGGAGCTAGGGGCCCACACTCGTATCTCACCATTGGAGATAGGACCTCGATATTTGGTAGGTCTTACATCAATCTCGCGGAGGAGGTCAGGATTGGCAGCAACACTGCGCTAAGCTATAACGTTGTGTTGTTGACCCACGGTGCGTGGCAGCCAGCTCTTTTGGGATATCCTACCAAGTTTGGGCCTATTTATGTCGGACACCATGTTGTTATCTATCTCAATTCCGTTGTTCTGCCAGGCGTCACCATCGGCGACTACAGTACAGTTGGAGCAGCTTCGCTAGTACTCAATGATGTCCCTGATCACTGCCTGGCAGTGGGCAATCCCGCCAGGATACGTAAAGGACCTGATAGCTACCCCCCTTCACTTGATGATAGCGAGACAGATTCCTTGATCAGAGCAATCCTTGCCGATTACCTCACGACACTAGCATCCAAGGGGGTGCGAATTATCCATGACTTTCTGGCGGGCGAGAACTGCGTCACCGTCGAGTTTGAGAATCAGCAGGAAACGATTTGCTACATTCCAGTTGGTGGTCAGTCTCCTCTGCATGCGAAGGCCGATATCACGCTTTCCTTTGGTACTGTTTCAGCGCAGTGTTCTGGAAAATGTGATTTTGACCTAGCCAACGAAGTCGTTGCAGGAGAGCCGGGGAGAATAGCCGAGGATTTGCGCGATTACCTCCGACACCGGGCCATTCGCATCTTCACAGACAAACCCTTCCAGTCCCTTCCGCTGGCCAACTTGCGCCGCCTTAGCCTGCGAATGAGAGGGGAACAACAATGATAGACTTTAGTTACAAGAGTTATCTGGAGCTGTTGGAATACATTAGGCATCTCGCCTATCGAATCGGCCCCTTTCGAGATTTTCCAGAATCGGGTCCGTATGTTATCTTGCGGCACGACATTGACTTTTCTGTGCCCAAGGCAGAAGAGATGGCGACACTCGAGTACCAGAAAGGAATCAAATCCACTTTTTTCGTACTGCTGACATCGCCATATTATAGTGCTTTGTGGGAGGACAATGTTCAATCTATGAGAAGGATCGTTGCGATGGGGCACGAGGTCGGTCTTCACTATGACTGTACCGGGTTTGATAGGCTTACACCCAAAGATCAATACCGTCGAATTAGTACCTTTATTGCTTGCCTGGAGGACCATCTTAGCATCAAGATTACGGCCATATCTCAGCATAAGCCGACGGAGTCAGGTATGAACCCGGGGATTCCCGGATACGTTGACGCTTACAGCCGCGCCTTCTTTAAGGACATTGCCTATGTCAGTGACAGCCGGATGATGTTTGGAGTGCAGAATCTGTATGCTTTCTTTAGGGATAATCCTCGAAGCCAGATGCTTATCCATCCCATTTGGTGGCATTCTAGACCCAAAACGAGGGAAGAAGTCTTTGAGTACATCAAACAACAGCTTTTGACTCAGGGCAGGGATAGGATTGATTCGGAACACAGAGCGATCGTGGAGTTCTTCAAGGCGCAAGACACCGCCCAACGCATATGAGGCCGTGAAAACGAATCCGGTTCCCGGTCAAGAAACCAGACGCCGGGTGCTCGTTGTCACGAATATGTACCCCGACGCGCAGAACCCTGATTTTGGCACATTCATTCAGGAACAGGTCGAAGGTCTGCGCGCGCGTGACTTGGATGTGGATGTCCTTGTTGTAGGTGGTAAGAGACGGAAATTGAGCTATGTAGACGGCGCACGCAGCTTCCGACGTCGCCTACATGAGTACCGGTATGATTTGATACACGCCCACTACGTATTCTCCGGCATCGTCGCCAGGCTGCAGTGCAGATACCCCATCCTGCTCACGCATCATGGCATCGAAGTACTGCAGGGGTGGACGGCACCTCTTTCGTGGGTTGTGTCACGCCTAGTGGACAGGGTGATAGTCACGTCCAGGGGGATGCAGCGTGCTCTGGGGTTGCCACGGGTCGACGTTATCCCCTGTGGCGTGAACCTGGAGTTATTCAGGCCGCAGCCAAAGCAAACGGCGCGGACGAAATTGAACTTGGCGCCTGACAAAAAGCTGGTCCTTTTCGCTGGTCTGTTGCGACCGGAGAAGCGCCTGGATGTGATAGAGGCTGCAGTGGAGATGCTGCGCCTCTCGGGGGACGAGAGACTGCGCCGTGAGGACGAGAGGGTGGAACTAATCGTCGCTACAGGCCAGCCACACGAGCGCATCCCACTATACATGAATGCCTCTGACGTATTGGTACTGGCTTCCGATTTTGAAGGTTCACCAGTGGTGATCAAAGAGGCTATGGCCTGCAATTTGCCCATTGTCTCCGTGGATGTTGGTGACGTGGCCCAGGTGATCGGGGACACGGAAGGCTGTTACATCTGCCGAAGGGAGCCTGCCGACATGGCGCAAAAGCTCAGACTGGCACTGGACAGAGGCAAGCGCACTGATGGCCGGCGCGCTGTTCAGCATCTGGGGCTGGATGCTACTGTGGACAACCTGCTGCGGATCTATGAAGAGCTATGGTGAAGCTTTTGATTGTGTTGGGCTCGGGTGGTCATACCAAAGAGATGATCCGCCTCGTGAATCTACTAGGGCCTGGATATGAGTACCGCTACTTGGTCTCCGCAGACGACGAGCTATCAGTGAAGAAGATCAGGGTGCCAGGCGCGGTCTATCGTGTAACGCGGCCGCGTTGGAAACATACCAGCCTGCCTGTAGTGATCCTGCGTACCCTGGTGTCCGCTTTACAGGCTTTGGTGGCCCTTGTGCGTATTCGCCCCCAGGCCATTATCAGCACTGGTCCTGGGCCCGCTGTGCCTGCCTCCTTATTGGCGAAGCTTCTCGGCATCAAGGTCATCTATATTGAGACCGGTTCACGTGTCTTTGCCCTATCCGCCAGCGGCAAGATCCTGTACCGTTTTGCCGATCTGTTCTTCGTGCAGTGGCCAGAGTTGCTGCCCGTATGTCCCAAAGCCACCTACGCAGGCAGGTTGTGTTGAGATGATTTTTGTGACTGTTGGTTCGACCGACTTTGACGCGTTGATCGCCAGAATGGATGAGCTTGCCCCACATCTTGGCACTGAGGTAGTGATGCAGATTGGCCTAGGGGAATACACACCAAGGCGTGGCAGTTTCTTTCGCTTCGCTCCATCTTTGGTTAGCTATTACGATGAGGCCGAAATCATTGTGGGGCATGGGGGATTGGGGACTATTGTGGAGGCACTGGAACGCGGGAAGAAACTGATCTGCGTGGTCAATCCGGCGACGTACGGTCGTCATCAGGAGCACCTGCTCAGCATCTTTGCTGCACAGAACTATCTTCTCTGGTGCAAGGATCTAGAGCAGTTGGGGGATGCCATTCACCGGGTTCAAGCGATGCAATTCAGCCGCTATCAACCACCGGAGTGCCACATTCACGAGGTGATTGCGGAGTATTTGGTTGCCATCTGATGGGTTACGTTGACCGCTGGCTGCTCGGGTGCCCCTCGAACCTTACTTACTGTTCCATGTCAAGGTTGCAAAACTGTCAGCTGCGCCACGGGGCATTTTCATCGAGCATTCACCACTCTGTTGTAGACTTCGCAAGGAAGAGGCCGTCCACGAGTTCTCACACACGAATGGAGCTGACGCAGCGCACTCATTAGCGCTTTCTCATATAAGCTCCCCGGCCGCGCTCTCGCCTGGCATACCGATGGATGAGAATTGACTGAAAGGGTTCGCAGTAGGCGCGCGAGCGCCCTACCTGCGCACTACAAACAAGGGCTGAATTAGCTGAAAAGGTTCGTATTGGGCGCGGGAGCACCCCACTTGCGCACTACAAACACAGGCTGTCAACTGCCAACCGTAAACTGGTAACCTTTTTCACACCAGGCACTTGTCAAGTGAGGCAAAAGCATGATACCAATCTCCATCCCATTGCTAGGAGATGAAGAGAAGCAAGCGGTTCTGGAAGTGATTGATTCCAGGCAACTTGCACAGGGACCAAAGGTTGAAGCGTTCGAAAAGACGTTTGCAGCCTTCTGTGGGGTGAAGCACGCAGTGGCTACCTCATCGGGAACGACTGCGCTCCAGACGGCGGTCCTAGCCTATGGCATTGGCCCGGAGGACGAAGTCATTACCACACCGTTTACGTTCATCGCTTCGGCCAACGCGGTGTTGTTCGCTGGGGCAAAGCCGGTATTTGCCGATATTGATGAGCGCACCTATAACATAAATCCACACTTGATTGAGGCAGCGATAACACCGCGCACTAGGGCTATCCTCCCCGTTCACATCTTTGGCAACCCTTGTAACATGGAGGCAATAATGGACATTGCCGCACGGCACGGGCTGGTGGTGATTGAGGATGCGTGCCAGGCGCATGGAGCTACCGTGGGAGGGCGAAAGGTGGGGAGCTTTGGCACCGGCTGCTTCTCGTTCTATCCGACCAAGAACATCACCACGGCTGAAGGGGGCATCCTTACTACGAACGATGATGAGCTGGCCGACCGTGCTCGGCTTATTCGCAATCACGGTCAGCGGCAGCGTTACTATCACGAGATCATTGGCTACAACTTTCGCATGACTGAAATTCAGGCGGCAATTGGCCTGGTGCAGTTGGGCAAACTGGAGAGCTTTACCGCTGCACGTCGGGTGAACGCAGAGTACTTGACCCAAAAGCTCAAGGGCGTTATAACACCCTGTGAGACTAACGGCTCTCGGCATGTGTACCACCAATACAGCATCCGTGTGCCAGACGGCCGTGATCATCTGGCTGATCACTTGCGAGAACGGGGCATTGCCACTGGCATCTACTATCCGTTGCCAGTACACAAGCAGATTGCCTATCAGCAATTGGGTTATACGGATCGCCTGCCGGTGGCAGAGAAGGTCAGCCGAGAAGTCTTGTCCTTGCCAGTCCATCCTGCCTTGACCCAGGAGGACTTGGACAGAATCGTGGAAGGAGTGAATAGTCGATGGTCCTGAAAGCAGCCGTCATTGGTATAGGCATGATGGGGCGCAACCATGCCCGTGTCTACGCGCAGATGGAGGGTGCGAGGTTAGTAGCAGCAGCAGACTTGGATGCCAGGGCTCTGGAGCCAATCGCCCGCACTTACAAAGCGCACGTCTACACTGACTATGTGCAGATGTTGGATGAGGAGAAACCAGACCTGGTCTCGGTCGCTGTTCCCACTCATTTCCATCGAGAGGTGGCAGTTATGGCCGTGAAGCGGGGAGTGCACGTCTTCGTGGAGAAGCCCATATCAACTTGCATTGAGGACGGGCGGGAGATCATAGACTGCGCGCAATGCGAGGGGGTCAAGCTTGCTGTTGGGCACATCGAACGCTTCAATCCGGCGGTCATAGAGTTGAAGAAGCAACTTGATGCTAGACAACTGGGGCGCATCTTTCAAATCCACGCCCGTCGTGTGGGGCCTTTTCCCCCCCGCGTCGAAGATGTGGGTGTGGTGATTGACCTGGCGACGCACGAACTGAACTTGCTGGAATACCTGACAGGTTCTCAGGTTAAAAGCGTCTATGCGGAGACACAGCGCGAGATCCATCCCAAACACGAGGATTTACTGACTGGGATTCTAAGGTTCGAGGATGGCACGGTTGGCATCCTGGACATCAACTGGCTGACGCCTACCAAGATCAGAGAGTTGTCTTTGATTGGCGAGAAGGGCATGTTCTCAGTCAACTATCTGACGCAGGATCTCTACTTCTATGAAAACGATTACCTCAATGGCAACTGGGAAGGATTGGCCATTATGGGCGTCAGCGAGGGCCGGAAGATACGTCACAATATCAAACGCAAAGAGCCTCTGCTGGCTGAGCTCGAGTCTTTCGTCGAGGCTATTGAGCATGACACTGCTCCTCAGATCGATGGCGAGGAGGCTTTACGGGCAGTGCTTCTGGCGCAGCGATTACTAGAGTCGGGCCGGAAACACGAGGTTGTCTGGGTATGAGATGCCATGCACCGCAGAGGCGCAGAGAGCTGTGGCTGGTCTTTCTTTGGGAATGCCTTTGGATGCCGTGCACATGTACAGGTGACCGCAGGGCATCAGGAGCGGGGTGATCCTTTCTGTGATCGCGAGCGCACGAAGGCGGGACTAGGAAACGTATCCCTTTTTTCGTTTCGGCGTCATGAATATTGGCATTAGTATGGAAACTATACCTTGCTGCATGGAAAGGTGGTACAGTAGGAGCATGAAGCAGTATCTGTGGATCGCGATAGGGCTGGCAGCAACTCTGCTGTTGGCCATCACTGTGCTGGCCGCCAGTCCACTGACCCGGCTGCCATCTGATCAGATTGATTCGGGTGGCGTCTACATCCAGTTTGATGAGGTATCTCACAACATTGACCGGGATCACGGTTTCCCAGTCGCTGGTGGACATATGCGCTGGCAGTGGAAGGCCCTGGAGCCAGACTACGACAACGATTACCGGTTTGAACAAGAGGTGCGGCCCTTCATCGAGCAGCAGGCCTCGAGAGGCAAGAAAGCGGCGATTGGCTTCACAACCTTCGACGGGCGCACCACTCGTGTTGGTGAGCCGAAGGAACCGCCGTATGGCTCTCTGGGAGTTCCTGAGTGGTTATGGCAGACCTATTCGGATGTAGCGCTATGGAACGAGCGGGGAGTTGAACCGTATTGGTACACGCTGAATTTCTTGAGTGAGCATTACCAGGCCAAATACGCTGAGTTCGTCAATGCCTTTGCCCACTGGCTGGCCACTGACCCCGCTCTTGCTGCCAAAGTCGGCTGGATTGAAATGGGCGTCGGCCTGTACGGCGAGACGCAGCCCAGTGACTATTGGAATGTTGCCGGCTATCCTGACTATATCTTCTACAGTCAGGGGCCGTTCGCCGGCCATCCCGAGTGGGGGGTTGGCTGGACGGGCGACGATTGGCTGGGCTACGTCGACTGGTGCACCGATACCTACTACAACGCCTTTCGGCTGGACAACCCCAGTCTCTCTTTCATGCCCATCTTTCTCAACTGTGCCCCCGATTACCCATCTCACCCTGGCGCTACAGGGGGCAGGCGTACCGAGTTCACAGACTATGCGGCGACAAGAGGTGTCAGGGATGGGAAGAATGGGATCGGGCTAAAGAACAACGGCTTGAAAGTGGACCGGCACCCCTCCTCCCTGTATGAGCCACTGGAGAAATGGGGTTCTGTTGGGGCCACGGTCACGGTTCCGATTGCCTGGGAGACTTATGAGTGCTGGCTGACCAACGAGACGGAACTCTATTGGGGTCTGCTCTGTGCATTGGACAAGCACCCCGATGTCTTGGAACCGGATCGCTGGCTGATGGTGGATCATAGCTATCAGCCGCGTACCAACTACATCGCCATCTGGAACTGGGTGCTGCCCTATCTGGCGGTCACTCCTTGGGATACGCCAGGTGTGTGGTGTGCACTGCGCGAGACAGAGTACGGCAATGGCGAACTGGGCAATCACAGCTTTTACCTGTTCCAGAGGGATACTTACGGACCCGATGGGGGCACTGTGGCCGAGTGGAATGTTACCCCGGCCAAGGAAGGCCGCTATACCCGCCGCACCGACGAGGGTACGGGGAACCGGTACATGTGGTTCCGCATTGCCGACCAGTATGTGAAGGGTAACGGCCCACGTGATACTTTCACGGTGTACGTCACCTATCGCGACTGCGGCAATGATAAGTGGCGATTGTACTACGACTCGTTCAGCGGGCAGAAGGCAGCAACCCCTCAGGACTCGAGCAACGACTACGTGCAAAAAACGGACACCAACACGTGGAAGAAGGTCAGCTTTGTGTTGACTGACGCTCGGTTCTACAACACCATAGGCGACTCCTCTGACCTGATGATAGACTGCAATAACGACGGCGACGAGTACATTCACCTGGTCGAGATAAAGAAGGAAAGCGGCGGGCCCACGCCGACGCCGACCAACACACCTATAGCCAGCACTATCCAAGGCAGCGTGGGCTTGCAGCGCTACCAGAGCCGGCCTGATCCGAGTTGGTCTGTCCCATTGACGGTGACCGTTGGCACGACTTATACGGTCACTACTGATCAGTGGGGGAACTTTACCCTTTCCGGTCTGACGCCGGGTACCTACGATATCCGCGTCAAGAACAGGCACACTCTGCGCAACGTCAAGAGCGGCGTGACGTTGGTCACCGGCCCGAACGATATTGATTTTGGAACACTCAAGGAAGGTGATGCGAATGACGACAACAGAGTCAATTACCTTGATTTCTCTATCCTGAGCCGTTCCTACAACAAACCACTGGGAGAGCCAGACTTCAACCCTATGGCTGATTTCAATGAGGATGACATAGTAAACTACCTTGACTTTTCGTTACTGAGCCGCAGCTACAATCAGGACGGGGATATTCCGGCTTGGGCTCCTCTTCTTGTATTGGAAAACACCCAGCCAGCAACTGGAGCAGATGCTGGGCTGCTTGCCGTGGCGAATGTAAGCATCAGCATAGACCCACCTTCTAAGGTGGCAGCGGTAGGTGACATCCTTGCTCTGGACATTTGTGTGGATGCCGGGACACAACAGGTGGACACGGTAGTAGTGGCCGTTGATTTTGACCCCGTGTATCTGCAGGTGGTGGATGCAAGTGGTAACCCGGTCACTATGATCGAGGATGCGGGGGCGTTTGACATGGTGCTGCTGAACAATGCCGACAACGCCGGGGGGCAGATTGACTTTCAGGCTGGGGCGTTGACTGGGCCGCCGCAGTCAGGGACTTTTGTCTTGGCGCGCATTCGCTTCAAGGCGCTCAATGGTACGGGGGCTGGCAGCACAGCACTGACTTTTGTCAACACTACGCAGCGCCCTACGGACGCTACCTTCGGCGGTGTTCCTTGTTTAGGTGGCACTTCTCGCAGCATGGTGGGAATCAATGCGCATAGCATCTACTTGCCCCTTATTGTAGATTAGTAATGAACGCCTGGGGTTAGAGAGCCTGGCATGAAGGCGCCAACAAAGGATCGCAAAGGGGGCTCCACTGGGTCTCAGCGTTGCGCTGGTTTGTGAGTGCAGCGAGACCGGGCGGGGAAGCGCATCGGTTTTTCAGCGCTGTGAATAAGAGTGAATGAGAGAATGGGCCTCGTTGCATGGAAGGGTCCTAGAGGGAGAACATGAACCGATATCTGTGGATGACCATGGGACTGGCAGCAATCTTACTGTTGGCTGTCACTGTGCTGGCTGGAGCAGATGCTGGGTTGCTTGTCGCAGGGGATGTCAACGTTAGCATAGACCCAACCTCTAAGGTGGCAGCGGTAGGTGACATCTTTACTCTGGACATTCGTGTGGATGCTGGGGCACAAGAGGTGGACACGGCAGTGGTGGCCATTGATTTTGACCCCGTGTATCTGCAGGTGGTGGATGCAAGTGGTAACCCGGCCACAGTGATTGAGAACGGGGATTTCGACACGGTGTTGCTGAACAATGCTGATAACGCTGAGGGACAGATTGATTTCCAAGCTGGAGCGTTGCTCGGGCCGCCGCAGTCAGGGACTTTTGACCTAGCGCACATTCGCTTCAAGGCGCTCAACGGTACGGGGGCTGGCAGTACAGCATTGACTTTTGTCAATACTGCGCAGCGTCCTACTGACGCCACCTTCGGCGGTGTTTCTTACCTGGGCAGCACTTTGCCTGGCAGTGTGAGCATCACTGGGGCCACACCCACAAGCCCACCGTACACGCCAACCAATACAGCTACGCCAACGCCCACGCGTACGGCGACGCCCATACAAACAGACACTGTAGACATCAGCATAGACCCAACCTCTAAGGTGGCAGCGGTAGGTGACATCTTTACTCTGGACATTCGTGTGGATGCTGGGGCACAAGAGGTGGACACGGCAGTGGTGGCCATTGATTTTGACCCCGTGTATCTGCAGGTGGTGGATGCAAGTGGTAACCCGGCCACAGTGATTGAGAACGGGGATTTCGACACGGTGTTGCTGAACAATGCTGATAACGCTGAGGGACAGATTGATTTCCAAGCTGGAGCGTTGCTCGGGCCGCCGCAGTCAGGGACTTTTGACCTAGCGCACATTCGCTTCAAGGCGCTCAACGGTACGGGGGCTGGCAGTACAGCATTGACTTTTGTCAATACTGCGCAGCGTCCTACTGACGCCACCTTCGGCGGTGTTTCTTACCTGGGCAGCACTTTGCCTGGCAGTGTGAGCATCACTGGGCCCACACCCACAAGCCCACCGTACACGCCAACCAATACAGCCACTCCTACGCGCACGGGAACACCCACACGCACCGCTACCAGCACACCGACCAATACACCCACGCAGACTGCCACACCCACGATAACACCGACCCCAGAGGGCACACCAATCACCCTTTGCTTCCAGAATGATGTGTCTCCTGAACCGTCTTACTCTGGTGTGGAGGACACGTTTCCTAGCTTTGATGAGCCTGACTGGCCCCATGATGGCTTCTTAGATCTGCAGATGAAAAACGACAACAATGGAGGGAAGCGTCCACTGCTGCGCTTTGACTTGACGAGGATACCACCAGGTTCCAGTATTGTGGCAGCGACCCTTCATCTGTGTCAGACCACATACAAAAAGAATGACTGGTTCTCTTCCACTGTTGGTGCTTACAAGGTGCTTCGCCACTGGGTGGCTCCGGAGGCGACCTGGTTCAACGCTACTGCTATGGAGAAGTGGGAGCTCCCTGGCGCGGATGCTGCTACAGACCGCTCTATGGTTGCGGAGGATAGTGTCGCCATTGAGATTGTCAACGAGCGTAGGTGGCGTAACTGGGGTATCCGTGGCATGGTGCAGGACTGGGTCAATGACCTCACACACAACGAGGGCGTGATCCTGATTGGAAGCGGTCTGAGCCAGGAGTTCCGTTTCTATGCTTCAAATCTTACCTACGTAAGCCGTTCCTTTCGGCCCAAGCTGGAGGTTGTTTTCTATCCTCCGCCACCCACACCGACACCTACCAACACCGCTACACCTACCAACACGCCTACGGCCACACCGACATCTACACAGACGCCGGTTCTTGGGCGGATCGAAGGGCAGGTGTGGCATGACTTGAACGGCGACGGGATCATGGACGCTGGGGAACCGGGCTTGGCCGGGGCTACCATCCGGCTGTACGACCGTGAGCATCCCGCTCCAGAGCCTCCTATTCGTCCTCCCTTTGTCACGGGGGCGGATGGCGCATTTGACTTTGCAGACCTGGCCGGTGGAATGTATATATTGGTTGCAGCAAATCCGGCTGGCTACGTGTTTACCACCAGCGATACGCAGACCACTCTGGTCTCAAATGGAGCCACAACAGAGTGTAACTTTGGCGCTTGGATGCCCCCCACAGCAACGCCGACTGCTACCATTCTGCAGCCATACAAGATCTATATACCCGTCTTCCTCATAGGTTGAGTTCCGTGCCGGGCGTCCTCGTACAGGCTTGGGTTGAGGTAGGTGTGGGATGAAACGATTCATATTTGTAATGACGGTAGGCCTGCTGCTCGGGTCGTCGTTGCTTGTCTCTGTGGCGATGCCGATGCTCGACACGGCCAAAGACAGCCCTGCTGTTCTGCAGGGAAGCAACGAGACGCAGCCGGGTGTACGCCTCCTCACGTTTGGGGATACAACGCTCACTTTTCAGCAGGGCATGTGGCCGAGCGCTTCGTATTCTGGGGTGGCAGATACCTACATAGAAGCTGGAGTAGGCAACAAGGGCCAAGATCCCTATTTGAAAGTCAACTATGATGGCCGGCAGAAGGTGCTGCTGCGTTTTGACCTCTCAGACCATATACCTGCGAATGCTGTGGTCACTGCTGCCAGGCTTGAGCTCTACGTCTCGTACAAGCGATATAATGCGGTGGTGACCGATGTAGGTCTGTACGAGCTTCTCCGGCCGTGGGACGAGGATGGGGCTACTTGGTACGATGCCGCGTTTGACGAGCCTTGGCAGGCGGCTGGGTGCAACGGGGCTGCGGACAGGGCGTCCGAGTACACTGACGCACACGAGTTTCACTACACAAGCAGGTGGCAGGACTGGGATAATGATCCACTGGTAATGCTCGTACAGCGGTGGGTTTCCGATCGATCGACCAACTACGGGGTGGTACTCAGCGGCCTCCCTGGGAATCTTCCGCAGTGGTGGACTTTGTATTCGTCGCAGTGGGATGCTAACAAGACCTTGCGCCCGAAGCTGACAGTGTCCTTCTACGTGCCATCAGCCACTTCCACGCCTACGCCAACGCTTACGCCAACGGAGGCCATCGCGGGGGGGCTGATTGCTGGGGTAGCTTGGCATGACGAGAATAGGGACCAGGTGCGCGATCCAGGTGAGCTGCTTATGGCTGGCGTCACCATTGTGCTCAAAGATTCACACCATGCTGAGATTGACAGACGCACCACACGGCAGGATGGCAGCTACGAGTTTGCTGCTCTTGACCTGGGCGAGTATGTGTTGGCCAAAGAGGATCCTCCGGGCTACGTCTCAACCTGGCCCCAGGGCGGTGTCTATGCCTTCTACCTGGCCGGTGGACAACGACTCACAGATTTTGACTTTGGTTTTGCCGTACCATCGGGCGTGACCCCAACGCCAACACGACCGCCAACCCGCACTGCAACGCCTACCATCACTCCAACGGGTACGGCAACCTGGACACCAACTCGGACCCCCGTGCACAGCCCCACGCCAACTTCCACCTCCACACAGACCGCGACTGCCACACCGACAGCTACGACCGGGCCATCACCGACTCCGACTGCTACGCCTGCGGGGACTCTTGATGATCCCGTCCCTGCTGTCTGCGGCGCTTCCTACAGCGGCACTACATATGGTCACCGTGCACAGATCTCTGACTATGCCGGATGTGGCGTTTTTGGACTGTGGGGGCCTGAGGTCGTCTACGAGCTGCAGGTGGGCTACCCGCTGAACTACCTGAACATCAGCCTGTCTACGCCGACATCCTTGGCGCTATTCGTGCTGTCCAGCGCCGATCCCAGTGACTGTTTGGACTGGGGCAGCTCTGTGACGCTATCCGATATCTCTGCTGGCACTTATTACATTGTGGTTGATGGCCAGGAGGCTGGCAGCTACAGCATGGAGATCGTTTGTGTTCCAGCATCGGGGGAGACCCCAACGCCAACACCGAGCCCTACGGTGCCTACAGCGACCCCTACAGCCAGCCCGACGCCAGGGCCTTCCCCCACACCAACGAGCACACGAACGCCCGGCGGCGGGTCAACTACCTACCTCCCGATAGTGTCAAAGCCTCCTCTAGAGTTTCTCGTCAATTGTGGTGGAGATTACTATGTAGATTCTGTGGACAGGCGCTGGTTCGCGGACAGGGCGTATGCTGCCGGAAATTGGGGCTACGTGGGTGAGTCCAATACGTTGTCTACTTCTAGAGATATTCTGGGCACGAACGATATGCCTCTTTATCAAACACTGCGCTATGCATACGGCTCTTTTGGCTATCAATTCGACGTGCCCAACGGTACATACGAAGTGGAATTGCATTTTGCCGAGCTGTTCCATCGGAGTGCTGGCAAGCGCGTTTTCGATGTAATCATAGAAGGGCAGACTGTACTTGACGAATACGACGTCTTCGCCGCAGCCGGGGGGCCGTTCGTGGCGCGCAAGGAGGGACCCTTTGAGGTAGCGGTTAGCGATGAGCAACTCAATGTGGTCTTTGCTCTTGGGCCAGTCGATTTTCCCATGATCAATGCGCTGCGAGTGCTCAAGACGAATTAGCTATTGGCAATGGATGTCGTGAGCCGCTACCGATAGCGGTGAGTGGCTGTTGCGGAGAGCCTGCAAAGCAATGATTCCACCATCCGTGCGGGGGAAGCAGTGATGTTCGACGTTGCTAAGCCCGTGGCGGTACAACTGCCCCTGAACTTGAATTGGTGGTTTGCAGTAGTGACTTTGGTTGCCAACTAGGGGTGAAAAGCGACTAAAGTCGCCACTACGAACCCGCTACTTAAACATTGACAGAGCACCAGCCCATGAGGGCTCTAACAAATAGGAAGAGCCGCCGAGACCCGGCGGCTCTTCTCTTTCGCCTATCACATCTGCATTTACTTCTCTCGCTTTACTGCTACCAGGGTATAGTCATCGAATTGAGGCTGGTCACCCACAAAGTCCGAGACGGCGGCGTGAATGATGTTTACGATCTGGCTGCAGGGCTTGTCACTGGTGCTGGCAATGATCTTGGTCAGACGCTCTTCGCTGAATTCTTCCTCTGCCTCATTGATAGGCTCAGTTACCCCATCGGTATACAAAACCAGGATCTCCCCCGGCTCAATGCTGATCTGGCGTTCTTCCAGAGTGACATTCTCCATGACTCCCAGGGCGATACCCTTTGCGGACAGTGTGGTCACTTGAGACTCAGCACCGTGTCCCGCTATCTGTTGTGCGGGACGCCGCCACAGAATAGGCGGATTGTGGCCCGCATTGGCGTAGGTCAAGCGACCTGTGCGCCAGTTCAGCACGCCGTAGAACAGTGTCACGAACATACCGCTGCGCGTTTCGGTCATGATCAACTCGTTCACCTGCTGCAGTGCCTTGGCTGGTGAGCGCGTCCGGGTCGCACTGGCCCGTACCAGCGTCCTGGACAAGCTCATGAACAGCGCGGCGGGTATCCCCTTGTCTGAAACGTCGGCGATCACGAGTCCCAGGCGATGTCTGCCCAAAGGTATGAAATCGTAAAAGTCCCCCCCTACACCTCGCGCTGCTAGCCAATCCGCAGCGATCTCCCAGCCAGGAAGGGACGGACATTGCTCAGGTAAGAAGCTGACTTGAATCTCACGAGCCAGGCGCAATTCCTGGGCGATGCGCTCCTGCTCCAGAGAGGCCTGGTAGAGACGCGCATTGTCAATAGCAATTGCTGTCTGGTGGGCAATTCCCTCAATAATGGCGATCTTGCGGGCAGGGAAGCGATGCTGGTCTTGGGTATAGTCCACCAACAAGGCTCCAAGCATTTCCCCTTTGCTTGTGAGTGGTACCGCTAGTACGGATTTGATGCCAAAGGCATGGAGCAGTGCCTCAGGGATTAGCTCACTCTCCAGCGCATTCTCTATTGCCACGTAACTCTGCCGTTCGACCACTTCATCCAGCAAGGGCATCTCACCTGGCCTCAAGCGCAGATCATGGAAGGCAGCAGCGGCTTCTTTGCTCAGGCCATGGGCCTCGTAGGCAACGAATTCCCCCTGCTCCTGCCACAGAAAGACCAGGCAACAATCTACGCCCACAAGTAAAGGGGTGAGCCGTGCTATCCTGGAGATATTCTCGTGCAAATCAGTCGAAGATACGACAGCCTGTGCCACCTGCAGGAGAGCGGTGGAGACCCAGGCCTCTTCCCGTTGGGCGATGTGCAGCCTGGCGTTGGCGATGGCCATTGCCGCCTGATCGGCGATGCCCGACAGGATGGTCTTTTTTCTGTCGGAGAAGCGGGCCTGTGGGTTAACATAATCCACGAGCATAGCACCGTGAATCTCGGCCTGGGCTCGAAGGGGCAGCGCGAGCAAGGTTCCCATATGGAGGTCGTCGGCCAAGTCTGGCGGAATAAGGTGCGCGTTCACCTCGCCTTCTACCATGATGGGATGCTTATGTGCCCGCAGTTGGTCCAGCAAGGGTAGGTCACCGGGCCGGAAGCCCAACGAGTCAAAGAGCAGCCTCATTTCCTTGTTCGTCGTGTAGCCTTGAGCCGAGACGAACTCCTGTGACTGGTCATCCCACAGGAGTATGCTGCAGCGGTCAACGCCCACCAACATGGGAGTAATGCGCACAACTGTCTCTAGGATTTTATCGAGGCTGTCCAGACTGGCAACTGCCTCTGCGACCTGCAACAAGGCCGTGGAAATCCAGGCTTCCTCCTGCCTGGCTGCATACAGTCTGGCATCCTCTACAGCGATGGCGACTTGATCCGCGAGCGTCTGCAGGACGAAGAGGTCGTCCTGGCTGAGGGCGTCCTTCTCATTACTCTGCACGTCCAGCACGCCGACAATGCGCTCCTCAACCTTGAGCGGCACGGCCAGTTCCGCCCGTGTATCAACGAGTTCGTCCAGGAAGCGGTATCGGGGCTCGTTGGCGACGTCACGGGCCAGTATAGGCTCACCGAACTGGGCCACCCAGCCGATGATTCCCGCACCCTTGCACACCTCAAGGCCTTGCTCTTGGATAGCGGGATTGGTGCTGGCCCTGAAGCCCACCTCACCCGTATCCGCGTCAACAGTAAAAATGCCTACGTGATAGTAATGGAATGTCTCCTGGATCAGTTTGACCACGTAGGAAAAGAGTTCATCGAGTTCAAGGATGGCAGCGACTCGCTGGCTCACCCTGCTGATAGTGGCGAGTTGCTTCGCTCGGCGCTGCTCTGCTTCGTAGACACGGGCGTTGGCAATGGCCATCGCCGCCTGGTTGGCCATGGCGGATAGAACGTTGAGTTCGTCCTCGTCAAAAGCATACGTTTCGTAGCTCTGCACAGAGAGTGCGCCGATGAGTTGTGGGCCGGCCAGCAAGGGCACCATCAGTACGGACTGCGGAAGGTCTCCAATCAGATCAGGCTCGAAAGGCAGCCCATCTCGCCCGACATTGTTGCTCAGAAGGGGCTCGCGTTTGCCTGCCATCCATTTCATTGCTCTAGTCACGGGCAGGGTGCGATGGGTCTGACGTTTGCCCTGCTCGACGTGTATCACTACGTCCACCAGGTTCCGCTCTGTGTGCACCAATTCGAGGACAAAGAACGGTGCATCCACGACTTTGCAGCAATACTCGTAGAGCAATTCGCACAGCTGGTTCACGTCCAACTGGGCTTCAACGAGAGCACGCCCGAAATCGTTCAACGTGGCCAACTCAGCTACACGCTCTTCCAGGCGGGCTCCAACCCAACTCAGACGGTGCAAAAGAGCCCCTGAGGCCACGAGTGCCAGAGCCAGCAGCACGAAAGCGGGTTCGCCCACGCCGACGTATGCCAGGGCGATGACAATGGAGAGGGGTAGAGGAAGGAGTTCAATCAGGATAGAATAGGCCAGTGCCTTATGCAGGAAATCCAAGAGTCCCAATGTACCAGCGCGCAAAAAGGCACGGAAACCCCAGGCGATGTGGTCTATGATGAACCACAGGGCGAGCGTGGTCAACAGTGGGATGAACATCTGCCATGTCACTATGGCAGGTGCGACAATTCCCCCCAGGCGTATGTAGAGTCCGCCACAGCTCAGAGCCATTAATGCCTTGACGCCGCTGCTGAAAATGGGGTGCTCTCCCATGAAACGCCAGGAGAACAGATGATGGCGCAGGGCGCGTAGTGCCAGGTAGAGAAGCCCGCTCAGCGCAGCTACCCAGGCGCCAACGGTCGGGCCAAGGACAAAGATGGCGGCCAGGTCCACAATGCCAACCAGGCTATGCATGACGTCACGCGTCACGTGGAAGCCGAATCGTTTGATCACGAGTGATAGTCCCGTGAACAGCAGAAGCGGCCAGAAACTTGCGCGCAGAGCGTCCCATCGTGTGACGTAAAGGAGCAGAGACCATCCTGCTGCTCCTATACCCAGGCTATAGAGAGCTATCAGGCGAGTGCGCCAGGTGTCACTGATCATGGCCCTTTCCCTTGGCTGTCAGCGCCTTTTTGAGGAGCTGGGAATGCCTGTACAGCGAGTTCCTTAGTTGGAAGGATGTCAAAAACTGCGTCAAGCCCTGTGCAGCAGAGGACTTTGGCCACTTTGTCTGACAAACAGCAGAGCTTCAAATCTCCGCCAGCCTGTCGTAGTTTGCGTGCATGGACGAGCACGACCCGCAAGGGACTGCTGCTGATATAGCTGGCCTGGCTGAAATCGATCACTATCTGCCGTAGGTCCTGTGCTTCGAGAGCGGCAAGCGTGTTCTCAAGGTCTGGTGCGGCCAGGGCATCCAGACGTCCTTCAGGAAGAACAACAAAGACGTTCGCATTGAGATCAGAGGGGCGGCTGTTCACTGTGCCTCCTCTTCCTCATGGTCAGCACGTTTCCTTTTACAGCGTCGAACTCGAACTCGACCGAATCCATCAACTTCTCCATCAGATAAAGGCCCAGGCCCCTCTCTTGGCGCTTCTCGAGCGGAGCAGTGATGTCAGGCCGGGGTACAGCTTTCAGATCGAAGGGCCTACCGTGATCATGAATCGTCACCACCACGTCGTTGTTGACGAGCTGGCAGGTAATGTGTACTATCCCATTTGTCCGGCCACCATACGCGTGTTCGATGACGTTGGTACAGGCCTCATCCACAGCCATTTGCACGGCGCAGGTCTGATCAGCATCCAGACCCAATTTCTTGGCGACCGAACCGATAAAGCCACAAATGATCGCGAGGTTCTCCATCTTGCTGGTTACACTTAGTTCGAATCCCGACGTCATTGTCTTCTATCCTCACACATTAGTCCAGTGGGAACGGGGTCTGTGAGACTATGCAAGGAGCTCCCGCTGTTTCTGATGACCTGACGACGAAGCAGAAGCAATGTGCGATTCCACTGCTATTCGTTGTGAGAGCAGACGGAATCAAGAAGAAGGCCGCCACGACAACTTGGCAGTTGGGTGCGGCGGTCTGAAGCTGGCGGGAGTGCACCTTGTCTTGAGCTAGAAGTTACCTACAGCGTCGACGGTGTTGTCATAGATCTTGAACAGAGGCGTAAAACCTGCCAGGTCAAGCACTTCCCTGATGCGAGGGGGTATGTTACATAAGCGCAGATCACCCCGATTCCAACGCCGTGTCTTCTTCAGGGTCGTGATCAGGACCCCCAGGCCACGGCTGCTGATGTACTCGAGGTTTTGCATATCCACCACAATGCGAAAACGCTCCCCCTCGGTGATCACTTCAAGAGCTTCTTCCAGATGGAGTGCAGCATTGCTGTCAATGCGACCACTGATCTGGACCAAATCAACGCGCTTTAGTTGCCTAGTTCTGATCTCCATGCAGACCTCCTTTGTTGTCCTTGCACATTGTCTTGTGGCGTATTATAACACGTTGTAAATGAAACGCAATATCAAGCGTTGGCGTGTGCCTTGGCTGGCACAGCCTCTGTAGAGTTTGTTGGCGTCTCCTCTGGTCTTGCTGGCAGCAACGTAGAAGCGATGCCGAGTCCGACGCAAAGCCAGAACAGCGCCACGGCGTGTTGAAAATTGATGTTAAAGAAGTAATGATCAAAGACGCCACTGAACAGCGCACCCAGGAGTGCAGTTAGCAGGCCTAGCAGGATGGACTCCAAGCGGGGATTGTCAGCGAGGCATTTAATCCGTCTCAGGATTCGTCCCACTGTGAGAACCATGATTAGCATGAACACACCCAGCCCCACCAGCCCCATCTCTTCCGCTATCAGCAGGTAGATCATCGAGACGCCAATGTAGGTATCAATGTCAGGCGCTCCTGCAAAGCCCACGCCAAGCCACGGATGCCGTGAAATCAGGATCAGAGCGTCCTTATACTCACCAAAACGCATCTGCGTGGCCAGATCTTCGCCCCTTATGCCTTCCAGGAAGTGTTGTACATACCATTCTGTCTGAGGCAGCAACAGGATGATTAACCCTACCAGCAGGATGAACACGAGCAGTCTCCGGTGGCGGAGTAGGGCCAGGATAAAGAGAGCTACACCAAGGCCCGCCAGCGCACCTCGTGAGAAGGTGAGCAGGAGACAGGAGAGCATCACGGCCAGCACAGGCACCACGAGCCAGTTGATGCCTCGCCAGTGCCATCTCCTGCCGAACAGAGCGAGAGGATTCCGAGCCAGAAGTTGAGGCACAGTAACTGCTGCCACGACAACAAGCAATCCTCCCAAGACGTTCGGATCAATGGAAGTGGACGTGGCGCGCAATGGCAGATCTGGATTCTCCTCTACAAAGCGGAGCACAGCGCTTCCTGAGGGATAACGAAGGATGCGCAGGGTAGAAAGCAAGCTAGTAGTCACGTCGTGCGGTAGGAAGTAAAGCACCAGGCCTATCAGCGACGCGGCAAAGCCGGCCAGGATGAGCACAGTGATGATTTGCTCCAAATGCTTCTGGGTCTGCACATTGTTGATGACCAGGAAGAAGAGAAAGATGTTCAACAACAGCTCGACAAAGTGGCGCAAGAGGTTGGTAGTGAGGTTTGCGTACGACAGGCCGATAACAAATGAGGCGCAGGCCAGAACCATAAGGGCTACAATAGGCACGCCCAGCGGTGAGCTGAGGAACCTTTTTTGCTTCTTGCGGGCTACTTTGAACAGCCAGGTGAAGAGCAGCACGAGCAGGACGAGGTCGAGGAACGTGGGCGCGAAACCGATATTGGGGACCGGAAGCGCAGCGAAGGGCAACAGGCAAATCACGGCAACCAGGGCGGAGAATGTGAACTGTGTGTTGCGCAGCATGACCAAACCGCCCGCGGTTGCTGTAAGCAAGGCGATAGCCAATATAGGACCAAGAAAGGCAAAAAGAGCGCCACCAGTGATGCCTACAACCAGGCAGAAAACGAGCGTGGCTGCGATCTCCTGCGTCTTGCTGCCTGTGACGAACCAGGACTGCAAGCGTCTGAGAAGTACCTCTTGCATAGCAACGTCTCTCCAAGGGTACCTGTCCCGTGAGGCGGGATGAACGATCCCGTCAGGCGCCGTTCGTCGCGAGCGACGAAGATGCTACGCGAGGATGAACGATCCCGTCAGGCGGGATGAACGGTGTCAGGCTCTGATATTAACACAAGAACGCTGCCTAAGCAAGTATCACATGCCCACGGGTGGAGTTCAGTCTTGTGGCGAGTCATAAGTGTGAGTCCGTACTACAGTTGCTCAGCGGCAGTTGGCGTTTGCGCCTTCCGTGTACGCCTCTGGCGTAAAGACCAGAGGTGGCGTAAAGACAAAGGTACTGCCGCGTATTGTCACGCCCAACGCCCCTTGTCCACTCGACCCGCAGTGCAACTGCTGGTGAACATGGTCCAAGTTGATGTCTGCCCCCAAAGTGAACTACGCCCCATGCGCACAAGCCCAGTTCTTGGTGCGGAATAGCGACATCTGGTGAGAAAACGCTGTTTGAGGAGCAGTGCGCGACCCGTGAGATGTACCGTCACAGCAACGTTGGAACCTGGGACTTACAGTCCGAACGTCATCTAATGATGCGCTAACGCCAGCGGCAGAGTGCGCGTAAGAAGGCGGGATAGGATGACGAGTCTGTGCTTGATCGGGGCCCGGCCTACAGCGATTTGGCCAGAATCTGGATGGCCTCGGCGGGTGTGCTGGCCAGGCGCGGATGCTCGAAGTCAGGCTTGCGAATGATCAGCGCATCAGTGCAGAAATCAAGCAGGCCTTGCCAGGGGTCGCTGAGCAACACAAAGGGCTTTTGTGGGATGGAGTGGGTTTGCAGCAGGCTCCAAACTACGCTGATCTCGGTTAGAGTGCCGATGCCGCCCTTGAGTGCAAGGTAACCCTGGCCTAATTCGACCATCGTTCGCAGGCGCTCCAGCAATGTGTCTGTGCGCACCTCTTCGTCCAACCAGGGGTTGGCAGCTCGGTTGGCAAACATGCTGGCCGTCACGCCAATGACTGACCCGCCGGCCTCTTTGGCCCCGCGGCTCACAGCCTCCATGACCCCACCGTACCCGCCGCTGCAGACAGTTAGGCCTTCCTGTGCCAGGAGTGTTCCCGCAAGCCTTGCCTCTTCGTATGCTAAGCTACCGGGTTCTGCCTGTGAGCTACCGAACACAGCTACGATTTCAGCTCGCTTGCTCATTCTCCGTCCCTTCTGCGTTGTCAAGTCTTCTGGATGGTGGGGCAGGGCCTGCCAGTCCTGGAAAACAGCACAGCAGCAGTCACGGGGGACTGCAGTTCACGCACGGCAGGCATTGCCTCCCATGCTCCCCTCTATTGCCGGACTTTGTCAATCTGTTCACGGTAGTCCAACAAGCGGCTTATACCCCAATCAACCATAAAGTATGCCTCGGCGCGGAGCACACTGTCTGCGCTAGGCAGGAGTAGTTTGCCCCTGCAAATGTACCGGTAGGCGTCCAACGCCTGTTCGTGTAAGGCCCCGAGGCCTGCCGGGGGCTCAATGGACTGCAGGGCTTGCAGAATTCTAGCCGCCTCATCTGCTGACATGTCGTGGACATGCATGATGGTACCAAACGAAGTGTATCTCTCGGTCAGCATAAGGTAGATGCCCAGGTCGTCTGGCGTGGGATGCGGCGTGAGTGTGGGCTTTGCCTGCGTCGCGCAGCCATTTGGCAACAGAAGGAGGCCGAACAGCGCAAGCCAACAGAGAGCTTGCCCGCACTTGTCGAAGCACTTATTCAAGAGTTCTTCCTGCCGCCCTATGATACTTGCCCCTTTTTGGATGCTCCGATTATACCACTGGCCTCATACGGCAGCAAAAGCCTTCACGAGTTAGGCAGTTGCTTTTCATAAGGCTTCGCCCTGACGGGCCGTTCGTCCCCGCTCGACGGGGGCTCGAGCCCGAAGGGGTGGATTTCACCGCACCTTCTCTCGCCTCGTCTTGCCTGTCCCGGCTGCGCCGACACCTTGTCCTGGCGACAAGACAGGGCAGACGGGGTCGCCGAGACACCTGTCTTGACGCAGGCAAGGAGGCCGCCAAGGCGAGGGAGCACGCCGCCCCATCGAAGGAATGCCGGGACGCTTCGCAGCGAACGCGGATTTTACAGATTTGTTACATCATCGCAATACGTACATAGCACCTGGCCCCTATACTGCAAGGCGAACATGATTAAAAAGGAGGAGAGATAAATCATGAAACTCGGAACCAAGTTGTTGCTGATAGGGTTGGCCTCGCTGCTCTTGCTGAGCGTGGCTCGGGTCGCTCTGGCGGGGGAACCGCCGCAGTCTCCACGGGGGCCTGTGGTAATGGGCCATGTCCCGCCATCCGTTAGGCGGGGCCATGTCCCGCCATCCGTTAGGCGGGGCCGGGTGGAAACCAAGTCAGGGAGCGGCTTCACGCTCAGCACGCGGCAAGGAGAAGTTGCAGTCTCTGTGGACGCAGACACACGCTATCACGTGCATGGCGTGGAGCAGCCGACATTGGCTGACATCCAGGTGGGCGATGTGGTGCTGACGCTTGGCCGCAGAGAGGGAACAGGGAGCCTGCTTGCGCGGCTGGTGATCGTTGTGCCTCCAATGCCGATCGGTGGCCTTAGAGGCGAAGTCACGGTCATCGAAGGCCAGACGCTTACCATCGCTACTTCAGGTGGCGACAAGGTGCTGCTCACTGACGAAGACACGCAATTCCGTGTGCCGGACGTTGAGGAGCCCACCTTGGCGGACATCCACGTGGGCGATGGCGTATTCGCTCTGGTGGAAGCAGGCGAGGGGGGCACGTTGTTGACCAGGATGGTGGCTGTAGTGCCTCAAGATGCACTGGGCCCCATTAGTCTGCGAGGGCGAGTCACCAGTGTTGCTGAGGCCTCGCTGACTGTGCAGGTACGCGAGAACGTGGCCACAGTGACGATTACGGCGACGACACAGATTCGCGTCCCTGGTGTGGAGAATCCCACTCTGTCCGACATCCGCATCGGCGATTGGGTACTCGCTGTAGGACGCCCAACCGGCGTGTGCCGTATCGAGGCCAGGGCCGTTGGCGTGCTGCCGCCCATTTCCCTGGAGCGCTTTGCAGTGCGTGGTAAAGTGCAGAGCATCGCAGGCACAACGCTGACAGTGGAGGACGACAAGGGCACGCATACCATTCTCACTGATGACCAAACGCGCTTCCGCGTGCTCGGTGTGGAGGAACCCACCATTGCCGACATTCAGGTCGGGGACCGCATCCTGATACTCGGCAAGCCTGCTGACGAAGGAGCTCTTCTGGCGCGGCTGATTATCGCGGGACGCCCTCCAGAGTCCAAGCCTGAGGAGCCAGACGAAGTAGAAGGCTCCATGCGTCCGCCCCAGTTCTAGAAACAGCAAACGCGCAGTAAGAAACCGGGTGCATCAAGCGCCCGGTCTCTTGTGTTACTGGGGGTGTACCCCGGTGATGCACTTCACCCAGGCGAACGCCACGCACGTGTACGGGCGAGGCATTCGACGATCTTGCGTGTACCTCAGGGCATACTGCCCCTATAGGAGCATCCGCGCCAGACGGATTGCTACGCCCGAATGCCTCGCCCCTACTAGAGCGGTGCAAGGTATTGACCGAAGCAATGTTCATGGTATAATTCTACGGCAACATTCAACTCATTGTGCCTAGGGGTTGAGCAGGAGGAGGACACGCCTTGAGCCGAGTCTACATCGCCAGATGCGCCAACTACGATCGGCGGACAGTTGAAGCGGCCCTGCGCGAGAGTCTGCAGGCATTTACAGGTGATCAGGCGCTGATTGAGCCTGGGCAGAGAGTGATACTGAAAGTCAATCTGCTGCAAGGTCAGCCGGCGGAAAAGGCAGTGACGACCCATCCAGCGCTCGTTGCGGCAGTAGCCAGGTGGGTGAGGGAGGCCGGAGCAACGCCCATTATCGCTGACAGTCCGGGCGGGCTATTCACTCCACGCGTGCTGCGTCGCGTTTACCGTGTGACCGGTATGATGGCGGCAGCAGAGGAGGGAGGCGCGATTCTCAACTACGATATTGGCTCTGTGCGGCTTCCCTGTCCAGAAGGCCATTTGATCAAGATGGTCGATGCCATGAAGGTCGTTGTCGAGGCCGATGCTATCATTTCCCTGCCCAAGCTCAAGACTCACGGCTTAACGCTCTTCACTGGAGCGACGAAAAACCTTTTCGGCACAGTGCCTGGCTTGACCAAGGCCGGCTATCACACCAAGTTGCCAATTGTGCACGAGTTCTCAGAGATGCTGATAGACATCTTGAGTTACTACAAGCCTGTCCTCACCATCATGGATGCTGTAGTCGGCATGGAGGGTGACGGCCCATCTGGCGGCGATCCACGTCATATCGGCCTCCTGTTGACGAGCACTGACGGAGTTGCTTTGGACGTGGTGGCCACCTCCATTGTAGGTATGTCACCTCTGGACGTGCCTCCCATTGCTGCTGCCGCACGCAGGGGCTTGAGCAGCGGCCGCGTGGAAGATGTTGAGATATTGGGGAATCGCCTGGATGAGGTGAAAGTAGCGGGTTTCAAGAGGCCTCGCACAGGCAGCAGGGATGTGAAGAAGCTCCCGGCGTTCGTGCGCGGGTGGGTTACCAGGCAATTGCTTGCCAGTCCACAGGCCGGTTCCAGGTGCACTGCCTGCGGCGTCTGCGTTGAGAACTGCCCGGTGCGGGCGATTACGATTGTAGACGAACGGGCGTACATGGACCTCACGCTGTGTATTCGCTGCTATTGCTGCCACGAGCTTTGTCCCGAGGGGGCTGTAGAGCTGCATCAGCCTCTGTTGGGTCGTCTGGTCAATCCCTGAGGCTGGCAGCGCACCGGAAAACCACGGAGACACAGCATAGTACTACAGGCTGCCAGTCGTGGAACTAGTGCTTGAAGCCGATGGGGCGCTCTGCGCCAAATCCCTGGTCTGGCGCTTTTATCTCCCCGAACTGCGCTTCGAATTTGGACAGATTCTCCCCCAACGCACGATGCAGCAGCTTGGCATTCATGGGCGTCATTACGATCCGCGCATAGACTTTGGCGCTGGGCACGTTAGGCAGTAGGCGGGCGAAGTCAACCACAATCTCCGATGGGGAGTGGGTGATCATGGCAAAATTGGCGTAGATGGCTTCCAGTTCCGCTGGCAATTGGACGTTGATTTGCATGCGCTGTTGTCGCTGTTTCTCTTTGCTCACTTTGCTCTCCTGTTTTCTACCGCTCTCTACGGCTGTGGGCGGAACTCTACCCACACTAACTTGCTCCAATCAGCCTTGACAGGCAAAGGAACAACGGGCAAGTCTATGAGCGTGACAGTATATGTGACGGGGTTGCCGAGTCCGTCAAAGGCGAAGACGCCCTCGTCATTGGTTGTGGCGGGAGGCGCAGACCAATCCCAGGCGGACAATCCCACCTGGACACCTGCCATGGGGTTGCCCTCTTCGTCCAGAATGTGCCCACGGATCATCATGGCTGTCTCCAGGCCCACGTCTTCGATTTGCACCAGCTTGCCGACAAATGTTCCCTTGGGCGGTGGCGTGCCTGTGGGCGGAGGGGCAACGGCACAATACTGCGCTGCCTCTTCCCTTTTTGCCCTTATCTCTTCGCTGAAGGTCATGGCCAGGGCACTATCGTAGTGGTCACGTGCTGCGCACCAGTCTGCTTTGTCGTACAGTGCGTCTGCATAGGCTACGTACGCATCGTACAATCTCTGTCTGGTGTCTTTATAGTCGGGCTTGAGCTGATAGAGGACGTTGAAGCTTTCGATAGCTCCTTGCCAGTCGGCTCCCCAGTAGCCCAGGCCAGCCACGTACAGAGCAGCCAGGCGCTTTTGCTCGCGAATCTCCTGCTCAGCAGGGCGCAGTTCCAAGGCGTGGTCGAAGTAGCGCAGTGCCTCTTCCATGCGGTCTTGGTCAACGAGCTTCAGGCCAGCCTTGTAATACGCCTCGACCAGCAACATGATGACCTGTTCGCGTTCATATTCTGGTTCAAGGGCCTGTACCTGTTCCAGCTTGACGATTACACCCTCCCAGTCACCCTTGTTGTAAAGGTCACGGGCCTCGTTGTAGAGAAGGACTGCTGTCTCGTGGTGTACGGCCGAGGTTGGCGTGGCCCGGCTGCTGAGCAGTGCAATCACTTCTGCCAGCTTTGCGGCAGCTTCCCTGTGCTTGGGGTCCAGTTGCACAGCTAGCTCGAATTCTGCTCGGGCCAGTTCATAGTTCTCTACGGCCAATTGCTCCAGCCCTTTTTGGTAGTGCTCTGCCGCCGCGGCGCGGTTCAAGCGCGTTCGTTCTTGCATCCCCTGATAGATGCCCAGGAGCGCCAGGCCCACGATGATCAGGACGGCGCAGCCAGCCAGCATGCCGGCAGTCATGGCCCAACCACAGCCGCGTGCGCGCGGGCCGTGAGGCTCAGTCTCTGGCTCCTCAGCCACCGAGCTTGGTATGGATTCAACCTGCATCGCCACTGGATGCCCGCAGTTGGGGCAGACAAGGGCACTGTCGTCTATTTCGGCACCGCACTCGTTGCAATACATGGATTGTCCTCCCACTAAGAGATGGCTTTCGTGTATTCGAGCAGGATTGCTCCATTCTCGTCCTGCAGTTGCACGTTCAAATAGCCCGGCAGCCTTGCGCCACTTGGAAGTGGCACCTGGACTGCGAGAGACATGTCTGGAGCCAGGTGCGCCCGCTGCCGGTGAAATGTATGGCCGTTCCACTCGAGATTGAACTGTACTTGTCGCGCCTTGCTGACAGCGATTCCCAGGTGAACCTGCTTGCCCTGCACGCTGGCCTTGACCACCGCTTCTGCGTTGGCTCTGTCCAGGCCAGCAATGCTGCTGAACGGCAGCCAGATTTCGCTCCAACTGAGAGACTGACCAGCGCCTATGAGCACATCGTCTTCCGGCCAGAATGTCCGACAGGGCCCTGCCCACATCTCAAAGTACTCGGATTCGTCATCAGAGTACTCTTCGCGTGCTGAAAAGTCTGCTCCGAAAGCAAAGAGCTTCAGCCCAGGTGCGACCTCTGGGGGAAAGACCCGCACAATGCCTAGCTCCGTATCGTGGTTATAGGCGCCAGCATAATCCTGCTGGATGTCTGGCACAAAGACGCCGAGCCAGTTGTGCCAGTTCCTGTAATGGGACAAGTCACATCCCTCGTAGATAGGCCAGGACATTATCTGGCGCTCAGCGGGCAGTGCCCTATCGCCGCTGCTGTGCACGATCATGCTATCGGTGGGATAGATGAATTCTGTGTTAGCGGAAACACTCGCAGAGCCCAGGGTAAGGGCTGCGTTGAGCCAGAGTTGACAGGCTACTGCCTGAGCGGTGGGATTCACAAGGCGAGGTCGTAACTCAAAGTAAGCCCGTTCGGCCGGTAGTGTCACCGTGATCTCGGCGCGCAAGCGGTCGTTGGCCGTGCTGTCACGCAACATGATGGAGACTTGATGGGGCTGCTGCTCGATGCTGTACGTCCAAGGCAGGCCCCATTCGTAGCCGTGCTCGTGGACTGGCAGGGCCCACTCCATGCCCCCAGCCGCCAGCCACCAATTCTCTTCGCGGCTCAGCGGCCCCCAGTACGATGGTTTCAGGACAGTGTTCTGGTAGAAGATGTTCTGCCCGCTGGGCTTGAAGGTGCAGGTGTAGAGCCTGCCCCCCAGTTCCGGTAGGAAGGTCAGTTTCAGGTAGCGATTCTCCAGGACAACAGCCTTGAATGTGCGTGGCTGTGGTCGCGGGCTTGTGGCCTCGTACGCTGCGCGGTCGAGGTAGGTGACTTTGAAATTGTACCTGGCATCTACCCTTTTCCTCAGGTGTGGTTCGTAGGGGTAGGTGGGCAGCGTAACGGTCGTCTCGTACACGCTTATGTCAGTGCTTGTCGAAGTGGATGGCTCCGGCGTAGGGGACGGCTGCTGCAAGGCTGCAACTCTGACGTCCACGCTGCGGGTGGCCTGGCCAGTGTTGCCCGCGCTGTCGCTGGCCCTGATTGCGATAGTATGCGTGCCTGTCCCTGCATCCTGTGTATCCCAGACGTGCTCCAGAGCCTGGCCGGTGGCTTCTGCTGCAAGTTGTCCGTCAATCAACAGGCGCATCAGCATGACGGTTTCGTTGTCCCTGGCCTGTGCGTAGATGAGGATCGACTGTCCGGCTTCTACAGAACCGGGCAACTCGCTCAGCGTAATGATGGGCGGCGCAGCGTCCGGCAGCGCCTCAGCAATGAGCGTTTGTTCTGCCGCCAGAAGCTCAACGTCTCGCTGCATGGAGTCATAGCCCTCGTGCTGCACGCGCACCGTGTACAATCCCGGCGGGAGGTGGAGCGTCAGCGGCGTGTGGCCCTTCTCCTCACCGTTGACGTAGACCGCTGCACCGGATGGCAGTACCTCTATGCGCAGGCTTGCCAGAGGAGGCGTAGACGTGGGCGCAACTGCCTTGCACGCCACAGCAACGCAGGCTATGCACAACACGGCTAGCCAGCGCAAGGGCCCGTTATGAAACCTTTCCGTTGTGGCGCGTTTGGATGTAATCACCCTCATTCCCTCTCTGGGATTATACGTGTACATGTCAGGGCGGGCAAGTGGGGTACAAGCATGCGCTAAACGACAGATTGGGGGCAAAATTGGTAAGCTAGAACATGGAAGGCGGCCACTCGGCGATTTGTGTGCCTGCCATCCACGAATCTTGCACGAATACTCGAATACTCTACGACTGGATTCGTGTAGTATTCGCGGATGGCCTGCCCACACAGTGTGCTGACATCGATAATTCCACGTTTTCGGACCGGAGCCGTTGCCTGCACGTGCCGTATTGTCAAGTTATGCGGAACTCACACTCGGGGTTAGAACCGGCCTCGCGAACTTGGCCCCAGTGTCTCGTACACTGACGAAGCTCCGTTACAGTGCTGAGCGGAAGTGTGCGCCACAAGAATGCCCCCCCTCTGCATCCTGCGCACTGCCAACCGCCAACTGCCAACCGCCAACCGCCAACGGCCAACTGGTCACCGGACACTCTCCTTGTCACTCTGCCTTGCCCGTGTTATAATACTGCCCATCAACGCGAAGGAGAGCAGATGTTCAAGGACATCCAGAAAGCCATCACCGAAGAGTATTCCGGCATGCGAGCCAAGGAGTACGTATCTGCGATCATTCAGTACCATCGCATACAGGCGAGCCCGGGGTTCCGTGCGGCTGCAGAGCACTGTCGTGAGCTACTGGCAGGCTTTGGCCTGTCGGCGGAGGTTCTCACCTTCCCCGCCAACGAGCAGACCAGCTACTGGTCCATGCCGATGTTTCAAGAGTGGGAAGCGACCGAGGCCACCTTGCATTTGATCGAGCCTGCCGACAAGGCCCGCAAGCTGGCTGACTTTAGTGAAGTGAAATGTTCGCTGATTCAGCGCAGTATGCCGGTGGAGAGCCTGGAAGCTGAGGTCGTCCTGCTGGAAGACGGTGAGGAAGAAGAGGAGTACGAGGCCCTTGATCTCAAGGGCAAGATTGTCCTGACCAAAGGTGACCTGAATCGTGTGCGTGAACTGGCGGTAGGCAAGTATGGTGCTGTCGGCATCATCTTCGACGGCATGCGCGAGACGCCACCGGTCCGGCAGCGTATTGACGTGCCTGACGCCGTGCAGTACACGTCCTTCTGGTGGCGCCCCGGTGACAAGAAGTGTTTTGGGTTTGTGCTGTCACCCCGCATGGGCGAGGACTTGAGAAAGCTGGTCAAGTCGCAGCAACGGGAAGGCAAGCCCGCAGTCAAGGTTCACGGGCGGGTTGCCAGCCGCCTGTACGATGGAGAGATGGAGGTGGTCTTGGCGCTCATCCCGGGTGAGACAGATGAACAAGTGGTGGTTGTCGCTCACCTGTGCCATCCGCAGCCGTCGGCTAACGACAACGCTTCGGGCAGTGCTGCGGTGCTGGAACTGGCGCGTACTTTGCAGCGTCTGATTGAGGACGGAAAGTTACCTCGGCCCAGACGTGGCATTCGGCTGCTCCTGGTGCCCGAGATGACAGGCACCTACGCTTACCTGGCGACTCACGAGGATGAGATACCGCGCATGGTGGCCGGCATCAACCTGGACATGGTGGGACAGAACCAGGATTTGTGCGGCAGCGTGTTCATCATTGAGCGTACGCCGGCTGCCATGTCCTCGTTCGTGACAGACCTGCTGGAGCGGCTGCGCGAAGAGCGAACGGATGGGGCCAAGAATCCTGCTGGCTCAGCTTCTTATCCGCTGTTCCGTCACACCACGACTCCTTTTTCGGGTGGCAGTGATCACTACATCCTCTCTGACCCAACGGTGGGCGTTCCGACGCCGATGCTGATTCAGTGGCCGGACAAGTTCTATCACACCTCTGAAGATACGCTGGACAAGGTGGATGCGCGTATGCTAGCTGTGCTGGGCGGACTGGCGACGACCTACGTTTACTTTGTTGCCAATGCCGGCCGGCGCGAGGCTATCTGGCTGGGTCAGGAGATGGTAGCGCGGTTTCGGGCACGGCTGGCTCGCAGTGTGCAAGGTATATTGACCGACGCTTTCGCCGCGCAGGATGGTGAAGGCCTGGCGCAGGCGGCAGCGCGTATAGAGAAGAGGGCTCAGTTCGCCGCCGACAGGCAGCGAGAAGCAATCCGTTCGCTCTTGCGCCTGGCGCCGAAAGAGGAATGGCTGGTCACGGACTTGAGCCACGAGGTGGATTGCGCTGTGCGTCGGGAAACGGAACGCGCCAGAGAGGTCTTGCTCCGGCAGGCGCGCGAACTGGGACTGGACGAGATGCCCTCCCCACTGCCAAAGGAACCGGACGAATGGGAGCAGCAGGCGGTGGCGATGGTGCCGTCCAGGGTGTTCCGCGGGCCGGTGTCCCCCAGAGCATATATGCACAAGTTGACCCCACAGGAAAAGGATCAAGTCCGCGCCTGGCAGAAAGAGCACCGCCGCCTGTACTACGGACTGAGCACTGTTGCCAACTATTGGGTGGATGGAAAGCGCACCGTCGCAGACATCGCTGACCTCGTGGAGTTGGAGACTGGGCAGCGTAACGTGCAGCTACTGGTGAAGCATTTCAATCTCCTGGCCAGGCTGGGATTGATGCAGGGCTTTTCCGAAGTCGCGTGACTGTGGCGAAACAGGGTTGGGTGGTGTCATTGCCTTTGGTCCTGGGCCACCTTTGTCCCTGGGGCCAAAGACCCAGGGGAAGACCCAGGGCGAGCGCAGCGAAGCAATCTCCCGCTATCGGCAGCTGGATTGCTTCGTCGCTGCGCTCCTCGCAATGACAGGTCATCGCTCAGTATGACATCCCCGTCGAAAATGGAAAAGCCCTGGGGATTGATGGCCTTGCGGACGAACAGCTCGCAGAACTGACAGATACAAGACATGGAACCCGAGACGTAATCGTATGTACATTCGACCGACTACCCGCCGCCCTCGCCGCTGGCCGTGGCTTCTGCTCTTGATTCCGCTGATCGGCGTCGGCTTTTGGTATTTGCGTTCACAAGACCTGGAATTCGGGCACTTCCTGGGTCAGGAGCGTCCCACGCTGACGCCCACGGAGATCAGCAGCAAGGAACACATGGCTCTGGGCGACAGCTTTTTCGGTCGTGGCGAGCTCAATGAAGCAATGGGCGAGTATCGCAGAACCATAGAGCTGGATCCTGGCAATTCCACAGCCTATGCTCGGCTGGGGCGTTTGCTTACGTTGAGAGGTCGCTATGCTGAGGGCCTGAGCACTGCGCAGCGAGCTGTGGAGATTGATTCCGAAAACGCTGAGAACCAGGCCCTACTGGGCATGGTGCTGGATTGGAACGGTAATTACGATGCGGCCATAGAGGCCTGTTTGAAAGCCATAGACCTCGACCCAAGTTACGCTACAGCTTATGCCTATCTGGCCGAGGCGTATACTGACAAGGGGCGTCTGGACCGTGCCTTGCAGGTGGCAGAGAATGCTGTATCTCTGGATGCGAACAATTTCTACGCACGCCGCAACCTGGGTTACGTCCTCGAAAGGCGCGGTGACTATGATGGCGCCATTGCTGAGTACATCGAGGCCATTGCGCTGCAGCCGAATCTGGCCTATTTGTATCTCAGCCTTGGTCGCAACTATCGGGCCGTCGGCGACTATGAAGGAGCCATCGCCGAGTTTGAGAGGGCAACCGACGTTGATCCATACGACCCGATGAGTTGCGACAGTCTGGGCCTGGCCTATTATGACCTGCGCGAGTTCGAGCAGGCTGTCATACAATTTAAGAGGGCTATGGAAGTAGACCCCGATTTCGCCAATGCCTACGGGCATCTGGGATGGTGCTACTACGTGCAGCGGCGCTACGAGGATGCCATTCCACAGTTTGAGAAAGCCATCTCATTGGGCGCTACCGCTATCGAGTTCTATTACGAGTTGGGGCTGTCCTACGTCTACATAGGTGACTGTGAGAATGCTCGCCCATGGCTGGAGAAGGCTCTGGAGATTGACCCATATGCTCAGCCTGCCTTGCAGGGGCTGAAAGATTGTGAGGGGAGGTAGGTTTTGAGAGGATTGCGAAAGGGACAGGTGGGACAGACACTCTTCTGGGTTCTGTGCTTATTGGTGGCGCTCAGCATGATCTGCGGCACAGTGCTCATCATCTTGCCGGCCCCGCAGCGACGCGTGCGGCCGACGATGCCGCCTGTTCAGCCCACTGCAACGCGCGCCCTGGCCACGCCATTGCCGAGCCCAGTCGCCGCAACTCCCACGCTCACACTGGCTGCAGCGCCGTCCCCTCTGCCGCAGCCTACTCCCTGAGCAGGCAGATGAGAGCGTTGAAGAGGTCTGGATAAATGCCGTGGCTGTCACCCTCGTGCGTAGCACGATGTGCAAAGCCTGAGCGGAGCGAAGGACATCAGCCACACGGGACAGAGATTCCCTTCGGCGCGGCTCAGGGCGGGCTTCGCGTCGCTGCTAAGAAACAAACCCCTTGTCATTGCGAGGCCCGCAGGGGCGACACCTGCATCTGCGGCGCAGGTGCAGATGAGCAATCTCCACCTGTGGGTGAGAGGGAGATTGCTTCGCTGCGCTCGCCCTGGGTCTTTGGCCCAGGACCAAAGGCAATGACATGGTGGCAATCCACAAGCAGTTTTCCAGCACTCTGTGTTGGTGACATTTGCCCAAACTGACCTTCATTGCTATAATGTAATTGTTCATGGGCGCGTAGCTCAGTTGGTTAGAGCGCACGGTTCACATCCGTGAGGTCATAGGTTCGAGTCCCATCGCGCCCATCAGCAGTTGACCGGAGACCGCTTGTGGGCGCGATGAGCGCTAAACGGAGGAGGCTAGGGGAGCCATGCACTACGTGAAAGTAACTCTCTCGGTTGAGCGTGAGGGAAAACACTACGTGTCAAGATGCAGCGAACTGGGCACGGTCAGCTGCGGCCACACTAGGGAAGAAGCGCTTCAAAACATCATTGAGGCGACCGAGCTCTATCTTAATACTCTTGAAGACCTGGGTCAGTGTGCTGAGGTGTTGAAGGGGAAGGGACTTCGCATTCACGCGAAGAAACGCGCTGAACGCGGAGCAGCGAGCCCGCTCGATGTTGGGCTCTACTCAGGCGAGATTCCTCTGCAGGCCGCTTGTCCGTCAGCAAGCGGCTGCTCTTTTTGAGTGATGAAGTTATCAGTGCTCTACTGCGCGCTGGCTTTGAGATTGCTCCACAGACGGGGAGTCATGCATCGCTCAAGAGAAAGCGCGCTGGTGGCGGACACGATGTAGTTGTGGTAATCATGGGCTATAGCGAGATTCCGAAGGGTACGTTTCGGGGCATACTGAAGCAGGCAAATATCACGTACGAGGAGGTTCTGGCACTAGCCAGGGTGAAGCGAAGAGGTCGCCGGTCAGGCAAGTAGGCGCGACGAGCAAGAACCGTGCGAGTTGTGCCAAAGTCCAGGGCAGGGCCACGGTGCCTCTTGCCTGCCGGTAAGAGGCTGCGCAGTGGACACCGTAGCACACATGAGAGCCCGTTCACTGCGACTTGGTGGGCGGGCTTTTCGCCAGCGAAATGTGCAGTACCTCAGCCGAGATACAAAAGGGGGACTATGATGAGACGATTAGCTTGGGTCTTGATTGGCATCTTGGCTACTCTGTTCCTCACCTCATGTACGACAGCACCGACGCCCACCGCGACACCGCTAGCCACCTACACGCTATATCCCACTTACACTCCGCCGCCAACAGCGACCGCGACACCGCCACCCACCTACACGCCATATCCGACGTACACTCCACCACCAACAGCGACTGCGATGCCAACGAACACGCCAGTGCCGACAGCAACATCAGCCCCAGCGACTGAAGCGCCAAGGCCAACGGCGATAACCACAGCGTCTCGCGGTAGATTGGCGTATACGGAGAACAGAGGTACGCGCCAATATGACATCTACCTGATTAATGTGGACGGGACCGGCAAGCAGCTTCTCGTGGGAAACTCCGCCTTTCCTTCTTTCACTAAGGACGCTCAGGAGATTCTGTTCTACACTTGGGACGGCAACGGGGTCGACATCATGAGGCTGGACGGCAGTAACAGGCGACGGCTCATCAACGACGGCGAGGCTGCCTACGCCAAAGTTGGACCGGATGGTTATAGCGTAATCTATCGAGCAGGTAAGATTGACTGGCAAAGATGGCACTTCGATTTGAACCTGTGGGTGATTGGACTAGACGGTCAGGGTAAGCGCATGATAACTCAGGGTGACCAGCCTGATTGGAATCCCACGGCGATGCAGTTCGTTTGCAAAACCTGCGACCGCAACAAGTGCGGCTTGTTTGTTATCAACAGTGACGGGTCTGGACGCCGAATGATAAGCCAGTACCCAGATGACCAGAATCCAGCATGGTCCCCCGACGGGCGGCGCATTGCCTTCACCTCTCCCCGGGATGGCAACTGGGAGATCTACGTGATGGATGCTGACGGCAGCAACCAACGGCGGGTGACGAACAATCCCAGCACTGACGCCGTACCTGCGTGGCTACCTGATGGGGACCACATTGTCTTCCGCTCGGACCGTGAGGGCGTGTGGGCGATTTACGTGATGCACAGCGACGGAACAGCGGTGAAGAAGATTGTAGAGGCCAATTGCGACCCTGTGCGATGGCCTTGGGAGCGCATGGCAGTACTCCCGCAGTAAAGTAGTGTACAGACTGGTGCCATCCGAAATGAGAGGTTCGTTGGAGACAGAGAGGAAGGCCCAGAACCACAAGATAGATACCCTGCGACTGCAGTGACAGTCCAGGGCGCGGCTACGGTGCAATGGACACCGTAGCAGATACATTGCGTCAGAGAGGCGCGTCCTGACCTGTGGGTCCCAGGCGAAGAAGGTGGGAGGCGCTTGCGTCGGAAAAGCTTACCGAGGAACAAGTTTCTCTCACCTGCGCGTGGCTGCAGGGACTCTGGCAGAATCTGCGAATACCCCTAGTTGTTCACAGAAGTTGATGCACACCGATTAGGGATTCTCCCATGTAAGGGGTCTGGTCGAACATGAGAGTCTGTGCCAAATGGGGAGACACGAAACCAGAAAGCGAATTCTCCTTCTGGAGTACCACCACATGCAGAGAGTGCCAACGCGCCTATGGCCGTGCGTACTATGAAGCACACAAGGAAGAGATACGTGCCCGTAAACGCAAATCTACGGAAAAGCACAGAAAGGAACGCCCGCGACGAGTAGCGCTGTGGCGTCAAATCCAGGAAATGACACCACAGGAAAGAGCCAAGGAGATGCCATTCAGGGCGCTGATTGATGTCCACGTCCCACCAAGAATGCTCCGAAACGCACAAGGCCGTGCACTCGTGGGGACTGAACTGATGGACCTTGTACATGTGGAACACGCAGTGATGTGTCCCATTATCACCCACACCAAGCGGTGGCTAAAGGTACGACGTTCGTGGATGCAATCGAAAGAATGGCTGGCCTTCAGACAGAAGTACCTGCAAGAGCATCCTGTGTGCACTCGCTGTGGTGCGCCCGCGAAGGTTGTCCACCACATAGGTGGAGTCAACCTGGACTGTACTGTCATCAACTTTGGCTTCCTTGAGATTCTGGAATACCCGGAGTGCTTTGAGGCACTGTGTGTGGAATGTCACTACCAGGAACACAAGGACTTGATAGAGGCTGAAAAGGAGATAAGGTCCTAGAACAGGAGAGGCCCTGCGACTTCTGCCAAAGTCCAGGGCATGGGCATGGTGCCTCTTAGCTGCCGGTAAGAGACTGCGCAGTGGACACCGTGGCAGACACATTTTAGGATGGCAGTCCGGCCATTGCCACTCGGTGGAGGGACTTTGCTGTTTGGTACCGTCTGTTCGTGCACGTTGCTGACGAGGTATCGCGATGCGCCTCGCATATTGACAGGCCAAGGGCCATCTGCAACTGAGGAGGTCAGTGCTGACAATCCATATTGACAATGCGAAGTTTGAAAGCGCACACCAAACCTTCGAGCAACACCTGTTGGGTCAACCTCCGTATGTCCCCTTCACCGGCTTCCAGCATCCTTTTCTAGTACGCGATGAAATCAAGCACAAGTGGGGAGTCTATGACAAGGCCACTGAAGTTCTGAATCTCGAGGCATGGGAAAGCTGGAAGAGCACGCCCCGCAATATCATTGAAGCCACAAAAGCAGCATGCCATCCGAGCGTGAGCAAGAACTTGTTGGAACACAGATTTGGCTCGCAGAGCTACTCGGAGTCAGCCCTTTACAGGGTGCAGGGCACTGAGCAGATACAAGGCCTCGCCGCTCACTTGTTCCACTTCTTCAAAGGTGGGCCTCCGACACCTGCGGAATTTGGGCCACGCTTTGATGCCTTTGCAGACTATCTTCGCAAGAACCGGCTTGGATGCAAGTGGACGTTCCTAGCCTATCTGGCCTTCCTGCTCGACGTGACAAGATACTTTCCGATTCTCCCAACGGCTTTCGATACACTGCTCGAGTTCTACGGAATCGAGGAAAGGATATCGGGATACGTTACCTGGGAGCGTTACTCCCTTATCCTCGACCTGGCTGATGCGCTGAAGTCCAAGCTCGCTCAATACGGCCAGGCAGATGCCATAGAGATTCAGTCATACATGTGGGTGGTTTCGTACCTAACCAAAGATGGAAAGGTTGCGGGGAAAGCCATAATCTCTCCTCCCGACTTCAGCTCGGAGTTGGAGGCGAGGGTAGCACGAGTTCGAGAGAACGAACGCACTGGGCTATTGGGCGAGCAATTCGTCCGCAAGCAAGAAGTGGACAGACTGAACAACGCTGGACGCCATCACTTGGCTAGTGGAGTCAAGATGGTGTCGTTCACCGACCCGGGCGCCGGCTACGACGTTCTGTCATTCACCCTCGAAGGTCGTGAGCTGCACATTGAAGTGAAAACAACTACGCGCTCACCTGGAGAAGATGTTGGATTCTGGCTCTCCGAGACGGAAAGGGCGAGAGCCGAACAAGACGATTGCTTTGTTATCTACCGCGTCTGGAATATCGATTCCTCACCAACTGCCGAGAATCTTGGCAACATCGCTGTGCAAGAGAGCGAGCACTGGGAGTTGACGCCCTCAAGCTGGTATGCCAGATGTCGAACTGAGTAGAGCTGATTACAAGGGATTAGCCTGCCTAGTTTGTTTGTACAACAGCGCGTGGCTGCTGGTAGGCTGGTACCGAGGAGGCTGCGGATTCAGACCAATTACAAATCAGCACGAGGCCGTCGTTGCAATGGAGTTGAGCAGAATGCAATTGCTGAACCTGATACCCAAGAACCTACTGAGACCAGAAGGGCGGTTGAAGAGAGTCACAAAAGAGTTGTTGCAGGCTATTCGAGCTTGCTCGGAGCAAAGATTGTTTGGGCCAGCACTGATTCTGTTGTATGCTGGCATTGATATGATGGCTTCACTTAGCCGTCGGCCAGACGCAAAACACGTAGAAAGAAAGGACTTCCTGAAGTGGGTGGAAGACTATCTTCTACCGAATGCGAATCTGAGCTGTGCACCAATTGATTTATGGGCGGCAAGGTGTGGGCTTATTCACTCGCTCAGCTACGATTCGTCGTGGACAGACCGGGATGAGGCAAGAAGAATACGCTACGTCTTTGACGATTCAGACGCTGTCAAGCGAGGTATGAGAAGATTGGAAGAGCAAGACACCTCATTAGTTGTTGTGAGTTTTGGTGGCTTGCTGCAAGCCTTTGAAACGGCTGTTGAAGGGTTCTTGAGGGATATCGAAAGCATGCCACTTGCGCTTGAGCGCATCAACAGAGAGCTTGCGTTCTTTCCTCTCCAATTCGGCTTGAGGTAGGGCCTTTGGAGAGAGAAAACCCAACAGATTTGGGAGCAAACGAGTCGCAAGAGTGAGCGCTTTACGCTGCAAAGCTCACCGGCAGGCCTTCTTGTTACTGGAGTGTGCAGCGAACCATAGCGCGCAAGGTTCCTCGTGCCACACGGTATACTATGGCGCGCACATAGACTCATGGGCAGTACATAAGCGTACTCCCGCTCAGTTGGTTAGAGCGCACGGTTCACATCCGTAAAGCGTGGCGGGACATATGTAGTGAGGTAATGAACGTGACCCTGCTGGCCTACAAAGTCCGTCTGCTGCTGGCAATTGCTGGATACCTGGCCATATACGTCCTGGGCACTAACGTGGCCTGGGCGTTGAGGA
Source organism: uncultured Anaerolineales bacterium (assembly GCA_964478075.1). GTDB lineage: Bacteria > Chloroflexota > Anaerolineae > UBA2200 > UBA2200 > DAOUEX01. The sequence continues at coordinate 62,042 of CAYZGO010000005.1, read as the reverse complement.
CGCCGAGGTCTGGCCGATTTGGACAGGTGGTTGAGTTTGTCAGGCTTTGGGGCAGAAGGCTGTGGCTGGGCGACGCGGTGCGCCTGGCCTATTATCTCGTTGCGCCCTACCTGATACTCTATTCGGGATGGGCCAGCCCGCTGGACCTTGGCCTGGCCGACCTGGACTGGATCAGTGGCTTGGGCCTTGGAGTTGCTATCGGCTTGGGAAGCGTGTCCCTGCTCTTGCTGCTTTGGTGGCAGTATGTGCGGCTGGTTAAGGATCAGCCAATGATGCCGCAGGCTAAATGGTTGGAGCAGCCATTGGGCTGGGCTTTCGTGCTGCGTGAGGCCATGTTCCTGGAGGCCTGGTCGGCCTTGTGTCGTAGTCCGATGCTGTTGCTGGCCGGCCCGTATTTCGGGGTTTATTTGGGGCTGGCGGCCGTATTTGCTGCCGCTTTGCTGAACGCACGCACTAGGCATGCGCTTGGCGTACCCGGCCTTCGTGAACAGGTTGTGTTGACGGCGTCACTTGCTGTGGTGACGGCTATCGTGTACGTGTTCACTCGCAACTTGTGGGTGTGCATAGCGGTGCACTTTCTCTTGCGGGTGATCGTCCTGCGTCTCGTGTGTCGACGGGCGATGCGCGAGCCTGTTATGGGTGAGCAGCTAGGCGTCTAGCATCGTGAGCCTTTGATAGGGAATGGGGCGTAATAGACAGTACGCCTATTCCTTGATGAGTGACAGCACTTGTCCAGATAGAGCTCATTCACCCCCGTCAAGCGGGGTGAACGACGCAGAGCACGCCGAGAACGCAGCCTCGCCAAGAAGACGGCGAGACGCTTCGCAGAGAGCGCAGAGAAAACCAAGAAATCTCTGCGTTCTCAGCGTGCTCTGCGGTCGAATCCGCCCTTATGAAAGGCAACTGCGTGACTCCCGTGAGTGAGCCTATCTCAGCACGAAGGCTAGGACAAAAAGCAGGGCGAACATTATCGCGGCGATGATAGCGATCTTCCTCAGATCGTCAAAGACATAGTGGTACTCTTGAGCCAAATCCACCTTGGCGGGAGCAGAAGCTTTTTTCGTGACGACAGCCCTTTTGGAAACCGGGGCTGGCTGCTGCTGTCTGGCTCTGGATTTTGCTGCTTTGGTCCGCTTTGCCTTACGGCGTGATCGTTTCGTTTTCTTAGCCACTGTGTTTCTGATAACTCCTCTTCCGCTGAGTTTATCTTGTTTATGAGCCTATGAAGATTATAGCCGAGCTGGCCAGGCAGTCAAGCTTCTATTTCGTGACAATCGCTGGTGCGCCAATACGCCCATAAAGGGCTAGGCTACGTTTCTTCGGCGGTTTGTCCGCGTCGAGTTCTTCTGCTGAGCATGTTGAGCAAAAGGCGGGCTTCTCCGACACCGAGCCGCATCACGCTGAAGCCGTAGACGAGCAGCCCTACTACCCCAGCCACGGCAACCACAACCGCCCTTGCCGCAAGCCCTTCGCCAGGTATTGCAATTCGCAGCACGGTGAGACACAGGTAGACAAAAACGCCCATTGCTGTGGAGGCCAGGAGAATCTTGCCGATAGTGGGCCCCAGTTGCTCTCTGGCCAAGGTGCCCACGCGTCGGCGCAGCAACAGCAGCATGATCACAGCGTGACTGGCCAGTTGGACGGAGTTGGCGATCACCAGCCCGACCATACCCAGCCCCAAGGCGAAAGCGAGAGTGGGAGCAACTGCCAGGTAAATGAAGACGCAGATGATGCCTACGATCACCGGCGTCACTGTGTCCTTCTGCGCGTAGAAAGCAAAGATGAGCAGTAGATCCACGGCAGCGAACGGTGTTCCCAGCAGATAGCAGGAGAGCGCCCTTGCGGCCTGGCTGGTGTCAAAGGGCGTGAACTCACCGTGCTGGAAAATCAGCGAGATGATGGGCACACCCAGTACAAAGAGTCCCACTGTCGCTGGGACGATGAGCAGCAAAACCAAACGCAGTCCCAGGCCCAACGTCTCCTTGAACTTTTCGCAACTGCTGCCCAGGTCAATGCGAGAAAGAGCAGGCAGCACGGCCATGGAGACTGCCATTGAGATCAGCCCCAGCGGAAATTCCCGCAGACGGGTGGCGGCGGCCATCCACGCGATAGCCTGTTCGCTGACGCGTGATGCCAGGTTGCGGTCAATCACGATGCCTATCTGGCTGATGATCAGGCTCACAAGCACTGGCACGTAGAGCACGACAATACGCCGCAGCGCTGGGTGTTTCAGGTCCAACGAGAAGCGGATCCTGCCCTTGGAGAGTCCGGGAAGCTGCACGGCCATTTGTAAGAATGCGCCAAGCACGATGCCCAGGGTGAGGCTGGCTATCCCGACGCGGCGTGCGAGCAACTGCGTGCCCAGAATGCCGCCCAGATTGAACACAGCCGCGCCGACAGCGGGATAGGTAAAGACCTGCTGCGCATACAGCACAGCGGTCAGGATACCTGACACTCCAAAAAAGATGACGGCAGGCGAGATGATGCGGATGAGCGTGGTGGTCAGCTCTTGCAGTCGAGCGTCGAATCCTCCTACCAGAACACGGGTCACCAGTGGGGCTGCCACTTCGGCCAACAGCAGGAAGCCGCCCAGGACGACCACTACCAGACTGAGCACGATGCTGACCAGGTGCCAGAGTTCTTCTGGCTTCTCCGCGTCGGCGTATTCGCTGAAGACTGGAACCAGAGCAGCGCTCACCATGCCCCCCACCAGCAGTTCGTAGATGTTCTTGGGCACAAGTGAGGCGGCTTCGAAGGCGCTCATCGAGCCAGTGGCTCCGAAGAAGTAGGCGTTGCGGTTGTCCCGTATCAGACCGAATATGCGGCTGGCAATGTTGCCCAGCGAGACGATGGTCGCTGCGCGTGCGATGCCTCGCCCTTGCCGAGACAAGCCCCGCCCTTGGCGAGACAGGCCAGGCCCGTCACTGGGTTGTCCTGACGCTTCCAACTACTCTATCCTCCCGGCTCAGCTTCGCCTTTGCTGAGAACGCTGGCTATGATCTGACTGGTGGAATGGCCTGGCGTGTAGGGCAGAATCACGATGCGGCCGCCATAGCTTTCGACGACAGGAGCTTCGGGCAGAGCTTTGCTTGTCTCGCGGGAAGCGAGGCCTGTCTGTGCCGCATGCGTGGTCTCGCCAGCATAGTCTCCACCCTTGACGTAGACATCTGGCTGCAAGGCTTCTACGATGCGCTCGGCAGTGGGCTCGTCAAAGATGATTACATAATCCACGCAGGCAAGTGCGCACAGGATTTCAGCACGCTCCGCCTGTGGCATCAGGGGCCTGCCAGGCCCCTTGAGCCTTTGGGCGGACTGGTCGCTGTTGAGGCCCACAAAGAGAGCGTGGCCCAACTCGCGCGCTGCTTGCAGATTACGAACGTGCCCGACGTGCAGGAGGTCGAAGACGCCATTGGTGAACACGACTGTCTTGCCCCGCCTGCCCAGCGTTTGGCGTATACTCTGTGCCTGGGTGAGAGAGACTAGCTTGCCCATTAATCCTCTCTGGGTGCAGGGTCTACTGCTTCGTGCATCAACCGTTCGTCCCGCTTGACGGGATTGCTAAACCTCGCTGGTCGGATCATCGTCCCGTCGAGCGACGAAGGTGCTAGGCGAGGATGAACGATATGAAAACGCGTGCTTGAGTTCAGCGCTTGACGCAGTACCCTGTAGTTCAGCCAGGACACGGGTCAAGATGGGGAGCATCTTCTGAGCTGCCCGGCCACGGTGGCTGATGCGGTTCTTGACCTCGATAGGTAACTGGGCCATTGTTTGTCCATACTGGGGCAGGTAAAAGACCGGGTCGTAACCAAATCCATGATTGCCCTGTGGCTCTAAAGTGATCAGCCCTTCGCAGGTGCCCTCTGTGCTGTAGGTCTCGCCGCCTGGAATGGCCAGCACAATAACACAGCGAAAACGGGCGGTGCGTTTTTCCCAGGGGATTCCATGCAGTTTCTGCAAGAGCAGGCGGTAGCGATCTGCGTCACTGGCGCTATTGCCGGCGTAGCGTGCTGAATGCAGACCGGGTTCGCCGTCCAAAGCGTCTACCTCCAGCCCGGAATCGTCTGCTAGCGTCAGTAAGCCGCTTGCCTGTGCGTAGCTGAGTGCTTTTGTACGCGCATTCTCAGCGTAGGAATCGCCGTCTTCGGGCACGACGATCGAAAGCCTCAAGTCTTGCAGAGTGCAGAGTTCCAGGTTCAGGGGAGCCAGTAAGTGGTCGTACTCGCGTTGCTTGCCCGGGTTGTTGGTAGCTATCAGCAGGCTGCTCATGGGGCTACTATAGCACAGAATTGCGATTCTTTCAATTTGACCTATATGCCCATTTTGAGTAGAATAGCGGCATTATTCAGCATTGCGGGCAGAGCTTTGTGTCTTTACCCTGGTTTCTGGTGCGAAAGGCCGCTCAGGGGAGACGAGCTTCGGTAGATTTGACGATAAACGTAGCCTAGGGCCTTGCACTGCCCTGCGGCAGCACGGGTCGCCGTATGCTCGCTCTGACCAACAACGCCCGCAAGGGGCTAGACTACGACTCGCTGTCCATGAGGACACTATTTTGCACCGAATACTGGCCTTGGGTTTGTCGTGACAGAGACTTGACAGATTTCTGCCTTTTGAGTATATTGGGCCTCGTTGAGGACGTTCGTCTCGGTTGAGGCTTGGCAATCCCAGCCCAAAGCTGGTCAAATCGTCATTTATTCTCTTTCCCTTTGTTTGCCCCAAGCTTGGGATCGGGTACTGCACAAACTGTCTCAAACTGGGTTGACTAAGATCCGGAGGATACGGTATAGTGCCCCGAAAGAAGGGAAGACAGCCGCTGACTCTGATCGTGGTGCCTCACTCCGAGAGAGCGCCCGTCAGCTTTCGTGTCCCCACCTGGTTGCTGCCGCTGGTTTGCGTGCTGAGCGTGGCCCTGTCAGTTGGTATGGGCTTTGTAGTTGTGCGGTCCTATCGTCTCCGCCAGGAAATCCACGAGTTGCAGCAGGAGAGGCAGATCAAGTTGGCGCGTGAGCGCGAGATGCGGGATACGATTCTCGCCCAGCAAGAAGAAGTCCAAGGTCTGTCGCAGCAGGTGGGGGATTTCCAAACTGAACTGGCCGGCGTTCGTACCTTGAGCGATGAGATACGGGCGCTGATTGGCCTTCCAACCCCGACTAGTACCCCTATCGCCACCCCAGTGGTATACTCCGACGTGTCGCACGAGGGCGCGGAGCGTGTTGATCAGTTTGCTGCCCTCGATTCCAATGCCAAGGGTGGACGAACTAGCTACAGCTTTTCCGAGCGGAGTATGCTCGTGGCCGTGGAAAAGAGCCAGGACGTAGTCGGCATGCAGGTGACACTCCCCAACACTCTTCGTGAGTTAGTGGATTTGCGTGAACAGGTAGTCGTGCGCCTGCAGAAAATCGAGCCTGAGAAGCGCAGCAATCCTGTTGAGCTTGAAAAACAGCTTCGACTCCTGGCTGCGGCTCCGCACCTTTGGCCCACCGAGTGTCGGCGCATCAGTTCCAAGTTTGGATATCGCACCCTGCGGGGTAGGCTAGAATTCCATAACGGAATTGACATTCCAATCTGGTACGGGACCAAGATCTTTGCCACCAAGGACGGCGTGGTAACGGAGGCTGGATGGCAGGCCGGCTATGGCTGGACAGTTGAGTTGGAGCACGAGATGGGTTTCACTACCATCTACGGCCATCATTCCCAATTGTTGGTGCGCAAAGGTGACAAGGTCAAGGCTGGTGACGTTATCGCTCTGTCGGGCAACTCTGGCCGTTCTACGGGGCCGCACCTTCACTATGAGATTCGTCTAAACGATACGCCCGTTGACCCTTTGAAGTATCTCGATACAGACTGACCGTATACTGTGCAGAAGTAGCAGGCGGGGACGGGAGGACGGGTTGTTCAGAAAGGAACGCACTTTCGTCGCCTTTGCAGGCAAGATTGGGAATGTTCTGGGGCCGACCACAAGTTTCCAGGGGCATCTGAAAGCTGAAGGCAACGTACGGGTTGACGGCTATTTCGATGGCTCTATTGAGACGACTGGCAACGTGGTTATCGGCGAAGCGGCGAAAGTCCTCGCCGACATCACGGCCAACAATATCCAGGTGTGGGGGGCGGTCAAAGGAAACGTTACTGCCTCTGGACGGCTCGAGATTTTGCCCTCGGGGCGCGTGTGGGGTGACATAAAGGTGACCTCGCTTCTGATTGACGAGGGGGGACTGTTCCGTGGGAAGAGCATTATGGCCGGAGATGAACAAGAACCGTTTCTCCTCGAAGGTCCTCAGGAACCAACCGCAGAGGTGGAGGAGGAATCAGGGGAGAGCTAGTCCCCAAACAGACAGCCAAGCCGGTGAGAGACCTCACCGGCTTTTTGCTGTGGCGCGGGCTTGACGAACAGACCTATCTGGGATGTAGTTCGGGTTCATGTGAGGCTCGTTCCGTGCGCTGGCTTGTCTGCTTCGATCAGGTCATAGTGGACCTGCCACCGCCGGGTTCTCACGTGTGTGAGCCCCAAAGCGTCTAGCGTCTTTTCCAGCATCTCTGGGCGGTAGGCGCGGCCCGGAAGAAACAGCGCGTCAATGCCCACGCGGTTGGTTACCAGGAGTTGTCCACCTGGACGCAATACGCGTATCATCTCTGCCAGCGTATCCCTGGGCTTGGGCAGAAACTCCAGGCTTTCCACACAGCTTACAGCGTGAAAGATGTTGCTTGGAAAGGGCAGGGTCATTGCATCTCCCCTGAGCAGGCCCACACGATGACGCTGTGCATACGTTTTGCGTCGTGCTATGGTCAGCATGCGTTGCGAGAGGTCGAGTCCCACGATGCGCCCCTGGAAATCCCACTGCCGCAACAGGGCCAGTGGCACTCGGACTGTTCCTGTGGCGACATCCAGTACCAGGGGCGAATCTACTCCCCTCAGTGCTTCCAGAAGCGGCCGGGCGAGATGGAAGGCGTCATCCAGTGGCAGCACCTGCTTGACCCGGTCGTAGCTTGATGCCCCCCAATCGTAGAGGGCGATAACCACCTTTTTCCCCAGGTATATGCCTTCGCTCAGGATCAGGAGCCAATACACAACAGCGCCTGCTAGCAATACTGCCAGCAGCGGCCCGATCCAGGTCATTGCTTGTAGCCCAAAGCAAGCGCGGCCATGAACATGCTCGCAGCTAACTGGAGTTGCAAGACGCGAAAGTACTGCTCACGTCCAGGCTGTGTCTGCAGCAGCGGAGCCAGAAGAGCCCCGGAAGTTCCAAGCAAAGCTACTACAGTGGCGGCCACAGGTTGCTTGATAGCTACCAGGCCGGCCACTACGGCTGCCTGTGGCGCAACTTGCCAGGCGAGGCCCTTATGTGCCTGCTTCAAAGCGGAGCAGCCGTGGAAGGTCAAAGCAAAGAATGCAGCTATCAAAACTGATGCAGGGCGCAAGGTGTCGTAGATCGCGTGCCCCAGCAGCCACGTTAGCAACAGTGGAGCAGAGACGGATACGAGAAGGCTGGCGCCCCATCGTTCACGGCCAAATCCGCTTGCATAGGCGAGCACGAGTCCTGCCGCAGTGAGGACGAGGCTTTGCTGGCCTAGCTGAGCGGCTACAGTGAGAGAAAAGATGGTGCTCACTACCAACTGTAACAGCGGCCTACTCAGGTGAGGCTTGACCTGCTGCCACCATGCCGAGACTGCTGACAGCCAGGTGACAAGTCGGTGGCTGGCGGAGCGCGGCAGGGTATAGGGTAATGCTGGGATAGGGTTCGCTGCCGTGTCGCCCGGCGGGCTGTGCGTCAGGTTTTCACGCCACCTCGTCTTGGTGCTGGCAGCCCAGGCCATGCCAAGCAGCGGGCCGGCCAGCAGCAGCCCCAAGAGCAAACGCAGCAGACCGCTGCCGGTCCCCGTCCAGGCTCCAGAAGCAGCCACACCGCACAAGAATGACCACAGCGGTGCCAGCCAGGACAGAGGAGCCGCTGGATAGAGAGGCTGTCCATAGAGGTATTCGTTGCTGAGCGGGTTCGGCTGCCTGGTCTCCACGTTTGCGCCTCTTCAGTCACAGTAGTTATGCAGTGGTCGAGATCATGTACACGGATAGCACGAACAGAAGGCACTTCTCGAGAGGACTTTCAGTCGCCTAGCCTGAGCACGCTCATAAACGCTTCTTGAGGGATTTCTACGTTGCCCACGCGTTTAAGACGCTTCTTGCCCTCTTTCTGTCTCTCCAACAGCTTTTTCTTGCGCGTTACGTCGCCTCCGTAGCACTTGGCCAGAACGTCCTTGCGCAGCGCCCTGACGTTGGCCCGTGAGATGACCCGCGAGCCTACAGCGGCCTGGATTGCGACTGCGAAGAGTTGACGGGGGATGACTTTCCTTAGCTTGCTCACCAGAGCCTGACCTTTGCGGTAAGCTTGCTCCCTGTGCACGATGATCGAAAGGGCGTCCACCGGCTGCCGGTTCACGAGCACGTCAAGCTTGACCAGGTCGCCGGGCCGGTATTCGGCCAGTTCGTAGTCGAGAGAAGCATACCCTCGCGAGAATGACTTGAGGTTATCGTAAAAGTCCACGATGATCTCGGACAAGGGTATCAGGTAATTGAGCAGCACGCGGTGCTCGTCGAGGTACTCCATCTTCTCAAAGTCGCCACGGCGGCCCGTGACCAGTTCCATAATGGGCCCGATGTACTCGGCTGGGGTGAAGACGCTGATCCGCATCCAAGGTTCGCTGATTTCTTCGATCACGTCTGGCCGTGGCAGATCCGCCGGATTCCGTACCTGAGTTACTTTGCCGTCCCTGGTCTTCACCTGGTAGCCCACGCTGGGCGCAGTAGCGATCAGATGCAAATCGTATTCCCGCTCCAGCCGCTCCTGCACGATCTCCATGTGCAGCAGGCCCAGGAACCCGCAGCGGAAACCGAAGCTGAGTGCCTGTGACGTCTCTGGTTCGTAGGAGAAGGCGGCATCGTTCAAATGCAGCTTCTCCACTGCATTGTGCAGCAGGTTGTAATCCTCGTTCAGAACGGGGTAAAAGCCCGCAAAGACCATGGGTTTCGCTGGCTTGTAGCCTGGGAGTGGCGCCTTCGCGGCTGTCTCGGCCAGTGTGATCGTATCACCGACTGAGCAGTCATGCGCGTTTTTCAAGCCGGTAGCTACGTAGCCCACCTCGCCAGCGCCAAGCTCCTTAACTGGCGTCATCTTGGGGCAGAAGATGCCGACTTCGAGAGCTTCGACTTGCGTGCCTTTGGCCATCAACAGCAGGGGCTGTTCCTGGCGCAGGGCACCATCTACCACGCGCACGTAAGCGACCACACCCTTGTATTGATCATAGTGCGAGTCAAAGATCAGAGCCCTGGTCGGCTTGTCTGGGAATCCACGAGGAGGTGGAATACGCCGCACAATCGCCTCAAGGATGTCATCGGTACCGATTCCCTCCTTGGCCGAGGCGCGAATGATCTGTTCCTTGGGGAGGCCAAACAGGTCGTCAATCTCCTGAGCGACTTTGTCCGGGTGGGCCGAAACGAGGTCAATCTTGTTGACTATGGCGATGATGGTCAGGTCGTGATCCAGGGCCAGGTACAGATTAGCCAACGTTTGTGCTTCAATGCCCTGCGAGGCATCTACTACGAGAATAGCCCCTTCGCAAGCGGCAAGGGCGCGTGAGACTTCGTAGGCAAAGTCCACGTGTCCGGGCGTATCAATGAGGTTCAATTCGTACTCATGTCCGTCTCGGGCGTGGTACATCATACGCACAGCTTTGGCCTTGATGGTGATGCCTTTCTCACGCTCGAGGTCCATCTGGTCGAGCACCTGATCAGACATCTCACGCGCACTGATGGTGCCCGTGCGTTCCAGAAGCCTGTCGCTTATTGTGCTCTTGCCGTGATCAATGTGGGCAATAATGCAGAAATTACGAATGTAGTTTTGATCCATTGTTGAATTGCCGTGAGTCGGTGAATCTGTCACGATCTCAGTATACACGAATTTGGGGAAATGGGAAAGAAGCTACTGAAACGAACCAAGATTATCGTTTTCTGCCTAGATGCCAATGATTGCTAAGACGGACCAGGGCTGGTGCGGAAGGCGGCGGCAGATTGCAGTTGTCAGCGTGCGGGACGGCTGCCATATCGTAAGGCAAGGTCCCGATACAGGTGCCAACGCGACCATGGTTACGTGCCAACTTGTGCGGGGCGACGAGACGTGATAAGATTAGGCTGTCCGATGAGCGGCCTGTGGTTACCCTCCGTCTATCGCGTCGGGCCCGATCTGGAAGAGATGCTCAGGCAGTTGATCTGAGGTGGATGATCTAACCAACAACAGTATACAAGGAGGCCATAGCATGACTGAAACAGCCATTCGTATCGAGAACCTTACCCGCGACTTCGAGACGGTGAGAGCCGTGGACAACCTCTCTCTGGAGGTGCCATCCGGCATCATATTCGGCTTTCTCGGCCCCAACGGCGCCGGCAAGACCACCACCATCAACCTGCTGCTGGGCCTGCTCGAACCGACGGATGGGAGGGCCGAGGTACTGGGCTTCGATACCAGGACACAGGCAAGCGAGGTCCGGACCTACACGGGAGCGCTGCTCGAACACACCGGCATCTATGAGCATTTGAGCGCCGAGGACAACCTGGAGTTCTACGGACGGGCCTGGCGCATGCCGGCAACCGAACGGCAAGCTCGAATCAAGGAATTGCTTACCCGCATTGGGTTGTGGGAGCGACGAAAGGAGCCTGCTGGCAAATGGAGCCATGGGATGAAGCAGAAACTGGCCTTGGCTCGGGCCATGCTTCACCGGCCGCCTTTGGTCCTTCTGGACGAGCCTACGGCCGGGCTCGACGTTATGGCTGCGGTGGCGGTGCGTGACGATTTGGCTTCCCTGGCCGCCAGCGAGGGGGTGACGGTCTTCCTGACCACCCACAACATGGTGGAGGCGGAGAGGTTGTGCGCCCAGGTGGCTGTGATTCGTGAGGGGAGCTTGGTGGCGCTCGGCGATCCAGATGACTTGCGAGCGCGAGCCGGTGGTCCCCGCGTTGAGATCGTCGGGCGCGGATTCAATGAGGATGTGCTGGCTCTGTTGCGAGCGCGACCGGAGGTGGCCGCCGCTGAGGTGCACGACGATCACCTGATGATTGAGCTGCGCGAAGAGACGGACGTCGCACCGTTGGTCAGCCTGTTGGTGGGTGCAGGCGTCCAGGTGGCAGAGGTCCGCCATGGCAAAGCCAGCCTGGAGGAAGTCTTCGTGACCCTGATGGAGGAGGAGAGATGATAAACGATATTCTGACCGTGATGTGGAAAGAAAGAAGGGGGATGTTCCGTTATCGGGGCAGTCGTACCAGGTTCCTATTGGTCCTTGTGGGCCCGCTCCTAATGGCCATCGTTTTCCCCTTGCAAGCCGGTCCTGCCTGGGTGAAGGATCTCGACTCGGTTATTATCGCCGTGTTCGTTCCGATCATTCTGGTGAGCATAACGATCCCCGACTGCTTTGCCGGCGAGCGAGAGCGGCACACGTTGGGGACGCTGCTGGCTAGCTGTCTGCCGGACCGAGCCATCCTGTTCGGCAAGGTTGCTGTGTCGGTCGCTTTTGCATGGGGAGTGACGCTGGCCGCTATCCTCCTGGGCTTGGTGACCGTAAACATCGCACACGGGGAGGGCAGACTCCTCCTGCTAACGCCAACTATCGCTCTGGCCGACCTGGCATTGAGCTTCCTATTGGCGACGCTTTCCGCCGGCGCTGGTGTCCTGATTTCCTTGCGATCTGAGACCGTCCAACAGGCGGCGCAAACCCTGACGGCAGTTTTGCTCTTGCCTCCTATGCTCCTGGGTATGATCATGACGCTACTACAAGATCGGGTACGGGAGTTTATTGGCGCTTTTAAAGGCGAGCAAATCCTACTCATCGTCGTTGCCATTCTGGCGGTGATCGACGTGGTCGTATTCGTCGCAGCGATGACACGCTTCCAGCGATCGCGGATGTATCTGGACTAAGGGGTGGCTCAGTGTGACAGGCGTGGTCAGAGGAGGCAATAAATGAAAACGTATCTAGAACACAGCAAAGCAAATCTAAAGTACACCAAGAACAAGAATAGGAGGCAAAGAATGAAAAGCAAACTGTTTATCTTAGCTCCGTGCTCATTTTGAGCACACTGATCGTCAGTGGCTGTGCTCCGTCCAAAGACGTAGGCGGTCCGATCTTATTCGCAGGATTAGGCATCGTGGCCTACTTGGCCCTGTTCCTGATCGAGTCCATCGTGCTGAGACTGCTCAAATGGGGCACGTTTTGGCGCTCACTGCTGGCCTCGCTGTTGATGAATCTGCCGTCAACCCTGGTAGGGTACTGCCTGGTTGGGCTAACTGGATTTTCGCGCTTGAATCGCTTGGGGATATGGCTCATCCCGGCCACCTGGGCACTTTCGGTAGCGATTGAAGGGGGCGTGCTGGTATTGATGAAACGCGATGGGGGCCGCCAGAACTGGATGGCGGCACTGGCGGCCAATACTGCCAGCTATCTGCTGCTGCTCTCCACATCGCTCCTTCCCTATTCTCCCGTCTGAATGACGGTGAGTATCACCCCATCCTGCCAGTATGAGGCCTGGAAAGTAGCTTGCTATCCCGGTTTTGACGGCCAACGCGGTTGTCCTGCTACCCACGCGTTTGTGGCCTTTGAAACGGCAGTTGGCATAACTCCCCGGTTGGCCGTTGCGCCGGGGAGTTTTCTGTGCGTACGCGCTCAGGTGAATTAGCAACGTTGCAAGGCTGGATAACGTGTGGTGAAACTGTGTCATCCAGAACTCCTGCTTCACGGGTGAAACTGGCCGTGCAGTGGTGCTAAGTAAGGCAGAGATGCCGGCGCCACTGCTGACCACCAAACTGCATATTCCCCCCGTCCGGCCAGATCCTTCGACTACGCTTTGCGAAGCATCCCGGAGCGTCAGCGGAGTGGGCAGGACGGGGTTGGTGTAGCGCGCTTGATCGAGCGGTTGAACGCGGGCCTGGATCGCCAAAGCCACGCCATAGGCGGGGATTTGGCAATCCCCGCAGAGCGATTTGGGATCTACTGAGACCAGTTCTTGGTGCAAGAGGAGACTTGGCACAGGCGATATTCAACTGTCAGGTAGACGGCTGGTGATGGAGCAGGCTCGCGGTTGCGCCTATGGCCTGGCACGTACGCCTGCCATAGCCTCTTGAGGCGACAATGGCTCATCCGACAAGCGTAGATAGAGATAGCGCGCGATGTCGCGAACTACTGCGGTGATAGGTATGCCCAGGAGGACGCCCCAGAGACCGGCAACTTCGCTGCCGACCACGAGAATGAGCATGATCAATGCCGGGTGAAGCCTGACGGTTCCGTGAGTGATCTGCGGCACCAGCAGGTAGTTCTCAATCTGCTGTACCGCAAAGGCGAGCACGATCACCCAGAGCACCTTTGAAGGTGCTGTGGCCAGGGTGACCACGATGATAGGTATAGCGCCTAGTATTGGGCCCAGAACGGGCACGATCTCAAAGATGCCGGCCATGGTGCCAAGGAGGAGTGCAAAGTCTATGCCCATGATCAACAAGCCAGTTGTGGACATAATAGCGATACTGAGACAGAGGATCAACTGTCCGCGCAAGTAGGCGCCAAGCACAGCATCGATCAGCGTCTGGATGTTGTGCGTATCCTCACGATAGGCAGCAGGAATGTGCCTGTAGAGCAGGGCACCCATTTCCGGTTGGTCCCGCAAGATGTAGAACATCCAGAATGGGACTATCACCAAACCAAGGACGAAGCTGATAGTGCTGAAGACCACATTTAGAGTCTTGAATGCGCCAGCTTGTAAGGCGGCAATCAGGGATTGGATCGTGTTCTCAATGCTGCGCTGGAGTGCCAGCCGGATGTCTTCGGGTACTACCTCGTTGTATTTGTCCAACCAGTCTTGTACGACGTCTGGGGCTGCACTGTATACTTTACGTGCAAAGTCTGGCAGGAGTTGCGTCAGGGAGCCCACCTGTGTGGCGATGGGAGGGATGACGAATCTCAGAGCGCCCAGGAGAATAGCGATAACCAGCACGTAGACGACGAGAACTGACAGAGTCCGCGACAGGCGGCGTCCGCGGAATCTCGGCCGCATACAGGAGTCTAGCAGGTTTATGAGGGGCAATACCACGTAAGCAAAAACGGCACCCAGGACGAAGGGCAGCAGTGCCTTGCGAGCCATGTACAGCAGTATTGCGACCAGGAGCAACAGAGTCAGCGTGACCAGGGCTCGAGCGCGTTGTGCTCTGGTCCAGTTGTTCATCGTCTATTCCTCCTCTCTAACCATGATCAACAAGCTCACGTTATTTCTTCTTTGGGCTCCAGAGCTGTCCCCCTGCGCAGCCTGGGCCACAGCACCAACTGCAGCCATAGTCGCAGCAGGTCGCGCCCCACACGGAATGCGCGGCGAAAGTTGAAGAACTGCGAGCGGCCATAAACGCGATGATAGTGATGGACAGGCATTTCGGCGATGACAAAGCCAGCGTCCTGGATCTTTTTCATCATCTCTACGCATATAACACCACTCCTGGATTCCAGATGCACCCGCTCGAAAACAGCCCGCCGCATCAGGCGGAAGTCGCAGTCCACGTCTCTCAGCTTGAGTCCGAAGGCCAGCTTTGCCATCCAGTGATAGATGCGGCCAATGACGGTCCTGTACCAGGGATCTGAGCGGCTGATCTTGTAGCCGTTTACCATGTCTACGCCCTCGACTAGCGCGGGGTAGAGCAGCGCCAGTTCTCGTGCATCATACTGGGCATCCCCGTCGGTGTAGAAGATGAGTTCTTTCGTGGCGCTGGCAAAGCCTGTGCAAAGAGCTCCACCGTAGCCCTTGTTCCGTTCGTGATGGATGACGCGAACATGTTCGTACGTCGCGGCTAGTTCGTCCAGTACTTCCGCTGTATGATCTGTGCTGCCGTCGTTGACGACAATTACCTCATAGTCGTCAGTCAGTTTCCGCACAGTCAGCAGGGCAGAGATCACCATGCTGGCGATGGTTCCTCCATCGTTGTAGGCAGGAAAGAACACCGAGATGCTTTTCGTCATACAGTCTCCTATTTGTGCCAGTTACATATATGAGCGGCGATTTGGCGCACCTTGAGGTCTGTTAGTTCTGGATAGGTGGGCAGGGACACAACCTGTTCAGCGTAGCGTTCTGCTACTGGGAAGGAGCCTGGGCCCAGGTTCAGCCAGCGGTAGGCTCCTTGCAGGTGAATGGGGACAGGGTAATGTATGGCTGTTTCTACCCCCTGTTCGGAAAGGTGTTTTTGCAGGGCAGTCCGGTCTTGACAGCGGATCACGTACAGATGGTAAACGTGCTCAGCATGGGGCATCTCCATGGGCAGTTCTACCTCGCTGTCGCCAAGCAGCGCCGTATAGAGCGCCGCAATGTGCTGCCGCCGCTTGTTCCATTTTTCAAGGTATGTGAGCTTGACTCGCAGTATCGCCGCCTGCAGTTCGTCGAGACGACTATTCACACCGAGGAGTTGGTGATCGTAGCGTGTCTTCTGTCCGCCGTTGCGCAGCATGCGCACCTCGTCGGCAATCTGCGGGTTGTCGGTCACAAGCATGCCGCCGTCACCGAAAGCTCCCAGGTTCTTGCTTGGATAGAAGCTGAAGCATCCGGCGTCACCCAGGGTGCCCACTCTGCGACCCTTGTACAGAGCCCCGTGCGCCTGTGCTGCATCCTCCACCACGAATAGATTGTGCTTGCGCGCAATAGCCAGGATGGAATCCATGTCTGCCGGTTGTCCGTAGAGATGAACCGGCACGATAGCTTTGGTGCGGGGCCCAATAGCTTCTGCCAACTTCCGGGGATCCACGTTGTAGGTGTCGGGGTCAATGTCAACGAACGTTGGAATAGCCCCCGCTGCTGAGATAGCCAGGGCCGTGAACGCTGCACTGTTGGGCGCCGTTATCACCTCATCGCCCGGCCCCACGCCACAGGCGACTAGTGCCAGTTGTAAAGCATCGGTGCCGTTGCCCACGCCCACGGCAAAGGCTGCGCCACAATAGCTCGCGAACTCTTTCTCGAATGCTGATACATTCTTTCCTAAGATGAACCAACCGTTGTTGAGCACTGATTGGATTGCCTCATCCAGCTCAATCTTTATCGCCTGGTATTGAAGCCTTAGGTCACCAAACGGAATCACTGCACGAATGCCTCCTGGTCTTACTTGGGGCCTATCCGCAGGATAGCAGACCTGGTACCCACGTCGCTCATCCCGTTTGACGGGGCCCGGCTACACCTGCACTTGCGACGGAGCGCAGCGCAGGCGCAAGTGTCCAGCGGCATGGGAGTCGCTTCTGCTGTTTTCCTTAGTGCCAATTATAATCTATCTGCAACTGGCTGCCAACTGTTCGTTGCCCTGCACCAGGGCTGCTCCAAAGTCCAGTTGAGCCCATCACGTTCAACTGCGGGAGAACTTTGAGCAGTCAGGCAACTTTGCAACAGCCGCGAGCCCTGGACAATATACTCCACGAAGCTTAAGCCCACATGAAGGCACATGGTCCGGGCATAAAGGTTTGTTCATTTTTCGTCCTGGCAGAGCGAGGTGAGGCAGTCTTCTATCATCTTATCGAGCGTTGCCTGTAGTTCGCCGGAGCGGGGCACAACGTGAGCCAGGAACTCTACGTTGCCTGCTGGCCCGCGCAAGGGGGAAACGACAAGGCCATTGACCTGCAGACTATTGGACAACGCCCACCCCAGGACGTCGTATAGAACTGCGAGGTGCACGGCGTGGTCCTTGACCACGCCCCCCTTGCCCACCTGCTTCCGGCCAGCCTCAAACTGGGGTTTGATGAGCGCAATGATCCATCCATTTGGCTTGAGCAATTGCATTACGGCCGGCAATACCAGTTTGAGAGAGATGAATGACACGTCCACTGTGGCCAGGTCAACGAGTTCAGGCAGTTCACGCAGATAGCGCACGTTGACACGCTCCATAGTCACCACACGTGGGTCCTGGCGCAGCCGCCATGCCAGTTGTCCATAGCCAACATCAATGGCGTAGACCCGAGCGGCCCCGTGCTGAAGGAGGCAATCCGTGAACCCCCCGGTGGATGCGCCGACGTCTGCGGCCACCAGGTCGTGCACGTCAACCTCAAAGCCCATCAAGGCGGCTTCCAGTTTCAAACCGCCTCGACTAACGTAGGCGAGTTTTTCCTTGATGGCTATCGTCGCCGTGGTGGGTACGCGTGTGCCTGGCTTGTCAATGACCTTGCCATCAACCAATACTTGTGCAGCCATGATCAGCCGCCGGGCGCGCTCTCGACTCTCGGTCAGTCCTCGTTTGTAAAGCAGAACGTCCAGTCGCTCTTTCTTCACAGGGCTAGAATAGGGGCAGTTCCCAGATAAGTCAAGTTGACTACTGGTTTGGAATGGGCTATCATAGGCGCAATTCTTGTACATGGAGGAAACCTTCGAACATGCTCATTGCATTGCTCAAGACTATGCGACCCAAACAGTGGACGAAGAACGTTTTTGTACTGGCAGCGCTGGTATTTGACGCCAAACTACTGGTGCCCCACTTTCTCGTCAAGGCACTGTCGGCTTTCGTTCTTTTCTGTGCTGTCAGCAGTGCTGTTTATCTCATCAATGACCTGGTAGACATCGAGAAGGACCGCGAACATCCTGCGAAACGCAATCGTCCTTTGGCCTCCGGACAGTTGGCCCCCAGCGTGGCTCTGATTGCGGCGGTGCTGCTTGTCGCTATTGCCATGCCGCTTTCCTACCTGCTCGATCCGACGTTCGCGATTGTCGCCGGCAGCTACCTGACGATGATGATGCTCTATTCTTTTTGGTTGAAGAACGTTGTCATTGTAGATGTGCTTGCAGTGGCAGTTGGCTTTGTCCTGCGCGTCGCGGCTGGCGTTGCGGTGGTGAGCGCTGCACGCTTCTCGCCGTGGCTCTACCTTTGCATGGTGCTTCTTGCATTGTTCATCGCTATCAGCAAGAGGCGCCATGAACTGGTGTTGCTCGAGGCGAACGCAAACGCGCACCGCAGCATATTCAGTGAGTATAACCTGCCTTTGCTTGACGAGATGATCAGGATGGTCACTGCTTGCACCGCCATAGCCTACTTCCTCTATACCTTCTCTGCCCCCAATCTGCCTGAGAACCACGCCATGATGTTGACCATCCCCTTTGTACTGTACGGGCTGTTTCGCTATATGTACCTGATTCACACCAAGGGCAAGGGTGGGGCGCCCGAGGACTTGGTTTTGAACGACAAGCCTCTTCTGCTGACAGTTGTCCTGTGGGGCCTGACTGCCATCGTCATTCTGTACTTCTTCTAGAGCAACTTGCAGTTGCGTGTCTTGTGAACTGATGCGGGTGAGATTTGGATATGGCTAAACCGCTGGTTGCAATAGTGGGCCGCCAGAATGTGGGCAAATCCGCGTTGTTCAATCGCATCGTAGGACGACGCCAGGCCATTGTTGAAGATCTGCCAGGCACGACGCGCGATCGCCTCTACGCTGACGCAGAATGGCAGGGCCGGGTCTTTGCACTCGTTGACACCGGTGGACTTGTGCTGGGCTCGGACGACGACCTGCTTACTCGCGTGCGCATGCAGGCACAGCAAGCGATCGCTGATGCTGATGTGATCATTTTCCTGACTGATGTGCTGGACGGGGTGATGGCTGCGGATCAGGAAATCGTTGAGGTATTGCGTCGCACGCAGAAACCAACTATCCTGGCTGCCAATAAAGCTGATACGGCTCGACGCCGCATGGATGCGGCCGATTTCTACTCCCTGGGCTTGGGAGAGGTGTACGCCATATCGGCTTTGCACGGCACCGGAGTGGCGGATTTATTGGATGCCGCGGTTGTCTTGTTCCCCAAGGTGGAGCGAGAAGAGCAAGAACCAGAAGCGGTCAAGATTGCCATCGTGGGGCGGACCAACGTAGGCAAGTCCAGCCTGCTCAATGTTCTGCTGCGTGAAGAGCGGGCTATTGTCAGTGAGATACCAGGCACCACGCGAGATGCCATTGACACTTCTTTACAATGGTTTGGGCAGCAGGTGGTGCTCATTGATACGGCGGGCATTCGCAAGCGAGGCAGGGTGGTCCCAGGTGTGGAGAAATACAGTGTACTGCGAGCGCTCAAAGCGATTGATCGCGCAGACGTGGTACTGTTGCTGATTGACGCTACCGAAGGGGTGACGGCACAGGATGCTCACATTGCCAGCTACATCCTGGAGGCGAGCAAAAGCATCGTGGTAGTCGTCAATAAGTGGGACCTGGTGGTCAAGGACAGCGCGACGATGAGTGCCTACAGGGCGCATGTACGCAACCAGTTCAAGTTCATTCCCTACGCACCGGTGCTCTTTATATCAGCTCTAACACGGCAGCGCGTTGATCAGGTGTTGGAGACGGCCATTCGAGTGCGTCAGCAGCGCTACCAGCGCATACCAACCGGTGAGCTCAATGACGTAGTGCAGGAGTCCATCGCCCGCCATAGTCCACCATCCAAAGCAGGCAAGCGGCTCAAGTTCTACTATGCTACACAACCGACGGTAGACCCACCCACATTGGTCTTCTTCGTCAATGACAGCCGGCTGGTGCACTTCTCCTACCAGAGGTATCTCGAGAATCGCATCCGTGAACGTTGGGGGTTTGAGGGTACACCCTTGCGGTTGCGCTTTCAGGGTCGCGAAAAGAAGGGCAGACGGTAGTGCACAAGATGGAGGCAACTTGCGACACAGAATCATTCGATACGCCTTCATACTGCTTCTAGCTCTGGCCACTTCGCAGCCGCCTATATGGCCTGTGCCTGTACAGGCCCCCAACCCAGCTGGGCACCTGGAACAAGTGAGTCGGGTGCTCGTTATACATCTGCAAGGTAAGCCTTACGAGATGGGTGTGCAGCAGGGAACCCTGTTGCGCGACCAGTTACGCAACCTGGTCAGGTACTATTTGCACGAGCACATCATCCTCGAACGCGGCGCTTCACACTTTTGGCTTCTGACTTATGCACGACTTCTCGAACGCGAGATACCGACCGCCTTGCGTAGTGAGATGGAGGGTATCGCTGATGGAGCCGGTCTACCTTATCAGGATGTGTTGCTTCTTAATACTGTTCCGGACCTCCTGGCGTTGACGTGCGGGCTACCCTCCTGGGAGTTGTCTCCTTCGCTCTTCTCCAGTACTGTACCGCAGTCCGGTTTGTTTTGTGCTGCCTTTGCCGCGTGGGGGCGTGCCACGTTGGACGGTGAGTTGACCGTGGGCTACAATACTGATTGCGTCGAGGCCGAGTTGCTTAGTCGCTACCTGCTGGTAGTCGTGCGCCGGCCATCGCAGGGTAACGCCTTTGTCTCCCTGGGTTTGATGGGGATGGTGGGCGTCTGGGCGGGCATGAATGAGGAGAAGATCACAGCAATGTTATTGAGTTCGCCGTCGGTGGATGTGGCATCGAGTGGACAGCCGCTGCCGTTCTTGCTCCGCCGGGTCCTGGAGAGTGCTGGAGACCTTGCGGAGGCTGTGAATGTCATCCTGGCCGCTAGTCGCCTCTGTGGTGGCAACGTGATCCTCGGGGATGGCAAAGCTCCTGGGGCGCTCGTCATCGAGTTATCTGCTCATCGCCACGCTGTTTTCGAAGCCAATACGGAGAGCGACCTACTGGCATGCACGAATCACTTCCTCGACCCGGAGTTGGCATTGGCACAACGGCATGTGGTTTCTGCACAGGAGAGAGCTACCAGTGAGGCCCGACTGGACAGGTTGCAGACCCTCCTCGAGTTCAACAGCGGCTGGATTGGTGTGGAGAAGGGACTTGCCTTCTTAAGGGACGATCACGACCCGCAAGGCAGTGCTGGGTCTAGTTCGGACAGAACAGTCTACGGGTCGCGCACCTTGCAGAGCGCTCTCTTCTGTCCTGGCAACTTGACGATATGGGTGGCGCGGGGCAACTTTGTAGTCCCCCTTGGGCAGTATGTGAATCTGGATTTGAGCTCGTCGCTGCTTGGACGTCACTAGGCCGCCTTTTTGAATTCGTATCCCCAATAGGTCTATCCTGCATTTGCTACTTCCCTTTTGTCCTGCTTGGCTGGCTCTTTTGCGTCCCCGAATCGCTAGTGCTTCGTCCCCGTGGATAGTCATGTTTGCCAACCACAAAGACACCAAGCCCCAAAGTTCATGGTTTTGTTTTCTTGGTGTCTTGGTGCCTTGGTGGTTAACTTCTGCACTCAAGCCAATTCGTATGCCAGTTGGGGACGCAAACCAGACAGTCGTTGGCTGAGCGCCTTTCTTGCGTGGTACAGGCGAGATTTTACCGTGCCTACGGGGCAGTTGAGGATGTAAGCAATCTCCTGCAGTGAAAAGCTCTGCAGGTAGTACAAGACGACCACGGTACGATGTTTGAAGCTCAATGAGGCCACACCTTGTTTGATTGCAGCCTGTATTTCACCACGATGTGTGCTTTCTTCGGGAGATGGAGCGGAGACTGGGAAGAAGTAATTGCCCAGGCTCTCCATGGAAACAGTTAGTTGGGCAAGATAATTGCGGCGAAGATGGCTGTAGCAAAGGTTTACAGCGACCCGGTGCAGCCACGGGCTGATTGACGGATCGCCGTTGAGTCTGTGGAGGTGCTTGTAAGCGCGCAGGAAGCAGTCCTGCAGCACCTCTTCTGCAGCTTGAGGATTGGCTAGAATGGTCAGGGCAGTGCGGTACACCCGCCACTCGTGCTTTTTGTATAGAACCTCAAACGCCTTGAGATCACCAGTCTGGGCTTTGAAGATGATTTCCCTATCACTTGATCTAGTGTCCACAGAGGCGCCTTTCGAGTCAGAGTCAACGAGCTTTCTGACCTGGAAGCAGAGCAAGCTCTTAAGAAGAATGTGCACGCTCTTGACGGGTAGCGAGTTGTGTCTCCACCCTGGCACCGAGAGCCAGGGTGGAGACCTGGAGGAGGATCAGAGAGTCTGGTCTCTGCTCGTATGATAGCATAAATCCCAAGGCGTTGGAAGGAGAATTGAGGGGCAAGATGGGGGCATTGGAGTGGTTTTTGGCAGGAATTCTGCCTAGCACGGACTTGAAAGATACCATCTGGTCACCGGGCTGTAATAAAGCTGTGCTAGAATGAAAAATGGCTTGATAAGAAGAGGAGCAAATGCAGGGGGGAACTATGACGGTCGAGAAAGCCGCAGCACAGGTAGCCCAGCCGCATGCGTTCGAGGCCAAAGGTGAAACGAGACAGCGCCTGGCGCAGCAGATCATCTCTGCATTCGATAACCTTGCCAGGTCAGGCCCGCTGGGTGCGAGTGTGGGGAGTGTGAGCATGCGAATGTCTGGCACCGACAGCATCCTGGTCACCCCGCTCGTACCGTTCGTAGAAGAACTGACTGAGAAAGACCTTCTCGAAGTGACCATGAGCGGTCGGATCATGCGCAAGCGAGGTCGTCCGAGTTTTTCGGTGCAGATGCACCTTGAAATCTACAAGCAGAGGCCTGACGTCGAGGCTATCGTGCACAGTCACGCACCTGCCGCTACTGTACTGGGAATTTGCGAGCTACCCATACCGCCGGTGACTTTTGATTCCGTCCCTTTCACTGACCTGCCTCGAGTGCCGGCTTTGGCTTCATACGATGGCCAGTGGGCAAAAGAGGTATCTGCGCGACTGGCAGATGGAGCGCCCGCTGCGTTGTTGGTCAATCATGGCATTGTCACTGTAGGAGCAGATCTGCAGCAGGCAGTTAGGCGGACCCTGGCGCTGGAGGAGACAGCGCGCGTATTGGTCCTCTGCCACCTGTTGCAGCAGGTGCCAGTTGCCTTGCCGACCGAAGCGGTAGACATTCTCAAACAAGCATTGCTCTGAGTACAGTCCAGCTCCGGTGCCACTACGCCCAGCGACTCTTTCTCTGGCGGGTAAATGGTGCGTAGAGTGGAGAGCAGTTCTTGTGCGGACAGATGCGGGGCGATGGGGCGGGGATCCTGCGTAGTATGTCCTACACATATTGCTCTTTGATCTGCAGTTTGGTGTTCATCTGAGCTTTGGAGTCTGGCACCCGATTCGGCTTGCAGCAAAGATAAAGGCAGGTTCGCCCGGCGAACCTGCCTTTATCTTTTGGTGCCCTATCTGGGCCAGCGTCGAACGCTCAGCGCGTTTGGAGATGCTCCATTATCGTGAGAAGGACATAGTACACTCCCAGGTAAGTAACGTCTCTCTCCTCGGGGTGCGCTCCGAGCTTGACTTTCACTGTGCGCTCACGGCCCCTGCTCCACAGAGCAATTTCGACCCTGTCCCCTGGGCGGTGTTCGCGGATGATTCTCTGCAGAGTGTTCTCCTCTGCGATAGGCACGCCATCCACGGCCAGGATGAGGTCTCCGGACCGGATGCCTGCCTTGTCCGCGGGGCTGCCATCAACAACTTTAGTGACCAGAGCTCCGCCGCGCTCTGGCA
This sequence comes from uncultured Anaerolineales bacterium, assembly GCA_964478075.1. Taxonomy (GTDB): domain Bacteria; phylum Chloroflexota; class Anaerolineae; order UBA2200; family UBA2200; genus DAOUEX01. The sequence goes on along the minus strand of CAYZGO010000005.1, from coordinate 38,662 downwards.
CAAAGCGAGGACGCTCTGGCTCGAAAAACCTTGGCAGCTCAATCTCGGGCTCTATTGGCTGACACTTCCATTCTTGGATCTCGCGCAAAAGGCCTTCTGCAGCTCCGCTGCTCGCATTTCGCCCTGCCCAGTAGCCAACGATGCCTCCGGCACACGCGCCCAGGCAAGTGCTGAGCAAGACGGCCAACACGCCAATCACGATGACCACAACATACAGTCGTTTGTCCTGTTCCACAGTCTGTTCCCTCTCCTTCGACGATCTGTCAGATTCAATTGTAGCATAGAACTTGGCCATGTCAAAAACCAACGCTTCAAGGCCATGTTATCGGATGCCTCAAAGCGTTCCTATAGCAGAAGTGTGAACACACTTGCCCAGTTGTCAGAACGCCGAGCGCAGACTCTTTGCCAGCTAGCTGCCGAACGGTGCCAGTGAAAGCTGTGCGTCTCTGGCTTCTTCAGACTCTTGTGCCTGGTATGTGATGTTACGTCAGTCTTGCTGTTCGAAGTCAACGCGCTGGAAGCAGCCGCCAGTCGCCTCAACTTCAAAGTCGCGCGGTGAAAAAGGAACTGATTGTCCAGCAACGATCAGTTCAACGAACTTGACCCTTTGGCCGGGCTCCAGAATCCATTCATACCAACCTTCGGAATTGGTTGTGGCTGGATTTGCCTCTGATTCCCATTCGTAGTCGTTGATCATGATCCTGACTTTTGCCCCGGGAATGACCTTTCCCTTTTTGTCAAAGACCTGGCCTTTGACGGAACCTAGCGAGAGCCCGTGGGGAATGCACTCCCTGTAAACCAGCTTAAACGTGGGCTGAGGCGGAGTCGCTTTCTGCGTGGGTGTGAGAGACGGCGTTGGGGTGGGCAGCTCAGTGCTTATTGGGGACGGGCTGGGTAACAGTGTGGGGGTGACAGTTGCCTGGATCGGTGCCTCAGTGGGCAGTGGAGTCGGGATCACAGCGACCTGTGTTGGTTGCGCGGTGAAGCCCTGCCAGATGCGGGCAAGGTGGTCCCGCACCAGGAATGCGCCAACGGCCACGATGGCCACAAACAGGAGCACACCAGCTATGGCTATTACGAGGCACAAGCCGGTACGCTTTGTTTGCCGCTGCTTGCTCGCTGCCTGCAGCGGCCGGCCACACTTTGCGCAGAATTCGCTCTCCTCCGGGTTCCAGGCACCGCAATTGGAGCAATACATGGGCGAAGACCTCCTGAGGTTTGCTGCGGACTAGATGGCGCAACCCGCATCAGCTCTATCGCTCGTTTCAGATTATAGCACAGAGCGCCAAGTTGCACAATAGCCTGGTCTGCTTGACGAGGCCCGGCTACCGGTGACGTGCCGACTCCGGTTTGCTGTCAGTTTGACAAGTGTGCTGAGGTGCGTATCATAGGACGGCAGCGGATATACTCATTGGCGCAAGGAGGCCAGGTATGGCTCACGAGGTTCCGGTCGAGAAGTTGCGTAATGTCTGTGATGCGCAGAGTCTGGGTTTTCTGACTACGGATCAAGTCGAACCGTTGGTTGGCATTTTGGGGCAGGAACGCGCTTTGCGCGCCCTGCGTTTTGGCCTGGGCACGCAGAGCGAGGGCTTTAACGTCTACGTGGCCGGCTTGCCTGGCACCGGCCGTACCACGGCGGTGACGGCCTTTCTGGAGGAAGTAGCGAGGGATAAGCCCGTACCCCCTGACTGGTGCTACGTCAACAACTTCCCCGATCCCTATCGTCCCAAGGCTATTCGCCTCCCCGCTGGACAGGCCAAGCAATTCCGTAGTGATATGGAGATGCTGATAGAGGAGATGCGCAAGCGGATTCCTCAGGTTTTTGAAAGCGAGCAGTATACCGAGAAGCGCGATTCCATCACCAATGCCCTCCAAGAGCAACGTCAGAAGGTTTTTGCCAGGCTTAACCAAGTCGCACGAAAAGCCGGTTTCCTGATCCGGACGTCTCCCATGGGCTTGATGCTTGTACCGCTGAAAGATGGCGAGCCGATGAGCGAGGAGGAATTCTCTACACTGGAAGAAGGGCAGCGTAAACAGCTCAACGGCAAGCGTGTCAGCGTGGAATCGAAAGTCAGTGCGGCCATGAAACAGGTTCGTCTCGCTGAGAAGAAGGCCAAAGCGCAATTGCAAGAAATGGATCATGAGACAGCTTTGTTTGCCATTCGCCCTCTCATTGAGGATCTCAGAGAGAAGTATAAAGTCTGTGCGGACGTCGTCTCCTATCTAGCGGAGATACAGGAGGATGTCTTGCAGAACCTCACTGTATTTCGAGGTGAAGAAGAGCAGAAAGCCACTGCTCTCGTATCTGCACCGCGGGCGAAGGCTTCGATCTTGGGTCGGTACGAGGTCAACGTCATGGTGGACAACTCTGAACTTCAGGGTGCGCCTGTGCTCACCGAGCTCAACCTCACTTACAACAATCTGTTCGGGCGCATCGAGCGAGAAGCTGAGTTTGGTGCTCTAATCACTGATTTCACCATGCTGAAGAGCGGTACTCTACACCTCGCCAATGGCGGGTATCTCGTGTTACAAGTGGAACACCTCTGGGCAAATCCTCTCGCCTGGGATGGCCTGAAGCGAGCCCTGCACAGCAAGCAAATCGTTATCGAAGAGATATCGGAACGCCTGGGAGCCATTCCAATCAAGAGCGTGCGACCTGAGCCCATACCTTTGGATGTGAAAGTGATATTGATTGGAGGCCCAAGGTCGTATTATCTTCTCTACGCCTTGGATCCGGATTTCCGCGAGTTGTTCAAGGTCAAGGCTGACTTTGATGTGCGCATGGAGCGCACTGCTGAGAACGTTCATGCCTACATGGCTTTCATCAGTGCTCTGTCCAACAAGGAGAAGCTGCGTCATCTGCAGCGTGAGGCCGCAGCAAAGATTGTCGAGTATGGATCGTGGCTGGCGGAAGATCAGGAGAAGCTCTCCACACATTTCGCAGAGATTGCAGACGTCCTGCGGGAGGCGAATTTCTGCGCGGCACAAGAGGACTCAGAGTACATTACCGACAAGCATATCAGGAGAGCCATTGACGAGAGAATCCATCGTTCAGACATGTTTCAGCAGCACATGCAAGAGACGATCGCAGAGGGAACAGTGTTGATTGACACAGATGGTGAAGCGATCGGTCAGGTGAATGGCTTGTCAGTGCTTAGTCTGGGAGATTATGCATTTGGACGCCCAACGCGGATAACGGCCACCATCGGGCTGGGACGAGACGGTGTGCTAAACATCGAGCGCGAAGCCAAACTCAGCGGGCCTTTGCACACCAAAGGGGTGCTCATCCTTGGCGGCTATCTGTCTGGTAAGTATGCCCAGGATAAGCCCCTCACTGTGTCCGCTCGTATGGTGTTCGAACAGAGTTACGGGGAAGTCGAAGGAGACAGCGCTTCCAGCGCCGAGCTGTATGCCCTGCTGTCTGCTCTCTCGGGGCTGCCGATCAAACAATGCATTGCGGTTACGGGCTCTGTCAACCAATGGGGTCAACTGCAGGCTATTGGCGGTGTTAACGAGAAAATCGAAGGATTCTTCGATGTGTGCAAGACCAAAGGTCTAACGGGAGAACAGGGCGTCATCATTCCGCAGAGCAACGTGAGGAATCTGATGCTTAAGGAGGAAGTTGTTGAGGCCGTTAGGCAGGGGCTCTTCCACGTGTACGCAGTTGAGAACGTTGACGAAGGCATGGAGACACTCACTGGTGTCAAGGCAGGGACACGAGGTGCAGATGGCACATTTGCGAAGGAAACCGTCAGTGCCAGAGTTGACGCACGGCTGCGGAAACTCGCCGAAGACCTGCCCAAGTTTGGGGCAAAGGAGGAGGATTCTAGCTCGGAGTAGGGGAATTCATGCCTGACTACGTGCTGGGAGTCCACGACAGATTGGGGGCAAAATAGGCTCTAAGCGGACGACAGTCTGCATCGTATGCCAGGCACGTGGCTAACGAAGCGCACTGACTGGAGACGGGGACTATCGCATCTTTGACGTCGCGACGAAGGTGCTCAGGTTATTCTCTTCCTGTGAACTGTGTTGCCTGAGCGGCGGTGGAACGAGACATGGGAACTAGTCCACCAAAAACTTGCCCCAAATCCGACGTAGACCGACGTCCTGGGGCTAGTTTGACAGCATCCTGATGCTGAGTATAATAGCGTCGTAGTATTCTGCGCCCCAGGGCGCTTTTTTGCTAATTGATTCGAGAGCTGGAGGATGAGAGACTGCTGATGCGTGAGAAACCCACTTATCTTACTGCTGCGGGCAAACGCAAGCTGGAAGAAGAACTAGAGCACCTGCGTACCGTGCGGCGGCCTGAAGTAGCAAAACAGATCCATGATTCCAAGGATGCCGGCGACGTCATGGATAACGCCGGATACGACGAGGCCAAGAACGCACAGGCCTTTGTTGAAGGGCGTATTAGGACCCTGGAGGTGCTTCTGAGCAGGGTCGAAATCATTGAAGAGGCTGGGCAGGGAGATACTATCTGTCTTGGCAGCAGGGTGACAGTAATGGAGAAGGGCGGCAGGCCAGAGACCTTCCACATTGTTGGGCCAACTGAGTCTGGGCCCAGCCAGGGCCGCATCTCGGACGAATCACCGCTTGGCCGTTCTTTGATGGGGCACTGCGCTGGAGACAGGGTGATCGTACAGACTCCTGACGGTCCCAGGGAGTTCAAGATCTTGGATATTGGCTAGTGTAGGAGACCGATAGTGATTGACGCGAGCGACCAGCGAGAACAGAGGCTGAGAAAGCTGACGGCCTTGCGCGCCGCGGGGATCGAGCCCTATCCGGCGCGTTTCTCATGCACACATTCTGTGGCAGAGGCGTTGCAGGCTTTTGCGTCCAGCGAAGGTGGGGTGGAGCCGCCAACGGTGCGCACGGCAGGCCGCATCATGTCCATCCGCGTTATGGGCAAGGCCAGCTTTGCTCACATCATGGATGGCAGTGGCCGCATTCAGATTTACCTGCGCCGGGATGTGGTGGAGGAACAGGCCTACAAGTTCTTCCGCAAGAGTTTCGACCTGGGCGATTTCATTGGCGTAGAAGGGCCGTTATTCCGAACGCGCACTGGAGAAGTCACCATCAAAGTCAGTTCCTTCGGGATGTTGGCAAAGGCACTGCGGCCTCTTCCAGAGAAATGGCATGGCCTGACTGACGTCGAGACACGCTACCGCCAACGCTACCTGGACCTGCTTGTCAACGAGAAAGTGCGTCGCACCTTTGTGACACGCACGCGTATGGTGTCAGCTATGCGTCGCTTCCTGGATGAGCGGGGTTTTCTGGAGGTGGAAACACCCGTGCTGCAACCGATCTACGGGGGTGCTGCGGCGCGTCCATTTGTGACCCACCATCACGCTTTGGATACTGACCTCTATCTGCGCATCTCAGACGAGCTCTATCTCAAGCGTCTTGTCATCGGTGGATTGGAGCGCGTCTATGAGCTTGGTCGCGATTTCCGCAACGAGGGCATATCGACCAAGCACAATCCCGAATTCACACAGCTTGAGGTGTATCAGGCGTACGCAGACTACAACGACATCATGCGTCTGGTCGAAGAGCTGTGGTGTACTGTGGCAAGGGAAGTGCTGGGCACACCCAAGTTGACCTATCAGGGGCACAGCGTGGATCTGACACCACCTTGGACGAGAGTGACGATGCGCGATGCCATTCTGGAGGCTACCGGGGTGGACATCGAAATCCATACCGAGCTGGCTTCGCTGCAGCGTCGAGCGAAGGAGCTGGATCTGGAACTTGATGCCAAGCCAACCTGGGGCAAGCAGGTTGACGAGTTGTTGAAAGAATATGTGGAGCCCAAGTTGATCCAGCCCACCTTTGTGCTGGACTATCCGTTGGACGTCTCACCATTGGCGAAGAAAAAGCCAGACGCCGCACGTCTGGTTGAGCGCTTTGAGTTTTTTATCGGTGGCCTGGAATGCGGCAACGCTTTCAGTGAGTTGAATGACCCGCTCGATCAGCGGGAACGCTTTGAGGGGCAGCGGCAGCAATTGCGGGATGGTGACGAGGACGCACATCCTATGGACGAGGACTGGATACGGGCGCTTGAGTACGGCATGCCGCCCACGGGGGGGCTCGGCTTTGGCATTGACCGCATGGTGATGCTTTTTACGGACAATTCCTCGATTCGCGAAGTCATTCTGTTTCCTGCCTTGAGGCCGAAGCTGGGTGGCTAGCTGGCAACGTTGCCGCTCGGGGGAGAGGCAGGTGAGCCTATCTGTGTCGGGAACCCACTTCTGTGCCAAGATTTCGGCCTATTGTCGTTCTTTCCGAATCACGATAGAATCAGTGTCGAGTCATGAGCAGGGAGGGTGACAGTCTACATTGATGGCATTTCGTAGCGTGACCAGGATGCGGAGAGCGGTTGCTGTGGTCATATTGCTGGCTTTGGCCCTGGTCTCTTTCTTCGTTGCTGGATGCGATGTTGCGACCTCGCTGTGGCCAAAGGCCTCCCCGACTGCCACTGCCACGCTCACATTCACAGCGACTGCCACGCTCACCTCCACGCCGACCGCTACGCCCACAGCTACAGCGACACCTACTCCTACCTGCACTCCTACACCGACTGTTGAGCCACTGCGCCTTCTAGTAAACCTTGATCCGCCCCAGGTCAGCCAGGGACACACTCTGCTGATCGAGGTGCTGTCCAACCGAGCAATCACCGTGACCGGCGCTTTGGATGAACGTCGCCTATACTTCATTCCAGAGTCGGATGGTGCATGGGCCGTAGCGGGAGTGCCTGTTTTGGCCGAGGCAGGTGCTCACCCCATCCAGCTCTCCATTGTGGACGGCCAAGGTGTAAGCGTCTCGACGACCGTGAGCGTGATGGTTGTGGCGGCAGATTTTGGCGCAGAACGGGTCCATATCCCTCCCGACAGGATTGACCTGTTGGACCCAGAGGTGCTAGGAGAGGAAGCGCAGCGCCTGGATGAAATCTTTGCAGGCATCACCCCGCAGCAGTTTTGGCAGGGTACATTCATCTGGCCGTACGTTGGGCGCGTTACGTCTCCATTTGGCATTTTGCGCACCTATAATGATGGACACAGGAGTTATCACGGCGGTATAGACGTATCTGGAGAAGTAGGCGTTCCGGTAGTGTCCTCCAACGATGGTCGAGTGGCATTCGCCGCACCACTAAAAGTGCGTGGCAATGCAGTGATTCTGGATCACGGCTGGGGTGTTTACTCGGGCTACTTCCACCTGTCGGAGATTCTCGTCAGCGAGGGACAGCACGTGGCGCAAGGCGAAAGTGTAGGTCGTCTGGGCAACACAGGCCTCTCAACAGGCGCGCATTTGCATTGGGAGATGCGCGTGGGGGGTGTGCTGGTGAACCCCCTGGAGTGGACGGACAGACAGATTCCCAGATAGGAGAAACATGGCCGCAGCAGAATTTTCCTACCAGGCTCGTCCGCTGAATCTTGGGCATCGTGGTGCGCCCAAAGCCGCACCGGAGAACACTATTGCGTCTTTCCAGACGGCCCACGAGATGGGGGCGGACGGTGTCGAACTGGACGTCATGCTCTGCGCTGATGGTGAAGTGGTGGTGATGCATGACTTCAGTGTAGATCGGACGACGGATGGTCATGCTCTTGTCAGGGACCTGACCCTGGCCCAACTGAAGGCGTTGGACGCCGGCTCGTGGTTTGGTCCGCAATTTGCAGGTGAGCGTGTGCCCACGCTGCGCGAGGTCGCCGAATGGGCTGGGGATGATATGCTGCTCAACATCGAGTTGAAGAGTGTGAGTATTGGCACTGATGGCCTGGAGGAAAAAGCAATCGACATAGTGCGTGATTACGGGCTAGGGCATCGCGTGATCTTCTCTTCGTTCAATCCCCTCGCCCTCAGGCGTGTGAAGCAGATTGACCCAGCTCTGCATACTGGGCTGCTCTATGCGGCCAATCTGCCCATTTACCTGCGGCGCGCCTGGCTGCGCCCATTGGCTCGCCCCGATGCACTGCATCCTCATTACGAGATGGTGACGGAGGCATACTTGCGTTGGGCCAGGCGCAGGGGTTATCGCGTCAATGTGTGGACTCCGGACCAGGTTCCCGAGATGCAGCGTTTGATTGGGCAGAAGGTTGACATGATCATTACCAACAGGCCAGATCTGTTGGCTAGGGTGGTGCAGGGTGCTGCTCCTCGTGCGATGAGCCTATCAACCGACTCCAGGGTTTCACGCACGAAGCAGTAAGGCAAGGTTTGCAGTAGTTTGGGGAGGGCGCGCACAATGGCAGAAGAACATCACCCTTTGGTGAAATTGGCCAGGAATACGATTGCACACTATGTGCGAGAGCGAAAGACAATTGACCCACCCCGGGATCTGACACCTGAGATGAAGCAACGAGCCGGAACCTTTGTCTCGCTGCACAAGCGTGGCGCCCTGAGGGGCTGCATTGGCACCTTCGAGCCGACGTGTCCTAACGTAGCGGAGGAGATTATTCAAAACGCTATCAGCGCGGCCACGCGCGATCCTCGCTTCCCGCCCGTGCAGGACAGCGAGTTGGACGATCTTGAGATCTCGGTGGACGTCCTTTCGCCGCCTGAGCCGGTTGAGTCAATGGCGGAACTCGACCCCGAGCGCTACGGAGTGATTGTAGAATCAGGGTGGCGGCGAGGCCTGCTGTTGCCCGACCTGGAAGGGGTCGATACAGCAGAGTATCAGGTCAAGATCGCGCGACGCAAAGCAGGCATCGGAGCACACGAGCCGGTGCAACTGTATCGCTTCGAGGTCAAGCGCTATCACTAGCTCGCAGTTGGCGGTTTGCAAGTGTTGAGCGGTCTGCTCGTTACTCGCCACTCGCTCCTCGTGACTTGCTACTTCGCTTCCAGTATCTGCGCAGGCACCTGGCACTGGGCACAAAATAGCTCTGCGTCAGCACGCGAGCCAACGATGTCGCCCCAATGCATGGGAACTGAGACCTTGGGTTTGATCATGTTGGCTACTTGCGCTGCCTCGCTGGCCGTCATCGTGTACTTGCCGCCCACGGGCAATAGTGCAACATCGGCCTTGACCTCAGCCATTTCGGGAATGGCATCGGTGTCGCCAGCGTGGTAGATCCGCCGCCCGCCGACGGTGAGGATGAAGCCGACGCCCCCCGCTGACTTGGGATGGAAGTCTTTGCGCGGGTTGTAAGCAGGTACGGTTTCGATCTTCACTCCTTTGACGGTCAGCTCGTCACCGGCTCTGATCGTTTTCACGTCCCCCTGCAATTTGGCAGCGACGGCTGCAATGGTAACGATGGTCGTGTCGGCCTTGCGAATCTTTTTCACATCACCAGGTGAAAAGTGGTCTTGATGGCCGTGTGTGATCAGAATGAGATCGGCCGGCTCGGCATCTTTGAGCTTCCAGGGGTCAATGTAGATGATGCCCTCGGGGGCCGTGATTCTGAAGCTGGCATGACCAAGCCAGGCAATGCCTTCCAATAACTTTTCCATTTTCTGTAACCTCCTATCTTTGGCCAATATAGGCGGGGGGCCTGCCAGTTTTGGGGCAACAGGAACGTAGTGTTGGCACACGGAAACGACGGCCATAAAGGCCTATACTACGTTTTTCTGGCACTTGACCGCAGCCAATCCAGAACCGCCCAATTCTTGGGACACAAACGATGGCCGCCAACGGCCATAAAGGCCTATACTACGTTTCTCTGGCACTTGACCGCAGCCAATCCAGAACCGCCTAATCCTTGGGACAGAAACGATGGCCGCACGACGGCCATAAAGGCCTATACTACGTTTCTCTGGCACTTGACCGCAGCCAATCCAG
>CAYZGO010000005.1:0-28790 GCA_964478075.1 uncultured Anaerolineales bacterium | reverse complement strand
ACGGCCATAAAGGCCTATACTACGTTTCTCTGGCACTTGACCGCAGCCAATCCAGAACCGCCTAATCCTTGGGACAGAAACGATGGCCGCACGACGGCCATAAAGGCCTATACTACGTTTCTCTGGCACTTGACCGCAGCCAATCTGGAACCGCCTAATCCTTGGGACAGACCTCTACAGGCCTTGGTTTTTTGCTCGCCAGTCCCGACGCTATTATACTCTCTATTCGGGCGAAGGCAAGGCCCTGCGATTAGCTGTGCGGAACAAGTTGCGCGGGGTATGTACACGAATTCCCTTTTGGTGGTTTTCGTGTAATTCGGCTTTCTTCGAGCGATTCGTGTACGAAAGTTGGCTGTCCGCGATGCCTGTGGTATAATCGCCTTGGTCGTGACGGGGTGACATCACAAGCCAATGATGGCGCGATGCCCAAAGGAGGAAGGATGGATTTCGCTTTGACAGAAGAGCACCAGATGGTGCGTAAAATGGTGCGAGAGTTCGGCGAGAGGGAGATTGCTCCTAACATCAAGGAGTACGATCGTAAGCAAGAATTCGACCCCGGGTTGCTGGCCAAGATGGGGCAGCAGGGACTCCTCGGCATTTGCATCCCGGTCAAGTATGGCGGAGCGGGCATGGACTACATCTCTCTGGCTATCGCCTGTGAAGAACTAGAGCGCGTTGACTCGTCGGCGCGCGTGGTCCTGGCCGTGCACATCGGTCTGAACAGCCTGAGTTTGCTGCAGTGGGGTACTGAAGAGCAGAAGCGGAAGTACCTTGTGCCGCAAGCTATGGGGCAAAAAACCGCCACGTATGGACTGACTGAACCTAATGCTGGGTCCGATCCGGTGGCGCTGCAGGCCACAGCCCGCAAAGAAGGCGATCACTATGTGCTCAATGGCGAGAAGATGTGGATCTCGCTGGCAGATGTGGCCGACAACTTTCTCATCTTTGCCTGGACCGATATGGAGAAGAAGCGACAGCGCAACCACCGCGGCATATCGGCGTTCATTGTCGAGCGGAGTTTCCCAGGCGTCGAGACGGGTACTATACATGGGAAGATGGGTGTGCGTGCTGGCAATACCGGCAGCATCACGCTCACTGATTGCATTGTGCCTGCCGAGAACTTGTTTGGTCACGAAGATGAGGGGTTCAAGATCGCCATGAGCGCACTGGATGGTGGCCGCTACACCGTGGCTGCTGGAGCGGTGGGGCTTATTGACGCTTGCATCGAGGCTTCTGTGCGCTACGCCAATGAGCGCCACACTTTCGGCGTGCCCATTGGCAAGCACCAGCTCATCCAGCTCATGATTGCCAAAATGGCGGCACATCGAGACGCTGGCCGGCTGTTGGTCTATAAGGCAGGCTGGCTGAAGAACCACGGCATCCGCAACACGCGCGAGACCTCGCTGGCCAAGTGGATCAACTGCGATGCCGCCTTTGAGTCGGCTTCGGATGCGGTACAGATTCACGGTGCCTACGGTTACTCGGATGAGTACGACGTGGAGCGCTACCTGCGCAATGCCAGAGGCTCCATTATCTACGAAGGCAGCCGCGAGATCCACCAACTCTTGCAAGCCCAGTACGCCCTGGGCTACCGTCAGGACAGGCCGCTGCGTTGCGAACTGCCAGCCTACGATCCCGAGGAGTGGCAGAGCGAGAGCTAGGTTAGGGGTTACGTGCTTTCCATTGAAAGAGCAGATTTCACCGCGGAGCATGCCGAGAACGCTGAGCTTTCATAGATTTTCTCCGCGTTCTCTGCGCTCTCGGCGGTAAAGTTTTTGACAATCAACAGGCAAGGAGGTCGAGGGTTGAACATCATCGTTTGTATCAAGCAGGTGCCGGATACTACTGAGGTCAAAATCAATCCGGAGACGGGCACTCTTATCCGCGAAGGCGTACCTAGCATCATCAATCCTTTCGACACTTATGCCATCGAAGAAGGATTGCGTCTTAAGGAGCAGTTCGGTGGCAAAGTGACCGTTATCTCCATGGGGCCGCCGCAGGCTATGGAAGCTCTCAAGGAGGCAGTCGCCATGGGTGCGGATGAGGCCATTCTCCTGTCCGACCGGGCCTTCGCTGGCTCAGATACGTGGGCAACGGCCTACACGCTCTCCCGAGCCATCAGCAAATGTGGCGCTTTCGACATCATCCTCTGCGGCAAGCAGGCCATTGATGGAGATACCGGACAGGTTGGGCCTGGAATCGCCCGACAGCTTGGCATCTCGCAGCTCACCTACGTCTTCAAAATCAGGGAGCTGGACCCTGAATCCGGTAGCATCATCGTAGAACGCTTGCTGGAGGAAGGACGGGAGGTGGTGGAGACGTCGCTGCCTGCTCTCCTCACCGTGGTCAAGGACATCAACCAACCCCGCTATCCCACTTTCCTTGGCATTCGTCGGGCCACCAGGATGGAGATTCCTGTCTGGACTACTGCTGATCTGCCCGATGCGGATGCCAGTAGGTTCGGATTGGATGGCAGTCCCACGCAGGTTGTGCGTATCTTTGGCCCGCCCAAACGCGAGGGCACGGTGGAGCTAATCAGCACCGACAGCATGGATGAGGCTGCAGGCACTCTGGCCGATAGACTCCTGGCCGAGAAAGTGATATAGGAGGACGCCAGTGGCACTTTTGGAGATCAACAAGGATGAATGCACCGGTTGTGGAGCCTGTGTGGATGTTTGCCCGTTCGGTGCACTGTCCATAGTAAACGACATCGCTGAGGTTGATGAACAATGCAATGGCTGTGGCGCGTGTCTGGATGTCTGCCCGGTGGATGCGCTCAGTCTGCCGGAACGTCCGCAAGCAGCTGCTGAAGAACTGGAAGCCTATCAAGGGGTGTGGGTCTGGGTCGAGCAGTTTCAAGGGGAGGCGGCCAGCATCTCCTGGGAGATGTTGGGCCAGGGTCGCAGGGTTGCCGACCAGCGCAAGACGACCCTGACGGCTTGTGTCCTTGGCCACAACGTGGAACGGATTGCCAAGCAGGCTATAGCCTATGGTGCGGATCGTGTCTTCTGGGCGGACGATCCTAGTCTGGCTGTGTACCGCACTCGACCTTATGCCAGTACGCTCGTGACTCTGGTGCGCCAGCACAAGCCGGAGATCTTTTTGCTAGGAGCCAGTTCCCGGGGCCGTGGCTTGGCGGGGTCTGTGGCCACCGAGCTCTATACTGGCCTGACTGCAGACTGCACCGGGCTTGACATTGATGCAGAGACGAATTTGTTGCGGCAGACCCGGCCAGCGTTCGGTGGTAACATCATGGCTACGATTATTTGCCCTAACTACCGTCCGCAAATGTCCACAGTGCGCCACCGGGTCTTTGAGATGCCGGTTGCTGACTATACCCGTGAGGGACAGATTATCTCTGTTGAGCCTGTCATGAGCGAAGATGAGATTGCGGCCAAGGTAATTGACTTTATCATGGAGCAGGGCGAGGTTAACCTGGCCGATGCCAAGATCATTGTCTCTGGCGGACGCGGAGTGAGAGGCCCGGAGGGCTTTGAGCCCATCCGTGAGTTGGCCAAAGTGCTGGGCGGCGCGGTGGGTGCTTCGCGTGCCGCCGTTGATGCAGGCTGGATTCCCTATGCGCACCAGGTGGGTCAGACAGGGCGCACCGTGCGTCCTGACCTTTACATTGCCTGCGGTATCTCTGGTGCAGTGCAGCACCTGGCTGGTATGAGCACAGCCAAGGTTATTGTGGCCATCAACAAGGATCTGGAAGCACCCATCTTTACCGTGGCTAACTACGGCGTCGTGGCCGATCTCTTTCAGGTCGTCCCCGCGCTAGCTGAACAGTTCAGAAAGAAGCTGCACAAGTAGCAGCAAGTTGAACCTCCCGCAGGCTCAGCTAATCTGCGGGAGGTTTTCTGTGTCGCATGCGTGTGGTCCAATAATGCCGTTTGCTTTTTGCTGCCTGCCAGTAGTACAATCACGGAGGCCAGCAGTGGCTGATTGCGATGGATGAGGCAGCGAGTATATGCCAAAGATCACCGTAAACGTTGATTGGTGCAAGGGATGTCACATTTGCGTAGAGGTGTGTCCGCGCCAAGTCCTGGAGGTTGATGAGGATACCTTCATACGTGGATTTCACCCCGTGTTGGTAGCCAGGCCGCAGGATTGCACAATCTGTGGCCAGTGCGAGTTGTTGTGCCCAGACCTGGCAATCATCGTGGAAGAGGCAGAGAGCTAGAAAACTGTGGGGCCCAGGTACAAGACACGGGATGCAGGACGCAGTGGAGAAGCGGAATTGACAGAGCAAAGTGGCTGGACAAAAGTGCCCAGTGAGTTAGAGCCTGGGCGCTACTTCATGCAAGGTGATGAGGCCTGCGCTGAGGGGGCCATCGCTGCAGGATGTAACTACTACGCTGGCTATCCGATTACACCGGCCAATGAGATCATGGAACGCGTGTGCCAACGCTTCATGCAGTTGGCGGGTCGGGTTTTCATCCAGATGGAGGATGAGATCGGCTCTATCGCCTCGGTTATTGGTGCTTCGTGGGCCGGAGCGCGCGCCATGACCGCCACGTCTGGCCCAGGGCTGAGCCTGATGCTGGAGAATATCGGCTACGCCATCATTACTGAGACGCCTTGTGTAGTCGTGGACGTGCAGCGGGCAGGGCCCAGTACAGGACAGGCCACCCGCCCTGCGCAGGGCGACGTAATGCAGGCTCGTTGGGGAGCACATGGGGACCACGAGATGGTTGTAATCTCTCCGTGGTCGGTACAGGAGGTTTACGACGAGGCCATTCACGCCTTTAATCTGGCAGAGCGCTTTCGTGTGCCAGTTATCCTGCTGATGGATGAGGGCGTCGGCCATTTGCGCGAGAACATGGAGGTGCCAGCAGAGACGCCTGTTTATCGCCGCTCCAAAGACTCGTCGCGGCCGCCCTTTGGTGAGGCCGAAGTGCCGCCAATGCCAGCTTTTGGCGAGGGTGCCAGGTTGCTGGTCACCGGTTCCACGCACGATGCCTGGGGATACCGCCGCACGTCGAGCCCTCAGGCGCAAGAGCAGTTGTTGGAACGGCTGGCGAGCAAGATCCTGAACCATCGCCACGAGATTGCGCGGACGCATACGCATCTCTGTGACGAGGATGACCTTGATGTGCTGCTCGTAGCCTACGGCTTCACAGCGCGAAGTGCCTTGGCCGCGGTGAGGCTGGCGCGTGCTGCAGGTATCAAGGCAGGATTGTTGCGTCTGACGACGTTGTGGCCTTTCCCGGATGAGATAGTGGAGCGCGTGTCGGCACGCGCCAGGCTCGTAATGGTGCCAGAGATGAACCGTGGGCAGGTGCTCCGCGAGGTACGGCGGGTCATGCAGCACGCTGTTGGCTATAACAAGACCAACGGCGAGGTCATTACCCCGCTTGAAATCTGGCAGGCTATGCAGAAGGAGCTGGCTTTATGAAGGGCACCACAGCGTCTATCATGAAATACATACGTACGGAGGTCTTCCCGACCCCGTTCTGTGCTGGCTGTGGGCATGGCATCCTGCTGGGAGCAATTCTGCACGCTGTGCATCAGTCGGGGCTGGACTTCTCGCGGGTGCTTTTCGTCTCTGGTATCGGTTGTGCTGGCTGGATTCCCAGTCCGCACTACAACACGGATACCCTGCACGTGACCCATGGCCGTCCGGTGGCCTTTGCCACAGGTGCCAAGCTGTTCAATCCTGAACTCACGGTGGTTGTTATTGGCGGCGACGGCGACATCGCCTCTATTGGCGGCAATCATCTGATACACGCTGCGCGGCGCAATATGGACCTGACGGTGATCTGCGCTAACAACATGGTGTACGGCATGACTGGTGGGCAGGCAGCGCCCACTACTCCCCGCGGCGCGCGGACAGCTACTACGCCCACAGGCAACCTCGAGCCACCGTTCGACCTGGTGCGTCTCGTAGCTGCAGCGGGGGCAACGTACGTTGCTCGCTACTCCGTCTGGCACGTGCGGCCGTTGATCGCCTCTATCAAGAAGGCTTTGCAACACACGGGCTTTTCCTTCATCGAGGTGCTGAGCACCTGCCCCACGCAGTATGGCCGCCGGAATGAGGAGCCGACGCCGATAGGCATGCTGCGCGCGCTCAAGCAGAACTGCGTGACCGTGAAGCGGGCGGAAGACCTGAGCCCTGAGGAATTGGTTGGCAAGACAGTTATCGGTGAATTCGTGGGGTAAAGACTTCCGAAGTTTCCAAAACTTCGGAAGTCTGCAGTCAGTGGTGGGCGACAGTTCTGGCTCCGCCGTACGTTTGCCTCACGATGGCCTGGCCAGCGGGGCTGCGCGCGAACAGCATAAAGTCGGCGATTTCAGGCCCAGGCTCCGAGCGGCTGACCAGCAGAAAGGGACGGGTGAGAGCGTATGTGCCGTTCTCGATGGCTCGCCGTTCAGGTTGGACGCTGTCTATGGCCAAGGCCGCCACACCAGACCCCAGGCAGCCGATTGAAAGGTAGCCGATCGCTCCAGTATGCGTGGCCACGTAATCGCGCACGGCGTCGCTGCCCGGCATGACCAGCGCTGTTGGCGTCACACGGCGCCCACGCATCACCAGTTCCTCGAACACAGCGCGTGTACCAGAGCCATCCTCGCGGCTAATGACAACAATGTCCCCCGCAGAGCTTTCCAGGTCCTGCCAGGCTGTGATCTGCCCCTCGAAAACGTTGCGAATCTGATACAGAGTGAGCTCTCGCAGGAGGTTGTTTTCGTTGACAACCACCGCGATACCGTCCCGGGCGATGACTGTATAGGCCAGTGTGCGCTTTCCCGTAGTGATATCGTATTCCTCTTGCTGCTGTAATTCGCGAGCGACGAGCGCCAGGTCAGCATTGCCTCGACGCACCCCTTCAATACCTGCAATTGACCCCACGGCACTGAACTCGAACCTCACATGCTTGTGGCGCTCGGAGTAGGCGGTGGCCAGGTCATTCATCAGGGGCTGCATAGACGTCGAGCCTGACAAGCGCAAGAGAACTGGCGCGTGCGGCATGGGTGGCTGCGCACAATTTGTGGCTCCCAGCATTAGCAGAGTCAGTGCAATAGCGATGCGTGCTTTTGATTCTCTCATCTGTTCCTAGGCAAGTTAGAAACCAGGTTCTCGTCAAGAGCCTGGTTTCTTCTTTCTCTTTCACGAACGAGTAGACAGCAGGCCGATAGCTATAGCGCTCAGGCCTACAAGCCAGCAGTAGGCAGCAAAGACAGCGAGGGTATGCCGTCGCAAGTAAGCCAACAGGAAACGAATGCATACGTAGCCGCTGACGAAAGCAGCCACAGAACCCAAAGCCAGTGCCAGGAGACCAGTGTCAGGGTTGGGCGTTTCAAGCAGCCTTTTGACCTGCAGGAGCCCCGTTCCAAGAATGATGGGCGTAGCGAGCAAAAAAGAGAAGCGGGCGGCGACGTTGCGCCTTAGGCCCAGCAGCAAGCCAGCCCCAATGGTCGCCCCAGAACGCGAGATGCCAGGAGCAATGGCGCATCCCTGTGCCAAACCAACCAGCAGCGATTGCCACCACCTCATATCCTCAGCCTGACGGTCTTTGCGCCCCAGGCAATCGGCCAGCATTAGCCACAGGCCGGTTACCAACAACAACGCAGACACGTACAGAGGGCTGTGGAAGAGCGCTTCGAATTGCTCCTCCCAGAGCATGCCCATCAGCGTGGCAGGGATGGTACCGAGGACGATCCACCAGGCCAGCCGGGCCTGTGGTGTATCGAGTTTGCGCCGCGTTAGGCTGTGGCACCAGGCCGCAGCGAGTGGCATCAAATCGGGCCAGAAGACGACTAGCACGGCCAGCAGCGTGCCCAGGTGCAGCACCGCGTCGAATGCCAGTCCTGGATTCTGCCAGCCGAGTAGCCATGGCACCAGCACAAGATGTCCTGAGCTGCTTACGGGAATGAACTCGGTTACGCCCTGCACCGTACCGAGCACAACTGCCTGAAGGATATTCATCTATCTATTGGCTCTCCTTTAGGTTGCTTTGCCTCGTCTGCGAGCCAAAGTCCTGCCTCTTTGCCCGGTCTTGTCAGTTATGGGTGTATAGTGAGACAAGAAGCTCTCCTTCAGTGTCAGGAAGTTGCCTTCCAGGATGGCTGCTCGGATGCGTCGCATCAGTTCCAATAGGAAATAGAGGTTGTGGATCGTATTCAAGCGCAATCCCAGGATCTCGCCTGCTTTCAGCAAGTGACGCAGATAGGCTCGCGAGAAGTGGCGGCACGTATAGCAGCCGCAGCCTTCTTCGATGGGCGCAGGATCTTCTGCGAACTCGGCCTTTCGCAAGTTGATGCGTCCTTGGGAGGTGAACACTGCGCCATTGCGGGCCAATCTGGTAGGCAGCGCACAATCGAGGAGATCAATGCCACGCTCCACGCTCTCGAACAGATCCTCAGGTGAGCCTACGCCCATGAGGTACCGTGGCTTATCTGCTGGCAAGAGCGGTACGGTGATATCCACCATTTCCCAGGTCTTTTCTTTTGGTTCGCCCACACTAAGGCCGCCAATGCCATAGCCAGGAAAGTCCAGGGATGTCAGAAACTGGGCGCTCTCGCGGCGCAGGTCAGGAAAGATGCCACCTTGCAGGATGCCAAACAGGGCCTGGTCAGCACGTGTGTGGGCTTGCAGGCAGCGTTCGGCCCAGCGGTGTGTGCGCTCCAGGGCGGACCTGTTGTAGTCATAATCCATGGGGTCAGGGCATTCATCGAGGGCCATGATAATGTCCGCGCCGAGCTTTTCCTGGATCTCAATTGCTTTCTCAGGCGAAAAAGAGTGTTCGGAGCCATCTATGTGCGAGCGGAAAAGGACACCTTCCTCGCTCACTCGCCGCAGGCTTTCCAGGCTGAATAACTGAAATCCTCCGCTGTCGGTGAGAATCGGGCCGGTCCAGCCCATGAATTGATGCAGGCCGCCAAGCCGGGCAATCAGGTCTGCTCCAGGACGCAGATACAGGTGGTAGGTGTTGGCCAGGATGAGCGTGGTGCCCATCTCCACGAGTTCGTCGGGAGTCAAGGTCTTGACCGTAGCCTGGGTGCCCACAGGAGCGAAGACAGGTGTGGGGATGTCGCCGTGCGGCGTGCGCATCACGCCAGCGCGAGCGCCACAAGTCGCATCTGCTCTCTCGATTGTGAAGATGAAATCACTAGGCATGTGTTTGGGTGATTCCTTTGCGGTCAGAGTGTGGCCTGCAAAGACACGCGGCAGTGCCCCGCTCCCGTCTCCGCTTCGCTGCGCGCCGTTCGTCCCGCAGGGCCGAAGGTCCCTGACGGGAGGACGAACGGTCCGCTGCGCTCCGGGGACTGCGCAACCGCCGCTGAACGTCGAGCCTGTTTCTGTGGTGTGCCATCCACGAATCTGCACGAATACACGAATGGGCGCGTCTGCGTTATTCGTGTATTCGCCGTTCGCCCCGCCACGACGGGGTGTCGCTATTCGTGGACGGCAGCTCCCACCCAAGTTCTCCAGCAGTTGCCGTTTACCTTGTCTCCCGTTTACGCCTCTGGCGTAAAGACCAGAGGTGGCGTAAAGACAAAGGAACTGCGGGTTGGCCTTGCATACCTTTGTGCCCAGAGCGTACTTCGCCAAGACCCGCGGCAATGCCCCGCTCCGGGGACTGCGCAACTGGCGCTGAACGTCGAGGGAGACCAGCTAATCCTCGCTCCCGGGGATTGCCTGCTCTGCGGCTTTGGCAATGTGTCCCTCGTGCACCAGACGCTTTGTGGTTTCAATGTGTGGATACATGACTTCGTCAGCCGCAATGAAGGGGACTCGTTCACGAATTGCTTCGTAGGCGGCTCTGGTGCCGCGTCCTAGCCGCAATGACGGTTGCTCCTGCCGTCTGAAATCCACGCCCTGTGCTGCACATAGCAGTTCCAAGGCTACAATAGTTTCGACGTGTTCGACGATCTGCGCGGCCTTGCGCGCTGCCGTTGCGCCCATGCTGACGTGATCTTCGGCGTTGGCCGAAGTGGGAATCGAATCAGCGCTGGCTGGATGCGCCAACACCTTGTTCTCGGAAGCCAGCGCCGCCGCTGTGTATTGCAGCAGCATGAAACCAGAGTTGAGCCCACCCTGGTCAGTGAGGAAGGGTGGCAGTATGCCACCATTGGTCGCCGGGTCTAGCAGGCGTGCAATACGACGCTCCGACATGTTGCCCAGGTCGGTTATGGCCAGGCCCAGGTAGTCCATTGACAATGCCACTGGTTCTCCATGAAAGTTCCCACCGGAAATCGCAATATCCCCTTCTGCCTGGCGAAAGATGAGTGGGTTGTCCGTGGCAGAGTTCAATTCGATTTTGAGAACGTTCTGCACGTGGGCAATGACGTCGCGAATTGCACCATGAACCTGTGGAATGCAGCGCAGCGTGTAGGCATCTTGCACATTGCTGCTCTCGTCGCCTCGAACGAACTCGCTGCCTTGGAGCAGCGCTCTCATGTGAGCGGCACAGGCCACCTGGCCTGCGTGTGGACGCACGGCGTGTAGACGCGCGTCAAAAGCGCGTGGCGTGCCATTTAGCGCCTCCAAACTCAGCGCCGCCACGACGTCGGCACTCTGCATAACCATGCCGGACCGGTCTGTCGCCAGACAGCCGATGGCTGTCATGAGGCTCGTCCCGTTTGTCAGTGCGATGCCCTCTTTGGCCTCCAATACCACAGGCGTCAGCCCGCTCTGACGCAGGGCCTCAGCGGCGTTCATACGTTTGCCCTTGTAAATCGCTTCTCCTAGGCCAATCAGCACCAGAGCCATGTGTGCCAGAGGTGCCAGATCCCCGCTGGCCCCCACGGAGCCCTGCCCCGGCACGACAGGGTGAACGCCGCGATTAAGCAAGGCGAGCAATGCTTGCATGGTCTCCAGGCGAATCCCGGAGTACCCTTTCGCCAGGGTGTTGGCCCGAATCAGCATCATAGCACGTACAGTTGCTTCGGGCAATGGCTTGCCCACACCAACGGCGTGGCTCATCAGAATGTTGCGCTGCAGTTGTGCCGCTTCGTTGGCTGGGATGACACGATCCTTGAATGCACCAAAGCCCGTGGTAATGCCGTAGATAACCTCTCGGCGAGCCACGAGACGTTCAACGGCCTCTCTGCAGGCGCGAATGCGCTTAACGGCTCGGGGAGCAAGCTTGACTTGAACCGTCTCGGGGTTTTGCCAGCAATCCGCGACCATGACCACTTCAGCGATAGGGAGGCTCTCGCCGTCGAGTGTCACAGTCTTCATGTGCCCTCCTCGTCATTGGGATTTGAGGTGCGGGGATCACGCATCGCGTAGATGCGTCGTGGAGTGCCTCGATATGACAGCTCGGGCAGAGGTCACCCGTATCCCCCAGTAAAGTCATCAAGTTGGTCTGATGTCCACTGCCTGCCAGATGCAAGGTTATTCTCTCACAGAACACCTTCATTGTCAAATGGAGATGGGGTGCGCCCCGATGCATCGAATTCGGAGACTTGACTGAATCCACAGAACGTGGTGTAATAGTAGCAGAAAGGTGCGCTGACAGCGAAGACCTCATGTAGTACGTCATTCACAGAGTGTCTACAGCCTAGAGCACGTTCAAGAAGCTTGTGGAGGTGGGCCATGGATTCCGACAAACGATTGCCTATCTTGCGAGCCCGTCCGCGCGACCTGGCGTCTCACGCCCTGGTTGTTGGCGACCCGCAGAGGGCAGTTGAGGCTGCCCAGCTGCTCGACGATGCCGAAGAAGTTGGCAACTTTAGGGAGTACAGGACGTTTACCGGCCAATACGCTGGTAAACGGATCACGATTTCCTCGCACGGGGTCGGTTCCTCAGGAGCTAGTATGTGTTTTGAGGAGCTGTTCCACGGAGGCGTGCAGACTGTGATCAGGGCCGGGACCTGCGGGGCAATGGTAGAGGACATCGAAGACGGCGAATTGATCGTCGCGACTGGCGCCGTTCGTGAGGATGGGACAACGCCGCAGTTGGTTCCATTGAGCTATCCCGCCGTGGCAGACCACCGCGTGATATGCGCATTAGAAGACGCTGCCGCCGTGCAGGGTTATACCAAACTGCACGTGGGCTTGGCCCTGACACAAGCTGCTTTCTACCCCGGTCTCCTGCCACTCCAGCATGAGCTGTGGATGGCTGCCGGAGTAGTCTGTGTGGAGATGGAGCTGGCAACTCTTCTGGTCATAGCCAGCCTGCATGGCGTCCGCGCCGGAGGCATCTTCGTTTCTGACGGAAACGTAGCGCGGGATTTAGAGGCTATGAAGACTGGAAGGGTTATTGATCCATTTGCATATAACCCACATAGGGAAGTTGTCTCACGGGGCGTGCACACTATGCTCAACATTACGCTGGAGGCACTCTCCCGCCTGCCCTGATGTCAGGAGTAGTGCCTCGGCACCTACAATGTTTGCATTGTACAGGTCTTCACGCTATAATGGCTGTACTTCCATTGCTCACTTGGCGATGCACTGAGAATGTTTGCAGGTCGTAGTACCAAGGACAGCCCCGCTGTTGGCCGTGTGGCTCTCGGCCACGGTAGGGTACCGTCGCTGTGTGACACAACAAGAACAGAACAACAACATCAAGGAGGATATCACCAATGGTGGCACTGAAGCAATCATCTGCTGGGCCTCAGGCCAGGCAGTACGTGAAAAGGGATGCGGAGGCTATCTCACCGTCGTATACGCGCTCGTATCCCTTTGTCATGGATCACGGCAAGGGTGCTGTAGTGTGGGACGTGGACGGCGTGCAGTTTATTGACTTCACGGCAGGTATCGCCGTCACTGCAACTGGTCACAGCCATCCTGAAGTAGTACAGGCCATTAAGGACCAGGCCGACAAGTTCATTCACATGTCCGGTACCGACTTTTACTACCCGGTGCAGATCGAACTGGCGGAGAAGCTCAATGCCCTGGTGCCTGGAGATGAGCCCAAACAGTTGTTCTTCACCAACTCGGGCGCGGAGGCGGTGGAGGCGGCGTTCAAGTTAGCGCGCTATTCTACAGGCCGCACACGAATGATAGCTTTTATCGGTGCATTTCATGGCCGCAGCATGGGTGCACTGTCACTGACGGCATCGAAGTACGTGCAGCGTGAGGGCTTTGCACCACTGGTCCCGGGGATCACACACGTGCCCTATGGCTACTGCTATCGCTGTGCCTACAACCTGGAGTATCCTGCCTGTGATGTTCATTGCGTCAAGTATATCGAGGACACGATCTTTGAGCGCTTTATTCCTGCCGAAGAGGTTGCCGCTATCTTTGTCGAACCCATTCAAGGTGAGGGAGGTTACATAATTCCACCTCCCTTGTATCATACAAGACTGCGCGAACTCGCTGACAGGCATGGCATCCTGCTCGTTGACGACGAAATACAGGCTGGCATGGGACGCACGGGCAAGATGTTCGCCATCGAGCATTGGGGCGTGGTGCCGGACATCACCTGCATTGCCAAGGGCATTGCCTCTGGGATGCCGCTGGGAGCCATGGTGGCCAAGAAGCATCTGATGACTTGGCCGCCTGGTGCGCATGGCAATACCTTTGGCGGCAATCCCATATGCTGTGCTGCTGCGCTGGCGACTATCCGTCTCGTCGAGGGAGGCTACATGCAGAACGCGGCGCGAATGGGAGAGAGGATTATGGAGCGGCTCACGCGTATGCAGGCCGCCCATGCCTCGATGGGAGACGTGCGTGGGCTGGGTCTCATGATCGGTATGGAGCTGGTCAAGGATAAGGAAACCAAGGAGCCTGCCGCTGACCTGCGCGATGCTGTTGTACAGAAATGCTTTGAGAAGAGGTTGCTCATCCTGGGTTGCGGTATGAGCACAGCGCGCTTCATGCCAGCACTGAACGTCACGGCGGATGTGACGGATCAGGGGCTGGACATTTTTGAGCAGGCACTTACAGAGGCCGAGAACGAAGTCTAGAGGGCTTGGCTCGTGAACAGGAAAGGGCTGGGGGAAGACCCCAGCCCTTTTTCATCAGGGATACGTTTGACAGGAGGACGAAGGCTGTGGTGCTTTCCACCTCCTATTCCTATTGGATGGTGATACTGCCTATGCCGCCGTCAATCTCCAGGTCGAGCCTGTTCTCAGCCGTGTGATAGTCTGTGCTTGTATAGTCGTCACCGGAGCGCGTGAAGCGCTTGCTGTCTACGCGCACCGAGCCTATGCCCTGTGAGACGTGTACCCTGGCGCCCACTCCATCAGGTATGCGCACCGTGACGCCGCCGATGCCAGTATCAATGGAAGCACTGGTCAGCCCTGCTGCAGCAGGGAAGGTGATAATGGTCTCACCCACACCCGTTTCGAGGTCGAGTTTTGTGACCTTGAGGTCGCTGAGATCCATCGCCACTTTGCCGACACCGGTGTCAACGTGCATTTCGAGAGGGATACGCGGCGTGAATCTAATGTTCCAGTAGTCGCTGACGTCACCACTGGGCACCCAGAAGGGGATGGAGACGCTTTGAGCTTTCAGCGAGAACACGGCACGCCCGTTGCTGACGCCAAAGTCCTCCTCAGCTTTGAACGCGAACTGGCCATATTCTATCTTGCCTTCCACAAAGTTCGGAGAGTCAGACAGTGCTCCAATTTCCAGCTTTCCAACGCCAAACTTGATCGTGATGTCGCCATGATCCGCATCTTGCCTGGATTCGAGCACAGTGTCGCTGCCCGTTACCCTCCGTGGGCCGGCGGGCTGTCCACCCTGATAGATGGCGTAGCCAATGACACCACCCAGCACTAGAATGGCAATCAGCAGGCCAATGATGTATACCACGGGGGAACGACTCCCCTTCACGATGATCTCTAGACCGATCAGAATCAAGGCAACTGGCCAAAAGCGCCATAGAGTTCCCCAAACAGACCACGGAAGTCTGCCCATCTGGTTGAGCAGCAGCAAAACGCCAACGGTGATAAGGATGAGTGGACCGATCAAACCAGGACGGTATCTTCTTTCTTGCATGTTTTCCCCCTTTCTCAGCTCCGCAGCGCGCGATTCAGCAGGACTATGCCCATCAGGATAAGAACGACTGGCCACAATTGCTCCAGTCGGAACCAGCCAAGCAGATGAAGGTTATCCGCCAGAAACACCAGGCCTATCAGGACGAGAAGGCCACCGAGCAGGATGATGCGGTTGGTCTGGACAGGCCGTGTTTCATCCGCGCCCCCGAAAACAGCTTGGACGTCTCGGCCGAACTCCCTCACCTCAGCTCGGATCTCCTTGACGTTGTGTCGGAACGCTTCTTGGCTCGAACGACTGACGATTCCCTTCTCTGGCAGAACGATCCACAGGATGATGTAGGCCGTTACGCCCGTCCCACTCGTCAGAGCCCACAGGACGAATATGAAGCGCAGCAACACAGGGCTGACGCCAAAGTAGTCAGCCAGTCCAGCGCATACGCCGCCGATCACGCCCTTGCTCTTGTCGCGATAGAAGCTGTTGGTCATATGCATATCCCCTTTGTATTATACGGTGTAACTGGGCTCAGGTTTCACTACTACTACGCTGCAACCCAACCCCAGGGTTCACAATGGAGCACAGACCTCATCTACGGCCGAAGCTTCGTTCCAGTTGCGCAGAACTCAAATGGATCATAGTCGGTCGGCCATGAGGGCACGTGTAGGGAAGGGCTGTGTCTTCCAGTTGGCGGATGAGCTCGCGTGCCTCATCGAGTGTAAGGGTCTGGCCGGCGCGTATGGCGCTGTGACAGGCTATAACGGCCAGTGTGTGCTCTGCAGACGTGGGTGCATCTATGCCCTCGCTGGCGATGTCGAGCAGCTCAGCGATGACTGCTGTCACCCGCTCTGGGTTTAGGGCGGCCGGGATGGCTCGAACTAGATAGGTGTCGCCCCCAAAAGGTGCAATATCAAAGCCAAATGCAGCGAGGTGTTCCAACAATCCGTCTAGCAGGCCACGTTGCTGAGGCGGGAGTTCAATGGGAAGTGGCTCGAGCAGAGTTTGTGAGGGCATGGTCATTGCGGCTTGCTCTGCCTGCAGTTGTTCAAGGAGGATTCTCTCGTGCGCAGCGTGCTGGTCAATCAGATACAGGCCATCCGGACCCTCAGCGATGATATAGGTCTGCCTGACCTGCCCAAGCACGCGCAGCATCGGCAACTGCTCTCGCATGGGTATGCCGCTGACAGCAGGCGCCTCCACATCCGCAGGGCGTTGTATCTCCAGCGCCATTTGCGCACGGTTGAGGCCCGCTTCCCAGCCACGATGCCCGGGGGCCAGTTGTCCGCGTCTTTCCCATTCATCCGGCAAGACTGCGGCGGGCCGGCTCGTCATTGCAGCCACGGGGGCCTGTCCAATGATTGTGTGCCGCACCGCTCGCTGGACTGCGGCAAACACTCCTCGTGGGTCCCGAAAACGCACTTCGCGCTTTGTGGGATGTACGTTAATGTCTACGTCTGTGGGGTCCATAGTGATGCTCAACACTGTCACAGGGTGACGGCCTGTGCGGATGAGAGTGCGGTATGCTTCTTTGACGGCGTAGCCAAGGGAGCGATCCTGGATCCAGCGGCGGTTGACGAAAAAGATCTGATACTTGCGTGTAGCACGATGCAGGCTGGGGAAGCCTATGTATCCGCGTACACGAATCCTGGGAATGCGCTGCGCGGCCTCGCCCTCCGCGTCCGTGGAATCAGTTGCTTGCAGTCGCTCGCTTGGCTGAACCTCAAGCATTTGCTGTGCCGCGTTGAGCCCGAACACTTTGATGAGCACGTCGTACAGCTTGCCGTTGCCAGAAGTCTGTAGGGCCAGTCTTCCATTATCAATCAGGCTGAAGCGCAGTTCTGGATACGCCAAGGCATACGCGCTGACGAGGCTAACGATGTGATTACTCTCGGTAGCTTCTGAGCGCAGGAATTTGAGCCGGGCAGGAGTATTGTAGAAAAGGTTCTCAACAGTCACGACTGTCCCTGGTTTTCCGCCGTGCTTTTCGCTCCGTATGAGCTCTCCACCCTCTACTCTCAGCAAGGTGCCTGTCGCCTCATCTTCCACACGCGTGAGCATTGTTACCTGGGACACGGCGGCTATGCTGGTCAAGGCCTCACCACGGAAACCCAAAGTGGTGATGTGCGACAGGTCATCCTCGCTGCGGATTTTGCTCGTGGCATGGCGAGCAAAGGCCAGTTTCGCCTCCTCTGCTGGAATGCCGCAACCATTGTCGCTGGCTCGAATGAGACGCCTTCCTCCGTGCTTTATCTCGATTCTGATGTCTGTCGCTCCGGCATCAATGGCATTCTCGATAAGTTCCTTCGCCACGGAAGCCGGTCGCTCCACCACTTCTCCGGCGGCGATTTTGCTCGCCACCTGGGGTGGAAGTACTCTGATGGGCATAACAGTCACTCCGGGAACCATAAGAAGCCCGGTTTCTCTCGGAAACCAGGTCTCTGGAGAGAACTGCACGCATTCTACCATAGAGCAAGTGATTGTCAAAAGAATGGTTCTCATGAGCGCGGAGATTGTGAATTATATCACCAGGTTGCCTTTTTCAGTGGTTTGTTGTACAATACCTCCGTTTCCTCACTGAGTGCGCAATGTCCTGCTGAGGACAATCAATGGCGAGGGGATAAGCGATGATGCTTTGGGCAGAGGAGAATCCACCCCGTTGGCATTTCCCTTCTTCTGTTGCAAAGAGTCCTTGTTCTGTAAATCTCGATACCAGGCAAGAGTCAGCAGTGGGATTTAGCTCCTGCTGCGAAGGCCCTTGCCGTTTGTGTTTCCTAGTTAGCAGAGACCAGCAAAATACGCCAAGGAGGGTTCAATGAAAGACGTCGTTATTGCGGGAATAGTGCGAACTGCTATTGGGCGCTATGGTGGTGCATTCAAGGACATTACTGCACACGATTTGGCTGCCCGGGTGATAAAAGAGGTGCTGAGACGCACACAGATTGACCCGGCCACTATTGATGATGTGATCTTTGGTTGCATTGGCCAGAGCAGCGATGCTCCCAATCTCGGTCGAGTGGCCGCGCTGATGGCTGGCATCCCTAAAGAAGTGCCCGGATATACTGTGCAGCGCAACTGTGCTGCGGGTCAGGTAGCGATCACGAATGCCTATCAAGCCATTCAGGCAGATGACGGGGAGATCTTTATGTGTGGCGGGGTGGAAAGCATGTCCCAGGCTCCCTATTTGGTGCGAGGTGCTCGTTGGGGGCTCAAGCTGCGGCACACTACCTTCGTTGATACCTTGTGGGAGGGCCTGACCGATCCCATCTGCAATGAGATCATGGGCAAGACGGCCGAGAACCTGGCCGAGATGTACAAGATATCCCGTCAGGAACAGGACGAGTTCGCCGTGCAATCGCACAAGAAGGCTTTCATGGCTACGCGCATGGGTAAGTTCAAGGATGAGATTGTCCCTGTGGAGGTGAAGAAGAAGGTTGCCGGACAGGAAGTTGCCTCCGAATTCATTATTCAGGACGAGTGTATCAATCCTGGGCTCACAGTGCAGAAGGCAGCTTTGTATCCCACCGTGTTCAAGAAGGGCGGTACAGTGACGCCGGCCAACGCCTGCCCGATTTGTGATGGCGCAGCAGCCTGCCTGGTGCTGACGGCGGACAAGGCGAAAGAATTGGGTCTGGAGCCAATGGGCTACATACGTGGTTACGGCTACGCGGGTGTGGATCCTTCCATAATGGGCATCGGGCCGGTCTACGCTGTTCCCAAGGCGTTGAAAAAGGCTGGCCTCAAACTGAAGGATATGGGATTGATTGAACTCAACGAGGCCTTTGCTGCCCAGGCCCTAGCAGTGGGGAAGGAATTGGCCAAGGATGGCTGGGACTGGGAGAAAGTGAACGTCAACGGTGGTGCCATCGCTCTTGGTCACCCTGTGGGGTGCACTGGCTGCCGCATCGTAGCGACGCTGCTGTATGAAATGCAGAAGCGCGATCTCTCGCTTGGGTTGGCTACTGAGTGCGTCGGTGGCGGACAGGGTGGTGCGATTGTGGTCGAGAGGAAGTAGTCGAAGCCAGGCATCTCTTGCGTACGCCTGGCTCCTTGAAGAACACCTTGAAGGGAGGAAAGTAAATGTACATTTTCAAGGCAGGAGTAGTGGGGGCGGGCTTTATGGGTGGAGGGATCGCGCAGGTCATCACCTATTCAGGCCTCCCAGTGGTGCTCAAGGACGTCGATCAGAAGATGCTGGACAAGGGTATGGATGCTCTGCACAGTATCTATCAGCGGCGTGTGGATAGGGGCAAGATGAGTGCAGGAGAAATGCAAGAGAAAGTGGACCTTGCTACTCCCACGCTTTCGTATGACGAGTTCGCCGACGTGGACATCGTCATTGAGGCTGTGCCGGAGGTGATGAAGATCAAGAAGCAGGTCTTTGCTGAGCTGGACGAGGTCTGTCCGGAGCACACTATTTTTGCCTCTAACACGTCGGCTTTGTCCATTTCCGAGATGGGTGCTGCTACCAAGCGTCCGCACAAGATGATCGGCCTGCACTTCTTTAGCCCTGCGCACGTGATGAAGCTCGTCGAGGTGATTCCTGGGCTGGATTCCTCGCAGGAGACGATTGACGATGTTGTGATGTTCGCCGAGTCTCTGCGCAAGATCCCGGTAGTGGTGCAGGAGTGCCCAGGCTTCCTGGTCAACCGCTTGCTGATGCCCTATCTCAATGAGGCTGCGCTGGCATTGCAGGAGGGAGCTGCCACGGCCCAAGAAATTGATGGGGCCATGGTCAAGTTTGGCTGGCCTATGGGGCCGTTCACACTAATGGATATGCTGGGCATTGACGTTATCTATCACACGGCAGAGTACCTGGCGACTGAGTATGGCGTCGAGATCCCTGCATTGTTCAAGGTGCTGTTCGATGCTGGCCGCCTCGGAGAGAAGGCTGGCGCGGGCTTTTACGGGTATGGGGATCAAACCGACGAGCCCGTCAAGGCCATGATCAAGCAGCTTCAGGATGATGGCAAGGCGCGGACAGGCACTGAGTTCAGTTGGCAGCGCCTCATGATGCCTCTGATCAACGAGGCGGTAATCTGTGTGACGGAGACCATCTCTCCACCGGACAAGATTGACATGGCCGCGATTGCTGGCATAGGCATGAAGTACGGCGAGGAGCGCATGGGGCCACTGCAACTGGCTGATGTCCTGGGGCTGGATGTTGTGTTGGCTGAGCTCAAGAAGCTTCAGATCCAGTACGGCAATCGCTTTCGCCCTGCGCGTCTGCTCAAGACCAAGGTGCGCGCAGGTCATCTGGGCAAAAAGGTCGGTAAGGGCTTCTTTGAGTATACGACGTAGGGCTTTGAGGTCTTCGCCTTGCACGACCAATTGACATCTCAAGAAAGGAGCTTGCATGATGGCAGAACGCCAGTACGTGAAAGTGTCGGTAGAGAATCGCATCGCCGTTTTGACCATTGACCACCCTCCGGCCAATGCCTTCAACGAACAGACCATAGAAGATTTGGCCAGTGCTTTTGACGAAGTCTCGGCCAACGTGGATGTGAAGACGATCATCATAACAGGCGCGGGCCAGTTCACATTTGTGGCTGGGGCGGACATTAACGAGATCAAGGAGCAAATAGACCTCGGACGGGCAGGTAAGGAAGTGAAGAGGGATCTCATCGTCAAGGGGCAAGGCCTCTTCACCAGGATTGAACAGAGCACCAAGCCCGTTATAGCCGCCATCAACGCCATTTGCCTTGGCGGTGGCCTCGAACTGGCTATGGCCTGTCATATCCGTATTGCGTCAGACACGGCGCGCTTGGGGCAGCCGGAGGTCAGCCTGGGACTCTTGCCAGGCTGGGGCGGGACAGCCCGCTTGCCTCGCCTGATTGGCAGAGGCAAGGCGATAGAGTTGATTCTTACTGGCGACATGATAACTGCGCAAGAGGCTGCTCGCCTGGGACTGGTGAACAAAGTAGTGCCCTCTGGCCAGGTGGTTAAGACTGCGTTGGATCTGGCAAAAAAGATTACCTCCAAAAGCGCCATGGCAGCCGGCGCTATTCTAAGGGCAATCAACCACGGCATGGAGGTGAGTCTACTCGATGCACTCAAGCTGGAAGAGGACGAGTTCGTCGAGTTGTGTGGCACCTATGATGCCCACGAGGGCGTGAGCGCGTTTCTGGAGAAGCGTCAGCCCAAGTTCCAGGACAAGTAGAGGGAGTCACGAGTCATGGGTAGTGAGTTACTGTCGTTCATTCCGTTGCGATGCCACTCATCACTCACTACTCATGACTCCCTACTCGCCACTCATTCATCCCTGGAGTGCTTCTTATGAGCCTGAATCTGGCGCTGGTGCTTGAGACCGGAGCCGCCAGCCAGCCTCGGCACACGGCAATCGTCTCCAATGGCCACGGGATGACCTACGCGCAACTCAACGAAGCGGCGAATCAGTGTGCTTCCGGGTTGGCACGTCTTGGTGTGCACACGGGCGACAGCGTAGCTGTGATGCTGCCCAATGTACCCGAGTTCGTCATTGCGTACTTTGGGGTACTGAAACTGGGGGGCTGTGTTGTTCCTCTCAATACCCTGTTCAAGGCCTCTGAGATTGCCTACCAAGTGGAAGATTCCGATGCTTCAGCGCTAGTTGTTGCTGAGTCGCTGCTGCCTGAAGCTCGCCGGGCGCTGCTGGGAGTGGAGGCCTGCCACCATCTGATCGTCTCAGGGAAGCGTTCGCCCCCTGGCTGGCATCTCTTCAGTGACTTGCTGGGTAGAGGCAGGCCTGAATTCGATACGGTTCAGACGATGCCGGATGACACGGCAGTCATTCTGTATACGGCGGGTGCTACCGGGCATCCCAAGGGTGCTGAACTCACACATTTCAACATGTTCTACAACGCTGCGCTCACTGCGGATCACCTCTGCCGGCTTACCGCGCAAGATGTTTCGCTGAGCGTATTGCCTTTGTTCCACGCCTTTGGACAGACCTGCGTCATGAACGCTACTCTGTACGCGGGAGGCACACTCACTCTGCTGTCCCGTTTTGAGCCCGATAGAGTGCTGCAGGTCATCCAACGTGATCGAGTCACCTTGCTGATGGGTGTGCCGACGATGTATTGGTATCTGCAGCACTATCCAGCGGCCGAGAAGTACGATTGGAGTTCCTTGCGCCTCTGCTGCTCTGGTGGGGCTGCGCTACCGGTGGATCTGATGAAGCAATTCGAGGAGCGGTATGGCTTGCCGATATTCGAGGGCTATGGTCTGTCTGAGACCGCACCGGTGGCTGCATTCAATGTCCCGCTATCTTTTAGGCGGGACCATGTGGCCGAGCAGGCTCCCCGGCCTGGCTCCATAGGGCTGCCCATTTATGGTGTGCAGATGAAGATCTTTGACGAAAAAGATCGCGAACTGCCGCCGGGAGAAGTTGGGGAGATCGTCATCCGTGGTCACAACGTCATGAAGGGCTACTACAAGCGGCCGGGGCCGACCGCGGAAGCTATGCGTGGTGGCTGGTTTCACACTGGCGACCTGGGGCGCATGGATGAGAGTGGTTATTTCTATGTCGTGGACCGCAAGAAGGATCTCATCATTCGCGGTGGGCTCAACATCTACCCGCGCGAAGTGGAGGACGTGCTTCTCGCTCACCCTGCAGTTGCTGAAGTTGCCGTGGTTGGCGCTCCAGACGAAGTAATGGGAGAGGAGATCAAGGCCTTTGTCGTGCTCGAGCAAGATGAGGCTGTGGACGCTGAGGACTTGATTGAGTACGGTCGTAAACGGATGGCTGCCTACAAGTACCCACGGTACATAGAGTTCCGGACGGAATTGCCCAAGGATGCCACGGGCAAGATCATCAAAAGGCAATTGAAAGAATAGCCAGTTTGCTCTTGGCCCATTCACAGCCTGGGCCGTGTATGGCTCTGGTATTGATACCCTTTTGTTAAGGAGGAAGGAATGGACTTTACGTTTCCCAAGGAATATGAATTGCTCCGCCGCATGGTCAGGGAGTTCGCGGAGAAGGAGGTGGCCCCTCTAGCCGAGGAGATTGATCGCGATGAGCGGGTGCCTTTCGAAACGCTCAAGAAGGCGGCCAAGCTCGGTTTGATGGGTATACCATTTCCGCAGAAGTATGGCGGCGCTGGTGCAGGTGAGATCGGTTACTGCATTCTCATGGAAGAATTGAACAAGATATGTGGTTCCACAGCCACGGTGATCGGTGCCCACACGGGCATTGGCGCCATGGCTATCTACCTGGACGGCACTGAGGAACAGAAGCAGAAGTACCTGGTGCCCCTGGCGCGCGGAGAGAAAATCGCTGCCTTTGCTTTGACTGAGCCCAATGCAGGATCTGACGCAGCCTCGATACAAACGAGGGCTGTGCGCGACGGCGACTATTTTCTGCTGAATGGTTCCAAGCTGTGGATCACGAACGGGGACATTGCCGACGTCATTAGTGTCCTGGCAGTGACTGACCCAGCTTTGGGTGCCCGAGGTGGCGTGACTGCTTTCATCGTGGAAAAAGAGTTCCCCGGTTTCAAAGTAGGCCGCAAAGAGGAGAAGATGGGCATCCGTGGGTCTTCTACTGCAGAGTTGTTCTTCGAGGACTGCCGTGTCCCAGCGGAGAATGTGTTGGGCATGTTCGGCGGTGGCTTTCTCACCTTCATGAAGACTCTGGATGTCGGGCGTATCAGCCTCGCAGCGGGTTGCCTGGGAGCAACGGACAAGGCATTGGAAATGTGCATGGAGTTCGCCAAGAGCCGGTATCAGTTTGGTGCTCCTATCGCTGCCAAGCAAGCTATTCAGTGGATGATTGCTGACATGGCGATAGAGGTAGAGGCGCTGCGTTCACTCGTCTATCGCACAGCCTGGATGCTGGATACGGGGCAGACCGGGCGTAAATTCAGCACTATGGCCGCCATGTGCAAGGTCTACGGTTCTGAGGTGGCCTGTCGCGCTGCGGATACTGCAGTGCAGATTCACGGTGGCATGGGCTACATGAAAAAGTACCCCATTGAGCGCATGTATCGTGACGCGCGCATTACCCGCATTTTTGAGGGTACCAACGAGATTCAGCGCGAGATCATCGCCCGAAACCTGTTCCGCCAGATAGGGCTGAGGCTCAGGTAGTTGCCCTCAAGGCTCGAGCCCTTTAGGACGAAGCCTCGGGGGCGAGGCCTTGCGACTGCTCATAATTGACAGAAGGGGGAGGAAAACCGCCTATGAAGATCGTAGTAATGATCAAGCAGGTTCCAGACACGACTGAAGTCAGGCTTGACAAGAGGACAGGGACGCTGATTCGAGAAGGCGTGCCGAGCATCATCAATCCCGAGGACAAGAATGCCCTCGAAGAGGCGCTGAGGCTCAAGGAGACCACGAAGGCCAAGGTCATTGTTGTCTCTATGGGCCCGCCGCAGGCTGAGCATGCTCTGCGGGAAGCGTTGGCCATGGGTGCAGACGAGGCAATCCTGCTGACGGATCGAGCCTTTGCTGGTGCGGATACCTGGGCGACGGCCAGCACTTTGGGTCAGGCCTTGAAGAAGATTGGCGACTTTGATCTGGTGTTTGCCGGTCGGCAGGCCATTGATGGCGATACGGCTCAGGTGGGCCCGCAGTTGGCCGAGTACCTCAAGATCCCGCAGATTACCTATGTGCGCGAGTTGGTCATAGACGATGGCAAAGTGAGGGCAAAGAGGGCGCTTGAAGATGGCTTTGAGGAGATCGAGGCGCAGTTGCCCGCTCTCTTGACCATTACCCAGGAGGCCAATGTGCCGCGTTACCCGCCCGCTGGCGCGATTATGACCGCTTATCGTGAGCAGGAGGTGGTATTCTGGGGCGCAGAGGACATTGGCGCGGACCCAGAGACAGTAGGTCTCAAAGGCTCTCCCACGCAGGTGAAGCGCAGCTTCACGCCGCCGCCCAAGGAGCCAGGTCAGGTCATCAAGAGCGCGCCAGGGGAGGCCGCCAAGGACCTGGTGGCAATACTGCGCGATAAGAACATCATCTAGCGGTGTGCTGCCATCTTTGCTCGTGGAGCATTGCCACACTACGAAGTACCACGGCAGTATACATAACTGCCCAGGTAACCGCAGTATGACGTCGCAGGTTAGCAGAACGCATTGGCAGCCATACGTGGTGTTGGCACTGGGAGTATTGGCAGTCTCCTGGGCGGCCATCTTTATCCGAGTCGCGGCAGCTCCAGCGTTGGTCACAGGAGCGTACAGACTTGCTCTGGCGTCGCTAATACTGACCCCGTTGGCCCTGTGGCGCAATGGTGAAGAGTTGCTGCATCTCGATTGGCGAGATCTGCGACTCATGATAGCGGCAGGTGTGTTTCTGGGCTTGCATTTCGCAACCTGGATCAGTTCGCTCGAGTACACATCAGTGGCCAGCTCGGTTGTCTTGGTTACGATCAACCCCCTCTTTGTGGGATTGGCGGCCCGCTTTCTGCTGAAGGAACATGTTCCTTCGCGTATGTTTATGGGCATTGCTCTAGCAACCTTGGGTGGCGCCATTATTGGTTGGGGAGACCTGAGGATATCTGGCTGGGCGCTGTGGGGCGACTTCCTGGCTGTCGTTGGAGCGATTATGGTCTCAGCTTACTTTCTGATTGGGCGGAATCTGAGAAAGCGCCTGTCGCTGCTAACATACGTCACGCCAACCTACTGGACGGCTGCGCTGGTGCTCGGCATCGCAGCCCTGTTGAGTGGCCAGGATTTCTGGGGTTACCCTGCGCATTCTTATCTCATGTTTCTGCTGCTGGCCGTCGGCCCGCAGATCATTGGGCATTCGTCGCTCAACTGGGCACTGCGCTATCTGTCGCCGACTTTCGTGACCGCCGTTGTGCTGGGGGAACCGATTGGTTCTACAATCCTGGCCTGTTTGATCCTGCAAGAGATTCCATCAGCGGTCAAGATATTGGGCGGCACAGTTATCCTGGCGGGTATCTATGTCTGCGTTCGTGCGGAAGCGGCGGGAGGTGTACTGTGAAGCGGCGCGAGCTGCAGTGTGCGCTCTTCGATCTGGATGACACAATGTACCCGAGGAGCGCAGGTGTGATGCGTATTGTGAGCCAGCGCATCAACGAGTATATGGGTCAGCGTCTGGGCATGGATCACGCGATGATCAAGGAACTGCGTCCACGCTACTGGCAGCAGTACGGCACTACGATGCGAGGGCTGTTGGTGGAGTTCCAGATCGATCCAGATGACTATCTTGCTTACGTGCACGATTTCTCAGTGGCAGAGTTATTGGCTCCCAACGATGAATTGAACCAGGTTCTGGCTCGCTTGCCATGGCGCAAAGTCATTTTCACCAATTCGAGCAAACAGCACGCGCAGCACGTGTTGGCAGCCCTGAGCGTCGAGCAACACTTTGAGCACGTCTTTGGCATTGCTACTACCGGATACGTTGGCAAACCACATCCTGCTGCCTACCAATTCGTGCTCAAATCGCTTGGCGTCAGGGCGGAGGATTGCGTAACGCTTGATGACCATGTTCCCAACCTTCGCGCAGCTGGGGAACTGGGTATGGTCACCGTGCTGGTGGGCTCCACTCATAGGGTTGATGGTGTGGACTTTGCCATAGCCAGGATCGAGGGGATTGCTAAAGTAGCACGCCAGCTGCAGGGTACTGCGTCAAGCGCTAAACTCCAGCCCCCCTTTTTATGAGATAATCCGACCAGCGAGGTTCAGCAATCCCGTCAAGCGGGACGAACGGTTGATGCAGGAAACAGTAGAATACGAGACGAGGGAAGGAGCGAAAGGGCCATGAATGACAGTGTCGTCAATTGGGATGGCAAAGTAAGCACGGACTGGAACAAAGCTCTGGCTAAGCGTACGCAACGCATGACCAGTTCCATCATCCGTGAGACGCTCAAGATGATGTCTACGCCGGGGCTCATCTCTCTGGGTGGAGGCATGCCTGCGCCTGAGTTGTTGCCCGTACGTGAATTTCAAGAGGCAAGTCACTATGTCCTCGAGCATGATGGACCGCAAGCACTGCAGTACAGCGTGACGGAAGGCTATCCTCCTCTCAAGCAGTATCTGCTGGCCAAGATGCAGAAGTACGGTGTTCCGGCGGAAGAGAAGAACATTCTAATCGTCAATGGCTCTCAACAGGCTCTCAGTTTGGTGGGCAAGGTATTTCTGAATCCAGGTGACACGGTGCTCACGGACTGTCCCACTTACCTGGGGGCCATCCAGGCCTGGAATTCATACGAAGCGCGCTTTGTGACTGTCCCACTTGATGATGATGGCACGCGGGTTGATTTGCTTGAGGACGTCCTAAAACGTGAGCCGGTCAAGTTCATCTATTGCCTGCCGAACTTTCACAATCCCGCGGGTGTGACGCTGTCATTGGAGCGCAGGCGCAAACTCGTCGATCTGGCTGCCAGGTACGGCGTGTTCATCGTCGAGGACGACCCATACGGAGAGTTGCGGTTTGTAGGCAAAGACATCACACCGGTTATCGTTTTACATAAGGAAAACACCGTCTATCTGAGCACGTTCTCCAAGACCCTGTCACCAGGCATTCGTTTGGGCTGGATCGTTGCCCCGGCGAAAGTCATTGGGAAGCTGGTGCAGGCCAAGCAAGCAGCGGATCTGCATACCAGCATCTTTGTGCAGATGATAGCAAACGACATTTGCCAGCGGGGCTTTTTGCGGCAGCATATCAAACGCATCCGTGACACTTACAGAGAACGCTGTGCTGTCATGTTGTCAGCAATGGAGAAGTATTTCCCTTCTGGAGTGAAGTGGACACGGCCACAAGGTGGCCTTTTCCTTTGGGTAATGCTGCCCAAAGAAATCAACTCTATGGAATTGCTAAAGGCCGGTCTGGAGGAGAAAGTCGCCTTCATACCGGGTACAGCTTTCTACCCGGATGGAGTCAGCGGACAAGATGCACTGCGCCTCACGTTCTCTACGGCCAAGCCGGAGATGATTGAGGAAGGTATCAAGCGGCTGGGGAAGGCCATGAAGAAACAGCTCGCAGAAGCCAGGTAAGGCGACAGCGACTGTCTAGCAATCTATGTTGAAGGAGGGCAAAGTATGGAGTTGAAGGTTGATCTGGACAAGTGCACAGGGTGCGGCACCTGTGTCCTCGCCTGCCCCTTCGGTGCTATCGAAATTGTGGATGGGAAGGCAAAGATCTACGAGAGTTGCGTGGACTGTGGTGCCTGCGTGGATGAATGCCCGGAGGACGCCCTGCTTCTCGGCGAACGCGTGGCAGGAGAAGCCAAAGTTCAGGATTATCGCAACGTGTGGGTGTTCGCCGAGCAACGGGATGGCGCGCTGACCAAAGTCTCTCATCAGTTGATGGGCAAAGCGCGTGAGTTGGCTGACATACTGGGTGCCAGGGCTGAGGCTGTCTTGCTGGGCCACAACGTGGAGGCTTTGGCCCAGGAGCTTGTCGCTGATGGCGCGGACGTCGTCTATCTGGCCGAAGACCCCTTACTGGAGCACTATCGCACCAATGCCTATGCCAGTGTGCTCTCCGACTTGATACAGAGCAAAAAGCCCGAAATCGTGCTTTTTGGCGCGACGACCGTTGGCCGGGATCTGGCGCCTCGTATTTCGCAGCGCATCTATACAGGCCTGACCGCTGACTGCACGGGTTTGGACATTGATGAGAGCGAGCGCCTGCTCCTACAAACACGTCCGGCATTTGGTGGCAATATCATGGCTACCATTATCTGCCCGCGGCACAGGCCGCAAATGTCCACGGTGCGCCCAGGTGTGATGAGAGCGCCACAACCGGACAAGACGCGCCAGGGAGTGGTTGAGCGTGTCCCGGTGACAATTGACGAAGAGGATTTGATCGTCAAGATTGTGGAGGTGGTCAAAGAGGCACGGCGTCGTGTCAACCTGGAGGATGCCAAAATAATCGTGTCGGGTGGCCGTGGTCTGGGAGACCCTGAGGGGTTCAAAGTCATCGAACAACTGGCAGAGGCCCTGGGCGGCGAGGTCGG